>JAFDXF010000087.1 GCA_018268055.1 Bacteroidota bacterium
ATTAAGTTACATTAAGAAAAAGCCTTAATATTCTTAACTTCTTAATAGTTCAAAAAAAATAACTATTAAAGCATTAAGTTACATTAAGAAAAAGCCTTAATATTCTTAACTTCTTAATGGTTCAAAAAAAATAACCATTAAAGCATTAAGTTACATTAAGAGTAAGCCTTAAAATTCTTAACTTCTTAATGGTTTCAAAAAAAATAACCATTAAGGCATTAAGTTACATTAAGAGAAAGCCTTAATATTCTTAACTTCTTAATAGTTTAAGAAAAATAATCATTAAGGAATTAAGATACATTAAGAGAAAGACTTAAAATCCGTAACATCATTAATTATTCAATTAAATTCTCTACTTTTCATAATATTAAAATTTTGGCTATGTTAACAAAAAAATATGTCACACAACTTTCGTATGAAATTACCGGATTAGCAATTAAGGTACACAAAGTACTTGGCCCCGGATTATTAGAAAGCGTATATGAAAAGTGTCTAAAATATGAGCTTGAATTAAACGGATTTAATGTGATACAGCAAATGATCGTACCTGTACAATATGAAAATATTGAAATGGATGTTGATTTGCGCTTAGATTTATTAGTAAATGATTGTGTAATCGTAGAGTTAAAAGCAATTGAGAACACTCTACCAGTACATGATGCGCAATTACTAACATATATGAAACTATTAAAAAAACCACAAGGTCTCTTAATAAATTTTTTCACAGATAATATAACAAAAAGCCTAAAACCATTTGTAAACGAATATTTCAGAAAACTACCAGAATAGAAAAAATAACCAGTAAGGCATTAAGTCACATTAAGAAAAAAACTTAATATCCTTAACTTCATAATGGTTCAAAAAAAATAACCATTAAGGCATTAAGATAAAAACTTAATACCCTTAACTTCTTAATGGTTCAAATCTCCTATACGTCAACAAACTGTTAACATTAACATTTTTTAAATACAAGTTTATGCAAGTTGCACGGTGTTTGAATCGTTACTAACAGATGTGAAGAATAAATACTTTCACATACGAACACCAAAATATAAATTTGTATGAACAATTATTACACAATGGCGATTACCCATGAAGAAAGAAAGAGAAAATCCGAAGCCGGTATGATTACTTTAGGCTTTATAGGATTTATGCTTCTTTCTATGTTCTTAGTAAAATGGAAAATACCAGTTTTTATAGAAAGAGCTCCTGAGTCAGTTATTGAAATTGAACTCAATATACCTGACGAACCTGAAACATTGGCCGACGGCGGCGGTGGTGGCGGTAACATTGTACACGCAGCAGGGAGTCCGGGTATTGCTCCTCATGCGCCAGCTCCTCCAGGACTGCCCGAGGCTTCAAAATCTGTGGTAGATGAAAATGAAACTACAAAGGAAAGCCCTGCCATACCCAAGGTTGCGGTGGTAAAAAATGATGCAAAAAAAGTGGTCACTTCTTCCACTGTAAAAACTACACCTAAGCCTGTTGAAACTAACCCTGCCCCTCCAGCTCCTAAAACCGTAATGGGCAAAACAACTTCCGGTACAGGAAAAGGTGGTGGCTCAGCAGATGATTTTGAAAAAAGTGGCGGTAAAGGAAGTGGTGTAGGTGTTGGTAATGGTAGCGGTGTAGGTGGCGGAAATGGAAGTGGTATTGGTGGCGGAAATGGAAGTGGTACAGGCGGAGGCTCAGGCCCTAAAGTTTCCAGCGGCGACCGTAAAATTGTACGTTATTACTCTTTTGATGGCGATTTACCCAAAGCTATGATTTATGCAAATATTAGTGTGTCACCTGATGGAATTGGAAAGTTTATAAGTATTGCAAAAGGATCTTCCAGCAGCAGTACTGCCTATAAAGATGCTATTGTACGCTATCTGCAAAATATAAAATTTGACAAAAGCGATCACGAATCAATGGTAACAGTTCAATTTAATTTTAAAGTGGATTAATTTTTTTAATACGGACGGAAGATTAGGGTGTCAGTGAATTTTCCTGACACCCTTTCTTATTTTTGCATACAATGAATTATTTTGAAACTATAGATTTCTTATTTACCAAATTGCCGATGTTTAGTCGCCAAGGGGCAGCCGCTTACAAGAAAGATTTAACTAACACTATTGCATTATTAAATACGTTGGATAATCCTCAGAATAACTTTA
This sequence comes from Bacteroidota bacterium, assembly GCA_018268055.1. Taxonomy (GTDB): domain Bacteria; phylum Bacteroidota; class Bacteroidia; order Chitinophagales; family Chitinophagaceae; genus JJ008. The sequence continues at coordinate 2,160 of JAFDXF010000087.1, forward strand.
AATGTATTCACATCGCCGGTACTAATGGTAAAGGCTCTGTAAGTCATTTATTGGCATCTATTTTTCAACAAGCCGGATACAAAACCGGTCTTTATACTTCGCCGCACTTAAAAGATTTCAGAGAGCGTATAAAAGTGAATGGTGAAATGGTGAGTGAAGCATTTGTTATTGACTTCACTAAAAAAATTAAAGATCAAATAGAAAAAATAGAGCCGAGTTTTTTTGAAATAACAGTAGCTATGGCTTTTCGATATTTTGCAGTTCAAAAAGTAGATATTGCTATTGTGGAAACAGGACTCGGTGGCAGATTAGACAGTACAAACATTATTTTACCTGAGTTATCTATCATTACTAATATTGGTTTAGATCATGTCAGTATATTAGGTAATACTCTTGAGCAAATTGCTCAAGAAAAAGCAGGTATCATAAAAAATAATACACCTGTGGTAATTGGTGAAGTAACCAAAGAAACTGAACCTGCATTCACAAAAATTGCTGAAGAGAAAAATGCACCACTATCTATCGCTTCTCATAAATGGCAATCGGTGAATTGGGAATGGAAGCAGAATGAGTTGATGATTGAAGTCGCACATCTCACAAACAACGAGCATAAAATTGTTCATCTCGACCTTACCGGTATTTATCAAACAAAAAATATATTAACTGTTTTAGAATCGATTACACAGTTAAGACATAAAGGATGGAAAATTTCAGACGAAGCTTTACATAATGGAATCAATCATTGTAAAAAGATAACAGGACTTCATGGCCGTTGGGAAACATTACATCATTCGCCTTTGATTGTTGCTGACGTGGCGCATAATGAAGATGGGATGCGGCAACTATTAGAACAAATTGAAATAACAGAGTATAAAAGCCTGCATATAGTATTAGGAATGGTGAAAGACAAAGACATTGATGCTGTTCTTCGTCTGCTTCCACAATCTGCTCACTATTATTTCACCAAAGCAGCTATTCCTCGTGCAATGCACGAAAACGAATTAGAATCCAAAGCAGAATCTTTTAATTTAAAAGGGAAAACATTTGAAAATGTAAACCTTGCGATCAATGTTGCTCGTTCTAATGCATCATCCGATGACTTAATTGTAATCTGCGGAAGTATTTTTTTAGTAGGAGAAATTGACGAAGCATTACTTGCGAAAAAAATCTAATACTTCAACGCTCCCAGTCTTTCCAATGCGTACAAAATACAACTTACGTGCATGGCTTGAATGATTTTATTTTCCCGAAGTAATTGTTTTAACTCATCTATTGACATCAATACGATTTCAATTTCTTCACCAGGATCAAGGTGCTGATCGGAAACCTTTTTCCCGCCTTGAGCCAGATACATGTGCAATACATTACTATTTGTAGAAGTGTTGGGCGAAATTTTCCCTAAGTATTCAAAAGTAGAAAATTGGTATCCGGTCTCTTCCAACAACTCTCTGATAATAGCTGCTTCATTATTCTTATCCGTATCATCCACACAGCCTCCCGGAATTTCAATACCTATTTCACCATAAGCATGACGATATTGCTTTACCATCACAGCTTTACCATCTTTTGTCAATGCTAATGCTGCCACCCAAGTTGAGAAATCATATACATAATATGGATCTATAATTTTCCCAGAAGGTGTTTCGCACTTTTCCTTTCTTACTTTGAACCAGCGATCGTTAAAAAGATATTCTGAAGTAAGCACTTTCCATTTCATAAAATAAAATATTATAGTAGTAAACTTTATTTTACCACTTCCAACAATTCCACTTCAAATACCAAAGTAGCACCGCCTGGTATATCGCTTCCTGCTCCTCTATCGCCATAAGCCAAATCTGATGGAATCCATAAGCGCCAATGACTGCCTTCTTTCATCATCGGCAATGCCACCTGCCAACCTTTGATTAAAGCACGTAGTGGTGCAGTAAATGGCTGACCACGTTTGAATGAGTTGTCAAATTCTTTCCCATCCAATAAAGTCCCTTTGTAATGTGCTTTCACACTTTCAGTTACCAACGGCATAGCACCCGTGCCTTCTTTGATTATTTCGTATTGAATACCGCCTGGTAATTCTTTCACGCCGGGCTTACTAATATTCTCTGTCATAAAAGCTGCTCCCGCAGATTTTTGCATTTCAATTTTTCCGTTCATAAACTCTTTTAATTTATTTTGTATGCTCATAATTATTCTTCTCTTAAAGTATGACCTGTAAGGTTAATGAATACATCTTCCAAGTTGGCTAATTTTACTTGTTTCGGTCGTTCAAACCCTGATGCTACAAGATTATCAATTAATTTATCGGGTGTATCTAATGCTATAATTTTTCCTGAATCTATAATCGCTACTCTGTCGCAGAGGTATTCTGCTTCATCCATATAGTGTGTGGTGATGATTACCGTTGTGCCTTTTGCTCTGATATTTTTTATCAGCTCCCAAAGACTTCTTCTTGCCTGAGGATCTAAGCCGGTAGTTGGTTCATCCAAAAATATCACTCTTGGGTTATTGATCAGTGTGGTAGCTACCGAAAATCGTTGCTTCTGTCCGCCACTCAACTCCTTCACTTTTGCTTTTGCCTTCTCTTTCAGGTTTACTGTTTCCAATAGCTCCATCGGATCTACCTTGCGATTATACAAACCGCAAAACAGTTCTATCAATTGTACTAAGTTTAACCCGGGATAATAACCACTGCTCTGCAACTGAACTCCAATTATTTTTTTAATCTCATTTGGATCTTTATCTAAATTTAACCCATCTACTATTACAGTTCCACTTGTTTTGTTGCGTAGCGTTTCTATAATTTCTAATGTGGTTGATTTGCCTGCACCATTCGGCCCCAGCAAACCAAATATTTCTCCTTCATTTACATCAAAAGAAATTCCTTTTACAGCTTGAAAATTACCATAATTTTTTACAAGATCTTTAACCGAAATAATGGGTTGACTCATATAAAATTCCTTTTAAAAAAATAGATTATGCATTCAAATATGTTTCCAGTTCATCCATCATTAATTTACTACCTATATACAAAGGTGTTCTTTGATGCAGTTCTGTCGGCTCAATATCCAAAATACGTGTTTTACCATTAGTAGCTCTGCCGCCGGCAACCGACATGATGAATGCAAACGGATTACATTCATACAACAGTCTGAGTTTTCCATTTGGCTTATCCGTTGTGCCCGGATACATAAATATGCCGCCTTTAATCAGATTGCGATGCACATCACTCACCATACTACCAATGTATCTTTGTGTGTATGGACCGCCATTCGCTTTTGTTTTATGCTGACATTCGTTAATATAGTTTCTCACTTTTTCTTCATACTGAAAAAAATTTCCGTGATTCACAGAATAAATTTTTCCTTTCTCGGGGCATTTTATATCCGGATGACTTAGCGTCCATTCGCCGATAGATGGGTCTAAAGTAAATCCTTGTACTCCTCTCCTTGTAGCATACACGAGCATCGTAGATGAACCGTAAACAATATATCCTGCCGCCACTTGTTTATTTCCTGCTTGCAGAAAATCTTCTTTAGTTACAACAGTTCCTATCGGTGTTTTCCTTTTATACACACCAAAGATTGTTCCAATAGAAACGTTCACATCAATATTGCTACTACCATCCAGCGGGTCAAACACACATACGTATTTTGAATTGTTACTCTTCACATCGTCAAACGGTACATAATCATCCAACTCCTCACTCGCAATGCCCGCACATGCAATACCGTGACTGAGTACACCGGTGAACTGTTCATTGGCAAACACATCCAATTTTTTAACTTCTTCACCCTGTACATTCACAGTGCCCACATCGCCAAGAATATCCACTAATCCAGCTTTATTCACCTCCGTATTTACTCTTTTGGCAGCAAGGCCAATGTTACGCAATAGGTGTGATAACTCGCCGGTAGCATTGGGCACATCTCGTAACTGCTGAATGGTAAATTCATCCAATGTTTGCACTTTCCGATTAACCGCCATAGCTTATTGATTTAGGTTAAACAAAAATAAGGCAAAGCGGGAACGTTCTAAGTTTTCAAGTAAATTAAAATATTTTAATATGACTAAATAAGTTACACTTCTTTTTATTGAACTCAGTCCTGAATAATATTATCCTTTTTAAAGTTACGATATAAATTTTATCCCGATTTTTGCATTCCGAAAATAAGCATCATTGCTACAGAAAATGAGGGTATTCAAATTTGGCGGAGCTTCCGTAAACAGTGTTGAGCGAATTAAAAATCTTGCCGATATTTTAGCGCAATACAAACAGGAGAAAATCTTAGTTGTAATCTCTGCAATGGGCAAAATGACCAATGCATTGGAAAAAGTAGTTACTGCTTTTTTTAACCATAAGAACGAAGAAGCACTTTCATTATTTAATGCAATCAAAGAACAACATCTGGGAACGGCGAAAGAATTATTTTCGGAAAACTATGAGCGTTGTGCTCAGCAATTAAACGATTTTTTTACAGAGATTGAATGGCTCTTGCATGATAAACCTATTAAGAGCTACGATTATTACTACGATCAAATCGTATGTGCTGGCGAATTATTTTCTACCTGTATCATTAGCCATTACCTCATTGAAAAAAAAATAATTAATAAATGGGTTGACGTGCGGGATATTATTAGAACAGATGATAATTTTCGTGATGCATCAGTTGATTGGGATTTTACTTTAGCAAGAATAAAAGCCGAAATAATTCCTCTATTTAACAAGTTTGATATTGTAATAACACAAGGTTTTATTGGCGCTACAGATGAGAATGAAAGCACAACGCTGGGTAGAGAAGGAAGCGATTACACCGCAGCCGTATTTGCTAATATGCTGGATGCCGAAACTCAAACAATCTGGAAAGATGTGGAAAGTGTAATGAATGCAGACCCCAAACAATTTCCGGAAGCAATTTCTATTCCTGAGTTGAATTATAAAGAAGTGATTGAAATGGCTTACTATGGCGCACAGGTCATTCACCCAAAGACAATTAAGCCGCTTCAAAATAAAAATATCCCTTTGTATGTTAAGAGTTTCATCAACCCTACTCTACCCGGAACAATCATTCACAATCAAATAGTTCGTTCTTTACCTTCAATTATTGTGCTTAAAGAAAATCAAGTAATGATTGAAGCTAATTCTAAAGATTTTTCTTTTATTGGCGAACAGCATATTGGCCATCTTTACCACTTATTTGAACAACTACATTTAAAACCTAACCTTACACAAAACGGAGCCATCAGTTTTGTTGGTGTATTTGATGACATCAAAGAGAAGATTGATAAATTAGCATCAACCGCATCTGAAAATTTGGATGTGCATATTGAAAAAGGATTGTCTTTACTAACTATTCGTCATTATACGAATGACCTCTTTAAAAAATTAACTGAGAAAAAAAACATTATATTAAAACAACAAACACAGGAAACCATTCAGGTGTTGATGCGCTAATTATTTATTCTACTACTACAGTCTGAATCATTTTTTTAGCTACGGGCTTTTCATTTAATGTAGCAGGCTTCCATTTGCCCATTTTTTCCATGCGAGTAATTAATTCGTCTATCAGGTCTTCATCTTTAGTACCTTTCAATACTTTAAAATTTACCGGTTCGCCATCTTTATCGATAATAAATTCTACCTGAAGATATGCTTTGGTAATTCCGTCAGGTAGATAAGGTTCAAGTTCTTTACCCAATTTTGTTATGTATTGCTGTAAATCATTAGTTGCATTGCCATACACCGGCCATTGATGTGTGAATTCTTCGGGTATTATATTATTACGCACTTTATGTTGTACAATATTTCGTTTCGGCCTTGTCTTTTTTTCAAGTACTACTTCTTCTTTTATTTTTTTTTCAGGCACATCATTAATTAAATATTCACCTTTCGGGCCAATCATAACCACGGGTAGTTGTTTGTATTTCTCAAAATAATCATAAGCGCCTTCCAACTGACCTGCAAATTTTTTTAACCCCTTATCATCTTTGGTCAACGATTCTAAATATTGAACACTTGTTGCTTTGTTATATCTGATAGGGAAAACATGAACGGGAATAAAATCCTGTCCTTGATCTTTAGCATAACTGGCCAAAATGTATAATTCGTCTATTTGCTGATCGGTAATCGGAATACAGCCAACAGTAACACAACTTCCATGAATATAAATTTCACTACCGGGACGTAGCGAATCGCTCAGTATTTTATCGGATAAGTTTGGATAATTTAATCCGAGTGAAAGATAATAATTACTCTGTGGATTAAATACATTGATATAATAAAAGCCCTCGGGTACTTGATAGTCGCCTTCCATTCTCTTAGGACCCAGTGTGCCGGCTAAAGCACAAACTCGGTATGTTTTAAATAATTTAAACGGCTGCGATATTTCGTCTTTCACCCAAACCTCCAATTGTGCATCAAACTTAAAAGAACGGATATAAATATATTTAGCTGGCCATTTTAAACCGGCTGCAGAAAATTGTTTTTGCAGTGTATCCAACTTACGCTTCATCGCATCCGAAGGGCGTGGAAATGACTTTTGATAATTAATAAATGAGTAAGAGTTTGCTCCGCCTTTTAAAACAGGTTGTGCATAGATAGAGGCAGACAAAAAAAGGAAACTTGTAAGGATTAAAATATTTTTCATCATAATGGATTCTTAAAACAACGCTACAATTTATATTTTATGCTCAACTTCTCATTAAAATATTTATAAAGATATGTTGATAAGACTAAATATTAATGAATCAATATATTTTTAGCATAGCTTTAAAATGAGCATTAAAATGCCCGAAACTGATTTACTATGTAAATATTTCGGGCACTTACTTTTTTACACAAACGAATTATAAATTTCCTCTTGCATCTTGCTCACGTTCCAATGCTTCGAAGAGGGCCTTAAAGTTTCCTTTTCCAAAACTTTTTGCACCTTTTCGCTGAATGATTTCAAAGAAAAGTGTTGGCCTATCCTGAATTGGTTTGCTGAATAATTGCAATAAATAACCTTCATCATCTTTATCTACCAAGATGCCCAATTCTTTCAATGGTTCAAGATCTTCATCAATATGTCCAACACGATCTAATAAATCGTCATAATAGCTGGAAGGTACACGCAAAAACTCAACTCCTCTATCACGTAAAGCCGTTACTGTTTTTACAATATCGGCTGTAGCTAATGCTACGTGCTGACAACCTTCGCCATCATAGAAATCAAGATACTCTTCCACCTGACTTTTCTTTTTGCCTTCTGCAGGTTCATTAATCGGGAACTTCACATAGCCGTTTCCATTACTCATCACTTTACTCATCAATGCTGAATATTCAGTAGAAATATCATTATCATCAAAAGATAAAATATTTTTAAAGCCCATTACGTCTTCATAAAATTTTACCCAAGGGTTCATTTGATTCCAACCCACGTTGCCCACACAATGATCCACATACAATAAACCCGTATCAACAGGATTATAATGACTTTCCCATTTTTTAAACCCGGGCATAAAAGCACCGCTATAATTTTTTCTTTCTACAAAGACATGCACTGTTTCGCCATAAGTATGAATACCACTCAGTACTACCTCACCAAATTCATCTTTCAAAACAGTTGGCTCCATGTAGGATTTGCCACCTCTCGTTGTTGTTTCTTGATAAGCACTTCTGGCATCATCTACCCTTAGTGCCAAAACTTTTACGCCATCTCCATGTTTGTAAATATGATCCGCAATCATATTCTTGCCTCGTAAAGGTGTCGTCAATACAAAAGTCAGTTTATTTTGTCTTACTACATAACTCACTCTATCCTTCACGCCTGTTTCGGGGCCTGAATAAGCAACACTTTGAAATCCGAAAGCGGTTTTGTAAAAATGTGCGGCTTGTTTTGCATTGCCCACATAAAACTCAACATAGTCGGTACCTTGTAATGGTAAAAAATCAGTTGTTGAGGTGTGGGCAGTTTTATTTAATGTTTCTGTACTCATAAAATTTATTTATTAGAAAAAAGGGTGATTGAAAAAAATAGTTGAAGCGACAGATACTTCTTAGAAATAGTGAACAGCTAATGTTTCCATCAGCAGACTGAACTTGCAACGTTCGTCCATAAATAACTTATGTGGATAATCAGGTAGCATTATACAAATTTAATTATTTCTCTCAACTTCAAAACAGAAGCTACAATATTTATCTTTGCATTATGCTTAAAATTGGAATATTAGGTGGCGGTCAATTAGGAAGAATGCTTTTACAAGCAGCAGCAAATTACCCCGTTGAAACTTTTGTATTGGAAAACGACGAAGAATGTCCTGCTGCACATCTTTGCCATCATTTTATCAAAGGTGATATTCAAAATTTTGAAGCAGTTTATCAATTTGGAAAGCAATTAAATGCCCTCACTATTGAAATTGAAAATGTAAATATTGAAGCATTGGAAAAGTTGCAATCAGAAGGTGTGAAAATCTATCCTCATCCTGATGTTTTAAGAACCATTAAAAATAAAGTGCTGCAAAAACAATATTATTTGCAGCATCAGATACCAACAGCTGATTTTGTAATAACTCAAAACATCAGCGAATTACAACTAAATGAAAATTTTCTCCCAGCTGTTCATAAAATCGGTGAAGGTGGATACGATGGAAAAGGTGTACAAATTTTAAAAAATAAAAATGAGATAGAGAAAGGGTTTAATGCTCCTTCTGTTTTGGAAAAAATGGTGGACATTAGAAAAGAGATTGCTCAAATGGTAGCCATCAATGAGAAAGGAGAAACTGCTTTATATCCGCCTGTTGAAATGTTATTTGATCCAATTTTAAACTTGCTTGATTTTCAACTTTGCCCTGCCGATTTATATATAAAAACATTGTGGAAAGTAGAAGCAATAGCACTCGCTGTAACACGCAATTTTAAATCGCCCGGAATATTTGCAGTAGAAATGTTTATTGATAAAAATGGAAATGTTTTGGTGAATGAAACAGCGCCTCGAGTACATAATAGCGGTCATCATACCATAGAAGCACACTATAGTTCTCAGTTTGATATGCTGTGGCGAATTATGTTGGGTTATCCGCTAGGCAATACTGAGGCAATTATTCCATCCATTATGGTAAATATTATTGGAAGTGAAGGTCATGCAGGCCCCGTGCAATATGCAGGGTTAGATCAGGTGCTATCAATTGAAAATGCTTTTGTTCATCTTTACGGAAAAAAAATTACAAAGCCCGGTAGAAAAATGGGACATGTTACCATTATCAGCAATGAGCGACAGGAACTGTTGCATCAATCAAATAAGGTAAAATCTATATTGATCTCTAGAACGTAAGTACCTCCTATCCTATCTTTTTGCCACTGATAATCTTGCACCTGAATAATGCAGGCTTCTGCAATTTTTTGCGTCTAATAGCTGTTGAAAAATAATTACCTTTAAGCACTTTTTTCATCATACAAACAACCGCATGAGAGTTACTAGTTTTATATTAATTTTTACATTTATCATTCTGAATTCCTGTAGTACCAAAAAGAAGGAAGACAAGCCCGCAGCTCCGCCTGCCGGTGCAAGATCAGGCCCAATCCAAGTCAATGGATATATTGTAATACCCGAAGCATTTCAAGATAATATTGATGTGCCGGGAAGCCTTGTTGCCAATGAAGCTACAGATATACACCCAGAAGTTTCAGGAAGAATTATTCAACTGAATGTAGCCGAAGGAAGATTTGTTGGCAAAGGAACAGTTCTTGCCAAGCTATATGATGGCGACTTGCAAGCACAATTAAACAAATTAAAAATACAATTGGCGTTGGCAGAAAAAACTGAAGAACGTCAGGCTCAGTTATTAAAAATTCAAGGTATTAGCCAGCAGGATTATGATATCAGTTTACTTCAAGTAAACAGTTTGAAAGCTGATATTGGTATCATTCAAACCAGTATTTCAAAAACAGTAGTTCGTGCTCCATTCAGCGGGAAACTTGGGTTAAGAGATATCAGTCTCGGTGCTTATGTATCCCCTGCCAACGTAATAGCTGTGATCAATCAAATAGATCAATTAAAAATTGATTTTACGATTCCTGAAAAATATTTTGGACAAATAAAATTGGGACAGTTGATTACATTCACTATAGAAGGTTCAAAAAAACAATTTGGAGCAAAAGTGTCAGCTACTGAATCCAATATTACAGAAAATACACGCAGCTTGAAAGTAAGAGCTATTGTAATTGGCAAAGATGCTGCTTTAATACCCGGAGCCTTTGCCAAAGTGCAATTAAGTTTTGATCCGGATCCTAATGCATTATTGATTCCATCTGAAGCAATACTTCCACAAGCACGAGGCAAGCAGGTTATTTTGTATAAAGGTGGTACTGCAATATTTGCGGATGTCAACACAGGTATTCGTGATTCTGCAAGAATACAAATTCTGGATGGTGTACATGCCGGCGATACAGTGGTAGTTACAGGATTATTGAGTGTTCGCCCAAATGCTGCAATTAAAATTGGAAAGGTTATTAATGGTAAAAGCATAAGTGATGTGCCTCAAAACGAAGTAAAGCCGGAGGCCGTAAAACAACATTAATTTTAACATACTAAGCTGAACTTGGCAATATGACAATATCAGAATTGAGTTTAAAAAGACCGGTCTTGGCCATAGTGATGAACATCATCATTGTAGTATTTGGTGTTATCGGCTTTAAATTTTTAGGTGTTCGCGACTATCCCGCTATCGATCCGCCCAATATCAGTGTACGTACCTCCTACCCTGGTGCAAATGCAGATATTATAGAAACGCAGATTACAGAACCGTTAGAAAAATCTATTAACGGAATAGCCGGTATTAAGAATATAACATCAAGCAGTAGTAATGGAACAAGCAATATCAATGTTGAATTTGATTTAGGTATTGACTTGGAAGCAGCTGCCAATGATGTTCGAGATAAAGTTTCACAAGCCGTTCGTTCACTTCCATCTGATTTGGATGCGCCACCTGTTGTGTCAAAAGCAGATGCCAGCTCTGATGCAATTTTGTCTATGACCGTGCAAAGTGATACAAGAAATCCATTGCAAGTAACGGAATATGCCAACAATGTATTGGTTGAAAGATTGCAAACCATTCCGGGTGTAAGTAGTGTACAAATTTGGGGTGAGAAAAGATATGCAATGCGTATCTGGATTGATCCTGCAAAGCTGATTGCAATGAATGTTACTTCTTCAGATGTGCAGACAGCCTTGCTTAAAGAAAATATTGAATTGCCTTCAGGAAAAATTTCAGGCAACACAACCGAATTGACCGTAAGAACATTTGGCAGATTACAAACAGAAGATGATTTTAATAATCTGAGTATAAAAAATGTAAATGGAGCAGATGTACGTATCCGTGATATTGGAGAAGCAGTTTTAGGGCCAGAAAATGAAGAATCCATTTTGCGAGGTAATGGAATCCCAATGATTGCATTGGCACTTGTTCCTCAGCCGGGCTCTAACTATGTTTCTATCTCTGATGAATTTTTTAAGCGCTTAGATCAGATAAAAAAAGATGTACCCTCCGATATCAAGATTAATATTGCATTGGATCAAACAAAATTTATCAAAAATTCAATATTGGAAGTAGAAGAAACATTAATGATAGCGTTTCTACTTGTAGTAATGATTATTTACGGATTTTTCAGAGAGTGGATCACCGCCATACGTCCTTTAATAGATGTGCCTGTTTCATTGATTGGTGCATTTTTCATTATGTATTTAATGGGATTCACCATTAACATTCTTTCATTGCTGGCCATTGTATTGGCAACAGGACTGGTGGTTGATGATGGTATTGTAGTAACGGAGAACATCTTTAAGAAGATGGAGAAAGGCATGAATAAATACCAAGCGGCAGTAGAAGGCTCCAAAGAAATTTACTTTGCAGTTATTGCTACTTCTATCACCTTGGCCGTTGTATTTCTTCCTATTATATTCTTACAAGGATTTGTAGGGCGTCTATTCCGCGAATTTGGTATTGTGGTTGCGGGTGCTGTACTCATTTCAGCATTTGTTTCACTTACACTTACCACTGTTTTAAACGTAAAGCTTACCAAAAAAGATGTGCACAAACATTCTTGGTTTTACAATAAAACAGAACCATTCTTTCGTTGGATGGAAAATAGTTATGAAGCTGCGCTACGCCGATTTATGAATATTCGTTGGGTAGCATTTCTAATTATTATCCTTTGTGGTATTTCCATAATTTATATTGGAGGTAATCTAAAATCAGAGCTTGCGCCGATGGAAGATAGAAGTCAGTTTAGGTTACAATTGACAGCTCCCGAAGGCACTTCTTATGATGCAATGGACAAATTTGTTTTGCGTGTTACGAATTTTGTACTGGATTCAGTTCCTGAACATGAAATGGTTTTAAGTGTTACCTCTCCCGGATTTACCGGCTCCGGTAATGCGAATACCGGATTTGTACGATCTACTTTAATTCCTCCTCAAGAAAGAAAGCGTTCACAAAAAGATATTGTTGCAATGATCAATCGCAATCTTCCAAAGTTTAATGAAGGAAGAGTGTTTGCAATAGAAGAACAAACTATTGCGGTAAACAGACGAGGTGGGCAACCGGTTTCTTTTGTAATTCAAAATAACAACTTTGATAAGCTTACGGCTATTCTTCCAAAAATTTTGGAAGAAGTGAGAAAAAGTTCGATACTCATGAATGCAGATGTAGATTTGAAGTTTAATAAACCTGAGTTAAGAGTAGAGATCGACCGCTTAAAAGCTGCAGAATTAGGCGTATCCGTAAGTGATATTTCTCAAACATTGCAATTGGCGTATAGCAATCGCCGTTTAGGCTATTTCACAAAAGATGGAAAACAGTATCAGGTGATGGGCCAAGTAGCAAGAAAAGACAGAGACGATCCAAATGATTTGAAAATATTATTTGTACGGAATAAAAACGGTGATATGATTAGTTTGGACAACTTGGTTACTACCTATGAATCCAATACACCTCCCACTATTTATCACTTCAATCGGTATAAATCTGCAACGATATCTGCAGGATTACAACCAGGGTTTACTATTGGTGATGGAATTAAGGAAATGGAAAGAATAACCGATAAAATGTTGGACGAAAGCTTTGCTACATCTCTTTCCGGCTCATCAAGAGATTTTGCAGAAAGTTCCAGCAATATCAGCTTTGCATTTTTATTAGCATTGGGTTTAATTTTTTTAATTCTTGCTGCACAGTTTGAAAGTTTTGTAGATCCGTTAATCATTATGTTTACCGTACCATTAGCATTGGCCGGTGCACTATTATCGCTTTGGATTTTTGGGCAAACACTGAATATCTTCTCACAAATCGGAATGATTATGTTGATTGGTCTGGTTACCAAAAATGGAATTTTGATTGTGGAGTTTGCCAATCAAAGCAGAATGAACGGCATGAAAAAATCTGAAGCGGTTGTATTTGCTGCGGCACAAAGGTTCCGCCCCATTTTAATGACGAGTATGGCGATGGGATTAGGCGCCTTACCTATTGCACTTTCACTTGGCGCAGCGGCCACCAGCCGTATCCCTTTAGGAATTGTAATTGTCGGAGGTATCGCATTTTCATTAGTACTTACATTATTTGTAATACCGGCAATGTATTCATTTATGTCGGGCAAAAAGAAAAAGAATGAGGTGGATAAATATATACATCAGAGTAACAATCTTTCAAACATAGATACCGAAAAATAAATAAAGAAAAGAAATAACACTCAGACTTTAAGACAAATGAATTAGAAATGAAGAAATGTTTAATGATATTTTGCTGTACTTTAATTACTGTAACAACACATGCACAGCAAATAATTACTTTGGAAGAAGCAATCGCTACTGCTTTAAATCATAATTATGATATTCAATTATCCAAAAATGATTCTGCAGTTGCTGCACTGGATTATTCGTATCGAAATATGCTCTTTTATCCAAAGCTGAATGCAAGCCTTGGAACCACTTGGACGGGTAATACACAAAATCAGAAATTTTCAAATAGTACTAGCCGAGAAGGTAAAGTAAAAACGAATAATCAATCTGCCTCAGTTTCTCTTTCATGGACGTTGTTTGACGGGTTAAAAATGTTTACCACCAGAGATAAAGCCGGTGAACTAATAAATTTCGGCACATTAGAAATTAAAAATCAAATCATCAATACTATTGCTGCAGTAATAAATACTTATTACAGCATTGTGCGTCAAAAGCAACTGATCAAAGCCATTGAAGGTCAAATGGCGTTGAGTGCAGAAAGAGCAAAACTAGCACAATACAAACTCGATATTGGAGTGGGTGCTAAACCTGATGTACTTCAAGCAAAGATTGACAATAATGCACAACGTTCATTACAATTGGATCAGGAAACTACTATGCGTCAACTAAAAGAACAACTCATAGTATTGATGAACATAAAAGCACCTCCCAAATTTGATGTTGCTGACTCCATACCCATCAATCCAAATATTATATTAGAAGATATTCAAAACGGTATCGAGAATACAAATCCGGGTTTATTACTTGCAAAAAAAGGTATTGATATTGCAAAATATACTTTAAAAGAAAGAATGGCAGAAAAATGGCCTACTGTTACTTTCAATTCAGCTTACAATTTTAGTCGCAATAATAACAATGTTGCACTCAATCCTGCTTTGCCTTTATTAAGTCAAAATAGAGGGCCAAATTTTGGCCTTACAGCAAACATTCCAATTTTTAACGGATATAATAACAAAAGACAAATACAGCAGGTTCAATTGAATATCCGTTATCAAGAACTTGCATTAGAAAGTCAGAAAGAAAAACTTGCACTGGCTATAACGAATGCTTTTTTGGAATATGAACAACAAAAACAGGGACTTGCACTCGAAGAAGAAAATATTCTGTTGGCAAAAGAAAATGTTGATATTGTATTTCAAGTTTATAAATTAAATTCTACGACTTTAATTCAATTAAAAGAAGCTGAAAAGAGCCTTCAAGATGCATATACAAGACTGATTACTGCACGATACAACACAAAGGTTGCTGAAACTGAGTTGTTAAGATTAAAGGGTGATTTATTGAAATAAATATTATCTGTTTTCATCTTACTTTTGAAAAAATATAGAATATGAAACCACAGGTAGGAATTATAATGGGCAGCGATAGTGATTTGCCAATAATGCAAAATGCAGCTGAAGTATTAAAGAGTTTTGATATTCCTTTTGAATTGACTATTATTTCTGCACACAGAACGCCTAATAGAATGGTTGAATATGCCCAAACTGCCAAAGAAAGAGGCTTAAAAGTAATCATTGCCGGTGCAGGTGGCGCAGCACATCTTCCGGGTATGGTAGCATCACTAACGACAACTCCGGTAATTGGAGTTCCCATTAAATCTTCTAATTCGATTGATGGTTGGGATTCGGTGCTTTCCATTTTACAAATGCCCAATGGTGTACCGGTTGCTACTGTTGCATTAAATGCTGCAAAGAATGCTGGAATATTGGCTGCAGAAATTATTGGCACTTTTGATGAAAATGTTTCTGAAAAATTAATTGCCTACAAAACTTCAATGAATGATGAAGTATTGGATAAAGTGAAAAATATTAAATCTCAAGGATGGAATAATCAATTTGATTGAGTCCACTTGCTATCCATGCTCCATTAGTATCGTAAAATCCGGTTCTATAGAATTAGAATTTTTTATTACTGTACCAATAAAACTCCTCCCCCATTTGGCATAATAATACAACAGATTATCTTTTCGTTCTTGCAATCCGTTATTCGGGAAAAGATGCGTGTATATTTTATTGATTTGATTTTGAAGATCAGTATATTTTCTTTTTTCGGCTCGCAACATTTTTTTCTCTAATTCCGTAACACGAGAAATGGCTTGTACCTTTAATGCTTCTACATGCCTCTCTATACTTTTATCAATATCTGTAGCTTGTTTGCGCAAATCATTATAGCTTTTTGTTAATGCAGTTATTGTCTTCTGTACACTTAATTCTTTATTGGATTCTAATTTAATTTTTCTATTTAATAAATCTGTTTCACTATTAAAGAAATCAACCGGTGTAAGATCTAAATGTGCAATCTTCTTCAACCATTTTTGTTCAATAAATAAAAATGAATTGCGTAGTGTCAATACAGGGAAAGGGACTTTATAAGATTTAAACAAAGATTTCAATTGTAACCAATAAGCCATCTCGCCTCCACCACCTACAAAAATTATATTAGGCAAAATTGTTTCTTGATAAAGGCCACGCAAAATAACATTCGGACTAAATCGTTCAGGATGGTTTTTAAGTTCCGCTTGCAAACTTGATATATCAAATACAATATCTGTATTAACCACGTAAAATAAATCTTCTTTTCGTTCTATTCGCTCACGAATATTATCTTTCAAATAAAACAGATTTATTGCTCTTGTATGTGCCTGCTCTTTATACCCTGCATCTATAAGCTGTGTTGCAGTTGCTCCTACAATCTTTGATGCGGTATGCTGAAACATATCATCTTCAAAAACAGAAGCCATAGAATGTTTAAGTGCTGCATTATCCGGCAAAAGAACGACAAGGCCATATTCAGCAAATAAATAATTGACTAAATAAAATATTGCATCCTGAATGGAATTTCCTTCTTTATAAAACTCTTTTAATTTTTGGATAATTTCAATTCCGTAAGGCAGTATATTTAATTGCCCGCTTAAATGGTCAATTAATTTAATCAATTCTTTATCCGATTTCATTCTCCCCACTGCACCTTTTTGTTTCGTATTCCAAACATATTGCTCTCCACCTACCCAAATATGATTTAATTCATCCAAGTCGGCATCTTCTGAGCCAATATAAAAAACAGGAACGAAATGTTGAGTAGGAAATTCTGCTTTTAATGTCTGAGCAAGTTTTATAACATGCGCTATTTTATAAATAAAATATAGTGGTCCTGTAAAAAGATTCGTCTGATGTGCTGTTGTAATAGTAAATGTGTCTTCAGATAATAATGCATCTATATTTTTCTGCACAGAACTATCAGTAGTAATATTTTGATATTGTTTTTTTAATTCAGCTACTAAAGTTTTGCGGTCAGTAGCGAATTGTTTTCTTTGTTCTATTGATTTCTGTATTTCTTGAATGGAGGGAAATAAATGATAAAATGGCCTTATTGATTCCGCCTGATCAATATAATCCAATATGATTTTACTGAAATGCTTTGTTTCTCTATATGGCAAATGAGTAGCTGTACAATCCATAACAGCTATAAAAATACGGCACAATACTGAATGAATAAAATGTATGCAGACAATATTCCGGAATTAAGAAAATCGCTCTACTGCAAAAGGTGTGATATCCATACGCGTTTGTTTGCGGCTTACTAATTCTTCAACCAATTTTCCTGTTCCGGCACCCAAACTTAGTCCCAGCATTGAATGTCCGGTAGCAACCGTTACATTTTTTAATTGATTTAATCTGCCAATATACGGTAGTCCGTCAGCAGAGCAAGGGCGATATCCATACCATATTTTTTCTTTGGCAGGAAATGGAATATCAAAATCAGGATAAAATCTTTTTACTGCATCTAAAATTCCTTGAACCCGATTCATACGCGGTGGTGTTTTATGAGAGGTGATTTCCATGGTACCTCCGAAGCGAATTTTTTTTCCATCCATCGGCGTTAAGGCTACTCTTCCTTCTACTAACACTGCAGGGCGCTCTATTTTATAAGGAGCATCCTCTAATGTAATGGAATATCCTCTACCGGGCATCAGCGGAAGGTTTATACCAAGCATCTTTGTAGTTTCTCTTCCCCAAGAGCCTGTAGCAATAACTATTTCATCTGCTTCATACGTTTCAATATTAGTTTTCACTTTTGAAATACGTTCATTTGTTTTTTCAAAACCGATTACCGCTGCATTACTAATTAGTTTTACACCATTAGCTTTTAAATGAGCTATCAATTGTTGCATCAATTTATTGGGATAGCAATGTGCATCACATTTAAACCATAATGCGCCTTTTGCATTGATATTAGTATGTGGCTCTAATTTTTTTAACTCTTCTAACGAAATAATGCAGGTATCATTCAATCCAATTTCTTTTGCCTTATCGCAAGTATGATGTGCATGTTCTGCGCCTTCATCTGTTTGAAAAATTTCAAAAATACCTTTGTGTTCATAAGCAAAATTAAACCCCGGAATTTGTAACCAACTTTCATATAGTTGCTGACTAAGTAATGCAATATCGCGAAGTGGTATAGCTGCTGCATCTACTTTCTTTTTATTGGCAGATTTCATAAACTTCAAACCCCAACTAATTAAATTCCAGTCTAATCTCGGCTGCACGTAAAAAGGGCTTTTTGAATTCCACATCCATTTCAATCCGTTTTTAACGGCGCCGGGCGTGGCCAATGGAATAAAATGGCTAGGGCAGATGTAACCGGCATTTCCATAAGAACAATTATCTGAAAAATCTCCTTTTTCTAATACTGTTACATCCCATCCAGATTGATTCAAATAAAAAGCGGAGCTTAACCCAATAATACCGCCGCCAACAACTATTGCTTTCATTCAATATTTTTTATTTGTTATAAAACCTGAAAACCATACGCGTAAGGATCATCTTCTTTATCAATCCAAATCGTATTATATCCATAAATTTTTGCCCAACCTTCAACACTTGGTCTTATTGCCGGCTTACCGCTTAAAGTTAACTCCTCTTCTACTCTTCCGATAAATTTACTACCGATAATACTTTCGTGAATAAATTCATCACCCTTTTTTAATTTCCCTTTGGCATACCATTGTGCCATTCTCGCACTCGTACCTGTGCCGCAAGGCGAACGATCAATCGCTTTGTCGCCATAAAAAACAGCATTTCTTGCAGTTGAAGTTTTATCCAATACTTTGCCCGTCCATAAGATATGTGAGCAACCGCAAATGGTTTCATCTTCGGGATGAACAAACTCATATTTTTCATTGATATTTTTTCGCAATGCTCTTGCCCAAGAAATTAATTTATCAGCACTATAATGTTCCAATCCTTTGAAGTTTTTTTGAACATCTACAATTGCATAAAAATTTCCGCCGTAAGAAACATCAATAACCAACTCACCTAATTCAGGGCAATCAGCAATTAGCTCTGTGGAATGAAGAAATGAAGGAACATTGGTGAGCTTAACTGAATCTACTTTCAACTTTTCATTCTTCATTGATGATTGATATTCTATCAGCACAAGTCCTGCGGGTGCTTCCATTCTTATTATACCTTCTTTCATGGACTGGATCAAACCTTCTTCAATAGCAATGGTAACGGTTCCAATTGTTCCGTGTCCACACATAGGCAAACAACCACTTGTTTCAATAAACAAAACAGCAACATCATTATCCGCATTATGTGGTGGATACAAAATACTGCCGCTCATCATATCATGTCCTCGCGGCTCAAACATCAGGCCTTTGCGAATCCAGTCAAACTCTTTGAGAAAGTGCTGTCTCTTTTCACTCATGTTAGTTCCTGCTAAGGAAGGACCACCTTCTTTTACCAAACGAACCGGATTGCCACAGGTGTGTGCATCAATACAATGGAAGATATGTTTCATAAATAGTTCATACAATTAGTAAGTAATGTATGCAAAGTAAAACATCTGTAACGCTAATTTAACTGTTCTTGCATACTCTGGAAAAAAATACTTTGATAAATAATATTTCTGAAAATTAATTTTTAACTTTATCAACAGTTGTTTTGCACAGCAATTTTACAAAATTGTAATAACTACTTCAATAATCTAAATCATTATGAAAAGATTTTTATCTGTTCTGATAATCATTTTTCTTGCAGTTAATTTAAAAGCTCAGGAAAGAAAAATAACTTATACCAAGGCCAGATTAAACTCCAGTTCTTATGAAAAAAGCAAAATCATTGATACATGGCAATTACAACCGGGGTCTGATTTGTTTTTTTACAGAGCAAATGCTAATCTGCTGGAAAAGAAATATGCACTCTTTGGTATTAAAAAGGGCAATACCGTATTGACGGAGCCAAAATATGACTTAGACAAATTTTATGTGTTATTCAATAATTTCATCAGATTCTCCGAGGCAAATGGAGGATGGGGGTTGATTGACCTGAAAACAGGCGAAGAAAAAGTACCTGCGATTTACTTAGACATTTTTATTAGCGGAGATGATTTAGCAGGGAAACATAATTCTGATATAAGTCGGAAAAGCCATCCAAATTGTAATGGCGAAGCAGCAGGAAATGATGCAATTGTTTTAATTAAGGATGGAGGAAAAAGAATGAATCAGATCGGGCTCTTAAATAAGTATGGAGCACTAATTCTTCCGGTCGAATTCGGTGATATAACTAAAAAAGGAAACGAATATGAAGTATATACGGGAAGTAATATTGTATATTATGATCTGAAAGGCACTCTATCAGCCAAAGTCGGTTATGCTCATATATATCCGTTTATCAATGGATGGAGTATTGTGGAGAATGAAAGCTATAAGAAAGGTATTGTCGACCAGAATAAAAAAGAACTGCTACCGATGCAATACACTTTTATTGACACTTCTTTTAAAAATGGGCTATTGCAGGTAAAGGATAAAAACTTTATAGGATTTTTAGATTACAATCTGAAGTTGGTAATCCCTGCAAGATTTATTACTGCTCATTTTACGAATAAATATATATTAGCAAAAGATGAGAAAGGCAATTGGGGCGTTTTGGATACGATTGGAAGAAATGTTTTACCATTTGAATATAGCGAGTTATCATCGCCCAACTCAAACGATAAGTTTGTAGCCGCAAAAAATAATAAGTATGGTATAGTGGATGCTTCCGGTAAGGAACTACTTCCATTTCAATTTGATAAAATATCAGGATGTCAATATGGAATGTGTATGATAAGTCAAAACGGTAAATACGGATATTTGAGCTATATCACCAATGAAGTCATCATTCCGCCGCAATATTTGAAAGCCACCTCATTTAAAAAATATGGAAGAGCCCGTGTAAATAACGATCTTGAGATTGATAAAACAGGTAAAACAACTGTAATCCGAACCAACAGCTCTGTTTCCGGAGAATACAGATACCAGATTATACAATCTGCCTTAAATAATGATTTACTTATTTCAACCTACGATGAAGATTGGTTGCGAGATTATACATCTACCCGAAATAAAATCAATGATTCTTTATATGTCTTAGCTGAGAAAAAAAGAGAAATAGAAGCTAATCAAATAGTCGGAAGCCACTATAGGAATATGAAAGAAAAAACAACATATTTAGTTACTGAATATAATAAAGAAAAAAGGTTGTTTACATTACAAGGGCCAATAGAGAGAAGTAAGGCTTATGTCAGTGCAATTGACTTGACCGCTTATCCCTACCGCCCTGCAAAAACTTTAAAATGTCCGGATTGTAAAGGGATAGGAAAGAGAGTCTCTGAAGAATATCATGCATGGTCAAAAACAGTATCTACATGGACTTGCACAAAATGTAATGGCACTGGTGAAATCTGGGAATAATATACAGAAATATAAATTCGTAGTGCGTATCAAAAATATACTACTCTATTTATGTTAAAGATATCGAGTGATTAACTATTAATTAAACCGTAGCAATTACACAATTAAATATCCTTAAAATTACTATTTCAAAAACTGTAATTTTACATCCAATGGAACTCTACGGTCATATATTACTCATTGCCATGCCGGCTTTTTTAATCTTAGTATTATTTGAAAAATGGTATGGCTGGCATAAAGGCTTCGACACGGTTCGTAATATGGATATGATCAGCAGCTTGACAAGCGGCATTACCAATGTTACCAAAGATGTTTTAGGGCTTGCTATTGCAATTGGCATTTACCCTTTTATGCTGAAAAATTTGGCATTCATACATATTCAAAATACAATTGCAGTATATATTATCACGTTTATCATTATTGATTTTAACGGATATTGGGTACACCGATGGAATCATCAGATTAATTTATTTTGGAACATTCACGTGATTCATCATAGCAGCGAAGAATTTAATTTGGCTTGTGCATTGCGACAAAGTATTTCTGCATTTTTCAATTTATTTACTATTTTATTATTGCCAGCTGCATTATTGGGTATTCCTTATGATGTAATTAAAATAGTAGCTCCTATCCAACTCTTTGCACAGTTCTGGTATCATACAAGGCATATCAATAAATTAGGTTTTCTGGAAAAAATCTTAGTTACACCGAGCCACCACCGAGTACATCATGCAGTAAATCCTGAGTATATTGATAAAAATCTTTCTCAAATATTTATTGTGTGGGATAAACTATTTGGCACATTTCAGGAAGAGTTACCTAATGTGCCTCCGGTATATGGCATTAGCCGTCCGGCAGGTACATGGAATCCTATAAAAATCAATTTTCAACACTTATGCCTGATGATTAAAGATGCTTGGCGCACCAATAATTGGAAAGATAAATTCACACTTTGGTTTAAGCCTACCGGCTATCGCCCTGCTGATGTTGCTGAAAAATATCCTATTGCTAAAATTGAAAACGTTTATCATTTTGAAAAATACAACACTCCTACTACACCTTTTTTAAATATATGGTGTTGGTTTCAGCTTTCTGTCTTGCTCATTGTTATCAGTTATTTGTTTGGTAAGATAGCTTACATAAACAGTTTGAATCCTTATTACATTTACTGGTATGGAGCATTTGTTTTTTTAACTGTATATGCACTGACAGAATTAATGGATCGTAATCGTTATGCAATTGTATGGGAAACTATTCGTTGTGCCCTTGGCCTATGGTTTATTTATGAACAGCAAGACTGGTTTGGCGCAAGCCAATGGGCTGCAAACATTAAAATTATTGCTACAGCTTATCTCCTATTGTCCATAGCAACTACGACCTATTTATCATTCTTCACTCAAAAGAATGAAATAAAATTGAAACCATTAGAAGTAAACAACTAAGCGATGTCATTATTCTTCATCGCTATCAGATTTGCAATCAACCCGGTCCAGCCTGTTTGGTGTGAAGCACCTAAACCCTTTCCTGTATTGCCATGAAAATATTCATGAAATTGATAGTATTGATTGAAATTGGGATCAGTTTGTAATTTTTTGTTATTCCCATATAGCGGCCGCAATCCTTCTTTATCCTTTTTAAAAATATTCAACAATCGGTTTGCCAATTCTGTTCCGGTTTGTTTCAAAGAGATAAAATTTCCGGAAGCGGTTGGATATTCAATTTTAAAATCATCTGTATAGAAAAAATGAAACTTACGCAGGCTTTCAATGATTAAAAAATTCATTTGCATCCAGATTGGTCCACGCCAATTTGAATTGCCGCCGTACATACCGCTATCACTTTCGCCCGGCACATAATATATAGCACCTTCTGAATTTGTCCAACTGATATTGTATGGCGTATGTTCATATCTTCTGGAAAGAGAACGCACACCATAATCACTCAAGAATTCTGTTTCGTCTAACATGTGACTTAAAATTCTTTTCATACGGTGGCCTCTGAGTAAACTTAACAGATGTTTATCTTCGGCTCCACCTTCATACCATCTAGAAACTAATGCTGCTAAATCCGGCCTGTGTTTTAAAAACCAGTTCATTCTTTGTGCAAACTCCGGATTGTTTTCCAATGTTTGCTTCGTAATTACTTCTACAGCAAAAAGTGGAATTAGCCCTACAAGGCTTTTTAGTTTTACTTTAAATACTGAATTATCCGGAAGTCGCACTTGATCGTAAAAGAATTCATCTTCATCATCCCACAATCCATTGTTCTCTTGGCCCATGCTTGCCATAGCGCCGGCAATGTACATGAAGTGTTCGAAAAATTTTGTAGTCATGCCGGTATAGGCTTTATTATATGTTGCCAATTCAAGAGAAATGTGCAGCATATTCAGTGCATACATTGCCATCCAACTTGTGCCGTCTGCTTGTTCCATCACTGCATTACCGGGCATCGGATTACTCCTATCAAAAATGCTGATGTTATCAAGACCTAAAAATCCACCTTCAAAAATGTTTTTTGACTCAGCATCTTTACGATTTACCCACCAAGTAAAATTGATGAGTAGTTTTTGAAATATTTCTTCGAGAAATAAATAATCTTTTTTCCCATTAATTGCTGCATCTATTCTGAATACTCGATATGCACCGCCCGCATGCACCGGAGGATTTACATCAGAGAAAGCCCATTCATAAGCAGGCAAAGCACCATTCGGGTTCATATACCATTCTCTGGTAAACATCAATAATTGTTGCTTTGCAAAATCAGGATCAACTAATGCAAGTGTTACGCAATGAAATGATAAATCCCATGCAGCATACCAAGGGAACTCCCACTTATCAGGTATTGAAATAATATCAGTATTGGTTAGATGTGTCCACGTAGCATTCCGACCTTCCCATCGTTCATCAGGCGGTACAGGAAATGCAGGATCACCTTCTAACCATTTTTCAACGTGATAATAATAAAACTGTTTATTCCAAAGCATTCCGGCCAATGCCTGTCTTTGTATGGCTTTTTCTTCTGCATCAGTTATGTTCTGTTGGATTGTGTTATAAAATTCATCTGCTTCATCTATTCGCTTAGTGAATATTGAATCAAAATCTTCAAAAGGTTTTTCTATTTGCTTATCGCTCAGTCTGAATTTGAAAATAACTTCAGTAGCACCGGGAATGATCGTATCAATATTTATCGCAGCCTTTGTTCCGCTTAATTGAGGATTGACACTTTGATGGGCGTGCAATAAATAATCGTTGATACCATCTTTTGGGTAAGCAGTAGTTGGAGATGAATTATATAATTTCTGAAAGTTTGTTTCATTTTCACAAAACAAAGCATCACCTGTTTCATAATAAAAAAACTGTGTTGATAATCGAGTATGATCTACTTTAATCCTTCCTTTTGATACAGACGATAAGTTGGGCTTATAATCTTTTCTTCCCCAAGCCCATGTATTGCGAAACCAAATTGTAGGTAAAATATTTAATGCCGCTGCTTCTGTATGTCTATTGCAAACTTTTATTGAAATGAGCATATCATCTGTATCCACTTTGGCATATTCAACAAAAATGTCAAAGTATTTATTTTCATCAAATATCCCTGTGTCTTCTAATTCAAATTCATCTTCTGTTCTACTTCGTTTTTTATTTTCTTCCAGCAACCAGTCGTAAGGAAATTCCTGCTGCGGATATTTATACAACATCTTCATGTAAGAATGTGTCGGTGTTGCATCTAAATAATAATAAACCTCTTTTACATCTTCTCCGTGATTGCCTTCTTGATTATTCAAACCGAAAAAACGTTCTTTGATAATCCTATCCCTTTTATTCCAAACTGCTAATCCAAAACACAATAACTGATTAGCATCACAGATACCGGCAATAGCTTCTTCGCCCCATCGCCATGCTTTGCTTCTTGCCATTTCATGCGTGGTAAAATTCCATGCGTCACCATTGGCACTGTAATCTTCTCGCACTGTTCCCCACTGCCTATCGGAAACATAAGAACCCCATTTTTTCCAGCCAGGCAAATTCAGTCTTTCCTTTTCTTTGCTCATTTTATTGAAGAATAATATTTTCTAAAGAAAAACAATTTACTAAAATAAATTTAATCGCCTATCAGTCAGTTTTGGAAATCAACATAGTGAAGGTGGTTTCAGCAAAAAAGGTTTTTAACAACTATAGCAACAGTATATGAGGAGCTATTTCAATTCATTGCTGGTAAATGCAAAAGGTAATAACTGTTTGGCCGTATCTATCACAATTACTTTCCCTTCCATTCCACCTAAAATTAAACGAATCGGGTGATTGACTCTTGCTTCATATTCGAGCAATGCCTGACGACACATACCACAAGGAGAAATCGGATGATCACTTTTTATTTCAGTGCTATTGTAACTGATTGCCATACTTTTTATGGGAACATTAGGATGCAGTGCGGCTAAGATACCTAACAAAACACGCTCTGCACAAGTGCCTACAGGGTAAGATGCATTTTCTTGATTCGTACCCGGAACTATTTGGCCGTCTTCCAATAGCGCAACGGCTGCTACATGAAAATTTGAGTAAGGTGCATAAGCATTCGCAGTAACAAGTCTTGCCTCTTTCAACAAATGTGCATCTTCATTTTTTAGCTGATGTATATCATCATACACTTCGTAAGCGAATTCATACTTCTTTTTATCCATAGCTAAAGATAGTTTATTTTACAAAACGGAAGAAGCGATTCCATCTTGGGCCTCCATCCCAACTGAACCATATCATTGAAGCTTTACCAACTATTCTATCTTCGGGAACGAAGCCCCAAAAACGACAGTCTTGCGATTCATGACGGTTATCGCCCATCATCCAAAAGTAATTCATTTTAAACGTGTATTGTGTTGCTTCTTTGCCATTCAAAATAAATTTTCCATTCTGCATATAAAAATCATTGTGCTCATAAGTTCTGATGGCACGTTGATAAATAGAATAGTTCTCTTCAGTTAGTGTTAACGTTTCGCCTTTTTTGGGTATCCAGATTTTTCCGTAATAATCTCTCGTCCACTTATGTGCAGCCAAAGTATCATAAGGGAAAACAACTTTACCGATATTGATTGGGTTCTGATAAACATCTGCAGGAGTTTCTAAATCAGGTACTGCTGTTACAATAATATCATCTTTTTTCATTTTTTCAAGACCTCCAAAAGTCAATCTGATACTATATGTATTACCTGCAATACGATTGATATCATCATCTTTAAGATTATATTTATCTTTTATGTCTTCCAAATCTATAACAGTACCCTTAAATGTAACCGCATATTTGATTTGCGAAAAAGGTGGAGTTGCTTCTTTCACTCCATTGATATATACATCACCATCTTTAATTTCCAATGTATCACCGGCAATAGCGACACATCGTTTTATATAGTTATCCGTTTTATCAACCGGATGAACGACAACAGGAAACTCTTCAGGGTTATTTAAAATCTCAGCAGCACGTATTGAGCGATAATTACCACCTCCCGCATCATAGAAAACATTGTCAAACGGTGGTCCCCATTTACTCTTATTTTTCAACTCATACCAAGGCACAGCCGATTCGAAACCTGCTTTATGAATTACGGTATCTCCTTCCGGAAAATTAAAGACTACTGCATCACCCCTTTTTACAGGTGAAGCAAACCAACGAGTATATGGAAGTTCGATTAGTTCTGAATAGGATTTTCCATTGCCAATCGGCATATAATTATGAACAAATGGAAATGATAAAGGTGTATTGGGGATGCGAGGTCCATAACTTAGTTTACTTACAAAAAGAAAATCTTTAATCAATAAAGTTTTCTCCATTGAGCCGGTTGGAATTGTATATGCTTCAAAAACGAATGTTCTGATCAGTGTTGCAGCTACTACTGCAAAGATTGCTGCATCCACCCACTCTCTCCAGCTCTTCTTTTTATGTTTCTTTACGGCTTCATGGCCTATGTACTTAGGGTTTTCTTTGTAGGCTAAATAAGGAAAATAAATCGGTGCCAATAATGAAGCCATCGTATGCTGTCCTAATCCAAACTTTCCAAAAACTTTTGCAAATTCAATAAATATACCCGGGCTGATGAACCAGCCAACAACCGGAATTGCTTGCCAAAAAACCCAATGTTTGGGCCGGCCTGTTAGTTCTTGCATTACCCATGTGTTGTAAAAAGGAATATAGGCTTTCCATGATTTTTCACCGGCTACAGTAAATAATTTGGCAAAGCCCGGAGCAGGTAATAGCACAATAAGTGTTCCTATTAAATAAACTATAATGAATTGAGAAACTGGCATGAATCGAAATTTTAGTAAAGGGCAAATGTATTGATAAAATCTGCCTAAGTGGCATTAAAATTCGTAAACTTAATGCTAAAGGTTATGAAATGTTGGTAATCTTAGATGTTCAGGAATTATTATTGGGCATGACATAGCTTTTTATATCTTCTGCTGTAATTTCTTTGCCGGATAAAATGACCAATCTTTCTACTACATTTCGCAATTCTCTTATATTTCCTGTCCAGCTATATTGCTGCAATAGTTTCATTGCATCATTTCCAATCGGCTTTACCACAATACCATAATCAGCGCAAATGTCGGTGAGAAACTTATCTACCAAAAGTGGGATATCATCTCTCCTTTCATTCAACGATGGAACGTGAATTAAAATAACACTTAATCGGTGATAAAGGTCTAAACGAAAATTTTTTTCTTCCACTTCTTTCAACAAATCTTTATTCGTAGCTGCTATTACTCTTACATCCACATTGATATCCTTCTCACCTCCTACTCTGGTTATTTTTCCTTCCTGTAATGCTCGTAATACTTTTGCCTGTGCACTGGCACTCATATCACCTATTTCGTCTAAAAAAAGAGTTCCACCATTTGCTGATTCAAATTTTCCGATTCGTTGCTTTACTGCGGATGTGAATGAACCCTTTTCATGACCGAATAATTCACTTTCAATCAACTCGGTTGGGATTGCAGCACAGTTAACTTCAATAATTGGCCCATTAGCACGATTACTTTTTTCGTGAATCCATCTGGCTACTAATTCCTTGCCTACTCCATTCTCTCCGGTTATTAGAATTCTTGCATCAGTCGGCGCTACTTTTTCAATCGTTTCTCTGATTTTATTCATCGGAGCAGAATTGCCAATCATTTCCTGAACTCGACTTACCTTTCTTTTGAGCACTTTGGTCTCAGTAACCAATCTGCCCTTATCCATTGCATTTCTAATCGTAATTAAAAGACGGTTCAGATCCGGCGGTTTGGAAATAAAATCAAAAGCACCTTTTTTCACTGCCTCCACTGCAGTTTCAATATTTCCATGCCCTGAAATCATAATAATGGGAACATCCGGATTTACTTCACCGGCTTTTTGCAAAAATTCAATACCATCTATTTTGGGCATTTTTATATCGCACAACACAAGGTCAAAAACTCGTTCTTTAAACTTCTTTAAACCTTCATCTCCATCGGCTGCTTCATCCACTTTATAACCTTCAAAACTTAAAATTTCAATTAGTGTTTTACGGATTGCCTTTTCATCATCAATGATTAATATATCAGCCATTAAAATTTATTTTGAAGTAAAATTAATTGATTTTTGAATGGATAGAAATAATTGAGGCCGGGTAGAAACCCAGCCTCGTATTAAAATCCAATATCCTATGAAAAACCATTACAAAGATGCACTTTATGAATCAATTCGATGCATCTATATTAAAAAATATTTTAATGGTCGTATTATTACTAATGAAATGTTGATTATTTGACCTGATACATAACTTCCTTTACCAATTTAACGGTACGGGACACATCAGGCAATGCTGCAGCCACAAGATTTACTGCGTAATGCAAAGGCGCATCTGCTGCAGTAATACGACGTATTGGTGCATCTAAATAATCAAATCCTTCTTTTTGTATATTATAAGTAAGCTCTGTAGAAACCGAACCAAAAGGCCATTGCTCTTCTACTATTACTAATCGGTTTGTTTTCTTTACACTCTCTAAAACAGTTTTCCAGTCAAGTGGACGAATGGTTCGCAAGTCAATAACTTCTGCACTGATACCTTCTTTTTCCAACTCTTCAGCAGCACCAAGTGCCACTTTCATCATTTTATTAAAAGAAACAATGGTAACATCTGTGCCGGCTCTTTTCACATCGGCCTTGCCCAATTCAATATAGTATTCTTCAGCAGGAACTTCCATTTTGTCGCCATACATCAACTCGCTTTCCATAAACATCACCGGATCTTCTTCGTAGCGAATAGCTTGTTTTAGTAATCCTTTTGCATCGTATGGATTGCTCGGCGATACGACTTTGATACCCGGAATATTGGCATAAAGACTTTCAAAAGCTGTGGAGTGCTGTGCTCCAAGCTGACCGGCAGAGCCATTTCCGCCTCTAAAAACTATTGGACAAGATATTTGTCCACCGCTCATTGCCAACATCTTAGAAGCAGTATTTAAAATTTGATCTGATGCTAAAACTGCAAAATTCCAAGTCATAAATTCTACAATTGGGCGAAGACCATTTTGAGCCGAACCTACACCAACTGCCGCAAAACCTAATTCAGAAATTGGCGTATCTATGATTCTTTTGGGGCCAAATTCGGCTAACATACCTTGGCTCACTTTATAAGCACCATTGTATTCTGCTACTTCTTCTCCCATTAAATAAACTCTGTCGTCTCTTCTCATTTCTTCGCTCATAGCTTCACGTAACGCTTCTCTGAATGCAATAATTCTTGACATATTTTCCATTTTTTGAGGTTGGCAAAAATAAGTTACTGTGAGGATAATACCTAAAACAAGAAAGCCCGGAATAGCTCAGGCTTTCTAATAATCTTATTTACATATTATTTGATGCAATCTGCTGCCATTTTTGATAATTGTTCTTTAGTTAAATTAGCTATTTTATCATTGGCCTCTTCGTAAGAGGGGTATATTTTTTCAATTTTTTGTAGCATACAGGAGCAATAGCTTCCTGCTTTCTCAGTTCCCATATTTTTTGCGGCTTCCGTCTTACAATCTCTTACAAAATCGCTTTCCTGTTCGGGCGACCAACGATTAGCGTTTCCTGATATACCATTATCAGCCAGCCCTAAATCTGCGACACATTGTTTCATAATTTCCTCTCCTTCTTGCGATGTTCCATTTTTATCAAGTTCGGCATAAGTGGCATATTTAGCACTCATTTTTTCCATGATGCATGGGCATAGTTTATTAATAGTTTGTTCATCAATATTTTCTTTTAAAAAATTCGTACGACATTCTTTGGAAAAAGCTGCTACATCTTCGGGTGTCCACTTACTAGCACTTGGATTCCCACTATTTGTATTATTAGTTGACGCATCGTTTAGGTAATTATCTTTAATCTTTCCAATATTACCGCCCGATTTTTCTTTGTTATTATTACAAGAAATACATAAAGCAAAAAGAATCGAGAAAAACAATCTATGATATTTCATATTTGTATTTTGTTTTAATAAAATTATTGCAATATAAGTTTTTCTAAAAATGATTCTTGATTTTCTAAGAAAAAAAAGCCGTCCAAAATAAATGGGACGGCTTTTGAAAAATTTATTTAATTCTTAGTAAGGTAATATAACTGTATGGCTAATTCCTCCAGGTCCGGTCCAAACTAACTTGTAGAAATAAGTACTACCTACACTGGGACAAGTCGTTGGATTTCCTGATGCATTTAATCCAAATGTTAGCAGTGCATTGAAATTTGCAGTACTATGTTGCACACTTCCGGCTGTAAGTCTGAAATCACAATCCTGACGGAAAACTAATGGATTAGTGATAGCTGTAGTGAAGCTATTACCAAAGCGATTTGTTCCCCACTCTGCAATACCACTGAGGCTACCTTCAGTATGTGTACCTGTCACAGAAACAACTATTCCGTTATTATAAGTAAAGGTTCTTTGTCTTGCTATCTGCCAGTTCCGAGTTTGTCCATTATCAAAAAGCAAAGACATATTACTGCTGGTTATTGTATGTGTAATAGTGCCAAGACTTGCTAAGTTTATCAAAAGCCCTCCGGTTACATTAGTATTCGTTTGTGTACCATTTAAGGTTAAACTTTTATTATCTAATGTGCGAGTGATTTTGAAATTTTGAAATGCAACATTTATTTGTGCTCCAGCATTTTTCCACCTTACGCCTTGATTCATTGAGATGACAATGACACCGGTTCTTGTACGTCCAGGTAGGCAAGGTGTACCATTAAAGGTTAGGGTAATGGTTCTTGGATTACTTGTAGTATCCACTGTAATTGTAGCATCACAGATTATCCCCTGTATGCCTGATGGACGACCTGCAAAACCAACATTCGCTTCCAATGCAGTATTAATGTCATTTGATGCAGCGTCCATTTCATTTGAAAAACGGGAGGCATCATCTGTACTTGCCGAAACTTCTGTAGCGGTATCTTTGGGTGTATCAGAATTGTTATCATCTTTTTGGCAGGAAGTAAAACCGATTGTCAAACAAAGTGTGGCAGCCGTGATTGGCAAAAACCATTTTTTCATAAAGTGTGTTTTAATATTAAAAAATAATTGACAAATTAATAGACAAGGTTATTTATAAAAAGTTTAATCCTCTCCATTTTTTTTTAAAAAAGGATATTTACTTTTCCAAAACGATGTTAATTAAACTTTAGTATCTAAAAAATGAAAAAGAAATACTAAAAAAAGGAAATCGGGTTTTTACGAATTGAAAAAAGAGAAATTTTTCTATTGTATGTTTCAAGAGAATAACAATGTGAGGAATATTAAATTCATACTCTCCCCATGAACCCGCTATTTAATGCAAGGTTCAAAATACATCCCATAAATCTTTTAAAAAAATAAAATTTTTTATTCTTATTTCGGTTCGTGAGGACACGAACCAAGGCTTAGACATAGTTTTTTAAAGCTGACAATACGTTTGATACATTGCCAAATCTTTACACTTTTAAAAATACATAATCCATAAACCAGTAAATTAAAATTAGCAACAATATCACCTGTATAATGATAATTAGCTTCGGATTACAACTAAAGAAAATGGTTATAAAAAAACCCTTCTAAAACTAAACAAGGTATCATGATTAAGATTATCAATAGAGCTGTACTTGTAGCATTTACTTTCGTGTAGATTTTTGTTGCTAAAAAAGCGGCAATGCCAAGTATCAAAAGAACTAAACTTATTAATTTATAACTTTTCATTATTTTGTAAACAAACCTTTGTACTCTATACCCAACCCGGGAAGATTGCTATAGGATATTTTTCCAAAATCATATTCAATACCTGTAGCGAGGTCATCTTGCAACAACAACGGACCATCCATATCTACATAGTCAATAAAAGGTAATAAATGAGCAATAGCGGATGAACCTATTGTGGACTCATTCATGCAGCCTATCATAATCTTTAAGTTTAAAGCTCTTGCATTATCAATCATTTCCAATGCAGGAGTAATCCCGCTACATTTTGTGAGTTTTATATTGATGCCATGAAAAAAACCTTTACATTTATCTACATCTTCTTCATGCACGCAAGATTCATCTGCAAATAATGGCAATGATGATTGTTGATACAATATTTTCATTCCATCCCAATTGTCTTTTGCCAATGGTTGTTCCACAAATTCTACACCCAAATCTTTAAGTTGAGGTATCAGCTTTAGGGCAGTCTCTAAATCCCATGCAGCATTGGCATCTACCCTCAATATTGCATTGGTATTTTCACGCAATGCTTTTACGATTGCAATATCATCTGCTGTTCCTACTTTTACTTTATAAATGGGCCATGGTTTCTCTTTCATTTTTACTACCATTGTATCAATACTATCAATGCCGATAGTATAATCCGTCAATGGATTCTTAGATATATCACCTCCCCACATTTCATAAAGTTTCTTTTTCTTTATTTTCCCATACATATCCCATGCTGCAATATCTAATGCACAAACCAAGAAGCTATTATTTGGAAAAAGATGATGTAGATAATGCCAATAACGTTCCGGCTCAGTGAAAGCGAATTTCTCGACCATTTCTCTTTTTGCATCCAAATCTTCTTGCATTTTTTCTACAGGTATATTATAATAAGAAATGGCACATGCTTCGCCATATCCTTTAACGCCTAAATGTTCTAACTCCACTACAAATGTTGCTTGATGTGTTTTAGTTCCTTTAGAAATAGTAAAAGGATAACGAAACTTTAGACTATGAATATGTGTAGTTACTTTCATAAAAACAAAATTAAGAAACAGTAATCTTGAAAAAAATCATTTTAAAAAGTTGTAATTGAATACTCATCTACCGGCATTTAAAATATAGCCTTTTAATTCATCATTGAATTTCTTTTGTGCTATCAGATCTTCTAGTGGCAAATGCATTCTAAAGTTCCAATATTGTTTACTATTTGAAGGATCATTAATTCGCTCTTCTGCAGCATTTTCTCGTCGTAGCAGTTCACTCATTCCTAATATATCCTGCAGCTGGAATATGCTCCACATTGCAGGCGAATATAAATGTTGTAAAACAATCGCCCTGTTTACCCATGCATCGCAATACACCGGAGCGTCTCCCGATTGTTCTAAGATTTTATTATAAAATCGATGTGATTTTTCATAATTTTCTTCCCACCACCCACGAATGGTACTCATATCATGTGTAGAAGGAGTTACTACAGATAAATAAGGCACATTATCCATATAGATAAATTCCAACCCTTCATTTTTAGGCATTCGTTGTACTTCAAGACTTAAAATGCCCAATTGCTTCATAACTTCCGGCACGCAATGAGGAACCATTCCTAAATCTTCACCACAAACCAACATGTTGGTAGCTGCTTTTAATTGTGGCAATTTTTTCATTGCGTTTTTAAACCAATAATCATCTTGCCTTCTATAAAAATAATCATTGAATAACTCTTTTAGATTATTTTGAACATGCGGTATTAAATATTTAAAAGAAGTTGTTTTATCCATGGCAATACGAAAATGAAAATCTTCACCGGGGTTTTGATCATCTTCAAATAAAATCACATTGGCTATTAAATCAAACAAACCTTGCTTTAGCAAATCAGTATCTTCATTTTGTTCCAAAGATGAAAAATAGGCTTCTACTTTTTTTTGTGTTGCATACTCTTCTTTCAAGTCATATCCGTTAAAATCATTTTCATCAAGATATTGCTCAATAATATCAGGTATGTTTTTGATAAATATTTCTTCTAAAACTTCATCGGTAATATAGGGTTTACAAAAACGTTGATAGTCAAACCAAATTCCTTTTTCTCCAAACTCATTTACTTTAACTGGAATACAAGGAATAAATCTTCCCAAATTTCCTTGAACAGCATCTTCAGGAATGCTCCATATTCTGAAAAAACCGAGGATATGATCTATACGATAAGCATCAAAATAATCGCTCATTCTGCTAAACCTATGTTTCCACCAAGCATAATCATCTTCTTGCATTTTTGGCCAATTGTAAGTTGGGAAGCCCCAATTTTGGCCAATGGAAGTAAAGTCATCGGGTGGCGCTCCGGTTTGCCATTGAGTATTGAATAGTTCCGGTTGCTGCCAAGCTTCACAACTATTTGTTGAAATACCTATTGGCAAATCTCCTTTTATAACGATACCATTTTTATGCGAATAGTCCACCGCATCCGTTAATTGAATATGTAAGTGATATTGAACGAAGTAATAAAACCGTATATTTTTATAATGTGCAGAAGTCTCACTACATAGTTGTTCAATTTCTTCTTTTTGATATCTATTATATTTTTCCCAAGACTGAAAATAAGTGGTTTTGTATTCATCTCTCAATAAGCAAAACGCTGAATAAGGCAATAACCAGTTTTTATGTTCATTAAAAAATGTTTTGTACGATTCTGTTTTGAAACAATCCTCCCCCATCAACTGATACAATTCTTTGAGAGCTTTCATTTTACACTCTATTACGCTATCATAATCTACCGTTGACAATAGGTTCAACTCTTTTTGCTGCTTAGCTAAATAACTGATTGACTCCTTATATTTTTTCCCTGCTACTTGCGCCAAATTAATATAAACAGGGTGTAAAGCAAAAGAAGAAATGGTAGAGTATGGATATGAATCGCTTTGGGTAAAACTGGATGAAGTATCATTGATTGGTAAAAGTTGAATCAACTTTATTTCAGTTTTCTTTGCCCAATCAGACAATAATTTTATATCAGAGAATTCGCCAATGCCAAAACCATCTTTGCTTCTCAAACTGAAAACAGGAATAGCGACTCCTGTTCCTTTCCATGTATTATTGGGCAATTGTATAAATCCATCGTGCAGTATGGTCATTTTTTTTCTGGAAGCATCACTAAAGAGCAATCGGTTATTTCCATCTTCATATCCGACAAATTTTTTTTGCTTTTTATTATAAATACCATATTTATATGCAATAGGAAAACTGCATCCAGATAAATTCATTGCACCCACCCACCAATTATCCAAATGTTTTAAAATATGTACTTGCGTCTCAGACCATTCACCCAATTTTTCATCACTACCGATGATACAAACTACTTCATCCTTTTTTAATAAGGGTGCCTTTACTTTAAAAATATGCGTATCACTTTTACGAACAGGTTGAGCTTTCCCCTTTTGATTTGTCTTAAATAATACATTAAGAAAGGCATCAGTATAAAAAGCGTTTTCATATTCGCCTGCATGATTCCATGTATCAATAAGTATAATTTCTTTTAATTCTTTGGGAGGCGGAGTAATCAATCTGTCTTTACCCCACTCCTGAATCACTATCCCATCTTTATTTTTCAAGAGATAACGATATTCTATATTATGATGAATCTCTTTTCTTCGCAATTTCAATTCAAAATGCCAAAGCTCTTCATTAAAATAGTTCATAGGAATAGCTTTTGCGGCGTTAAGATCACCCAACTCCGGAATGGCACCTGTTATCCATAAGCTCTGACCCTGCTCTGTATGAAAGCGTAAGAAAAATTGAAATTTCATTTGATTATTACTGTACTTTTTAGCAAGATAACTATAAACGGTAACGAATATATAGGAAAGCAGCCAAGTGGTGAAATAACATATTCAGAAAAAAATCAATTTTCTATTTACACTACTTCGCCTTATTTTTGCTAAAACTTATACAAATGGAACAAACAAAAAAATATAAAGGTATTTGGTGGCTAGCATTCTTTGCATTCACTGCTGCATTTCTTTTTGCCGTTTATGTTCATTGGCCATGGCTCACATTGATTCTACCTTTTCAAACTACTTCATTTGTAAAGGCGATGGATATTATGTAAACTAACCCTTACTATATTTAAACCCGTTCTGTAAACAAGAACGGGTTTATTTTTTCCAACCAATTATTATGCTCCGAGCATTTAAACCATATATCATCACTGCTTGTATTATCAACATTGTATTTGTGTTGATTAGCGTTATTGATATAGTGGTTGCTAAAGCGCTTACTAAAAATTATACTTTGTGGTATCTGCTTGTTATTTATAGTATAGGCGGAGTATTTGCTTCAATTTGGAGTTTTCTTCTGGGAATGAAGTTTTGCAGCAGAAAATCATCATTAACTAAATGGGGATTGATCAGCTTCCTTATTACTGCTGGAATAATATCAGCTTATTGGTTATCAAATATTGAAGAAGGCGCATACAAGGCAGCCTTCAGAGGATATGGCATTTCACTCATACTTGGAAGTTTACTTTTTGTATTGGAGAATGACAAAAAGCAAAAAAGCATTTGAGCTTTATATACTGCCCAAATGCTTCTGCTCATTAAAATCAAAAATTGATTAATTCAAATTCCATTTATTCATCATAGAACTAGCTGTGCGAAAGTTTCTTTGGCTATTCTATAGATCTAATGCAGTGAAATGTGATTCTTTGTTTGTTTGATTTTGTTCGGCTAACGTTTCTTTAATTTCTTGTGTAAGTCTAGCCTTCTCGTTTTCATTTAGTTGTACAATTTTTGTCTTTGTAACTTCTTTCATAAATTCTCCTTTTTTTCGTCTGTCGTTTATTAATCATCTGAGCTCCAAAAAAGTAACATATTAGGGAAGACAGCGTATTCTATAATAGCTACTCCTTTGAAATTGGATACGAGCTTCAGTTTTCGGGCTGCAAAGTTACATTGTACTAAAACCTTAAAAAAGTTTAAGTAATAATAAAACGTTAAAGCATTAAAGAAACTTCAGAAGGTTGATATTATTTCGTCTGATTCAAAAAAAGAGGTAATCCCGTTTTCCAATCACCATCAATATACAATTCGAAAGAATAACGGCCCGGCTTCTTAAACTTTAATTGATTGAAGTTGATTACAACGTTGATAGTAGCAAACTGATTATGCGCAGGCGGGGTGATGTTTATATTACCTACTACTGGATCTATGATTTCTTTTCCTTTAGAATCAATCAGGCGAATTTTAAACTCATGTTCCCCTAGTTCTTTTTCTGAAAAGCGCAAACGGCAAGCAATAGAACATAGTGGATGTTGGGCAGGAAAATTTTGGGCATGAATACTGTCAAAAGTTCCAACAACAGTCAATTTTGAATTATTGTCCTGCGCAAAGTCGGCTAATGTAAATATTTCCGTTTCCATAAACAGTGAGTTTTATAGTTAATTATTAAAGATACAAGTATAACTTTATTAAGAACCGTGCCATCACAAAGAAACTGTCAGACTCTGATATATTCGGGATGTTTTATGACACAGCGTCAGAGAGAAACATATAAAAATTTACCAATCATTGCAAAAAATCCTCATTTATGTATAAAATATTCTGACGAAATACGATTTTATTTATTTTTACAATAATCATTAACCCAAAACGCTACAAAACTTATGTCCAACAACAGCCATCGTGAACAATATTTTACTAAATTATTGATTGGTTTTGCCTCAATAATTGGTTGTATTTTAGTTATTTTTTATTGCATCTTTGAAGTCAGCAGAGAGGCTGATTGGTATTATTGGGCTATTTTCTCCGCTTTTCTTCTTTGCAGTGGATTATATTTCAGTTTGAGTGCATTTGTCCATAAAATAAAATCAGATTTCAGCCGAAGGCAAAAACAAAGAGATAATCAGCGCACTACTAGCTCTCCCGAATAGGCATAAAAATAGAGACCGAACTCGATCTCTATTGCACATTTAAACTTTTGGTATTAAATTCTTGTCTTAGTTTTCCAGACTTCTAAAGTCAACCGGCACTAATTTACTTACACCCGGTTCTTGCATGGTAACACCATAAATTACATCTACTGTGCTCATCGTTGTCTTATTGTGTGTTACAACTATAAACTGTGAGTTTTCACTAAACTGTCTAATCATGTTATTGAATTTGCCCACATTCGCATCATCTAATGGAGCATCTACCTCATCTAATATACAGAATGGTGCAGGTTTTATCAAGTAGATGGCGAAGAGTAATGCAGTGGCTGTCAAAGTTCTTTCTCCACCACTTAACTGTGTTAATGAGGTTGGACGTTTCCCTTTAGGTTTTGCCAATACGTCAATACCTGTTTCTGCTAAGTTTTCAGGGTTTTCCAAAATCAAATCGCACTGATCGTCTTCAGTGAATAATGATTTGAATACTTTTTGGAAATTATCTCTTACTGTATGGAAGGTTTCTAAAAATTTTTGATTGGCAGTAGCTTCTACTTCTTCAATCGTTTTCAGTAAACTATCTTTTGCAGTAACTAAATCCGTCTTTTGTTCAACAATAAAGTCGTAGCGTTTTTTCATTTCAGTAAATGCTTCAATAGCTGTAGGATTTACTTCGCCAAGATTTTCCAGACGTTTTTTCATTCTGTCTGCTTTTTCCTGAAGCTCTTCTACGGGTATTTCTCCGGTACGGGCATCACCAAGAATACTTTCTAATTCAATTCTAAACTCTACATTCATACGTTCTTTCATACCGGCCAACTGCAACTTCAAATCATTCAACTTGTCTTTAATTGCAGCGAGCATGTGTTCTACCTGTTCCTTATCTTTTATCTTATGTCTGATTTCACTCTCTTTTTCGCTAAGTTGATTACGCAAATTATAATAATGCTGATCTGCTTCATTTAGTTTTTGCTCTTCGGTTGCTTTATTTTTAATCAACAACAATAAGTTTTCTTCTATTTCTTTCAGAGCATTTGCCGAAGTTTCAATACTCAACGAGGTATCTCCCAATTGTGCATTGTTATGTTCTATTTGAGAACGTAAGTCATTTAATTGATTCGTTTTGAAATCAAGCTCTTGTTTGAGTCCGCCGATTTTACTTTGTTGTCTTGTTACATTAAGATTAAACTCATTGTATTGGCGATTCCCCTCACTGTAATGTTGATCACTGATTCTAAATGATTCTTCTGACTCACTGAGTTTAGAAGAGGTAGCTTGTAGTTGTTCATTAAACAGTCCAAGCTTTTCTCTGATTTCCGCCACTGAAGAATATGTCTGTTGACTTTGCATGGTTAATTCTTCCAATCTGTTTTGGCTGGTAGCTTGCAAGCCATGAAGATTTTCTAATTTATTATGCAAAGAAAAAACTTCGTTAGTCAACAATTGAATTTCTCTTTCTGTATCACGAATGGTTGATTCACGCAGATCTTCATTAAATGCAATCACCTCATTATGCCGTTGTTGAATTTCGGAGCGTAAAGCTTCTACCACAGTAGATTGAGCATTTACCTCATCCAAAAGTTTTTCCAGGTTTTTTACTCTTCCTATTTTCTTGCCTTCAAACAATCCTACACTGCCACCGGTAAGCGAGTATTTACCTTTTACATAACGTCCGCCTTTTTCAATTACTACAAAACCATTACTGTTTTGCAATGTATCTTCATTATCTGCGATGTAAACGTTTCCTAAAAGATGTTCGGCCAATTTGCGATAACGTGCATCTACTTCCACTACACTCAATGCAGGAATAGCGCCTTCTAATTGATGATTGGCTGAATTATTTTGTTGTTCTTCAAATTTATTGAGCAAGAAGAAATTCGCTTTCCCTTTTTTATGCTCGTCCAAAAGATGAACAGCTTGTAAACCCTCCTGCAAATCTTTTACTACATAATAGCTTAGATATGGCTCCAAAACATTTTCCAACGCTGTCCGATATTCTTCTTTTACATAAAGTACATCAGATAATATGGGTGATTGGTGATTCCAATTAGCGTTATTGTGTAAGAATTTTACCGAATCAGGATAACCTTCCATTGAATCGATCATACTTTTCAGCAAATCGTGTTCATTCTTTTTTGCATCTAATTTTCTACTTTCTTCTGCAAGGTTATTTCTAAGATTGTCTAACACTAACTGTGTTTGCAATATTTGTTCTTTGGTATTTTCCTGGTGTTGCTGTAGTTGTTCTAAATCTACTTTTTTGATCTCCAGTTCTTTTTCTTTTATTGCTCTATCACTTTCTAAATGACCTTTTTGTTCTTCTCGAGCTTCACGCTCAGTTTCAATCTGATGAATAATTCTTTGCAAATTACTAACTGATGAATCGGCTACCGCTACAGTTTTTTCTGCTTCGAATTGATTGCGTTGTATTTGCTGATATTCGCTACGCAAAGAATCCAAATGTCCTCTTTTTTCATCTAAGGAAGTGCGGCGAGCATCCACTTCTTGCCTAATATTTTCTAATTGCTCGCTTAAATTAATGAGTATTTGTTCTTCCTCTCCTACTTGTCTATTGGTAAATGCAATACTTTCTTCTATTCCTTTTAGCTGTCCTTCGGATTTTTGTAAAAAATCTTTTAAACTATTTTGCTTTTCACTTAAATGTTCAATTCGTTGTGCTGCAAGATTTTTTTCATTTTCCTTGCTACGCACAGTTTGAAGCATATCATTGAAATGATGTTGCATTTCTTGTAATGCTCTTTCTTTTTCAATAAAAGCAACTTTCTCATTTTCTAATGCAGCCTCTTCATTCGCAATTTCTGCTTCCAGTCGCACTCTTTTGTCTGTTTCTGTCTCCTGTTGTTGATTCAACTCTGTATAAGAAAGGTTAAACCCTTCCAGCGAAGCCTTCGCCAATTCTATACTTACTTCCCTGTATTCATTTTTAATTTCGTGATATTTTTCTGCTTTTTTAGCTTGACTTTCTAATGCTTTCAATTGATTGTTGATCTCAAAAAGCAAATCTTCAATTCTTGCCAAATCCTGCTCCGTTGCATCTAATTTGAGTTTCGCTTCTCTTTTACGTGTTTTGTAAATTGAAATTCCTGCCGCTTGTTCCAACATTCTGCGGCGGCTGTTCTCTTTATCCTTTATCAAATCATCCACCATGCCTAACTCAATGATTGCATAGCTATCGGTGCTTACACCGGTATCCATAAAAAGATTTTGAATATCCTTTAATCGGCACTGTACATCATTGAGACGATATTCACTTTCGCCACTTTTATAAAATTTTCGCGTTATGGTAACAGTGCTAAATTCTGTTGGCAATAAGTTTTTTGTATTTTCAAAAGTCAGGCTTACCTCTGCCAGACCTGAAGCACTACGTGTCTTAGAGCCATTAAAAACCAGACTATCCAAGTTTTCACTACGTAAATGACTAATTTTTTGCTCGCCAATTACCCAACGAATGCTATCCACAATATTTGATTTGCCGCAACCATTTGGGCCAATAATTCCTGTAACACCTTCATCAAAGTTTACAACAGTTTTATCGGCAAAACTCTTAAAGCCTTTAATTTCAAGGGATTTTAATCTCACAATTATCTGTTTTAAATCATTAAAAAGTCAGGCGGCGAATATAAGCCAAAGGTCATCAAATGAGCCAATTTTTCAACTTCAGTTATACACAATAAAGCGGCAAAAATGTGAGAAGATTTTATACAAAAGGCTTATTTTACTTTCTCTCAGAACGAGATAAATCAAATACTCGGATTCTCAAAGATTAGCCCTATTTTTAATAATGTTATTTCGGTCAGTTTCTATTGTATTGGCAATAGGTTTGGCTTCTTGTAGCCAATACCTAAATAAAGCTAAAGTGGTTTGGCAACCTTCGCATCAAACTGATACCGGCAAGGACTTTAATGAAGCTATTGTGTGTAATGCAATTGCCGAAGCCGCTATGACTTCTTCACCTAAGTTAAAGGAGTTTAAGGTTTGGAGTTTAGGCAAAAAAAAATATCATCATGCTGACTCCGGTAGCAATACTAAAATGTTACACACAAGTGCCATTATTGAAGGCAAAATTTCAGGGTATGCTTATGAATTAAAATCTTCAAACAAAAAGAATCCGAAAGTATTTATTGCCATACACAACAATGGCGGCACAAAACGAAATGCTGTTTGGGGTTACATTCATTATGGAGATAAATATGAAGCTGAAAATAGAGTTTTAGCTGCACGATTAACAAATGCAATAGCCAATGTTACCGATCTTGAAAATCGAGGTGTTTGGTTGGATAGCACTACCGGAAGAAACGATTATAAATGCCCCACTTCGGGAAAACTTAGTTTTTATAGCTTGGATGAAAATATAAATATTGCACCTTACAGAGTCCTTTTAGAGATTGGTGACAATACGGCAAGCCGCAATTTATTGACAAATACAGAAAGTCAAAAGAAAATAGGTATCGCCATCAAAAAGGAGTTGGCAATTTGGATGACTGAATTATTTTTAATAAAAAAGTCAAAAAATAATTAATTCTCAAATTCAGATTTAAAGAATCCAAGATCGGCTAAAATAATTGCCGGACAAGTATAATTAAATAAATTATTTTTAAGATTGACTTCTAATTCATCTTTTGTTTTGCAAAATGAAGAACAGACTTTTGATAGTTTGTAACTATTGATTTTAAATACTGTCAATCGGGCAGTTTGATTAGTGAAATTTTCGTTTAAAATGTAAGATTCAGCAATATATGCCTGATCATTGTAAATTGTTTTTTTCATAACAAGAAAGATTGGTTTTAAAAAGGATTGGATATTTCTATAGAATAAAGT
Organism: Bacteroidota bacterium; assembly: GCA_018268055.1. Classification (GTDB taxonomy): domain Bacteria; phylum Bacteroidota; class Bacteroidia; order Chitinophagales; family Chitinophagaceae; genus JJ008. Next base: position 45,614 of record JAFDXF010000087.1, read on the forward strand.
TCAAGAGACAATATTTGCTTTACAAGTTTTGATTAAAAAATATCGCTAATTTTGCAAAGAATACGTGCCTCGGCTTAGGGCTTTTACGAGGTATGGAAAATGAACTTTACTATGGTACAAAAAATTATATACAAGACAAAAGATTATTGCAAAGTCAAATTCACGTTAAACCCGGATAATGCAGAAACGGTGGAGGTAATTGGATTAAATGATAATTGGAATGACCCACTTGTAATGCGCAAAAGAAAAGACGGCCAATTTATTGCAGAAATTAATTTGCCCAAAGGAAGTGAACACGAGTTCAAATATCTTATCAATAATACTATTTGGCTTAACGAAGAGGATGCTGATAGTGAAAAGCCCAATTTTTTTGGTGGAGTTAATAGTGTAATTACAATTTGATATAATCCTTTTTAAAAGCCGGCTTATATTTATATTCTGTAATGTATCTCCTCTTGAAGATTTCTTAATCTTTCATTTGCATTACACAACATTAATGATTAGGTTTGTTCTCTACTTTTTGATGCTAATTTTGTATTAGCAATTAATGAAAGCACTACATCTTAGTATCGATTGATGATTTAGTATGTCTAAACATCCGATGAAAATATTGCTGCTTTCAAAATAATAGGATTCAAATTTAGAACAGACTATCTGATTATGAAAAATATTAAAATAATAGAAGTTCCTTCCGAGATTGGTGCTGGCACTAGAGGTGCAAGTATGGGCTTAGATGCAATAAAGATCGCTGCTCTTGATTTTATGAGCAATTTTTTTGTTCATTTCCCATCAGAAAAAATACCTACAGAGAATAAACTGCTTTATGAGCCGATTGAATCGCCTTATGCAAAAAGAATAAAAGGCGTTGCAGCAATGTACGACCGTGTAAGTAAATCAGTTTGTGATACTATTAAAAATAATTTTTTTCCGGTAGTGTTAAGTGGCGATCATAGTACCGCCGGTGCCACCATAGCCGGAATTAAAATTGCAAAACCAAAAAGCAAATTAGGCGTAATCTGGATTGATGCCCATGCGGATTTACATTCTCCTTACACAACACCCAGCGGCAATATGCACGGAATGCCAATGGCAGCTACCATCAATAAAGACAATCAGGAATGTGGCGTACATGATGTAGATACTGAAACAGAGAAATATTGGAATCATCTGAAGAATATTGGCAAAATTGCCCCAAAAGTATTGCCCGAAGATGTTGTTTTTATTTCACTTCGTGATTATGAAAAAGAAGAAAAACATCTGATTGAAAAATATGGAATGAAAGTAATCACTACAAAGGAAGTACGAAGTAAAGGTGCTGAAAATGTAGCCCGTTCTGTACAACGCTATTTATCCGACTGCACTGATATTTATGTTTCGTTTGATGTCGACAGTCTTGACTCTTCTATTTCAAAAGGAACCGGCACACCCGTAAATAATGGACTAAAAGAAAGAGAAGCCGAAGATCTGATAAGTAAATTTATGCAAAACAGAAAAGTTTGCTGTTTTGAAATAGCGGAAGTAAACCCCACGCTTGATAAAGAAAACCTGATGGCGGAAATCGCTTTCAACATTCTGCAACGCAGTGTAAATGTTTTGATGATGAATTAATAAAACACCAAAATCATTAAAACAGGATTAGCTTCATTTATTCAATTCTTTTCTTATTCTGCCGCTAATGTAAATTTTCAATATTTCACAACTGTTTTTTATTTATTCGCTACAAATAATTCAAAGAAATGTTTCAAAGATTTATACTCTTTATATTAAGTATATTTATTTCCCTCTTAGGCATGTCGCAATCCGGAAGCATTGAAGGCTATATCTATGACGCAGACCTTAAAACGCCTTTACAAGGCGCCTCTATAAATATTGGACCAGATAAAACTGACAACACTGATTTATTCGGAAAGTTCTCTATTCACGCACTGATTCCCGGGCAATACACTGTTTCTGTATCTTATGTTGGTTACGTTTCTGTAGCTATACCTGTTATTATAAAAAATAATACATCGTTTAAAATAAATGTCTCATTACACAAATCATCGCTTAATCTTTCAGAAGTACGAATCAATAGTAAAAAAGCTTCCGGTTTAAATACAATTAGTACAATTGATATAAAACTAAGACCGATAAACACTTCACAGGACATTTTAAGAATAGTGCCGGGATTATTCATTGCGCAACACGCAGGAGGCGGTAAAGCCGAACAAATATTCCTCAGAGGTTATGACATTGACCATGGCACAGATATCAATATTACTGTGGATGGTATGCCGGTAAACATGGTCAGCCATGCACACGGTCAAGGCTACGCCGATATGCACTTTGTTATTCCTGAAACAGTTGAAAAAGTAAACTTTGATAAAGGTCCTTATTTTGCCAATAAAGGTAATCTTGCTACTGCAGGATATGTCTCATTAGAAACAAAAGATTTCCTTCAAAACAATCAAATAAAAGTTCAGGCCGCACAATTTAATACACAAAGAGTGGTTGGTATGTTTCGATTATTCAATAAAGAATCGGAACAATTGCGTGAGCAATTTTATATAGCATCTGAATATTTTAAATCAAATGGATATTTTGAATCTCCTCAGCATTTTCATCGTTTTAATTTGTTAGGTAAATATTCTGCTATTTTTCAGAATAAAACAAAATGGACGGTACTTGCTTCAATATTAGATAGTAAATGGAATGCTTCAGGTCAGATACCGGAAAGAGCAGTAAAAGACGGGACTATTGGCCCATTTGGTTCTATAGATGATAGTGAAGGAGGTAATACTACTCGTTTTAATTTTAGTGCAAAATTAGACAAGCAAATGCAAAACGGATGGCAGATGTCTCATCAACTCTACTACACAAAATATAAATTCAATCTCTATTCTAATTTTACTTTCTTTCTCAATGATCCGGTAAATGGTGATGAAATAGATCAAAAAGAAAACAGAAGTATCGTAGGTTATAAAGGCACATTTGCTAAGTCTTTTAATACTTCAAGAGGGAAAGCTTTCACAGAAATTGGTTATGGATTTCGTTATGATTTTGTAAAAAACGCCACATTAGATCACGTCGTGAAAAGAGTTTTTTTAGCTCATAAACAGCTGGGAGATATTCACGAAACCAATCCTTATTTATATCTCAATCAAGATATAGAACTCACTTCAAAACTAAACCTGAATACAGGACTACGTTATGATTATTTTGTTTTCGGATATAAAAACATATTATTAAATGAACTACTTCATCAATCCGGTAAAGGAACAATTAGCCCGAAATTAAACCTGAATTACAATGTAAATTCCAAATTAAAAATTTATTTGAATAACGGCATCGGCTTTCACAGCAATGACAGTCGATTAATTATTGATGGCAGTGCACAAAATTCTTTGCCCAAAGTATTTGGCACAGACTTGGGCGCCATATTGAAACCAAATAAGAATATAGTTTTCAAAGCAGCACTTTGGCATTTATATTCCCAACAAGAATTCGTGTATGTTGGTGATGAAGGCATCGTAGAACCTTCCGGTAAAACAAGAAGAATGGGCGTTGATATTTCCGCTCGTTATCAAATATTATCCTGGCTCTTCGCTGATATAGATATCAATTATGCAAGGCCTCGTGCAATGGGAGAATCAAAGGATAATGATTATGTTCCTTTAGCTCCAAACCTTACAAGTGTTGGCGGCCTTTCCGTAAAAGCAAAAAATGGATTTAACGCTTCTCTTCGGTACAGGGCAATTTCAGACAGGCCTGCCAATGAAGATAATACGGTAATTGCAGATGGCTATTTTTTACTCGATGCTGTGCTTAGTTACAATTGGAAAAAGTTTGAATTCAGTTTATCCGGAGAAAATTTGCTCAATACATATTGGAAAGAAGCACAATTTGATACTGAAACACGCTTAAAAACAGAATTAAATCCTGTTTCAGAAATACATTACACTCCCGGCACTCCACGTTATATTAAGGCCGGCATAAGTATTTTTTTCTAAGAAAAAGTTTTACGAAGTCCTTCTTCAAAACTAATAGGCATAAAATCTAATGCTCTTTTGGCTTTAGAAATATCAAATCCGGTTAGCAATGGGCGCAAAGCAGGTTGAGTGAAAGAATCTCTAGTGACAGGAATTAATAGTGAAGCATCAAGTTTGAGATATTCTGCCACCTTACAAGCCATTTGATAAGGCGATAGCAAATCAGTTCCACCAATATGATATATGCCTTTAGCTTTTTTTTGTATGATAGTAACTATTGCAGCAGCAAGATCTTCAACATAGGTAGGTGTACGCATTTGATCCTCAAAAACATTATAGTGCTCCCCTTTCAATAATTTATCTTTTACAACAGTTAATATATTACCTCTACCGGAAAGCGGTTTACCATAAACAAGAATAGTACGTACGATAGTAAAATTTTCGCAATATTGTTGAATGATATTTTCTGCTAACATTTTGGTTTCACCATAATAATTTACAGGCGCTGCTTCGTCCTCTTCATGATACTTCATTTTGGTTCCGGAAAATATAAAATCAGTAGAAACAAAAACAACAAATGCATTGATTGATTTTGCCGCCTTCGCTATATTTTCCGTACCGCCAACATTTACTTCAAAGGCAGACTTTTTATTCAATTCACAAAAATCAGGACTACCAATAGCTCCTGCATGTACAATTACATCCGGCAAAGTTTGAGCAACTATGCTTTGAATCTGTTCTTTGTTAGTAAAATCTAATGAACGATAAGTGAAATTATTTATATCCAAAAACGGTAAACGGCATTCTCCTTTGCCGGTTGCGATAACGAAAAAGTTTTTTTCTAAAAGCTTGCTGACTAAATAATGACCGACAAAACCATTGGCACCTGTGATTAATACTTTCATAGAACAAAAATAAGCTCAAATAAAAAACCCCGCCAAAATTGACAGGGCTTCTAAATATCTTTTATAGAATTATCTTTTATTCAACTCATCAATCAATTGAATTAAATCAGATTCATTTTTCAGGTTTAGATTTTTTTCCTTCACAATCTCATCTGCTTTTTCAGCCAAAGAAGGGAATGAACCGGAAATTGCTTTCTTGCCAAGGCTTATTTTCTTTATTTCACCACCGTGAACATAAATATACAATTGTTGGCTCGTAGCTAATTCTCTTCTGCTGTAGTCGCCAAGTGTTGGAGCGTCTTCAACTTTTTGTGTATAATATTTTAGCAATTGTACTTTGCTGCCATAAGCCAATACTTGGTAGATAGCATGTTGAATATGATTATCTACCTCAGGGTAACCGGTTCTAAAGGTAATTTGTTTAGGCTCTCCTGCTGTATTATATTCTGTATATGTAGCTGATTCAAAAGGCTCAACTTTCCACTCACTGCCATCTTTCTTTACCATCAAAGCATTATTGTACATATTAAACTTAACAGGTATATTTTTTACAACACCGCCATCTTTCAAACGAATTTCAGCAGGTACAAAATCTCTATTCATATAAATTGATCCACCAACTTCTGATAGATTGGGCAAACGTAAACTTCTGAGTGGAAGGTCGTTAATATTTAACTCAACTGATCCGGCAGTATGATCCGGAGCAGAAGAAACCTCTGTTTGAGCAGAAGCAAAAAAAACAGTAGTCGTCAACATCATTCCTGTCATCAACATTTTCAATGTAAGCCTGTTCAATCGCATAATTTTAAAAAATTTTGAAGGCAAATATAATTCAGCACCATATATAGCAAGAGCCGTTTATCAAATTTTAACACCTTTTAATCATTTCTCAAATGCAAAAGCCAGAGTGTAGTTATTTTATGCATCATTAAATTATTTAAACTTCTATGACAAGGTATGCAACCGATTACTGCGGGTAAAACGAACAGTTGTTCTAATCTAAAATTTACAAAGTGTAAAAAATACACAATTGAGAAAAAACTTACTTTTGCACCTTATTTGGTCAAATGAAGAATCAGATTACAAAAATTGGAGTCCTTACTTCTGGGGGCGATTGTCCCGGTATGAATGCAGCAATTAGAGCAGTTGTACGTACTGGTTTATATAACAAGTTAGAAGTTTACGGTATCCGAAGAGGCTATCAGGGACTGATAGAAGATGACATTGTCAAAATGGAATCAAGGTCTGTTGCCAATATTATACAGTTGGGCGGCACAATACTAAAAACGGCTCGTAGCAAAGATTTTAAAACTCCGGAAGGAAGGAAAATAGCTTACGACAATCTGGTAAAGCGTGGGATAAATGGATTGGTAGTAATCGGTGGTGATGGCTCATTTAGAGGTGCGGTAGATTTTAGCAAAGAATATGATATCCCTTGCATCGGTATTGCAGGCACTATAGACAAAGATATAACCGGAACAGATTTTACTATTGGTTTTGATACCGCTGTAAATACTGCGGTTTCGGCAATTGACAAAGTGAGAGATACAATGGATGCACACGACAGAATTTTCATCATTGAAGTAATGGGTCGTGATGCCGGTTATATTGCTTTGCATAGTGGTATTGCAACCGGAGCAGAAAATATATTAATTCCCGAGAGAAAAACCGGTATTGATAGTATCGTAAATTCATTATTAGAAAAAGAAAGAAGAAAGAAATTGGTAAACCTGATTGTTGTTGCTGAAGGTTTTGAATTAGGAGGTGCAAGTAAAATTCAGGAATTATTAAAAGATAAATTACCAAAAGCTGAAATCAGAATTTGTATTCTTGGCCATATTCAGCGGGGCGGTTCTCCTACTTGTATCGATCGCCTGATTGCAAGCAGAATGGGCTTTCATGCCGTTGAATGTTTAATGGATGGCCGACATAATGTTTTTGTAGGAATCCAAAACAATAGAATGAATTATATTCCTTTGGAAGACGCAGTAAAATCTAAAGGTAAAGTGAGTGAAGAGTGGATGCGCATTGTAAAAATATTAGCCTCTTAAAATAACAAGTATTAATTAGTTATATGAGTAAAGGAATTGAAAAGTATTTACATAAGAATTTTGATAACGAAGCAGGGAGAATACACGCTACGAAAAAAACAAAAATCATCGCTACTGTCGGGCCGGCTTGCGATTCATTTGAACAGTTATTGGAACTGGTAAAAGCCGGTGTAAATGTTTTCCGCTTAAATTTTTCGCACGGAACACACGAAGACAAGAAAAAGATTATCGATTATATTTATCAGATCAATAGAAACCATCCTTATAATATTGCCATCTTAGCAGACTTGCAAGGACCGAAATTAAGAGTTGGTGATATTGAAGGGGGCTCTTTAGAAATTAAAGAAGGTGATATACTCACTTTTACCAACGAAAAAGTAATTGGAACCAAGCAAAGGATATTTCTCTCCTACCCTAACCTGCATAACGATGTAAAAGTTGGTGAAAAAATATTAATAGATGACGGCAGATTGGAAGTGATTGTAAAAGAAATTTGTGCCAATCATGATGTAAAAGTAGAAGTGTGTACAGGCGGTGTATTATTACCCAAGAAAGGAGTAAACCTTCCTGACACTAAAATATCATTACCTGCTCTTACTGAAAAAGACCTTGAAGACCTAACTTTTTTATTAAATGAAAAAATAGATTGGATTGCGCTTTCTTTTGTGCGACATCCTTCTGATGTAAGCGGTCTTAAAAAAAGGATTAAGGATGCCGGTAGAAAAATTAAAGTTATCGCAAAGATTGAAATGCCCGGAGCCATAAAAAATCTTCGTGACATCATTGTAGAAAGTGATGGTATCATGATTGCAAGAGGTGATTTAGGCGTTGAATTACCAATCGAAGAAGTGCCTTTAATCCAAAAAGACATCATCAAAAAATGTTTGCATAGAGCTAAGCCGGTAATTGTTGCTACGCAAATGATGGAAAGTATGATTTCATTAACCAAACCGAACCGTAGCGAAACCACCGATGTAGCCAATGCTGTAATTGAAGGCGCTGATGCCGTAATGCTTAGTGCAGAGACAGCTACAGGAAAATATCCAAGATTAGTAGTGGAGACCATGACCAAAATTATAATGGAAGTCGAAAAAAGAGCATACGATTATAATAGAGAAGAAATTTTGAAACCACAACCACACTCACCTTCTTTTTTAAGTGATGCTATTTGCTATAATGCATGCAAATTGGCACAAGATGTAAATGCAAAAGCGCTAATAGGTATGACGCAGAGCGGCTATACCGGATTTATGTTAAGTAGTTATCGTCCTGCTTCACAGCTTTATGTTTTTACAAAAGAGAAAACATTGGTTAATCAACTTTCTTTAAGTTGGGGAGTAAGAGCTTTCTTTTATGATGAAGAGGAAAGCTTGGATGATATATTCTCAGATCAAATCAATATTCTTAGAGAAAGAGGATTTTTAAGCAAAGGAGATGTTGTAGTAAGTACAGGCAGTACACCCATTCACTTACATCTGGCAACAAATATTCTTAAAATAATGAAAGTGGAATAAATAGAAAAGCGATTATTTTAATCGCTCTTCCAAATCCAATCCATTTGCTTTTGCTGTTTCTTTTGCTAATTCATACCCTGCATCTGCATGTCGGATAACGCCCATGCCCGGATCGTTACGAAGTACCCTTTTTAATCTAGCTTCTGCATCAGCAGTACCATCTGCAACGATTACCATACCTGCATGGATGCTATAACCCATACCTACCCCACCGCCATGATGAAGACTTACCCAACTTGCACCACCTGCCGTATTCACTAATGCATTTAATAAAGGCCAATCTGCAACTGCGTCACTACCATCAAGCATCGCTTCTGTTTCCCTATTGGGGCTTGCTACACTTCCTGTATCTAAATGATCCCGGCCAATAACGATTGGTGCTTTTACTTTTCCGGTTTTTACCAACTCATTAAATGCTAAACCTGCTTTTTCTCTTTCACCCTGCCCCAACCAGCAAATACGAGCAGGCAATCCTTGAAAAGCAATTTTTTCTTTCGCCATTTTCATCCAGCGAATCATTCCTTTGTTATGTGGAAACATATTCATAATTAATTCATCGGTTACTGCAATATCGGCCAGATCACCACTAAGGGCAGCCCAACGAAATGGCCCTTTACCTTCACAAAAAAGCGGACGAATATACGCAGGTACAAATCCGGGAAAATCAAAACTTCGACCTGTTTTATATTTTAAAACACCGGTACTTTCATTTCTCTTTTCGTATTCTTCTGCTCTTGCACGTATATTATTTCCATAATCAAATGTGATAGCACCCTTATCCATCAACTGAAGCATTAACTGTACATGCAGATACATACTTTCGTAACTCAACCGGATGTATTCTTCGGGATTACTGTCACGTAATACATTAGCCTGTGTATTTGTAAGTGTGTGTGGCACATATCCTATCAATGGATCGTGTGCACTTGTTTGATCAGTAAGTGTATCAGGAATAATATTTCTATCAATCAATCGCTGCAATAATTGAACGGCATTGCACAAAATACCAATACTTTTTGCCGTTCCTGTTGATTTATATTGTAGTGCTTTATCAATGGCCTCATCAATATCTGTATATTTTTCATCTAAATATTTAGTTTCAATTCTCTTATCAATTCTCCACTCCTCTACTTCAGCAATCAATGCAACACCTTCATTCATTGTTATTGCCAGAGGTTGTGCGCCACCCATACCGCCTAATCCTGCTGTTACATTCAATGTGCCCTTCAAAGAACCGCCAAACTGCTTATCAGCAGCGGCAGCATAAGTTTCATAAGTGCCCTGCACAATACCTTGACTGCCTATGTAAATCCAACTTCCGGCAGTCATTTGGCCATACATCATCAGCCCTTTCTTTTCTAACTCTTCAAAATGCTTCCAATTTGCCCAGTTTGGCACTAATTGACTATTACTGATTAAAACTCTTGGTGCATCTTTATGTGTTTTTAAAATACCGACAGGTTTACCGGATTGAATCAATAACGATTCATCATTTTCCAAATCTTTTAAGCCTTTAATAATATTGTCTAATGCTTCAAAATTGCGAGCAGCTTTTCCTCTTCCACCATAGACTATTAAATCATCCGGGCGTTCTGCTACTTCGGGGTTTAAATTATTAAGCAACATTCTTAAAGCTGCTTCTTGAATCCATCCTTTACAATTAAGTGTATTGCCTGTTGGTGTTTTGTATTTTACAGGATCATATTTTCTGATAGTTGTATTCATAACTTATTTATAAAAATGAAGATTATATAAATCAAAATATTTTGGTATAAAAAATGATATTTCCACAAAAGTCGTAAATCTTGGATAAATAATATAACTTGTAGCTTAAAACTAATATTCATGAGTGTTCATATCAGTGCAAAAAAAGGAGAAATTGCTAAGCATATTTTAATGCCCGGCGATCCACTCAGAGCAAAATTTATTGTTGAAAATTATCTTACCAAAGCCAAATTAGTCAGTAGTACCCGAAACGTTTATTTCTACACCGGCATATACAAAGGAAGAAAAGTTTCCGTTGGTGCAAGTGGAATGGGGTGCCCAAGCATTGGAATATATTCTTATGAATTATTCACAGAATATGATGCAAATTGCATTATTCGCATTGGTACTTGTGGTGCATACACCAAAAAAATGAAACTGTTTGATCTCATCAACGTAGAATATGCAGTGAGCGAATCTACCTATGCCAAAACTGCTTTTGGATGGGCAGCAGACCGATATAAGTATCAGGGTAATGCATACAACACCATCAATGCTACTGCCAAAGAAATGAATCAGGCGATTGTAGAAGGAATTATTCACTCCAGTGATGTTTTTTACCGAAAAGGGAAAGGCAATCCTGCTGTTGTCAAGAAATATCAGGCACTTGCCGTAGAAATGGAGTCGTTCGCATTATTTTCCAATGCAAAATTTTTAGGAAAAACAGCTGCTTGTTTATTGACAGTATCTGATATTATACCCACACACGAAAAAATTTCTGCCGATCAAAGAGAACGAGCATTGAGGCCAATGATGGAGCTTGCGCTGAATAGTGTGTTGAAAATGTAACATATTGAAATTTGAATTTTAAACGCTTTTTCGTTTTTCATTACACATTTTTTAAACCTTTTTTTTCTACACTTCAAATGTTTTAGTGTAAGACTTTTCTTAAACCATATTGAACCATAATCTCTTTTATTATTTTTATCAAAACATTATCCATTATGAAATTTATCTTTTTTGTTTGTGCTACTTTATACTGCACTATCCTTTTAGCTCAACCCACACTCACAAAACTGTCTTCAGAAGATTATAGACCATTTAAACAGGAAAGCTATCAAGTTGTAAATAATATCGCAAAGCTGCAAGGGAAGTATTATTATGTAACCTTTCAGGAAGTTGAACAAACCAAAAAAGAAAAAAAGAAAAATAAATCTCAACTTATTCCAAAAGATAAAATTTTTAGATTGTATGAAACAGACGGTTCTGCAACAGGAACAAAAATAGCAGTGCAAAATAATGATGGATTTTATCAACTTGGTGCTACAAAAGATGCATTACTTTATCATACTTATACGGATACTTATGGAACATTATATAAATATATGCCAACATCAGGAGCACAATCCTTGAATATGAGCTACAAACTAAATGCCATCAGTAAAGTAACTCGCATCTTTACTTATCCGAATAGAAGTGATGCAGTATTAACCCACTTTCAAAACAATACCTACTTTTTGACATACATTAATAAAGATGGGCGGTTAGATGAAATAAATAAGATTGACTATGTTGAGCCCAGTAAATTAACCTATTTACCATTTCAAATATGGTCAAAGCCTTTATTGAATGATACTGCGATCTATACAATAGGCAGCAAAAAACTAAAAAAAGGTTTTACGAATACATTTATAGCTTATGATTTAGCTGCCAAAAAATCTTTTTTCTATTTATGCCCACCGGATACGGAAGACAATACTGTAGCTTTTCAAGGGACTCCTTTTTTGTTTAAGAATAACCCATCTCTGTTTTATCTTTTTAATGATTCTGCAAAAAAGAGAAATGATATAGGAATAATGTCATCTACCGGTAATAAAAATTTCAGTAATGCGGCTTTTAAAGACGATTACACATTCACAAAAAGCTATAATTATATAGAAGAAAAAGATAATCAAATCGTCTTGATGCTTGATGATTATATTGGCATATTTTTTAAAAGCAGCTCAAAGCTTTTAAAGCTTAATTCAGGAATCAATAATACAGAGTTTTTTAATAATACAGAACGAACACTGATTGCCGGAGATTATATTTATTATACAAATGGAGATAGCATCATCTACCAAAAATTCAAAAACTTTGAAACCGGTAAACAGTCAGATTTAAAATTATATTCCTTCTTTGCTAAAAGAAAAACTGATTTCCCCGCTCAAAGCATTGAAGGTATGGTGAAATTTAGAGGCGCTGCAACTAATAAATATTTATATTTTATTACAGAAGACAATACATTGATGCGATTTTCCGGCAATGTGGGTGAAAACAAACCTCAACCGGTTGCACTACCATCGGGCACAAGACTCAAACAATGGTTGATGTTCCTTAGTTGTGATGATGCTGTTTTTGTAGGCGGAATTACGCAAGAAGCTAAAGGCAAAGAAAGCTATGAAGTATTTGTACTCAAGGACGGTAACTAATATTCTTTCAACCATGAAATAATATTTCAAAAAAGATATCAAGTTTTAAGAATTAAGAAATCTAACTATAACTCAAAAGAATCTTCATAGTCTTTGTCTAAATTCATATTCTGCTGTAATGCAAATTGATTTAATTTTTGTGCAAACGAGAAATCTTTGATTATTCTTGAAACCTCATTTATATCTGAAGCAAATATTCTATCTTCTTCCGCAAAACTAACATACTCACGTACATAGCTATGTGCAAACTCAAGCAATTTAGAGCTTTTTAAAGGCCTTCTGAACTCAATAGCTTGGCATGCTGATAATAATTCTATTGCTAAAATATATTCTAAATTATCCAACACTTTATTCAGTTTTCTTCCACTAATGCTACCCATACTTACATGATCCTCTTGACCTAAGGAAGTAGGGATACTATCTGCACTTGCAGGAAAACAAAGTGTTTTATTTTCAGTAACCAATGCTGCCGTAGTGTATTGCGGAATCATAAATCCACTGTTCAACCCCACATTTTTCATCAATAATGTGGGCAATCCCCACTTCCCTTCTAAAAGTAGATAAGAACGACGATCGGAAATATTTCCCAACTCGGCAGCTGCAAAACAAGCATAGTCTAATGGCAATGCCAAAGGCTGTCCGTGAAAATTACCACCGCTAATAGTATCGTTTGCAGAAAGTATAATAGGATTATCTGTTACTGAGTTTAGTTCTACTTCTGTCAATTCTTTTAAATGTAACCATGCATTTCTACTTGCCCCATGTACTTGCGGCATACATCTTAATGAATATGGATCTTGCACTCTGCCACAATCTACATGACTTTGCATAATTACAGAATCTTGTAATAGCAACCTTAAACGTTGAGCTACCAATTTGGTTCCTTGGTAAGGTCGTAGGTTGTGCAATCTTTCATCAAAAGGAGCTTTTGTGCCCGTCAAAGCTTCTAAACTCATTGCTCCGATTATGTCTGCCGCATCTAAACAGTTTTGCATACGTTGTACCGCTTTTACTGCAAACGACAAAATAAATTGGGTGCCGTTAATTAAAGCGAGTCCTTCTTTTGGTCCAAGTGAAATAGGACTTAAACCAAATTGCTTTAATACTATATCAGCAGATTGTTTTTTTCCTTCATAAAATACTTCACCTAAACCAATTAACGGTAAAAATAAATGAGCAAGAGGTGCCAAATCGCCACTTGCACCTACACTACCCTTTTCCGGCACTAAGGGAATTACATTATTATCTATATGCCAAATAATACGCTCTATAGTGGACAATTGCACACCACTAAATCCCTGAGCCAATGACTGAACTTTGGTAATCAACATCAACTTGGCCACTTCTTCGGGTATTGCATCACCCACACCCACACTATGACTTTGTAATATTTTATATTGAAGTGTAGCCGCATCTTCTTTTGAAATACTAGTATTAGCTAATATGCCAAAACCGGTATTCACGCCATACACAGTCCTACCACTATTTACGATTTCTTGAACTGCCGCAGCAGATGTATTTATTTTATCAATTGCCGTTTTACACAATACACCTTTTATGTCACCCGAAGCAATAGCAAGTGCAGTTGAAATTTTCAAACTATCCACACCATAATTAAATAGGCTAATCATTATGTTTTATTTTACCGGTGCAATTTAAAACATTACTCCTCAATCTTTTTTATTATTCTTTGCAACGTAAAATCATTCAAACCTATCTTTACAAAAAGTTCCCCATGAAGTATTTTTTTTGCATTATCCTCTCAATGTTTTTTATTCAATATTCATTTGGACAAGTACCAAAAAAAATGGCAATTTCAAATTCAGGCTGTAGTCTTTATTCATATTGTGCAATGAATTTTGAGACTTCATATAGTTCTGACTCTTCCTTGATGTACATAAGTGAATGTGTTTCCGGAGAAACTAACTATGGTATTATCTGCGTTAAATTAAAAATATCGACTACCAATTTGAACAATGCAGAACAGGTTCTTACCGCCTATTTGGATTATTTAAAATCCAGTTTCAATATTCTTAAATCAGTGGGCTATGGAAAAGGATTGACTTTAAATAATGACAAAAATACTCGCGGCATACAGGACTATTGGGAAGACAAAGACAAAAATAATTGGAAAGTAAAAGGATGGACTAACGGTAATTATATTGGAGTGGTATATGCTTACTCCCCTAAAGAATTGAACGAACAGAAAATAAATATATTTCTTGATGGTTTTCGTTTTCCGGGTATGCAATAAAAAAATTATAGAAAACAGAATGAAATAAAAAAAGCCACTACAATAAGTGGCTTCTTTCGTGATCCGGACAGGATTCAAACCTGTGACCTTCCCGACTGGATGTCGGGATGCTCTATTCAACTGAATCTTTTAAGAATTATAACTCAATAAAAAAAGCCACTACAATAAGTGGCTTCTTTCGTGATCCGGACAGGATTCAAACCTGTGACCTACTGCTTAGAAGGCAGTTGCTCTATTCAACTGAGCTACCGGACCATCTGTTATTTTTAAACAGGTTGCAAAAGTAATTTTTTTTAGCTTGCGGGCAAAGTAAATTATAATGGAAGTTAAAATTGATGAAAGTTGGAAGAATGTCTTGAAAAGTGAATTTTCTCAATCTTATTTTGAACAAATTGTTTTACACCTGAAAACAGAGAAAAAACAGGGCAAAATTATTTACCCTCTTGGCTCACATATCTTCAATGCATTTAATACAACGCCGTTCACCGATATAAAAGTCGTTATTTTAGGTCAAGACCCTTATCATGGAGCAGGCCAAGCGCATGGATTATGTTTTTCTGTACAGCATGGGATAGCTCCTCCTCCTTCATTAATCAATATATTTAAAGAACTTTATGAAGATACCGGTACACCTATACCCAATCATGGAAACTTAACTGAATGGGCAAAACAAGGAGTATTTTTATTGAACGCATCTCTTACAGTACGAGCAGGCGAACCAATGAGCCATTCCAAAATCGGGTGGGCAAGATTTACAGACACAGTAATTCAAAAAATATCGCAACAAAAAGAAAACGTAGTCTTTCTTCTTTGGGGTAAATTTGCTCAGGAAAAAAGAATGTTGATAGATGAGCAAAAGCATTTGATTTTGAAAGCGGCTCATCCTTCACCACTTTCTGCTCATGCAGGTTTTTTCGGTTGCAGACATTTTTCCAAAACAAATGAATACCTTGTTTCAAAAGGAATTGATCCTATAAACTGGCAACTATAATGCGTACTTTAAAAAATATTCTGGCAGCAATTTTTGCTTTTTGGGCTTTGATTACTTTTATCCTGACTTTTTTAATCATTTTTATCCCTTCAATGATTAGCTGGTTAATTCCAAATCCGGCGGGACAAAAATATTTTATCGGAGTATCACGTATCTGGATGAGCGTATGGCTTACCATTACCGGCTGTTCTTACCGTGTAAAGGGAACAAAAAATTTTATCAAAGGAGAAACTTATATTGTAACGTGCAATCATAACTCTTTGCTGGATGTGCCACTTTCCTCTCCTTTTATACCCGGAGCAAATAAAACAATAGCAAAGTCAACTTTTGTCAAGGTGCCTATTTTTGGCTTCTTTTATATGCGTGGCTCCGTATTGGTAAATCGTAAAAGTGAAACAAGTAGAAGACAGAGTTTTGACAAGATGAAAAATGTTTTAAAACAAGGAATGCACATGTGCATCTATCCGGAAGGCACTCGTAATAGAACAACAGAGCCACTAAAGAAATTTCACGATGGGGCATTTCGTCTTGCGGTAGATACAAAAAAATCAATAATCCCTTCCGTAATTTTTAATACAAAAAAAGTATTGCCACCCGAAAAATCATTTTGGTTTTGGCCCGGTAGAGTGGAAATTCATTTTCTATCTCCTATATCATCTATAGGCAAAACTTCAGATGAGTTAAAAGATGAAGTTTTCAATAAGATGAAAGAATATTATTTGAAAGAATCACACTAAAAACTCTGGAAAGATCTTGTGCGGTTAATTCTTAAATCTTGCAATAAGGATGATTTAGGATTGATGGTAAAGCTAAAATACCGATATAAACCAACCGGTGTTACATTGATAGATAATTGCCAGCAATGCAAATCTCGATTGATGGACATTTGAAAAGTCTGTAGTTTCTTAGTATGTAAATCATAAAAACCATTTGTGCTGAAATTCCATTTTGGCGTAAGGTTGAAGCTGCCATTGAAGTTTAAATTGGAAGAAAATTCTTTGGTAAATCCTGAATAATCACTTTTTAACTTGCTATAAAAAGTAAGAGAATATCCCACATTAAGTTGCCATGGAATATTGAAATCAACAAAATCGCCGGGGTTTTGTTGCATATACGCCATCAGTTGTCGTTGGTCTGCAACTAAACTTGGGTCATTCAATCGCTGCTCCACCATTTTCTTTTTAGCTTCTTCTTTCTTAGCATCTTTGGGCTTACTTTTAAAATTGCTACTAACGGAGATCGTACCATAAGTCAATCTTCCGAGTTGAAACTTATTTCCTTGCCATAAATATTTATTAATATCTCTACCCATACTATCCACCTGATACGGATCTAAAGCGCTATTGGCAGAAATATTAATTTTATCAAACAATGTAGTGCGGAAATATAAATTGAATATATCGAGCTTTAATGAATCACGAAGAAAGTTGTATCCTCCGCTTATTCCAAATCCATCAATCAGTTTCTTTGCAGTAATTTTTGTTGTAGTCGTGTCCGATTTTTTCCTCCATTTATATTCTACGTTGTTATCTATTTGAAAGCCAAATCCACCCGTTTTGCCTTTAGAAAAACCGGGATATAAAGCACCTTCAAATTCAGAAAACTCCATAAGATAACCGGCACTATTTATTTGTGTTTTATAAAAATGATTTTTAGATAGGTCAGGCTTATAATTGACACTGAATGATGGTCGCACTACATGCCTGATTGCTTGCAATCCTGTTTTCCTTTTGAATTGAAGTGTTCCGAACATAGCCGTATTAAAACTCAATCCAAAAGCAACTTGCTGATCCATGAATATCCCTTTTGTAATGGAAGTATCTATCTTTTGTGTAGCATTATTCCAAGTTCTTCTGAATTTTTGAGCAATCCAAACTTGCTGTATTGACACATTGGGAGAAACAATAACAGCTCCACCCATTATAGGAGGAAGAGATAAAGTGATTGGAAAGTTATGTTGAGCACCCCATTGTAGTGTATCAATCAGGTTTCGAAATGAAAAAGCCGTGTCATAAAACGAAACTTGATTTCTGAAATTACCAAAATATCCAATACCTAACTTTTCATACCATTTAGCAGCGCCTACTCCATTCTTTTTTTGAAATGGGTACTGTGTATTCACTGTGAATCCAACATCCGGCAGACTTAAATTAATCAAGTGAGTAAAATTATTCTGACTGTGATTGGCGCTCATAGTCAGGTTGTAAGGTTTGCCCGCCCACGATTTTGAATAGGCAATAGATGATGTTTGAATATTTTGAAAATTCATTTGTGGGCTGTTGGGCACTAACCTATTGAACTTTGTAGAACTTGCGCTCACATTTGCAGAAAATTGTGTACCCGGTCTTGCACGACTATCTACTGAGTGATACCAGTTAACAGAAAATGTTTTGGTTTTAGAAAAATCCGGATCGCCTTTAAAATTTAGTTTAGTGCTTTGCATACTAAGATTAAACGCACCATTGTACCGATAGCGCTTCCGATAGCTTGGGTTTAAATTGACTGACCAACCTCCATAAGAATAAATATTGCCATAAATTTTTGCATCCCAATATTGGTTAATCACTTTGTAATAACCCAACCCTTCTAATCCGAGTCCATATTGTTCATTGGTAGCAAATTGAGGAGGCAATAACCCTGAATGCATTCCTTTTTGCAAAGGGAAATAACCAAAAGGCAAATACAAAGGAATTGGAACACCTTCAAATTCAAGATGCGTTGGCCCTGCAATCGCTACTTTTTTATTGACCACTTTCATCTTAGAAGTTAAAAAATCATAATGTGGTTCATCCAACATACAAGTAGTAAATCTTCCTTTCTTAACAAAGGTTACATCTGCACTTACTTTTTTGGCTACTTCGCCGATAATTAAAATTCCATCTTGCTCGGTAAAAGTATTTTTCGTTTGGCCAATTTGTGTTTTAAAATTATATCGGATTGTATCACTCGTAAACGCACTGCTCTCATCTTTAAATTGTGCTGCTTCTACTACTGCTCCCGAACTGTCTTTACGATTCACTGCTGTTACGATTTGTGTCGTTTGATCCATTTCAACCCTTGGAGCAGTCAAAACAATATCTTTATATTCTGTTTTTGTCTTACCATAAAGAATAATTTTCTTTTCCAATACCAAACCTACTGCGGAGTCTTCTGCTTTGTAATGCAACGGTGCATCCAATGTGTCTTTTGATATTTTTAGAGAGAAAGTATCGGTTTTGACTATAAAGCCGGAAGTATCCACAGCAGGTTTTTTAGTAGTATCAGCTACACGAGTGCCTAAACTAACCGGCAGTGGTGCATCTGATTTAATTTTATTGCTGTCTATGTTTCTTGTTAATGAATTATTAATTTTTTCCGACACTATATGCTGTGCATGTACATTCCACGTCAATGTGAATAATATAAGAGTTGTAAAAACCCTTTTAAGAGATAAGATTGATTTAATTTTGTGCAGTTGCTCCATTGTAACCGGGCAAATGTAAACCATTATCCAAATGTGGCCTATTGAATGTATTGAATAAATTGTGAAGATTTTTATTGAACAAAAAACAGAAAAACCTATGATGAAACGAGCCCTTTATCTTTTTTTATTCGCAACAATGATTCTCTCTTTTTTTTCATTCACTTCTAATAGAAAAGACCCTGTACCCAAACAAAAAGTTTTGCGTACTGTTATCATTGATGCAGGTCATGGAATAATGGAAAAAGGAGGACACAATGGAGCAAAAGGTTCCTATTCGTATGAAGATGAAATATGTCTGGCGGTTTCAAAAGAATTAGTCAAAAAGTTTGCAACAGAATTGCCCGATATTAAAATCGTAGAAAGCCGCCCTACAGAAAAAATTACTGCTATTCATCGCCGTGCAGAGATAGCGAATGAAAATAAAGGTGATCTTTTTATTTGTATCCACGTAAATGCAGCCGTACCCCAAAAGCATACAGAAATTAGTGGTTACAAAACAGTTACTTATTATGAAGGAAAAGGGAAAAATAAAAAGAAGAAATCAAAACAGGTTCCCATATACAGAACATGGACTACCGCTAATCCAGCAAAAGGAGCAGAAACTTATATCTGTGGCGCTCATAAAACAGAAGATAAGGAATTAGCAATAAGAGAGAATGCGCCAATGCTTCAAGAAGATAATTATAAAGCAAACTATGGTGATATAAATCCTAATTCACCCGAATTTGAAGCTCTTTCATTATTGAAAACAAAACAATATTTCAAACGTAGTGCAAACCTTGCGGGATTTGTTCAAGATGAGTTTGCAAAGATTGGACGTATAGACAGAGATGTACGCCAACGCCAGGTTGGAATTTGGGTATTACAGGCTACTGCTATGCCAAGTATCTTAGTAGAAACCGGCTATATTACCAATCGTGAAGAGGAAGATTATTTAAACAGCAAGAAAGGGCAAGTAGAAACAGCTGATTGTATCATTAAAGCAGTGAAGACATATATTGCATGGTTAGAAAAACAGCAGCAAAATTCAGGTAGTACGAATGAACATGCTTTTTCGCCGGCTACCGGCACAGTGAATAATTTTTTAGAAGCAATAGAACAAAGAGAAAAACAAAGATCAAAGCGTTAATCTCATTTTTCTTTTTTAAATTGCAGTTATTAAAATCAATAATATTCTATCCAATGAAAAAAATTGGCTCATTACTCATCTTGTTATTGACTACGTTTACTTTATTCAGCTTCATCATTCAGAGAGGTGATTTAAAAATTCCTGTTTATAAACCTTTAAAAACAATCATCATTGATCCTGGGCATGGCGGTATAGATCCGGGAGCAAGAGGTACATTTTCTACTGAGGCTAATGTCAATCTTGCTGTGTCACTCAAACTGGGAGATGCAATGCAAAAAGAATTTCCTGATCTAAAAATCATTTATACCCGTACTACCGATATTGTTCCTGGCAATAAAAGTACTATTGAGGGCGGATTGCTTTATCGAGCAGATTTAGCCAACCAATCCAAAGGGGATTTATTTATTGCCATACACTGTAATAGTGCAGGAAAAGCTCCGGGTGGCTGGTATGGTAAAAAAATTTCGGGCTATACTACTAAAACCGAAAAAGTGAAAGTGAAGAAAAAATGGGTTACAAAAACAGTGAAAGCTCCCATTTATGAAAACTATTGGATAGAAAATTTACCAAAAGGAACTGAAACCTTTGTATGGGCTGTAAGTAAAAATGATTCAAAAATAAAATCCGTTGCCAAGAATACCGAAAACTATGGTGAGTTACAAGACTCTTCTCTGAACATTCAACTCCCCGATCCTAATGACCCAGCAGAAAAGGCAAGAATGCTCGTTTATGCACAACACTATTTTCGCAAAAGCTTAAATTTTGCAGATTTAATTCAAAGTGAATTTGTAGCAGCAGGCCGTGTGGACAGAGGTGTAAAACAAAGAAATGAAAAAGGAATTTGGGTACTGCAAGCTACCGGTATGCCCAGCGTACTTGTAGAAATAGGATTTGTTTCCAACAAACAAGAGGAAGAATATATGAATAGCGTGAAAGGACAAGCTGAAATAGTCAATAACTTGCTCACTGCTTTTCGTAAGTATAAACAAAAAATAGAAGAAAAAGCATCGGATCAAGAAAAGAAGTAAAGCAAAGCCATTTAAAAATAAATAGCTAATTTGGCACTTCGAAATAAGCATAAGGAACTAAAAAAAATGTATGAAAGTTAGCAATGAAACCAAAGTAGGCGCACTTACTGTTATAGCTCTTGTTTTTTTAATTCTTGGTTTCAATTTTTTAAAGAACAATGATCTTTTTTCAAAAAGAAAACTCATCTATGCCATATTCCCAAATTTGGGAAGCTTATCACGCTCCAATGATGTGAAAGTAAATGGTTATCGCATAGGCTCTATTTATAAATTAGCCAAAACAGATAAGGATGCCAATCAGTTTGTAGTAGCTATTGATGTAGCAGAAGAAGTAAATATTCCTAAAGACTCAAAAGCAATTATTTCTTCACCGCTTATCGGTGCATCATTTATTAATATTGAAAAAGGAAAAGACTCATCCTATCTGAAAATTGGCGACACATTACAATCCAAAGAAGATAAGAATCTCATGGATGATGTGAAGGCAGAAGTAACGCCTACCTTACAAAAAGTAAGAGGCTCTTTAGATACGCTGAATCTATTGATCAATAATGTAAACAGTGTAATAGATGCTTCTGCAAAACAAAATCTACATGAAGCATTAGCTAATTTGAATAAATCAAGTCAATCTATTAAATCATTATTAGATGCTGAAACCGGCGCCATTGCCAAAACAATTAATAGCGCCAACGAATTCATCAATAATATCAAGAAAAATTCTGAAAATATTAATGCCACCATTGCCAATGCAAAAAGTCTGTCAGATAAGCTTGCAAAACTTGAATTACAACCCACTATAGACTCACTGCAATCCACTATCTCATTATTGAAAAATTCTGCTGCAAAAATCACCAGCAAGGATGGAAGTTTAGGTGCTTTAATCAGCGACCGTACATTATATGACCAAATAAATCGCACGATAATCAAAGCACAGACCTTGGTAGATGATTTAAGAGTGCATCCAAAACGCTATGTTAATTTATCCATCTTTGGCAAAAAAGACAAAGGCGACTATCTAAATTTGCCGGTAGGCGATTCAGCATTTTTAGACAATAAGCATTAATCATATTGAAGCATTTTTATCTTTTATTACTACTCGGCACTTTGGTTTGCGCTGCAAACTTGCATGCACAACAGACGCCAGCCCCTATACAGAGAAATCCCTCGTCAAACGACAGCTTACTTACGGTAGAAATTTTAGATGGCGTTCGTAAACTGGAATTAAGAAAAGTAAATGACTCTACTCAACTTCAGATATTAGCAGGCAATGTTCGATTAAAACAAGGCACATCACTTTTTTGGTGCGACAGTTGTGTTATCAATAACAATACCCGAACTTTTGAAGCCTGGGGACATGTACGTGTCAATGATGCTGATACAGCCAATATCTATTCCAATCACCTACGCTATTTAATAGACAAAAGATTGGCCTACTTAGATGGCAATGTAAAACTAACTGATGGTAAAGTAGAACTTACAACTCCCGATTTGGAATATGATATGAATACCAATATAGGTATTTACAAAAATGGCGGAAGAGTGGTCAATAAAAAAACAATACTCACCAGCAAGGAAGGATATTATTATGCCGATTTAAAAGATGTATATTTCAAAAAAAATGTTGAATTAAGAGATCCTGTTTATTATTTAAAAACTGATTCGTTGCTATATAATACGCAACAAGGATTAGCACGTTTTATTGCTGAAACATTTATAAAAGATAGCAGCGGCAGAACAATCGAAACAAAAGATGGATTCTACAACCTTGCTACCGGAAAAGCAGAATTTGGCCGAAGGCCAATTATTCGAGATCCAAAATCCAAAATGTTTATAACTGCAGATTTTTTTGAAAGAGACGACAGCTTACAAATTGCTCATGGAAAAGGAAATGTGATCATCAGAGATTCTGTTCAAGGCACTACTATCATTGCCGGAGAAGTCTTTAAAGATGATAAAAGAGAACGGATGCTTGCTATCAATAAACCATTGATGATTCTCAAACAAGAGCAAGATTCAATATACATCACAGCAGATACACTGTTTTCGGCACGCCTTACCGACTTGTACAATAAAAAAGATACGATTGTCAAAGAAAAAGTACAAGGAACTAAAGTAGTAAATGTAGAAAATAAAGACAGTACCAACCGCTATTTTGAAGCATATAGAAATGTACGCATCTTTTCAGATTCATTACAAGCCGTAGGTGATAGCCTTTTTTATTCATTTAAAGATTCGGTCTTCAGAATGTTTCAGCATCCGGCAATTTGGTCAAAAGAAAGTCAGATAACGGGAGACACCATTTTTGTTTTTACAAAAAATAAAAAAGCTGACAGAATTAAAGTTATTGAAAACAGCTTTTTAATCAATAAGGTTCAATCGGAGATTTACAATCAGATAAAATCATCACGGATGGACGCCTATTTTAAAGAAGGAAATATTGATTCGGTTAGAGCTTCAGGGTTGGCTGAGTGTATATATTATATACAAGATGAAGACAGTGCCTATTTGGGCATCAATCAATCAAAATCAGATATTCTGGATTTATATTTTAATAACCAAGAATTAAGAAAAGTTATATTCCGAAGCGCTGTAGAAGGAACTGTTTGGCCAATGCGTATGAAGCAACCTTCAGAAATGAGATTACCCAATTTTCTTTGGTTAGAGTCAAAGCGGCCAAAGACTAAATATGAATTGTTTGAATAACCTTTCTTATAAAAACTGTTGTTGCAATATATAAGTTGCCACTCCTGCAAAGAATCCAATCAAGGCTATCCAACCAATTTTTTTCAAATACCAGATAAAATCAATTTTTTCAATTCCCATAGCGGCTATACCTGCTGCCGAGCCTATGATGAGCATGCTTCCTCCTGTGCCTGTAGTAAAAGCAAGCAGTTCCCAGAAATAATGATCGGTGGGAAACATATCAAGGCTGTACATTCCTTGTGTAGCGGCCACCAATGGCACATTATCCACTACTGCAGATAAAACGCCAATAGAAATACCAATAGCATTTTGATTGCCAATTTTTTGATCCATCCACGCCGATGCCTGATGTAATTGACCGGTTGCTTCTAACGCAGCTATGGCCAATAAAATCCCCAAAAAAAATAAAATACTTGAAGTATCAATTTTTCTCAGCGCATAAGCCACTGTAAAAGTTTTGCGGTCTTCTTCATCTTTATCACTATGAATGGCTTCAGTTATCATCCATAAAATACCTAAGCCAATCAAAATACCCATTACCGGAGGAAGATGTGTGATCATTTTAAAGATGGGCACTAATAGTAATATGATTATACCAACAGCGAACACAATATTTCTTTGCTTTTCAGTTGATGGTGTACTTCCACCTTGCTCAAAATCAATTTCAGGTTTTTGAAAATTTCCTTTGAACGAAAAACGTAGTATCAATAAGGACACCAATAAACAGACAACAGCCGGAATAAATAATTTTAAAATAATGTTACCGGCTGTGATCTGCCGCCCAATCCATAACATAGTAGTAGTAACATCTCCAATAGGAGACCACACTCCTCCTGCATTAGCAGCAATTATAATTGCTCCTGCAAGCGTCCATCTGTCTTTTTTATCATCTATTAATTTTCGGATTAAAGAAACCATAACAATCGTTGTGGTTAGATTATCCAATATTGCTGAAAGAAAAAATGCAAGTACAGAGACTATCCATAATATTTTTCGCTTATTGGTTGTCTTGATTTGTTTCGTAATTATTTCGAAGCCATCATGCGCATCTATCAACTCTACAATAGTCATAGCCCCTAAAAGAAAAAATAATATTTGTGATATTTCGCCCAGATGACTGCTGAGTTGGGTAAGCACCTGTTCTTTATCCGGAACAGTTAATATATAAACCGTCCAACATAGAACTCCGGTAACCAAAGCAGTAGCAGCTTTATTTACTTTTAATGGTTTTTCAAAAGCTATTACCAAATACCCTGCTATAAATATAAAAATCATTAACATCGCCATGCGATAAAAATACAGTATATCGGCTGAACAAAATTTTGGCTTTTCATTTAGAGTCAACTGGCATCATTTTTCGTTTAGTATCAGTAAACCGAATGAAATGAAAAAAATTATCCTTTTTACCATTGTGCTACTATTATTAATATATGCCAATTCTGCTTCTGCCCAAAATTACAAAACAGCATTGGGTGTACGATTCAGTACGGCAGCACCAACTATAAATAATTCTGTTTCGCTGAAACAATTTTTTGGAAATAGTATTGCCGTTGAAGGTTTATTTTCATTCGGCGATCCATTGGCATTGGGTGCACTTATCGAGTATCATAAACCGCTTGCATCTTCAGGCCTTAGTTATTATTATGGCGGTGGCGGCTATATCGGATTTAAAAAAAATAATGATGCTACATCCGGGAAAAAGAATGTGGAGCAAAATATTGGTGCCCAAGGTGTGGTAGGGCTTGATTATAAATTTATGAACGTTCCGCTTAACTTATCACTTGACTGGAAACCTGAATTAAGTATTGTAAAGAGCTTGAACTTTGAGCCTGCTGCACTTGGATTAACAGCCCGATTTACTTTCGGCAAATAGTTTATATTAAAAAATACTTTTAAACTCATATTCTTTAAAAGGATATGAGTTTTGTATTTTATCCCCTATTTATTTTTAGATTTCTCGTTAGTTATTCAGTCAATATCCACATTCTGCATTTTTTTTTCAAAAATTTGCAACTGTTTGCAGGAAAATGCTTTATATTTATTGCACCAAAAGCTAACTGATGCTAAAGAAGGAAAGGCAAGCCTATATTCTTCATCAAGTGAATTTGCATAATAAAGTATTATCATCTTCACTATGTACTGAGATCAATGTATCTGAGGACACAATTCGTCGAGATCTTCAAGAACTGGCCGAAGAAGGTAAAGTAATAAAAGTGCATGGTGGGGCACTTTCCCAATCATTCAATCATGTTTACTATCCTACCAACGGAGTTTATTCACAAAATCAAAAAAAGACAATTGCAAACAAAGCAGTTAGCTTGATTAAAAACGGAATGTTTGTGCTAACAAGTGGCGGCACTACAATTATTGAATTAGCACGCTCTCTCCCACCACATTTAAAAGCAACTTTTATTTCTGGAAGTATCCCTGCAGTGCTAGAATATATGAATCATCCAAATATAGAAGTGATACTGATTGGTGATAGAATTTCAAAGAATTCAAAAATCACTGTTGGGCCTGAAGCTATCAGTAAGATAAAACAGATTAAAGCAGATATTTGTTTTCTAGGAACTAATGCTATTGATGCCGAAATAGGCATCAGCGATAATGACTGGGAAGTAGTACAATTAAAAAAAGCAATGATTGAGTCAAGCAAAAAAATAGTGAGCCTCACCATTGCAGAAAAAATAAATACGGTACAACCAATTCAGATTTGTGGATTATCAGATATTGATACATTAATCACAGAATTGGAGCCAACGAATCCTTTATTAAAACAATATATTGATCAAGGAATTGAAGTATTATAAAAATTTTTAAAACCGCTTATTAACAAAACAAAAAAACAGCTATGAGAAAATTTCTCCAATTGTTTCTTGCGTTTTCGCTGATTTTTCTTTTAATGCCTGCAATTGTGCACGCACAAGAGAAAACCATCACCGGAACCATCCTATCGGATGACAACAAGACACCGCTACATGGTGTAACAGTAAGAGTAAAAGGTACTCGACAAGTTGCACAAACTGACGCTAATGGAAAGTTTACCATAAAAGTAAACCCAGGCGCAACTTTAATTATAACCTATGTCGGTTACCAAACCTCTGAAGTAAAAGCAGACGGTGGCACAATCGGTGTTAATCTGAAAGTGGCCGATAAAACTATGGATGAGGTAGTGGTTACTGCTATGGACATTAAACGTAATGCTCGTGAAGTACCTTACTCAGTTCAAAATGTAAGTGGTAAAGATATAGCCGAAACCCAAAGAGAAAACTTCATTAATAGTCTTCAAGGGCGTGTAGCCGGACTGACTATTACACCAACTACCGGACAAGCCGGAGCTTCTTCTACAATTGTACTTAGAGGTTTCAACTCTTTGACTGGTAATAACCAACCTCTATTTGTAGTAGATGGTATTATTATAGACAACTCTACTGTCAACGAAACTTCAAATGGCGGTTCGGCTTTAGGTTTAGCATCAGACCGTCCAAACAGAAATAATGACTATTCAAATCGTATTGGCGACTTAAACCCAAGTGATATTGAATCTGTAACAGTATTGAAAGGCCCAGAAGCTACAGCCTTATACGGTAGCCAGGCAAGTGCAGGAGCTATTGTTATTACTACTAAAAAAGCTTCTACCGGAAAAGTAAGTTTTTCTTACGATAACAGTTTTCGTGTTCAAAGTGTAACCAGATATGCTGATTTGAATAATGATTTTGGACCCGGTGCTAATGGATCGCCTTCAGCATCTTTCAGCTCTGTTGCCTTTAGTTATTTTGGACCTAAATATCCTGATGGCACACAGAAATATAACAATATCAAAAAATTCTTCCGTAATGGTTTTTCTCAAACGCATAATTTGAATGCTGACATTGGTTTCAAAAATGTTGGCTTTAAAGTTTCAGGTTCATATTTCACAAACGGTGGTGTAGTGCCGGGTAATGATTTTAAAAAATATAATGTAAGAATAACCAACACTACCAAAATTGGCAAATGGATTGAAATACAGCCTTCATTCCAATACATCAATCAAAACAACGACAAACCTATTCGTGGTGCAGGTGGTTACTTATTAGGTTTGTATTCTTGGCCAGTTACAAGAGATGTATCACAATATGAAGATGCCGATGGAAACAAGTTGAATGTATTCCAAAGTGACCCAACACAAGAGATTGACAATCCTTTATACAACACTTTACGCAATCATAGTTATGATAAAACGGCCCGTATGATTACTTCAGGTGGTATTAATTTAACACCTTTCAGTTGGTTGACGATTGCAGGACGTTTTGGCTATGATACATATAAAAGTGAAGGATATACTTTTTATCATCCCCTTTCCAGTCTTACTACACGTGCTCAAAGAGGCGCATTGGATGATTACTGGAGAAAATATGAAGGTTATAACCATACCATCACTGCTACCGTTAAAAAGAATATTGGAAAATTCTCCACTCGCTTAATGGTAGGTACAATGTGGCAGGATTATAAAACAATGATGTTCTCGATTTATGGTACCGGCTTAGTTGATTCTGTGAGTGCGACTGATGGAAGAATGTTTATGACCATTGACAGAACAACAGGTATTCGCTTACCTTCTCCGGTTTTAGTTACAGATAATAACTTTGATCAGGTAGTAGGCCCGCGCAATGATAGCAGTATTACATCAACTAATACAAGAGTAAGATTGTTGCGTAACAATTTTGGCCTATATAATAAATATGTATATCGCCAAGTAGCCTATTTTGGAGAAGCAGCTGTGAGCTACAAAAACTTAGTTTTTTTAAGTTATACTCATCGTTTTGAAGAGTCTTCTTTATTCCCAGCTGCATTTAGAACTTACAACTATCCAAGTTTCAGTTTGAGCGCAATTGTTTCAGACATATTCCCTAAGCTGAAAACATCTGTATTAAACTATTGGAAAATCAGAGCAAGCAGAGCAAGTACTGCCAGGGCTCCGGATCCATATAGAAATCAATCAGTGTTTGTAAATAATTTTACCAGCAGCAATGTTGGGCTAATTTACTCTTATGGATTTGACAACAACAACCCTAACTTAAGACCTGAGAGACAAAATACTTATGAGTTAGGTACTGAAATCAGATTATTTAGAAGCAGATTATCTTTTGACGTAGCTTATTACAATACATTGTGTACTGATCAAATTCAGAATGGATTCAGAGCAAGCTATGCAACAGGATTTATTTTAAATACACAAAATGCTGCAAGCTCCAGAAACCAGGGAGTAGAAGCGGTAGTTGATTTTAATGCAGTTAAGAAAAAAGATTTTAACTGGAATATCAGGTTTAACTATAATCACATGTGGAGTAAAATCTTGACACTTCCACCTGCATTGATAGAATCTTATATCGCAGATACATGGCTTTACGGAAATGCAAGAGGCGGTATGATTCGTGGTCTTCCTGCTACTACTATTACAGG
Source organism: Bacteroidota bacterium (assembly GCA_018268055.1). Taxonomy (GTDB): domain Bacteria; phylum Bacteroidota; class Bacteroidia; order Chitinophagales; family Chitinophagaceae; genus JJ008. The sequence continues at coordinate 75,237 of JAFDXF010000087.1, forward strand.
ATATCACTATATGAGGAACAATGCCGGTCAAGTGTTGATCAGTCCTACAACAGGATTGCCTGTTACAGAAGGTACCTTTACCGTTATCGGTGATAGAATGCCCGACTTTACATTAGGAACATTGAACAGTTTCAGATATAAAGCTTGGAATTTAAGTTTCCTTTGGGATTTGAAAGTGGGCGGAGATGTATTTGATGGTACTGAAATGTATCTAACATATATTGGTAAAAGCAAGCGTACAGGCGACAGAATGAGACCACGCATTATTGATGGTGTGCTGCAAGATGGCAAAGAGAACACAGCCGCTCCTACTGCAAATACCATTAGTATAGTTCCTTACTTCCAACAATCTTATTTTACTTCAATGCCTGAAGAAGAGTTTGTAGAGCATAATGTAAATTATTTCAGACTGAGAGATGTTTCATTAAGCTATACATTACCACAAAGATTATTGCAAGGAATGAAGTTCTTTAAATCACTGAGTGTTTTTGCAACTGCAAATGATTTGGTATTATGGACCAATTATCGTGGTGCAGACCCTTCTACCAATGGTAATACTGCATCCGCAGGTGGCGTAGGTGGCATGGGCTTTGACTATGGCAACCTGCCTACACCAATGGGTGTAAACTTTGGTATCAGAGCAGTTTTTAAATAATTAAAACTTTAAAAGTTATAAAATGAAAAATAATTTTAAAATATTAATCAATACTTTGATCGGGGGCTCACTACTGATTAGTGCTTGCAGTAAGAAGATTGACGATGCATATCCCAATCCAAATGCTAATGTGCGTCAACCGGTTGAAGTAATATTTCCAAGTATGATTGGAAGTTTTACCGGAAGCTCATCTGCGGCGGGTAGTGCTTATGGATTGGCTGGAGATGCATTATTAATTGGCCGTTACATTCAATTTTGGGGAACATATTCAACGACATCCTCTCCGGCTTCACAGACTTCTGCCAATTCATCTAATTATGATCAAATGGGCGGCACAGTGGGTGCGAGCGACAACCTCGGATCAGTTTGGGCTGCTCATTACTACGGTATGGGGCAAAATTTAAATAAAATCATAGAATGGGGCAACGAAGAGAAAAAGTGGGACTACGTAGGCGCTGCTTGGGCTATGCGTGCCTGGAGTATGTTTGAATCAACAAATGAATATGGTGAAATCATACTTCGTCAAGCATTTAATGCAAGCCTGCAACAATTCAATTACGAACAACAATCAGAGGTATATGATTCTGTAAGAGTCATCTGCTATCGTGCATTAGATTATTTGAATCGTTCAGGCGATGGGATGAACGCTGCAAACTTTACCAACAGTGATTTCTTTTTCAACAAAGGAGATTTATCTAAATGGAAAAAGTTTGTTTATGGAATTTTAGCAAGAAGCTATGCATACACAAGCAATAAGTCCGGATACGATCCAGATTTAGTAATTAAATATGCAGACTCATCTTGTGTAACGAATGCTGATAATATTACTTGTAAATTTCAAAATACCGGTATTACAGGTACTAGTAATTATTTTGGAGCTGTTCGCGGAAATGTAAACTCTTCTGTAAGTGGTATCAGACAAAGTGCCTACATAGCTGATTTATTGAGTGGAAATAACCCTGGCGCTTTTACAGGTGCAGCAGATCCGAGAGCACCTTATCTCATTCGTGAAAACAATAATGGAACATATAAAGGCATTACTCCATGGCTTGGCTCAAGTGGTTTAGCAGCTAATGATTTACCGCAAAGTTTTATGGGCACCGGCTATAATGTTTATACCTATCCTACTAATCCTCAAACCGGAAGATATATTTTCCGTGATGAAGCTGAATGGCCAATCATGACCGCATCTGAAATGCAGTTCATCAAAGCTGAAGCATTGATTAGAAAAGGGAATAAGCCGGCTGCCTTAGCTGCATATACCAATGCAATCAGTATGAACTTTGATATGCTTGCGACAAACTATTCTGTAAATATCCCTGCCCCTTTAACTATAACGGCTGGCAATAAAGCTGCATATTTAGCAAATCCAAATGTTGTTCCTACAAATCCAAACAACTTGACCAGAACACATATAATGCTTCAGAAATACATATCAATGTATGCATGGGGTGTGCAAAATGTTTGGGCAGATATGCGCCGTTATCATTATACAGATATAGATCCTGAAACAGGTGCACAAGTATATGCAGGTTTCACACCGCCATCCGGTACTTATCTACATGCTACAAACGCAGGCAAGTTAGTATATCGTTGCAGACCAAGATATAACTCCGAGTATCTGTATAATATACCTGCACTAACGGCAATCGGAGCATATCCGATAGGCAATAGTTACCATACATTAGAAACATGGTTTTCGAAACCGTAACAGGAAAATATATTTTTAATATTAAATGACACATCAATGAAAAGTAAAATCATCATATCTGCCGGAAGTTTCTTTCTCCTGTTATTTACCTTCGTTGCCTGCACTAAAGAAGTAGGTAAAGAAGTAGCAACAGAAGATACAAACTACTCGAATAAATCCTTTTTACAGGTTTATAATGGTATTGTAAATAGTGCACGCACTTATGTGTATGTGGATGGATTGCCCGTTACCGGTGCATCATTAGTTTTGGGTTCCACTTTCCCATCAACGCCTTCGAATATTGCGATTACTTCAGGCTTTAGGGAATTCTTAATAAAAGACACATTAAGTACTACAACACAAATGCCATTAAGTTTTGGAGAAGTACTACAACCCGGAAAGTATTATTCTATGTTTTTGTATGATTCAATTAATAACCCCAAAAAGAAAATTGTACAAAATAGTATTGTAATGCCTACGGATACTACAGCAAGATTGCGTTTTGCAAACTTTATTTACAGCCCGACTACAGCACCTAATATGGATGTTTTCTCTGTAAAAATGCAGGCAAATGTATTTTCTAATGTAGCACTTACTAACGTAACTGACTATGTTCCGTTTGCATCTGTACCGAATGACACTTTAATCGTAAGAGAAGCAGGCACTTTAATAACCGTAGCTCAATTAAATAGTTATAATCCTATTAGAATGAGAAGTTATACAGTGGTACTGCGCGGTCGTTATAAAACAACAACGCCAGCTGCTATAATACCAACACTATCTTCATTCTCTTCTAATTGAGTTTTTGATTCATAGTACATAATGAGAAAGGGTTGCTATCAACAACCCTTTCTTATTTTAATTCTAAAAAGAAAATTTATTTCTTAGCTCGTCCTCCAAACTTATAGCCAAAAGAAACCCCTCCGTAATAAGGGATAAAATAACCCTTCCCAAATACAGGAGAAATAAATGCTCTAAAAGTAAAACCTGTTTCGGCAGGTTGCATTCTGTATCCAATAAGAATGTGTCCAAAAGTACTAGAGAAATCTTTCCCCGTTAAATCTCCAGCGCCAAAAACTGGTGTAACACCGGCTCCTACTTCAAAAAAGTTTTTATTGTCTTTTCCTAATAAATAATTCAGCGCAACCGGAACAAATACAATGCCTGATCCATCTATACTAAAGCCTCCAACTCCTATTCTTCCTCCGATACCGTCATTATTTTTACTAAAGCGAGTATCAAAGTTAAGTGATGCAAGTCCGGGTCCGCCAAGTTCAGCATAGACTGACTGTGCAAATGAAGATTGTACAAAGAAAATAACAGCTAAAAGTGGTAAAATAGTTTTTTTCATAATTTTTATGTTTTTGAGATAAAGTGAAAGTAAATAAAATTTGGGATACAAATCTTAAAAGAGTTATAATTTATAAAACATTCACTTCTCGTTCTAATTTCACATTAAACTTTTCCCAAACACTATCCATAATCTTTTCACTGAAATGAAAAACGTCTTTACCACTTGCATTACCATAGTTAACCAAAACCAAAGCTTGCTTTTCATAGCATCCAATATCTCCTACACGCTTGCCTTTCCAGCCGCACTGATCAATAAGCCATCCGGCTGAAAGTTTTACTTCATCAATTGAGGGATATGCAACAATTTGAGGATATAAATTTTTTAATCGTTCATACGTTTCTTTTTCAACAATTGGGTTTTTAAAAAAACTGCCGGCATTTCCCAAAACAGCTGGGTCAGGAAGTTTTGATGAGCGTATATGAATAACCGCATCAGATATTGCTTTTACAGATAAACTTTTTATGTTCATCTTTTCCAGTTCTTTTTCTATCGCTCCATAACTGATATTAAATTTTGGGGATTTTCTTAATTGTACAGTCACGTTTAGTATTGCAAATTGTTGATTGAACTTATTTTTAAACACACTGTTTCTATAACCAAACTCACAATCTGACTTTGTAAAATTAACAACACGTCTATCCTCGAAATGATAGGCCTCTATATTCCACAATACACTTTCAAACTCTACACCATAAGCCCCAATATTTTGAATTGGTGCTGCTCCAACAGTGCCCGGTATGAATGACAAATTTTCCAAACCACCCCACCCTTTATCAATTGTATAACGAACAAATTGATGCCAATTTTCGCCAGCGCCAACTTTGATAAATACATATTCTTCATCCTCGTGCATTTCAGTTATTCCTTTCATCTCATTTTTTATAACCAAACCTTCGTAGTCTTTTGTAAAAAGTATATTGCTCCCTCCTCCCAGAATAAGGATTTTTTGATTGTGCTGTGTCGACAATACTTCCTCAAGCGTTTCTAAAGAATTAAACCTTGCGAATGATTTTGCATTTATATCAATCCGGAATGTATTATAATTGCGAAGTGATGTATTAAGTTCTATCTGAGCCATACAAATTTTAATTATACCTATTTAATCAACGATAGGTAATGAAACAAAAAATGTAGTACCAATTCCTGATTCTGTTTCAAACCAAATTGTACCTTTTGCTTGTTCAACAATTCCCTTACACATAGCCAAGCCTAATCCGGTACCGGAAGACTTTGTTGTGAAATTAGGTACAAATATTTTTTCTTTCATCTCTGCAGGAATACCAATCCCTAAATCTTTTATGCTTATTATTATTTGATTCTTTTCTAAATTCTCACCCACAAATATCAAGCACTCCCTCCTTTCTTCATAAGCCTGTACTGCATTTGTAAATAAATTAGTAAACAAACGATTCATCTGTGTCTTATCTGCATCAATTATAACAGCCTTTGTAACAGGTTTCCAATTGATATTTATTATAGAATCAGTTTTGAATAGTTCTATCAAAGAAGCGATTATTTGATGCAGGTCAATTCGTTCATTATGAATATTTCCAATATTTGCAAATTGTGAAAAGTCGGCAGCAATTTTCGAAAGGTGATCAATTTGCTCTACTAATGTATTGGCTACGGTTGCAGACAATTCTTTTACATTATCCTGATTATTATTAATTGCTTTTTGTAAATATTGAATACTAAGCTTCATTGGAGTCAGCGGGTTTTTAATTTCGTGTGCCACTTGTCTTGCCATCTCTCTCCAAGCTCCTTCTCTTTCACTCTTAGCAAGCTCTGCAGCGCTGGCTCCGAGTTTCGTCACCATTTTATTATACTCTTGTACCAACTCACCTATCTCATCTTTTTTATTCCAAACAATTTGTTCATTCATTTTACCAAGGTTAACCTCTTTCATTTTTTCACTGATTATTGAAAAAGATCCGGTAATTCTATTGGTAATATACAAAGCGATTAATCCGCCAACTAAAAAGATAAAAGCATTTAAGTTAATAATCGTAACTAAGAAATTGGAAATTTGTTGTTGCAATTGCGGTTGTGAGGTGAAATAGGGAATATTCACATACGCGTAAGGACGGCCGCCTCTTTCCATCTCTCTTACGGGTGAATAGAAACTGAGATAAGAAAAATTGCCAATTTTTTCTTCTTGTTGATATAATACCTGATGCATTTGATTGAGATGATAGTAAGCAATCGGATTCATTTTTTTACTCAATACCCCTTTTGCATAAACATTGGCCTCAGACGAAACTTGAAGATTGCCCTCCAAATCATAAACATTCACATCTACACCGTGAATATCAGCTACATCATTTACTAATTTTTGTAAATCATTATTGGAAACAGAGTCATAGATCTTCACCATATCATCAAATGTGCTATGCTCCGCCATTCGCTTTTCCATTTCATTCACCATTATTTGCATCGTACGACTTAGCTTATCGCTGTTATTGATATAATATCTTTTAATAAAAAATGAAATAGTAACTGCTCCAATGATGAGAAAAGACAAAACACTTACAAAAATTATCGTACTATGAACTTGAGACCTGATATTCATTGAAAACAAATACTTCAATTGCACTCTTCTAAGTTTGTTAGATAAGAGATAAGAAATAAATCGTATCAAACCGCCCAATAAAATAAAAGAGCAAAACAAGTAAGAAAATAGAGTAATCGCTTCAATCATTGTTTCATTCTTGCGAACTACAATGACTACTTTATTTTGGCTATATCGGTACCATAATTCTGTAAATCCGTTTTCAGTTCGAGTTTCATATTCATTTTTCGGCATTACATCGTCGCTTAATATTGTAGCAAAAGGATAATTTCCTGGAGGTGAATGTAATTGTCTATTAATATATACAGCAGTTGAATAAATAGGAGAATTATCTAAATCAATCGCTTTACTTTGTTTGAATAATTCAGGAAAAAGAGCATCACGATTATAATTTTTTAAATTAGAAACAATAAAAAGAGTTCCAAGAATTGCTCCTGAAGAATCGGTAGCAGTTCTTTTCGTTATATAACTAAAGCGGTCATAAGCAGTTTCATAGTAATATAAGCCATCCTTATTCGTAGGTTTTGCTTGAACATTTATAATCGTGTTTAATGCGGCAAAAGTTGTTCTGTCTTCGTTATACAATTCTTTTCCTTTTGCATCATATACGTAAAGTCTGGTATCATACTTATTTAAATATCCTTGATAATTACCGGCGATAATACTATCACGCAACTCCTTGCCCGTTGATTCACTTTCAAATCTTTTAAAATTGGGTCGTAGGAAATCGTTATCCAAATATTGAATGGCAATATTCATTAATAACTCGCTAGATGGATCTGTTTGAACAGCAAGCTTTTCAGCCATTCGTTTTCTATTTTCTAATTCTGCTTTACCGTTTTCTTCAAGCATGATTGAAGCAATGGAAACAGAGAAAATAAAAATCCAAAGCAATGACCCTTCTGTTTGAAGTTTTATATTTCTAATAACGATTCCATTACGGTTAATTAGCAAACAATAAATCAACAACCAAATTAAAACAGGGATATAAAACAAAACTTCTTTATGCCCCGTACGAATAGTAAGAAAGACTAATCCTAAAACAGCAATAATTAAATATATCACCCACTCAGTTCCATCAAACATTTGTTTTAAGAACCTTAATGCAAGTTTTGAAAAGAAATAATAAGAAAGTGTAAGGCAAGCTAAAAGCACAAATCCAATCACTGTATAAAGGGAAAGTCCGAAAAAATTTGTAACGTCAAATGAAATTTTTGAATCGGCTACAAGGCTTCGTACAATCGATGACAAAAGAAATGTAATCGTTAAAATTAAAATTGACACTCCAATAGCATAAAACCATTTTAAAAAACTACTGAATTTAAAGTCTTTAATAAAAACATCTTTTAGTTTAGACCAAGCGTAAATCATTAGCCAACAAACGAGTACTGCATTGATACATAAATCACCCAATGACCGCTGTACAGCATTTGACCCATAAATCGTAGGATCAAAAAGTGTAAATTGGCGTAGATTAAATAAAGAAGGAATCAGGTAAACTATGATACGTAAAATCAACAAACAAAAAAACAATACTACAATACCTCTAAATTTTCCCATTTTTTTTGATAAATCCTCCGCCATTAAATGTAATGCAAGGAATAAAATGAGTAAAGATATAAGTCGAAGTAAGTTGGTGGTATTGTTGTTATATTCAATAGCCAATGATCGTTTCTTTTGCAACCAAAACATTGCTTTTCCCGATAATGATTTTATAGGATATTCGGTAGATTGCTCACTGATGAATACCCGATTATCAGCAGTTGGACTAAATAAAAAATGGGTGGGTAAATAATTTGTTTCAATAAAATAATCTGATTGTATCGGGATTAAAGCATACGCTATGATCCCCAAACCGGTATTTTTTTGTTGCAAAGTAACTTTATAGGTGCAATACCACCCATTAGGATATTTTGTAAAATATTCTCCATCCGGAGAGGTGCGTAAATCAGGGTCAGGTGTTACAGACTGACTACTCCAAAACTTCAATGCTTCGTCACCATATACATTTTGTTGGTAAAGGAAGACATCATATTTCTTATTGGATAACTTTGAAACTTCGTTCAATGTTTCATCTTTGCTCAAAAGTGAATTGATTAAAGCTGAATCTTTTAGAAATTGATTAAAATCCTTTTGCTGCGTTTGAATATACTTAGTAGCCAATTGCTGCTCTCTTGATACGGAAGTTTTCTTTTCATAATAATTATGCATTAAAAAAGAAACTGTAAAAAGCAGCAATGAAACGATAAGTAATCCTCGCCAGTTTAGGAGTATATTTTTTAAACTCCTACTCACTTATCTAATTGTTGTTTTTTTATTGAATTCCATATTATGTCCATTTCTTCTAATGTCATAGTCTGAATATTTTTTCCTGAACTTAAAGCCTGTTCTTCCATTTTCGTAAATCGATTGATAAACTTTTTATTTGTACGTTCCAATGCATCATCTGCATCTATCTTCAAAAATCGTGCATAATTTATCAGGGAGAACACCACATCTCCAAATTCCAATGCTACATTTTGATGTAATGCATTATCGTTAATACTGCCGGCTTGCTGCCATTCATTGGTTGCATCTTTCAACTCTTTGATTTCTTCTTCTACTTTTTCCCATACTTGTTCTTTATTTTCCCACTCAAAACCTACTTGCTTTGCTTTTTCCTGCAAGCGCATTGCCTTTACCATTGCTGGCAATGACTTGGGCACTCCGCCCATTACAGACTTCTTCCCTTCCTTCAATTTCAGTTTTTCCCAATTTCTCTTTACATCTTCATCGTCTGCAACTTTAACATCTCCATAAATATGTGGGTGCCTGGCAATCAATTTTTCACAAATTCCATTTATCATCTCATCCAATTGAAATTGTTTTTGCTCATTGCCAATTTTTGAATAAAATACGATATGCAATAGAAGATCGCCCAATTCTTCTTTAATTCCTTTCCAATCTCCTTCGGTAATGGCATCAGCCAATTCATAAGTTTCCTCAATAGTCATTTGGCGAAGAGAATGAATTGTTTGTTTCTTATCCCATGGGCATTTTTCACGCAAATCTTCCATTATCTGAACCAGCCTTGTAAAAGCATCACTAATTTTTGTTTCCATAATCATTTCTTAAAAATGTTTCTTATTCTAATACCATAAAAATAACTACAAAAACTCAAGCAGCCTTTCTTTTTCAATAATCGTCAATTCCGGTAACTTTGAACAACTAAACACACTCATTAATGCGAATTTTCTTATCTTCTTTTTTATGCCTGACTATAACAGTTTTAAACGCACAAGTTTACTATTATTATAATGATATAGTGGCAACCGAACAGTTAAACCAACAAATGAAGACCTATCTTCAAAATAAAGTAAAGTCGGCTACCGCAGTAGGTTATACACCCCAAGGTTCAAAAGCAACTGATTTTTCTGAAACATATCAGATACTGGAAAATGGCAGCGCATTGCGAATTTCAAGTCTTGAAAATTTGGCCGGAAATGTTTTGTATTATAAATATAACTCCGAAGGGAAAATAATCAGTATGGCAGACTCTTCCAACGGCATGGCTGGTATCACTACTTATCAATATGACGCTCAGAACCGAATTAAAACAATAGAGAATCACATAAAAGATGATTCAAAAGAATTTGAAGACACAGAAGTGCATCAATGGATATATACTACAGATGGAAAAATTGAAAAGATGTGGCGTATAAAAAATGGGAAAGACAGTATTGAAGTACGATTTATACCTGAAGAACATGGCTTTCCGGGAGAAGAAGTTTCTTATAAAAACGGTAGAGAAACGGATCACATCTATTATTATTTTGACGCCAGCGGAAAAGTGACAGATATTGTTCGTTACAATAAAAAGGTTAAAAAATTAATGCCTGAAATAATGTTTTCTTATGATGATTCCGGAAGAATAATACAAAAGATTATCAGCTCCGAGAGCGACAACTATGGCCTAAAAAGTCTTGGGCAAGTCCAGTTTGTTCGTTATCTAATTTGGCGATATGTTTATAATGCTCAAGGCTTGAAAACCAAAGAAGCGCTCTTTGATAAAAATCAGGAGATGACCGGCAAGATCGAATACGGTTACACTTACTTTCAATGATAACTTTAATAGTTATATTCTTTTTGTGAGACTACATAACCCGTAGGTCGTACTATTGTAATAGTTACTTTACCATTGTATAAATCAGCTACATCAAAATTTATTTTTTGCCCTGGCTTTATTTCAGGTAACTCATACATTTTCCCATTCAAATAATTATCCCTTTTATCAGATATATATAATTTATATCCCGATACAATGTGTTGTGGTAATCCTAAGCTTCCATAAATCAACACATTCAATTTTTCTTTCGACCATTTTCTTACTCCTTGAACTTCTAAAGGAGCAGAATATTCTCGTAATACTTGCATTGATGGTTTTGGGTTTCCATACATATCATATACGCCATGTATCCGTCTGCGGTATTTGTTATTTTCTTTTGTTCCCGGATAATGTGTTCTGTAATCTGTCAAATCAAAATAAATGCCGCCCTCTACATAATGTTTGCTTTCATAAATTGCCATGTGGTAAATCAAATCTTCCAATCTTCTTTCATCACCACCTTGAAAATTGGGCTCACATAAACCAAATTCTGAAATAAATAACGGTTTGTTGGGATAACTCATGTGTACACTGTCTAAATAATCACCAATTTTAGCAACGGGCATATCCTGCCAACTACCACCATAATCATTCATCATCAAATAATCACCACCTGCTGCTGCATCCGGTACAAATGAAGGACTATTAATAAATCCTTGTGTAAGTGTATTACTTACATAAGCAACATGGCGAGTGGGATCTAAAGTTCTAGCTTTCTCCAGCAATTTTTCAATCATCGTTTTCATATCGGCATCTCTCGCTCTTAACTCATTTCCAACTCCCCAAGAAAAAATACTTGGATGATTATATAGTGTGCTAACCATTTCTTCCAATTGCTTCATAGCAATATTCTTAATGGTATCGTTCGCCGGTGTTTCGGGTCCCCAAAGAGGTATTTCTTGTTGTACTAAAATTCCATTGCGATCACAAAAATCAAAAAATACATCGCCTTGTTGAAAATGCTGGCGACTGAAAATGCAATTTACATTCTTCATCAACTTTCCCATTGCTATGATTAATGAATCAGATTCTGCAAATCCATAATCTGGATTGGAACCGGCAGTCCATTCAATTCCCATTAGTTTTACATATTCTCCATTCAAATAAGTTTTACCATTTTCAAATTTCAATTCTCTAAAACCAACGAATGTAGATAGGTTCTCTATAAAATTCTTACCGGCCTTAACATGTACATCAACGCGATACAAATTAGGGCGATCAAAATGCCATGGATGGATATTATCTAAGCTAAATTCCACAGTTGCTTCATTATTTTTCCAAACGGGAATAGCAGAAGTTTTCAGCACAACATTTTTTGTGTGTTGATTTTCTTCAGTAATTGTCACTTCAAGTTCAGAAATATTCTTTTCAACTTGAGCATAACCCAAATTAATTTTCAGTTTTCCTGAATTGTTGGCCACATTCAAAGTTGGCGTAGCATGAATGTAAGAGGCCGAAGGATTATTGGCAATAATGAGCGCAACAGGTCTTATCAACCCTCCATCATTGGGCCAGTCAAATGAATCGCCAAATGGGGCTTTATTTCTGCCATAATCATTATTTACAGCAACAGTTATTATATTATCCTTTCCAATAATAATATTCTTACTTAAATCAATATAAAATTTATTAAATCCATCGCCGATGTGTTCGCCAATTTTTTTCCCATTCAAATAGACATAAGCGGAGTGATTAACAGCACCGAATTGCAATACAATGCTTTTGTTTTTCCAATTTTTTGGCGCAGTAATCATTTTTTGATACCATGCCCAGCCATAATGATTCTGGTTAGCTTCTTCTACATTCCATGTATGCGGCAATTGCACTGTCCTGGCTTGCGCTAATGGTTTCAAAAACCAATTCTCACTTACCCCTTTTCCGTTTTTATCTATTGCAAAACTCCAATCTTTACTTAAAGAAATTGTATCTCTCTGAGCAAATATTGCGTTCACAAAAAAACAATATATCGTAAACGCTACAAATAATTTTTTCATTTATGTATAATTTATTGCATTTGTAATTTTATGATTGTATCGACATCGTCCATTTGTGTTTGTTCTAAAAATATAAAAACACCTTCAGGCTGTTGTTTAAATTTGAGTAATTTATTATTGGTAAACAATGTTGCGCTCACAATCTTATCTTTCACTTTGGGTAAGAAAATATATTCTTGTCCATTAGGATTCAGAAGATGAACATAAACACTTTTAGCTTTGGTAGTAACTACGCCCCAGGGTTGCGGACTAATATAATTACCTCTTGTGCCGTATATCGTTTCACCATTCTTTGCCATCCATTGACCAATTGCTTTTAATGTATCGGTGAACTCAGGTTGTACCATTCCATCCGCCATCGGTCCTATGTTTAATAGAAAATTTCCATTGTGCCCTGCTGCATTTACTAAATACTGAATACATTGTTTAGTTGACTTATAGTAAGTATCTGTAATATTATATCCCCAAGAATTATTCATCGTCTCACATGTTTCTAAAGGCAAAGATGAAACAGATTGGTAACTCAATCCGGTATTATTCTGTCCGGGTAAATCTTTTTCAAACATTTGAAAATCTTCTCCGGGAAAAGGCGTCAAGTGATGATTATTTCCGATGATACATTGCGGTTGCAATTTGTGTATCAAAGAATATATTTCATCATACTTCCAATCAATGCGTGAACTCATATCTGCGCTGCCTTCTACATTTGTTTGATCCCAATGGCCATCAAACCAGATAGACATTACTTCGCCGTAATGAGTCAATAACTCAGTCAACTGATTTTTCATAAACTGCAAGTATTCTGCATAATTACTCTTTGCCGTTCGACCTGTTCCCTTTCCGGTTCTTCCTGTTTCATAAGGATAATCATCCCGAAACCAATCTAAGGTGGAATAATAAAGACCTAATTTCATTCCTTGTTTTTTACATTCATCAGCGAGCATCTTCAATACATCTTTTCCATAAGACGTATTCGTAATTTTCCAATCACTGAATTTGGTGTCCCAATTAGAAAATCCATCATGATGGCGTGTGATAAAGACAATATATTTCATTCCGGCACTCTTAGCAGCAGATACCCATTTAGCAGCATCAAAATGAATAGGATTAAATACATTTAGTAATCTTTTGTAATTGTATTTGTTAATGTTGCGGTTATTCATCACCCACTCACCTGCACCCAAAACGCTTGACAAGCCCCAATGAATAAACATTCCAAATTTATTATCTTGAAATTGTTCTCTTGCTTTTAGATTTTCAATTGTGGGCGTGTAGCTTTGAGCTATTCCCTGAAATACAGCACATGTCAAGAAGAAGCTTAAGAGAATTTTTTTCATATTCTAAATTTTAAAAAATTAATTTACTTCAACAAATGTGAACATCCACTTTACCGGATTTTGCCAATCTTTCCCTTTAAAACTACCAATTGGCGCTTTTATTAAAATATCGTTCCAACCTTGTTGTAAAAATATTTTTGTCGGTTCACGATATTCATATCCTTCATCAATCAATGGAATTTCTGAATTGCCTTTTTGTCCGGCACGTTTCCAATTTGGAGGATCAATCAAATTACCATTCACCCAAACTGCATCACCCTTATTATTCCATTCGCTTGCAGGCGGAGAATCTGTAGCCGGCGAACGGGAAATGTTATTAAACCCTACCCAAAACAGTTTTTCTCCAGCTTCATCACTCCATATTTTTGTTGCTGCATACCATGTTGTATTTTCTTTGGCACTATCAATTGCTCCTTTAATTAAAGGCGCCCACCAATGTCTTAAAACGATTGTACCACCAATGACTTGTTTGTATCGTTTTAATAAATTTAATTTTTTTTGTTCAATTTCAGGCTCAAATTTTTTACTTAAATCGCCATCATTATTAAATGGTCCAAATAAATTCCATACTATATCAGACTGTTTTACATAAGTAAATGGCAAGTCGTTAAAAAATATTTTCTGTTGATCTAATAATCTTTTTTCAAATTCTTTAAAACCATTTATATCTCCATCACTGATATTTGCGATCCAACCGGATTGCCCTCCTCCGCGCCAACTCCTTTCACTAAAGGCAAGCATACCTGGATAAACAGGGTTCATTTTTAAAATATCATCACCAGTTGCGGCGGCTCTGTCATTCCACATACAAATTTCGCCACCTAACAAACTATTATCTCCTTTGTTTTTATCACCGATTTTTCTATTGAAAATAGTGGTAACTGCTTCTAAAGGATCAATATGATTCAAGTATAAATGTCTTGAATCAATAAATTTAATATTTGTATTTGCCGAAGTATGCGCATTATCATCCATCCACAATTGACGAAGTGTATTATCAGTAAAATTTCCTCCGGGCTGCCATCCAATTACCTTTTTTCCAAAACCTTCTATGTAGTTCGTCATTTCTGGAATAAAATTCGAATTGGTTATTTTCACTTCATCTGCGCCAATGTGTAAGTAATCAATATCATAAGTAGTGCAAATTTCTTTCAAAATATTTTTTAGATAAACAATCCCCGAATCACTTTGCATATCTGTTTTCATTGCTCTTTTGAAAGCTGCACTATGGCCGGGTATATCTATTTCCGGAACAAAAGTGATGTAGCGATTTTTACAAAATTGTATTAAGTCTTTAATTTCATTTTGAGTATAATAAAGCCCCTTATTCCGTAACATGGTTTCAGGTGCAGTCAATTGCGGATATTGTTTTATTTCAAAACGCCATGCGATATCTTCAGTCGAGTGAAAATGAAAAACATTAAATTTATAGCGACTCAACATTTCAATTTGCTGCTTAAGCAAATCTACCGTCATATAATTTCTGCCTACATCAATCATGTACCCTCGCCAAGAAAATGCAGGACTGTCTGATATGATGCAATTATCAATCATTACTCCATCACGCATCAATTGTCGCAAGGTCTGAATACCATTAAATATACCATGAGCAGTAACAGCCGTTAATAAAATTTTGTTGGAAGTAATTTCTAATTGATAGGCTTCTTTATTATCAGATGTTATTTTTTTATTATCAAGCTCAAATTGAATAAACGGTTCATCCTTAGCTAATTTTTCAGAAACAATAACAGAATACCCAAATTCCGAAAAGATTGATTGAAGTAGTTCCGCTTCTTTTAAAAGTCCGTCAGATTTTTTTGCTACAATATTTTTACACTTATAAATTGGGAATAATCCATCTCTCCATTTTAATAGAATAGGCATTGGTATCAATGAAGGCAATTGCTGTAAATCATATACATAAGGATAAATGATGTGCTTCCAAAGCATATAGCCATCACCCAATAAATGTAGCCCATCATTAGTAAATTGTTTACTCAATTTCCCATCGGCATCAGAAAAATATGGAAACAAATCAATAAATGTATAATGATGTAAGGCTGCATTATTAAACAATTCTTTATTAATAGTCAGAATCAAAGCTCCCTTGTTGGTATGCGTATTAAATTTTCCAAAGAAATTATTAACCGGCAAAATACTTTGAACAAACAATTTTGTAGCAGGCGATTGCTGCCGTACATACTCTGCAATGAAAAAGATATTTTTCAAAGCACTATCTGCTGAAATATTTTTGGACAAATCATTTACACCAATCAATAAAAATATTTTTTTCGGCTTTCTATCTGTCACCTCACTCAATCTATTGATTACACCAGCAGTAATATCTCCACTAATGCCTCTGTTTTTGACATGAATATCTGCAAACAGTTCACTCCATTCTGCACCATCTGTTATACTATTACCTAAGAAAATAATCTCATTTTTCGCTTGAGGAAGTGTTTTGAAGTGAGTAACTCGTTGCCAATAATAAGTAGGGAAAAGCGAATCGGGAAAATTGGGTATTTTAAGTTGAGCAATGCTATGGGATGTTGAAATCAACACCACAGTTAATGAATATACTATATTTCTTAAGTAATATTTCATGCTTATTTTTTATTATTTGGCTTCAAGCGAAATACTTTTGTTTCATGATTTTGGATCTCTCCTTTCCACTTATCCGATATTCCTGCTAAATTATGCTGTATCACATCTCTCAAAATATACTTCCTTTGTAAGCCTATTTGAGAAAATTTAATCTCAACGGTTTGTTTAGTTTCATTTCTATTCAAAATAGCAATGGCCGTATCATTATTCATCAATGGTTTAATAAATATTTCAATGCCGTTTTCCAATTTTATTCTTTTTGCATGAACGCCTGCAATGTCTTGGTTGATAGCGATAAGTTCTTTATTCAAAAGAATCTCTTTTGTTGCAGATGACATAGTACGTACATCATTTGTAGCGATAAGTGGAGCTGCCATCATACACCAAAGACTCATATTGGATTTATATTCGACATCGGTACAACCTATTCCTCCCAAATCACCGGAAGGGCCTTTGTTACCATTTAACCCCACAATAAGCATATCCGGATCATTCCAGCGTCCGGGGGCTGCATAATTATTTAATTCCGCATTTATATCTAATATACTCATCATGCTTTTCCATGAATCTCGAATATCATACGTTGTACGCCATAATTGTCCGCCAACATTTGCAGCCCAAAGCCAAGGTTTTCTTACACCCCATTCACATATACTAAAAACAATATCTCTTCCCGATTTCTTTAGGGCATCAGCCATTTTCTTGTAACGAATTTTTGCTGTAACAGAATCTTCCGGTGCGTGACAATAATCGTATTTCAAATAATCAATTCCCCATGAAGCAAATGTTTTTGCATCTTGTTCTTCAAAACCAAGGCTTGCAGTATATCCTGCACAAGTAAGTTGAGCTGCATCCGAATAAATGCCCAGTTTCATTCCTTTGCTGTGTATATAATCAGCAAGATTTTTTATTCCTGAAGGAAATTTTTTCACATCAGGAATCATATTATTCTTATTGTCTCTTCCACCTTGCCATCCGTCATCAATCATAATGTATTTATAACCTGCATTACTCATACCGGATATCACCATTGCATCTGCCATTTCTTTGATTATTTGCTCATTGATGTTTTCGCCAAAATAATTCCAAGTCATCCAACCCATAGGTGGAGTAGGCACTAATGGTTGTGCTTTTGCAGCATCCAGAAAAAAGAGCATTGCTATAAAAACTATTTTATTGATTTTCATTTCAATATTATTAAAATATATTAATCCAATATAATCACTTCTTTTCTTTTGAAACTATGAGATATTAAAAGTCCTGCTAAAACCATCATTACTCCTACAACAGTATAAAAACTGATTTTATCATGTAGCATTATTGCAGCAAAGAGAAATCCGAAAATCGGGCAGAGAAATAACCAAAGTCCGGCTTTAATAGAATCAATTTTTAAAAGCCACAACCAAATTAAAACCGCAATAATGGAAACAGGAATGGCTAACCAACTTACTGAAGCCCAAAAAGTAAAATTAAAAGCATTCTTATTGGAATGATAAAAAAACAAAGTAAATGGCAAAAGGAATAAGCCACCCAGCAATGTTTGCCATCCGTTTATAACAACTAAAGATAAATTTCCCCAATTCTTCTCAGCAAAATAAACTGCACCTACCGAATAGGACAACATACTAAATAATAAAATTAATAAACCCCTCAAATCAACAACAGCTTCGCTAAACAAAGGCCATGCAGCTACTATAACGCCTGCTGTACAAACAAAAATGGCAACAGCAACATTCCAAGTCAATTTTTTATTAAAAAAGAAAACAGAAATAAAACTAATAAATACAGGGTTGGTTGCAATTGCTAAAGCACCAATACCTGCAGTAACCGTTTGCATGGCTACGACATAACAGCCTAAATAGATAGTGATATTTAGTAACGCATAAACAGCTAATTGTTTCCATTCTTTCCCTTGTGGTAAGCGCTGTCCTTTAATTAAATGCGCAATAAGCAACATAATTACTGATGCCAATGCAAAACGAACAACTGCAATCACTAAAGGCTGTGCTACGGTCAACCCTATCTTAGTCGCAGTAGAAGCAGATGGCCATAACGCAGCAAAAAGTATCCCTGCAAATATCCATTTAACGAATTCAGGTTTTTTCTTCATTTGAGTTGCAGCAATTTAATTTTTTATTTCAACAAGCTTACTGCTTTTTGATTGATGTCTATAGAAATAATGTTTGCATCAAAGCCTTTTTCTATTTTTCCCATTTTATGTTGTATTCCTAAAACTTGCGCCGGATAAAGGCTACACATGCGTAATGCCTCATCTATTTCAATAGAACAATGGTTAATCAAATTTAAAAATGCTTGAAACATAGATAAAGCAGAGCCACTCAACACACCTGCTGCTTCATATTTATCGCCAACCAAAGTATGTTGATAAGGCCCTTGATTGGTTTCTGTCACAGCATCTGTAATGACAAACAATCTTTCATTCATTACTTTTTTTGCAATACGAACAGCAGCATAATCACAATGATGTCCATCAGGAATAATGCTTGCCATTGCTTGTTCATCATCCATCACCGCACCTACCAATCCCGGCGCTCTGTGTTGTAGGGGACTCATTGCATTGTATAAATGTGTAACAGCCGTTACTCCTTGTTTAAAACCGTTTTTTGCTTGTGCATCGGTTGCATTACTATGTCCTGCAGAAATAACAATACCATAAGTACAAATCAAATCAATGATTGAATCATCGCACATCTCAGGCGCCAATGTTATCATTTTAATTACACCTTTTCCATATTCCAATAATTCCTTTACCTGATTTAAAATTGGTTTTTGAATATATTTTTCTAAATGCGCTCCCCTCTTGACCGGATTTATCCAAGGCCCTTCAATATGCAATCCGTAAATTCCTTTGCCATTACTTTTCCAATATTCTTTTATGGCATCAATACATTTATAAAATACTTCATCACTGTTAGTTGCAGCAGTAGCCAAACATAAAGATGCGCCACCTGCATTGCAATAGTCATTTAATTTATATAAGCTTTCCTGATCGGGGTAAACAGAAAACAGCCTTCCTCCTGCTCCATAAATTTGGATATCTATAAATGCAGGTGCTAATATTGTATTACCGCAATCTTGTATTCTTATGTCAGATGAAATGTCTTTAATGGGTATGACAGCTTCAATAGTATCATCACTGCAAAGAATCGCATGCTCATTCAACCATTCTATACCTGTAAATATTTTGGAAGCTGTATAAACCTGAACTGTTGCCATGTAAATAATAATTTTATTGAAGATATTGATTTAGTAATTGTAAACAATACCATTCTTGGCGAGGCAAATGAAAAGGGCCTTTATATAAATTACCCTTAGCAGTTTGAGCTATTGTTCCGTCTCTGTGCAAATAACCAAACCATTCACCTTGTTCTTTATCATGAAATTTTTGATAAGAATAATCGTGTACCATTTGATGCCATTGCGCATATTTTTCATTACCTGTCATTAGATAAGCAAGCAGTGTAGCGATGATAGTTTCATTATGCGGCCACCAGAATTTCATATCCTGCCAATATTCCTGCACCGGCTTATTATACACATCTCTAAAATAAAGAATACCGCCGTGTTCCTTATCCCATCCACGTTCCCACATATAGTCCAGCATTTTACAGCCTAATTCAATCAAATGCGGATCGTTATTTCTATGTTTCGCTTCGTGCAATATAAACCAGGCACCTTCAATAGCATGACCAGGATTTAACGTTCTGCCATCTATGTGATCTATGATGCTACCATCCGGCGCTACTTGTTCCATCACACATTGAATATCGTCTTTTATAAAAAAAGTTTCAATTTCTTGAATCCATTTAGAAATATATTCATCACACCGAGGATCGCCAATGGTTTCACGCAATTGCTGAGCCGTATTCATCATAATCATAGGCACACCAATTCCTTTAGCAGGGCGAGTTCCAGCAAATTTTGCAGGCAACTTTTTTTCACCCGTGGAGTATGCTATACATTCGCCAAAAACTCTTCGGGCATTTTCAGCAGCCTGCTCATCGCCACTGGCTTTGGCGTAAGCCGCAGCAGCGATTACGTAAAAAGTTTCGGAAAAATAATACCTGCGTTTGCGTATAGGTTGACCATCACGGGTAACATGAAAAAACATTTGCCCCCGCCCCTGTCGGTTCGGGCTGGCATCTTCATCAAAACAATGCTTATTCAAAAAGTCGTAACCCAATTTAGCACCATCCAACCACTCCTGTTTTTTTTCTACTGAATTATACAAAGTAGATAATAACCAAGTAGCCCTGCCTTGTATCCACACAGCTTTATCGTCATCAATTAAAGATCCATCTGCATCACGCATTAATAAATAGCCTCCATGTTCTGTATCATAAGAACGAGGAAACCAAAAAGGTACTGTATCATTTAATAATTGATTTTGATAAAAATCTCGTAACTGTATTAAATTTTCTTTATTCACTTTAAACTATTTAATATTTTCAATAAATGTACTTGCCGGTAAGTTTTCTTTATTCACTAGATTAGCCGTAGTAAAAGGTTGCCATGCATAAGCAACTTTTTGCACTTGTATGTTTTTAGGAATATCAATATATACTTTGTCGTTTTTAATAATGGCTGAAACCGGTACAAAAACTCCTTGGTTTGTCAATAATTCAAACCCTCTCAAACTCATATTATCAGTTGTTTTCAATCCAAATGAATTTGAAAAAATAAGTTCAATTTGATTGCCTATTTTTTTTGCAGATAAAAACATTGGACCCGATGCCGTGATATTTTTATGATATGTATTCTTTAAAGCCAATCTTGCTAAACGCTCACCCACCGGTGCTTTCCGTTTGGGATGCACATCTGTTTTGTTACCCAAATCACTGGAAACCGCCATGCCTGAATTAGGAACAATGCTTAACATTCTTCTTTGCGCATTTCTAAAATAATTCCAAGAAGGTCGTTCAATACTAGAAAGTTGTACATAGTAAAATGGTAGATTTTTATTCCATTGTTTTCGCCAATCCTGAACAAATTGAGGAAATAATTTTTCAAATAATTCAGCATTCTCGGCATCACTTTCTCCCTGATACCAAATAATTCCCTTTATTGGGAAAGGAGCAATTTTTGCAATGCCGGCTTCAAAATTAAATGAAGGTTCATAACTATGTCGTTGTAGTGGATTTGTAGCTTCTTTCATATTTAACGCAGCTCTTTCTCTGCACCATTGCATGATAAAATCTGACTTTGTCCAATTTTTAAAAGCCTGTACAAATAATGGTGATGACTCCAATGATAAACGACTCACCCAGGAAATCAGTGGAGACCCACCTACTGCCACTTCAATTAGTCCAATAGGCACTTTTTCTTCTTTAACAATTTTAGAACCAAAAGCAAGAGCCACTGCAGAAAATGGGGCTACATTTTGTTTGTCATTCAACTGCCAGGATCCTGAAAAGAAATTCAAGTTATTAGCACGTTGTAATTCTTCAGCTGTCCATACATGTCCGTCAGTTTCGGCAAAAGGCTTGTATTTAAACAATCGTAAAGGAATAGCCTCATCTGCTTTTTGTAAAACACTATCTGCTTCTGCACTTTCTTTTACAGAAAAATACATATTAGATTGCCCAGAACATAGCCATACATCACCTATTAAAATATTGTTGAATTGGATCAATTTTTCTTCGTTTGAAATTTCCAAAATCTGTGGCTGACTATTCGCTGGTGAGGCTGGTAAAACTATCTCCCAAGTACCGTCATTAGTAGCTTTCACTGATTTTTTAAGTTGTGAAAATTTTGCTTGCACTACAGTTCCGGCATTGGCTTTACCCCAAATTTTAATAGGTTCATTTCTTTGCAAAACCATATTATTGGTAAAAATATCAGGCAATTGTAAACCCCCAAAATTTCCACTCAAATTTTGATAAACGGTATTGGCTAAAATAGCAGCCCCTTCTTCAGTGGGGTGAATCTGATCTGGAAATAAATCAGGACGATTAAATAATGCAGCATTCAAATCAATCATCTGTACATGATGAATAGCAGCTACCTCTTTTATTCTTTTTTGCAAATCCCAATACCAATCAAAAGTGCTAGACACAAATCGTGGATGTCCGCTAAATATGGGCGTTAAGCTACAGATATAAACTTTTACTTTCGGATTTACTTTTTGAATCGTATCAATCAACCAACTGTAATCAGGAATAAATTCATCTCGGTAATTTGGATAATTTCTAGGATCGGTATCGTTTAAACCCAAATGAATAACGGCAATATCGGGTTTGAACAAAAGCATATCTGTAAATGCTTTTGTTTTGTAATAAGGGTTATGGCCTTTGCGTAACAAGGTAACACCACTATGACCAAAGTTTTCTACTTCGTAATTTGCTCCTAATTGCTGTTGTAATAAAGATGGATAAGAGCTGATAGTAGGATCTTTTAACCCATAACCATAAGTTACGGAATTACCTACACAAGCTATTTTTATTTTAGATAGCTGTGCCTGTGCAGATAATATATAAACTAAAAACAAGAAGGCGAATAAACACCTTCTTGCAATTATTTGGAATATATTTTTTTTTATTACCATTTCACTACAGTAAATACAATTTTAGAATAGCCTTCTTTTTCGTATAAAATGCCAATTTTATTTTTTGAAATTCTTACAATATCTGAATAGGCAGCTACATCTCCTTTCTTATTTTCACCACAAATTAAAATACTCTTGTACCAGTTTGCACCATCATTTTTACTAATTCTTAAAGTAAGATTATTCCGCTGACTTGTATCGGCTGCATTGCAAAAAGCTAAAATATTTTTACCTCTTTTTGAACCAATGGTTAAAATTGAACCTTCACAAACAGGGTCAGGAAGTTGCCTATCAAATTTTTGTGTTGACCAGCTTACACCACCATCATTACTGATTGCAGTGTAACGGGCCTTTACATCTCCTTGTTGATTTCTCAGATTCAACATTAAACGACCACCACTAATTTCTGCTGCCGAGTTTTCATTTCCGCCTTCCAAACTTACATCTTCACTCAAAAGAAATGTTTTCCCATGATCATCAGAATAAAACCCGTGTGCCCGATAATCTTTGAAATGTGGTTGCGGATTACCTGCAGAATGATTGGCAGCTACATAAATCCTGCCTATATATTTTCCATTTTTTAATTGCATCGCATGTCCGGGTGTGTTGGCATAGCTTCGCCAGTCTTCTTTAAAATTATAAGCAGGATTTACTTTTGGTTGATTCGGGCGGTGTGTTTGCAACGTGATATTTACGGCATCACTCCATGTTTTACCATTATCTACAGATGTTTTGTACCACACTTCGCGCAAGCCTTTTCCTTTCCTCACTTCCCCTTCGTGATTATTGCCGGTATTGTAAAATAAAAAGATTCTTCCTTTAGGATATGCTGGATCAGTCATATCTACTACAGGTGCAGGGTTGCCGGCTTGCAATGTATCAAACGCTGCAATTATTTGTATAGCTGACCACGTTTTTCCTTTATCGCTGCTGCGCTTCATTACAATTTTCACATCACCAAAATCTCCTGCATTATGAACTCTTCCTTCACAAAAAGCAAGTAAATCATCATTCGGAGCTGTAATGACTGCAGGAATACGAAAACTTTTATACCCTTCTTGTCCCGATACAAAAACCGGAACATCTGTTTGAGCATACAAATCGATTGATGTAATAATTATCACTATCAACAAATTAAAACGCAGCCGCATAATTGAATTATATTGAGTAAATAAATTTATTCCATATTTTGAACCTTTGGTCGCAACATTGCCAATTGCAAGATCAGTGCAACTGCAACTATAGCTCCTAAGATTGCGAAACCAAATCCAAAATTTCCGTGATCTTTAAATTTTCCTAAAACTTGTGTAATACCAGCACCGGCAAATACGCCCACCATATTCATAAACCCATAAGCTGTTGCACGAAGATTGGATGGAACAAATTGACAAAGGATGGGCATATTATTCGTATCAAACATGCCAAATCCAATACCAAATAAAATTGCTGCACCGACGACAGTATAAAATGTACTTCCATATCCTAAAAGAATCAG
Source organism: Bacteroidota bacterium (assembly GCA_018268055.1). Classification (GTDB taxonomy): domain Bacteria; phylum Bacteroidota; class Bacteroidia; order Chitinophagales; family Chitinophagaceae; genus JJ008. The sequence goes on from JAFDXF010000087.1 coordinate 99,644, forward strand.
AGAAGGTATGGTAAGCGACAATCCAATAGCACTTGTATAAACTCTTCCTCTTAAATTTTTTTGTACCCACCTATCCGATAGTGGGCCACCGATTAATACTGCACCGATAAACGAAGAAGATGCAATAATGATAGTGGACAAAGGCCCTGCATCTTTCATTGGGATATGTAATGTATCTGCAAATAATGTAGGCAACCAATTTTTGGTAGCCCATCCCGGTAAACTTGGTGCTGCAAAATAAAATAAGATCACCCAAAAAGCAGTCATGGAAAAAATCATTGATAGCCCTTTCCAAAGTGAAGGTTTTATTTTATCCTCTTTTAAAGAGTTTACACTTTCCTTTAGAGTTTGTTTCTCTTTTAAAAGAAATGATAAGATGATTGCATAAACTATACCGATAATACCAAACCAATGAAAAGCTGTGTGCCAAGTAAATTTATCTGCGACAGTAGCACCATATCCACCCAATGCCTGTCCAATATACAAACCGGTCATGTGTATTGCTATTGCCATTGAACGGGTTTTCCCTGTATGATAATCGGCAATCAATGCCAATGCAGCAGGAATATATAATGCCTCGCTAATACCCATAAAAGCTCGAAGCCATAAGAGTTGATTAAAATTTGTAGCCAATCCCATTCCATAAGTTACAGCGCTCCAAACTAAAAGACTGCCCACAATTAACCACTTACGATTTACTCTGTCTGCAATTGTTCCGGCAATAGGGCTCATAAAGCCATAGATGTACATAAAAACAGCCATCAAAAAACCAAATGATTCAGCTTTCTGAAGTTCTACGATATCAACTTTCATAGCTTCCTGCATGGTACTCAGCATTTGCCTATCCATATAGTTTAGCAGAGCTACAATACTCAATAGGCCTACTACAACCCATGGGTAATTATTATTTTGCTTATTGGTTGCAGTATTCATATCATCAATTTTTTATTCTTGAAGTATTCCTTGTAGTATTTGGTTACTCCGCACACCTGCTTTTATTTCTCCACTTGGAATAAAGATAGTATTCTTTGAAAGGATTGCTGTTGTAGTTACAGGCGTTGGATAATTGATTGTTCCTGCCAATTCCCAAACATCAGTATTTATTTGATAAACCATTATTTGATTACTGAAGCCCGGATGCGTTAATTGTAATTCCGCTTTTTCTTTTATCAGTTCATTTTTTTTCAAAGAATCTTTTTCAATAGCAATAGCAGCTATCAACTGTTCAGTTTTGTGAAAAGTGGTTCCTTTGTCACCTCCAAACAAAATAATTTTATCTTTTTGATAAGCAACACCGGTTCCTGCGCTTAATGGATATGGAAGTGATTTTTTTTCTTGCCATATATTTTTTGAAAAATCATAAACATACATGTTCGCATACAAATCACTGATACCAGATTTTGCTCTCATTCTTCCACCCATATAAAATAATTGATTTGCTTGTGAGACAAAAACACCATGTGAAGCAGGATGAGGAAGTGATGCAAGTTCTTTCCATCCGGCTAATAGGTTCTCTAAGTTCAACATATACATTTTATCAGAAACACCTGATGCGATTTCACCACCAATAAAATATATTGAATGATCGTGATAGGTTAAAGCTCCATTCGTTGTAGCTTCAGGTAAATCAGGCAGGGAAATAAATAGAATTGAATCTTTCATTTTATTTTTTATAAGCCACACTTTTGAGTTTAAACCATGTACGTTTTCGCCACCAGCATAAATAATTCCGTTTTCTATTGAGCACACTGCTGAATAGGCAATTGTATCAGGGAGCTTCAATTGCTGCGGCATCAATTGAATACCACTATCTGAAATTTGATAATGTGCAATTGCATCATAATATTTTTTCTTTCCACCTAACCATGGCATGCTATCCGGAAAATTTGCACCACCGGCTATGAATAGTTGATGATTGAATATTCCTGTTACAGGGCCTGCATAACCCAATGAAGCTTTTCCATCTACATCGGGTAATACAGCGGCTACTTTCCATTCTATCTTTAATGGTTTATTGTCTTTGCAAGCAGCAGAACTAATCAATGACATAATAAATATAAACTTTAGCAATCGCATAAAAAAGGTATAACGCTTCCCTAAGCCAATTTAGAACAATAGCTTTTGAAATTAATTTTTTCAGTATCTGCTTTAAATTGTTCAAATGTATCGCCATCCATATTTTTAACCGGCAGTCTGAATGAGCCACAATCTAATCCAATCAATTTCATATATGCTTTACCGGTAGCAATGCCGCCATACTTACCCAACAAGCGAATCATATCAATAGATTTTTGTTGTAATAAAGCAGCTTGCTTTAAATTTCCTTTATTAAAAGCAGCAATAAGTTCATAATATAAAGGAGCAGCATAATTAAATGTGCTGCCTACTGCACCTTTTGCACCGATTGATAAAGCAGGTAGCATATTCTCATCTCTTCCCCACAACATATCATACTTCCCATCTTTAAAATGAATACAGGAAAGAAAGTCCATAAAATCTTCATGTGTATATTTCACTCCACAGAAATTGGGAATCACTCCATCCACTTCTTGTAGCAAATCATACATGGCAAAATTTACACCGGTCAAAACAGGAATATGATAATAATAAAATGCCAAATCAGGAACAACAGAAGCAACTTCAGCACAGGCTTTTGCCAACATAGTCACATTAGCCGGCTTAAAATAAAAAGGTGCGGTAAATGATACAGCCTTTAATCCAATGGATCTTGCATGAATGGCCAATTCTTTACAATCTGTAATGCTTGTACCCCCGAGTAATGGCATCACCATAAAATCAGTATCATTATTCGCACAACTTGCCCATGCCTCGGCTACTTTCATTTTCTCGGATGTGGACATAGATACCCCTTCACCGGTAGAGCCGCAAATAAAAGCTCCTTTGACATTATTCTTTTTCAGCATTGCATAGTAAGAAGGTATCAATTCTACATTCAAAGAACCATTTTGATGCATTGGTGTAAAAGGTGCAGCTATTAATCCTGATAAGTGAGAAAAATTCATAATAATTTATTTAAGAGAAAAAATAAAAATAATAAAAATTACCGGAGGCTTAAAAAGCCCCCGGTTTGCTTGCTTATCAACACGATATGAGAAAAAGTTTAGTATCCTATTGTTTGTGTCAACAAAGGGTCATTTGTCATCATACCAATAGATATCGGTAATAGCATCTTAGCTACAGAAACAGGTGTAAAATAAATTGGATTCGAATTCGCATATACATAAGAATCTCCCGCTCTTCTCAAAGACCACCAACGTTTTCCTTCACCTATAAATTCTCTAAGATTTTCTTCTAAAATAGCATTCATATTATCATTGATACTACCGCTTACATAAGGAGTATAAGCTGGTCCATAAGCTCTCAATCTGATAGCATTGATTTCAGCAGATGGGTCTTCACCTAATTTAGCTTTAGCTTCTGCCAACATCAATAGAATATCTGCAAAGCGATAAATAGGATAATCATTATTATACACTTGCGTTGTACCTGCTGTGGTTCCAATAAACTTTGTGAGCAGAACACCTCTTGGCGCAAAAGGTGCGGCATTAGAATACATTACTCGGAAAGTATTATTAATTCTCTGATCCGGTAATCCAGCTGTTAATCTACTAATCATAGCTGCACCCATACCTACTCTGTTAGCGCCATTTACATAAGGATAAACGGATGAGACTGTTGGAGTAGGCGCCGGAGCAAATGATAAAGTCGCCGCTTGAATGGCATTTACAGAGAAACTTCCAAAGATTCCCAGTTGAGCTTGTTGCAATTCATAATTTAGCGCAAATATTATTTCTTTATTATTATTCTTCTTTGTAGGATCAAAAATATCAGCATAATTCGCTTGAAGATCTAAAGAAGCTCCTTGCAATCCTTTAATTTCTAAAAGAGCAGTCTTTGCTGTTGTTAAATCTGCATTACCGCCACTCATATTAGTACCTGTCCATAGATATACATCACCTTTTAAAGCTAAAGAAGCAACTCTGCTCCAAAAAACACGTTTACCGGTTGATAATGTATTTGTACTACCAAATAAAGTAAGTGATTGTTCAATGTCTGCTTTTACTTGTGTCATCACAGAATCTACACTGGTACGAGCCTTGTAAGTTTCAGCAGCATTGTTAATAGTTTGAACAGGCTCTGTGTTTAATGGCACTGCTCCCCAAGTTTTAGCCATCGTATAATAGATGTATGCACGTAAACCATAAGTTTCTGCTAAGATGCTTTTCTTTTCAGCATCCGGCAAGGTAGTCTGTGGTATAATTTTAAGTACATTATTAATATTGTAAATAAGATTATAAAACCCTGCCCAATTGGTAAAGGGTACATTTAGATTACTGATATTATGCCTATATAGATTTTGCAATCCAGCATCAACTGATTCTGTAAATAAACCGTCCACCCATATTTCTGAACGCATTTCACCTAATTGAAAAAGTGTAGCATCATAAGATCTGAGGCGAGCATACAGACCATAGTATAATGTTCTTGCCGCATTGGGATCTTTCAATGCTTGATCTTTACTTATAGAATCCTGCGGCACAACATCATCTAATTTCTTTGTACAGGAAATTACGCTAAACAGTAGAAAAAATATTCCAGCGCTTAGTATTATTTTATTGTATTTCATTTTAATAATTTTAAAAATTCATGAACAATTATAAAGTAACTCTTACACCAAATGTCAACCGCTTAGGCAGTGGGAATTTTCCTTGATCCACACCACCTACTTCAGGGAAATTGCCACTATAGCCAGTAAAATAAGCCAAATTGGTACCGGTTACATTAAAGCTAATTCCTTTGATTCTATTTTTTAAATACTTGGCTAGCAATTCTGTAGGTACATCATAAGCTACTGTAAGTTCTCTCAGCATTAAGTAATCTCCTTTCTCCCAGAAATTAGCTGCAGGATTATTTCCACTGGCATCTGTTGCATAGTTTCTTCCTTGGTTAGCCCAATAGAATCTTGGCAATGTGCCATTAGGGTTTGTAGGCGACCAAGTTTTCAAAACATCTGTAGTAGAATTTTGAGAACCTTGTACTTGGCTCAATCCTCTCATTTTATAATTATTCAATATCACAAAGCCGAAGGCATAATCAAAACCTGCATAGAGATAGATTCCTTTGTAAGAACTACTGATATTAAAACCGCCAACATGCTGTGGTGTTGTTCTTCCTACTTTTACAAATTGTCTAGTATCAATCGTATCATTTTTATATACTTGATGCCATCTTGCGTCACCCAATTGTTTTATTTTTCTATTTGTATAGCCAAGTAAAAAGGAGTTATAAACATTGGCATCAGCAGTAATCTGAGACATGTCTGTATAAATTCCATCATACTTTGGTGCATAGACCATGTCATTATCAATACGCTGTCCCTCCACTAATCCACCGACATAAATTTGTTGGCCTGGATTTTTTGGATCCCAAATCAAAAATCCTGCTTGTCTGTTGCCGGGTTGAGCATTGTAAGGAAGTTTGATTGCATAACTTTTTACATTAAAATAATTAAATCCGGCATCAAGACTAAACCCACCAGGTTTTTTAGGTTGTATAATTTTTCCATTTACAGCTAACTCAACTCCTCTATTTTGTAGTTGTGCAAGATTAGTAGTAAAAGAAGAAAATCCTGTTTGTGCGGAAATTCCTAATCCCGCAATCTTATCAAAAACATTTCTAACGAAATAATCAAAATTAATGGTGATGCGTTCTTTTAATATACCTAGATCAATACCATAGTTCATACTATTAGCTCTCTCCCATCTTACATTAGGATTGATATAAGAACCTGCATAAGTACCGCCAAAACCATTATAGATACCTGCATTGTTATATATCTGTGCAGTTTGGAAATAACCCAATGAGTTTAAATTACCGTTTACACCATAACTTAATCTTGGTTTCACGCTACTCAAATATTTTGCAACAGCAGAATTTTTGAAAAATGCTTCATTATGCATATTCCAACCAACTGAGATACCAGGGAAGGTTCCATAATAGTTACCTTTTTTCAATCTGCTTGATCCATCTACACGAACAATAGCAGTAACTAAATATTTGTCTAAGTAAGTATAGTTTACACGTCCGATTGCAGAAGTAATGCGCTCCCAAATATTGAAGTTAGAAGATGCTCCTGCCGGATTAATAATTGTAGTTCCTTGCAAACTTGGCGAAGTTGAAGCGGTCAACCAAGGTATAATATCGGTAGGCGCCCCTTGCGAGAATCCTGAATTCACATAATTTTTGTAATCAAAAAATTCGCCACCTGCCAATGCAGTTACATTATGCCCTTTAAACTTCTTACTAAATTGTAAAAAGGCATTCGTTGTATATTGCATCGTACGTGTATTATTAAAACTTGCAGCACGTGCAGTATTAAATGCTCCACCATTGCCTAACTGATATGCTTTGGTAAAGAAATTATTATTGGTATATTGATAATAGCCCGATGCACTTGCTAATACTTTAAGATAAGGTAGAATTGTATATTCTAAATTCAACCCACCTAAAAAGCGTTGTTGATTCGTATTATTCGTTGTTAAGTTGCTCCAATAGTTTGGATTGCCTAATGTTACATCATTTGGGCCGGGCAACATAGCGCCTGAAGTATCATTCTGATAACGCACAGTAGGTGCTACGCCAACAAAACGTTGTAACAAACCACCAGAACCACCACCTTCAGGATCTACACCGTTAAACTGTCCATAAGGTAATGCTTGCTCCACATTATATGCACCAATGTTTGAAGTGATTTTTAAACTCTTACCAACGTTCAGTCCACCGTTGAAGTTCATATTAAAACGCTTGAGCCATGAACCGATTATCATACCATTGTCTTTTACAGTACCTAATGATAGTGAGTATGAACCTTGCTCGTTTGCTCCAGCAAAATTAATATTATGCTCATTGGTATTTACTTGTTGTAAAAGCATTGCTTCTCTTTGTTTCGCACTTAAATCGGTAAAGAGAATACTGTCCATTTGTGAAACGTTAAATGGATTAGGATCAACTAATAGTTTCCATCTTGGATCGTTCAATAATTGTCTGTTCTGATTGTTTAATAACTGTGTAGTATATAAACCTTCAGCACCACGCCAACCTGTGTTGACTGCCCATCCCCAAGCACCTAATAATTGATTACGGTCTGTGTTCATAGCCGATGCATTGCCATCTATTGAATCTCCTCTATAACGAGCTTGAATACCCAAACGATTCATACGGATATAATCAGCTGCATTAAGATATTCTGATGGATTGCGCCGTACATAGTTTATCGTAGAGCTATAAGAGTAAGTTACTTTTGTTTTTCCTCTCTGCCCTTTTTTCGTAGTCACAAGCACTACTCCATTTGCAGCACGAGCACCATAAATACTTGTTGTAGCAGCATCTTTTAAAAGATCAATACTGGCGATATCATTAATATCAATACCGTATAAAGAAGGCAAAACAACACCATCAACAATAAATAATGGAGTGCCGCCGCCACTAAAATCAGTACCACCTCTAAAAGTGATACTTGGCGTAGTACCCGGTTGACCTGTACGCTGTTGTATTCTTAAACCCGGTACATTTCCTTGTAGCACTGTAGCCGCATTGGAAGAAGGACTGTGCTCAAAAGTTTTGGGACTTACTGTTCCGATAGCACCCGTTACTTCTTTTCTTTTTTGTGTACCATAACCTACCACTACTACTTCATCCAAAGCACTGGTTGCAGCTTTTAAAGAAACATCAACAACTGATGATGCACCAATTTTAACTTCCATTGGAGCATATCCTGTGAAACTAAAAACTAAAGTCTCACCGGCTTTTGCAGTAATAGAATAAGTTCCTTGCATGTCTGTTTGTGTACCCGCTTTTTTCCCTTTGATGAGCACACTTACTCCTTGCAATGGTTGTGCATTTTCATCAGAAACCTTTCCGGTAACTGTCTGTGATAATGCTAACATTGATGTTGTTGTGAGCATGATGAGCACAACAAGCATTTTCTTAAATAACCGAAATCTCATAACAGATTTTTTTAGTTTATTTGAATAAATGTATTATGTATTACATATTAAAATTGGAATAAAATTTTAACACTTCTTTATAAAAGTTATCCACATTTATTTTATGTTGATTATCAATGTATTATGTGTTTACATTTTTTTCGTATATTAGCACAAATTCTTATTGAATAATTATGTAATACATATTTTATGCAAAACGCTTTGAAAGAAAATATTTTAACCATAGATAATAGCTCCCTTGTAGATAAAGTCGAAACGCAACTTGTGGATCTGCTAAAGCAACAAAAACTAAAAGTAGGCGATGCTATTCCAAAAGAAGTTGACCTAGCTACTTCATTGGGAGTAAGTAGAACAGTAGTCAGAGAAGCACTTACACGATTAAAAATGATGGGGTTGATAGAGTCAAAGAAGAAAAAAGGTTCTGTGATTACAAGTCCTGATATTTTTGGTAACCTCCGCAAAAGTTTTAATCCGCATATCTTGGATGAAGAGACACTGAAAGAAATGTTTGAAATAAGATTAGTGCTCGAAGTGGGTATGGCCGACTTACTCTATCATCGTATCACTCCGGAAAATATTATTGAATTAAAAAATATTGTTGCTTCCGAACCGCCTATAACACAATATCACCTTTTTAATATCGACCACGAAATTGCATTTCATGGTAAACTTTATGAAATAACCGGCAATAATACCATGAAGAAGTTTCAAAAAATGTTGTTACCGGTATTTGATTATGTACATCAAAGTGGCCTGTTAAAAATGCAACCTCTTTTAAGAGCATTCGTTTCGCATAAAGAGTTAGTAGATATTCTGGAAAACGGAACTCCTGAAAAATTTAGAAATGGCATGAGGCAACATTTAGAGAATCATTATGCCCGCATATTTGAGTAGGCAGAATTACATTTTACAAGTGAAACTCTTCTTTAATTGCATCATTATATGTTCTGCCGGAAGTAATTTGAGTAAGCGTTTTATCATTCATCACAAACAAATACCGACCATTGAAATGTTTGTGCATTTCCTTTATAGCATCTTTATTTAGAATATATGATTTTTGTACACGATAGAATTGTTCCGGTAATTTTTCTTCCATAGTAGTAAGTGATTGGTCAGTCAAAAACTTCTGACCATCGGTAGTGTGAATGAATACATATTTATCATTTGCTTCCAGGTAGCAAATTGTTTCGAATCGAATTAGATTTATTCTATCGCCCGTTTTAATGGGCAATGCCGTTGCTTTTTTTGGCATTTTTAATTGCTGAATAACTTCTTGCAGACCTTTCATATCGATATTGGTATTGCTTTTACCTACTTGTTTCAATCGTTCTATACTTTGCGCAAGGCGTTCTTCTTTTATCGGTTTCAATAAATAATCTAAAGAAAATATTTCAAATGCTTTGAGTGCATATTGTTCATAGGCTGTAGTGAATATTACATTCGGTTTCTTTTCTAACTGTTCCAACACTTCAAATCCGGTAAGATCAGGCATTTGTATATCCAAAAAAATAACATCCGGTTGCAACTCCTCAATTTTCTTTAAAGCTTCTCTCCCACTTCCGGCCTCGTCTATTACCTCAATAGCATCACTATGCTCTGCCAAAAGGCTTTTCATCAGTCTTCGGGCAGCAGGTTCATCATCAATAATGATTGCTTTAAACAGTCGGCTCATTTTTTATTAGTTTATTTATTTGTATCAACGCTTGCTTCTGTGGTTCATTTAAAAATTTTACAGAATATGCATTGGGGAAAAGCAAATCCAATTTATCAAATATACTTTTAACACCATAACCCGGATTTATCTCCTCAGGAAAATCAGGTCCATCATCCGCTACAGATATTACCAAACTTTGATTTTCAAGTTTTGTATGGATTACCAATTCAGTCACTTTCCCTGTTGCTTTCAATCCATGCTTCACCGCATTTTCTACCAAAGGTTGCAAAATAAACCTTGGCATTAAATATGCACTTATCTCATCTGTAGAATAGATAGTGTAATTGAGCCTATCTTCAAATCTTATTTTTTCTATCTGAAGATATGATTCTGCCATAGCCAATTCATCTTTTACGGTAGAATAATTATGATCGCTGTAATTAATGCTATAACGAAATAAATCGGCCAATGAGATCGTCATTTTTCGTGCTTTCTTACCATCAGTAACAGATAAGTCTGCAATTGAGTTTAAAGCATTATATAAAAAATGGGGGTTTATTTTTGAATGGAGCGCTTCCAATTCTGCTTTTGTTTTTAATTCTCTCAGGCGACTCAATTCTAATTCTTTCTCATCAAACTGTTTTTGCTTCTCCAAATCCAAATAACTTAATAAAACATAAATCAACCCAATGATAGCGCCAAAATAAAAACTTGATAGATAAGAGAATTTTATATACTCCTTATTATCATATACCATATATGTGAATGGCATATTAATAACCATAATTAAAAATATAACTACTAATACAACTATTATCTTTTGCTTAAAAAATGATAGTTGCTTTATTTTTTCATGTTCACTTATGTAGTGTGTTAGGTTATATGCAATTAATGTAAATGCAGAAGTAGTCAATAAATGACCAATGAATAATTGAAACCAACCATACTTTGAAATAATATAAAAAAAATTGCCACTCATTGGCCAGATAGCACCTGAAAAGCAACAGATGATTATCCATACTACTACATTTCGTCGTAGCCAATCATCTTTAATAACTCCCTTAAACAAAGAATTGAAACGAGCTAAAAAGAAAATTCCAATACTGACCAATAAAATGGCTACTACAATTAAAATTATAAAGAATAGAAAGCTCGGTTGCTGCATAGTCATGCAATTTATCAATCAGGGAAGTTTTTCACCTCATCATTTCGCAAACTGTTTAATTTAAAGCGTGAACGGAGTATATTGCATAAAAATAATAAAATGCTGATAGATTTTAGATCCGATACGGTAACAAAACCAACGCCTGGCATGCTCGATGCTATGATGAAAGCCAAAATAGGTGACGACGTTTTTGGAGAAGACACGGCTATCAATGAATTGGAGACAATGACTGCCGATTTATTTGGAATGGAAGCTGCCATGTATTGCCCTTCGGGCACTATGACGAATCAGATTGCTATTAAATGCCATACACAACCGGGAGATGAAGTAATTTGCGATGAAAGCTCACATGTATATCAATACGAAGGTGGTGGCATTGCTTTTAACTCCGGCGCTTCCGTAAAATTATTGCATGGCGACAGAGGGCGCATTACTGCAGAGCAAATCCTTACTGCTATTCAGCCGGATGATGTACATCGACCACACAGCAGCTTAGTTTCTTTAGAAAATACAAGTAATAGAGGCGGCGGTAGTTGTTATGATTTCAATGAACTAAAAAAAATGCGAACACTCTGTACCGAAAAAAATCTTGGTTTCCATTTAGACGGAGCAAGGTTATGGAACGCATTAATAGCAAAAAATGAAACACCAAAACAGTATGGCGAATTGTTTGACAGTATTTCAGTTTGTCTGAGCAAAAGTCTGGGTTGTCCTGTCGGGAGTTTATTACTCGGTAAAAAAGAATTGATTAAAAAAGCAAGAAGAGTACGCAAAGTATTTGGAGGTGGCATGCGACAAGCAGGTTTTTTAGCTGCTGCCGGAATATTCGCATTGCAAAATAATATTGAAAGATTAGCAGAAGATCATGTGCACGCAAAACAAATAGCCGAAGTAATTGCTAAACAAAAATTTGCCAAAATGCTTTTACCTGTTGAAACAAATATCATCATATTTGAAACCAATGAAGGCACCTCTGCTCCCGATTTGGTAGCACAATTAAAAGAACATCAAATATTAGGCTATGCTATTGCACCAAATAGAGTACGTTTAGTATTACATTTAGATATAACAAAAGAAATGGTGGACAAAACAATTGCAACATTACAAAACATCAAATAAATTCTACATTATGTATCCTCGTATCAATCCTACTGAAACAAAGGCGTGGAAAGCATTACAAGAGCATTTCATAAAAATGAAAGAAATTCATTTGCGTGAACTATTCGCAAAAGATGCTGAACGCTTTAATAAATATTCGCTCAAATTTGACAATATACTTTTTGATTATTCTAAAAACAGAATCAATACCACTACATTAAAATTATTACAAAATCTGGCGAAAGAGTGTGCAGTAAAAAAAGCAATGGAAGCCATGTTTACCGGTGCATTGATCAATGAAACAGAACAACGTTCTGTATTGCATACTGCATTGAGAAATTTTTCGGGCAAACCTGTTTTCTCCGAAGGTAAAGATGTAATGCCCGAAGTGAAAAAAGTATTGCGTAAAATGAAAACGTTTAGCGATAATATTCATTCCGGAAAGGCAAGAGGTTATACAGGCAAAAAAATAAAATACATTGTAAACATTGGTATTGGCGGCAGCGATCTTGGCCCACAAATGGTAACAGAAGCACTTCGCCCTTATTGGGTAAGTGGAATACAAGCGTACTTCGTCTCTAATGTGGATGGCACACATATCGCAGAAACCTTAAAAAATATTACACCTGAAGAAACTGTTTTCTTAATCGCTTCAAAAACTTTCACCACTTTAGAAACGATGACGAATGCACATACTGCAAGAACCTGGTTTTTAAAGAAAGCAAAAAATGAAAAACATATTGCCAAGCATTTTGTAGCATTAAGTACCAATGAAACTGAAGTAGTAAAATTTGGTATTGACAAAAATAATATGTTTGAGTTTTGGGATTGGGTTGGTGGCCGTTATTCGTTGTGGAGTGCCATCGGATTATCTATTGCATTGACCATTGGTTATAAAAATTTTGAACAATTACTGAAGGGTGGGCACAGCACCGATTTGCATTTCAGCAATACACCATTCACTGAAAACATTCCGGTTATCATGGCATTGATTGGACTTTGGTACACCAATTTTTTTGGCACACAAACAGAAGCCATTTTACCTTATGACCAATACATGCACCGCTTCCCTGCTTATTTTCAACAAGGCAATATGGAAAGCAATGGTAAAATGACTGACAGAACCGGAGAACGACTTACCTATTCGAGTGGTCCTGTTATCTGGGGCGAACCGGGCACAAACGGACAACATGCTTTTTATCAACTCATTCATCAGGGTACTGTTTTGATACCTTGCGATTTCATTGCTCCTGCACAAACGCATAATCCGCTTGGCAACCATCACAAAATTCTTTTGAGTAATTTCTTTGCACAAACAGAAGCATTAATGAACGGAAAAACAGAAGAAGAAGCTGAACAAGAGTTAGAAAAACAAGGGCTCACTCCTGAACATATTGCAAAGCTGCTCCCTTACAAAATGTTTGAAGGTAACCGACCAACTAATTCATTTTTGTTGAAAAAAATTACACCATTCACATTAGGACAGCTGATCGCATTGTATGAGCATAAAATATTTGTACAAGGTGTTATCTGGAATATTTACAGCTTTGATCAATGGGGCGTAGAATTAGGAAAACAATTAGCCATCAAAATTATTCCTGAATTGAATCACGCCAAACCGGTAACTACACATGACTCGTCAACGAATGGATTGATAAATGTGTGGAAGAAGATGAAGTAAAAGGCTATGTTGAAGGCAGAAACTTTAAACTAGATTCAACTCTCTTCAACAACTTTCTACAAATCTCAAAAAGCATTATCCTTATGCTATCCAAAGAAGGTATATGCCAAGGCAATAGACACTAAAATACCGACTAAGTCTGCCAGTAACATTGTGCCAATTACATAGCGTGTATTTTTAACTCCTACCGCACCGAAATAAACAGCTATTACATAAAATGTTGTTTCACTACTTCCATTTAAAATGCAGCTCAATCTTCCGGCAAAACTATCAGGGCCATAAGCCTTCATCGTATCCACCATCATGCCTCTTGCGCCGCTACCGGTCATAGGTTTTACAAACGCTGTGGGTAATCCGTCCACAAATCGGGTATCCGTTCCTAATGCAGTAAATAGATTTTTAATGCCATCAATGATTACATCAAAAGTGCCACTGGTGCGTAATAAACTAATGGCTACCAACATACCAACTAAGTATGGAATGATTTTAACGGCAATTTCAAAACCACCCTTCGCCCCTTCTACAAATGCAGAAAAAATATCAATCTTCTTGTACATTCCACCCAATACAATAATTAAAAAGACAAATAGAATCAATCCTGTGCTCAATTGCTCTGAAAAAAGATTAACACCAATTGTATCTAAAGAAACAATAAATGTAACTAATCCGGCGATGATAGCTGAAATACCCAGTAACCAAGCCATAATAATCGGTTGAAAAAGTTTGATTCTCTGTTTTAATGAAACGATAATCATGGCAGCAACTGTAGCTGTAAATGTTGCAATTAAACTTGGGAGAAAAATATCTGTTGGATTTGCTGCACGCAATACTTGTCCACCAATCGTGGCAGTAGTACTAGCACGAATTGCAATAATACTGGTTGGAATCAGTGCTAATCCGGCAGCATGCAAACTCAAAAACATAATTTGTGCATTACTCGCTTTTGTTTTATCGGGATTTAATTCTTGCAAACTTTCCATTGCTTTTAATCCAAATGGTGTAGCCGCATTATCCAGCCCGAGCATATTCGCACTGAAGTTCATCATCATGTGGCCGTGTGCCGGATGATCTTTAGGCACATCAGGAAATAGTTTTGAGAAAAAAGGTCCTACAATTCTTGATAGAAAGCGAATACCACCGGCTTTCTCTGCAATGCCCATAAAACCCATAAACAAAGCCATGATACCAATGAGTCCGATACAGATATCAACAGCAGCTTTACAGGTTGCTATTACACCATCAACAGGTTTATGCTTTCTACCCAAGATATAATCAAAACTAACAGCCCTTGCAGAAGTAAAATCATTTTGTAATTTCAAAACAGTATCTGCCTTTTGATCATCTGCAACAATGTATTTTGTTTCTTTATCAATCTTGTCTTGATGTACATAACCATAATTTTTCATCACCGAATCTAAATATGCTACTTTCCCAACATCACCAATGGCAACATACTTAAATTCATCCTTCGATGTTCCGGTCACCATTCTTCCGAAAATATCATCCTTCCCTGTACCAAATAAAAACTGTATCGCTGCAACTGCAATGGCGATAATGATAAAATACGACCAGATTCTGCTTAATGCCATATTATTTAATGCGTTTTGGTTTACATTCTTTTTAAAGAAACTGAAAGTTAATATAATCTGATTAATTGGAGGAGCTAAAGGAGTTGAAAGTGGTTAATGGTGGTTTAGGAGTTTAGACGTTTAGGAGTTTAGACGTTTAGGAGTTTAGACGTTTAGGAGTTTAGACGTTTAGGAGTTTAGACGTTTAGATAATAAGTTGAACATTGTTGAAAGTAGTTTAAGGTAGTTTAAGGTAGTTTAAGGTAGTAGAAAAGGGCCTAAAGATTAACTATTCACAATTACAATTACTCATACTTATTCATCTATCATTAAGAACGCATAATCCTTATCTTTGCGCCTCAAAAAATAATAGGATTTACTACAAAAATTATTGCGTAGAATCTTTTCATTTTAAAATTTTATATCAGACATGGCATTACAGGCAGGTATCGTGGGGCTTCCTAATGTGGGCAAATCAACTTTATTCAATGCAGTAAGCAATAGTGCAAAAGCACAAGCAAGTAATTATCGCTTCTGTACCATAGATCCAAATGTGGGATTGGTGGATGTTCCTGATCCAAGGTTAAATAAATTGGCGGAATTTGTTCATCCGGATAGAATTGTGCCTACACAAATAGAAATCGTAGATATTGCAGGGTTGGTACGTGGTGCCAGCAAAGGCGAAGGGTTAGGCAATAAATTTTTAGCAAACATTCGTGAAGTAGATGCCATCATTCAAGTAATCAGATGTTTTGAAGATGAAAACATTTTAAGAGATGAAGGCCCAATCAATCCGATAGGTGATAAAGGGATTATCGATACTGAATTGCAATTAAAAGATTTAGAAAGTGTAGAAAAGAAAATTCAACGTACAGAAAAATTAGCTAAGACAGATGCAAAGCTAAAAAGTGAATTGGATGTATTGATCCGTTGTAAAGATTGTTTGGAGCAAGGAAAAAATATTCGTGAGCTAAGTCTTGCAAAAGAAGATTTACCTGCTATTGCAGATTTATTTCTTCTAACTATAAAACCGGTTTTATATGTTGCGAATGTCGATGAGGCATCTATGCATACCGGAAATTCATTTTCTAACGCATTGAAAGAAGCTGTAAAAAGTGAAGATGCTGAAGTAATCATCATGAATAATTCTATTGAAGCACAAATAGCTGAAATGGATAATGCAGACGACAAGCAGCTCTTCATGGAAGAATATAAAATGACAGAGCCTGCATTAGACCGATTGATTCATGCAGCCTATAAATTATTAAAACTCTATACGTACTTCACTGCCGGAGTGCAGGAAGTAAGAGCTTGGACAATACATGAAGGATGGAAAGCACCACAAGCAGCAGGTGTCATTCATACTGATTTTGAAAAAGGATTTATCAAAGCTGAAGTAATTAGTTACAGCGATTTTGTTCAATACGGCTCCGAAGCTGCTTGCCGCGATGCAGGTAAGTTAAGAATTGAAGGGAAAGAATATGTGGTGAAAGATGGCGATGTGATGCACTTTAGATTTAATGTGTAATAATAATTAGAATAGTACATTCGCACCTACTGTTCCAAGATGCACTGGGCCTGATTTTCCGGATTTACGTCCATTGTATTGAATCGTTAAATCAAGATTGTTCATCAATCTTTTTCTCAATTCCAACGACCATAAATAATTGGTTCCGGGCATTAACCCATCTAGCATGATATAAGAAACGGTAGTATTTGCTGCATTAACAGGCATTGCAGTCGGATCAGTATATTTAATTCCATTCACGGTAAATTTTCCTCTCAATGAATATCGCTGCAATGTGGAATACGCCGATTCTATACTGAATGAATTTGATACAGATTTTTGCCCGCCATAAATTGGAGCATTTGTTTTATCATCATATTTATAAGTGGCTGTAATACCAAACTTAGTCAAACGTGTAAAAATGAATGCTGGTTCAATCGTATAAATATCTAAGTGATAATTCCTATTGTCAAATTGCGGCGTAAGTAACGCAGACAAACCTTTTCTTGCATTCAACGATAAAGAAACAGTTCTGCCAATGTTCATGCGCCATTTCAAAAGCCAGTCATTTAACTGTGTACTCTCATAACCATAAGTAAGTAATGTTTTTCCGTTGCGCCGATGATTACTGAAATCTACAAACCATTTACTACTTCCTTTGTTAAAAGAAAAATTATTGAATAAATCGGTAAATGCAGTTATTAATGAAGTGCTGTTAAGTCCATACTTAAATGGATTAAATTCAAAACTTCCTGAAGCCAAAGATTTCTTATTTGTCTGTAAAGAAGTAGTTAAGCCTGTCTTAGAAATAAATTTTTTAACCCCTTTTATTTTTTGATTTCTGAAAGCTACTCTTGGGTTTAAATCAAACCGATAAGTAAATGTGATATAATTAGCTTTAATAAATTGATTGGTGGGTGTAAATATCCGAATGAACTTCGCTTGATCTCTAAAAGCCGCTAATTCAAATTCATTCAATTGTTGTAGACCATCATTGTTGTAGTCAATCCATGCATACATACCTGTACCCGCCGGAACTTCTAAATAAGCAAAGTCTCGCTTCTGTTCCTGCCCTGCTCCGGTTTCATATAATAAATTTCCGGTGAGCAAACCTTTCCATTCATTCATATTATATTCAGCTCGTCCCAAAATGGTTTCATCTCCTTTCTGTGTTGTAACTGTACTGTCAAACAATTTTAACTTTCTGAATGTAGCGTTCAAATACAATTGTCTTTTAGGATTTGCCAATAACTCTGTTTGCAAATTCAAATTCAAACTTCTGTCGCCTTTGACAAACTGTTTAGCCACCGGATATTTATCTGTTCGGGTAAAGAATGTAACGCCATATTTGTTTTGTTTCACTTCATCTGATTTTAAATAAACAGCATAACTGTCATAATGAAAAGAAAGTGGCGTAAGCGTATCGGTTACCTTATTTCTGGATGCATTATTTTCCTGCATGTAGCGGAAACCAAGACTCCAGCCATTAAGTTGCTTCAATTTCTTTTGTAAATCAAGAATTGGTTTTAGATAAACCCCTTTATCAGTATTGTTATCAAAATGAGTAATGACTAACTGATTGTTCAACTGCCATCCTTTTAAATCAGTCTTTTGAGTTAAAGTGTTTTGGAATCCATTATACCCGTCGCTGCGATTATAATTTATAAATTGGTAGCTTAGATTATTCCCTTTCAAACTTTTTAAGACTGTATTGGCTTTTAAAATATGCTCATCTGCAGGCAATAATATAAGCGGTAATCCCCACTCTCTTGAAAATTCTACTGAGCGTAAGCGCTCCAATGGCTTAAATTTCATTTGTGTAAACTCATAATCAAGAATACTACTCAACTGTAATCTTGTATTATTTTTTAGCAGATTAGTATTGGCGTATTGAAATTTGCCGGCCCATCCTCTATCATCCCCATTATCTTTTGAAGAAAAAGTATTTACATCATAATTACTGGTTGCTATTTCTGCTTTTAGCGTTGCATTTTTAGCAAGTTGATACGTTGCCCCTAAATTTAAAATTTGTTGCTTCTTGGGTGTTACTAAAAGCATTGCAGGTTCATAGCTTCCCTGTCGCACATTTCCTACCGGAGGAACATATTTATAAACCTTTCCATTTGCACCATTAAAATCAGGAATATAATTACCCTTGCCCTGACCGACTGATATGAAAGACAAATTATATTTTGCCAAAGCAGGGTTCGTAGAATATTGATAAAAAGAATCTACTCCGGGCGAAATAATAATTTTTTCATACAATATTTTTCCAGCTGCAAAAGTATCCAGCACAGCAGAAGGATACAAAGCCAGCTGAATGCTGTCACCGATGTTGGAAAGGAATTGTTTTTGCCTATCATCCAAGTTTTGTTGTATCGGGGAATTTTTTGCATCCGAATTATTAAATATACTTGCTCTAATCGTTAACTTTTTATTGATTTCAAATTGCTGTGCTACATAAATATTGGAGTTTAAAAAATTGCGATCAGCATATTCAAATTCTACCTGAATACGGCTATCCTTTGTTATCATTCGTTTTGGGGTGAATGTAATTTCCGCAGTATTGTAATTAATTACATAATCACGGTCTTCACCTCTTTGCAATAATTGACCATCAATAAAAACACGTTCTGTATTTGCCAATACAATAAAAAAGAATTCACTGTTAGCACCCGTCAAGCGATAAGGCCCTTGATTGCCTTCACTACCTTGAAATACATTTCGGGTAAATTTCCCTTTTGCAATCGCACCGCTTACTAAAGTAGATGCTTTTACATTTTTAGAAACCTGATTCGTTGTTTGAAATGAAATGCCTTGCAGCCGTTTGTAAAAATTCAGAAAATAGTCTTTGTTTTCTCTTATATCAATATCGCCCAAATTCAACTGCCAATTTTTCTTTTTAAACTGCAACATCACTTGGTCAAATTCATTCAATTGCTGTGTGGTACCATCCGGTTGAATCGGAATATTATTGTCTGTAATAGCAGCCATTATTTCTATGCTATCGCCCAACATACCACTTAGTTGTAAATTCAGTTGTGAGTTCAGAACAGGATCCTGACTATTGCCAAAACCGATTTGCCGCCCTAAACTACCTTCTGCTTTCAGCTCACCGAAATTGAAAATACCTTTATCGCCATTACCATAGCCGTTATTAAATGCAAAGGGTTTGATATAAAAATTATTGATTACACTATCATAACTCAATCGCTGTTTTGTTGCGGTAAAGTTGAAAGGGAACACGCGGTATTGAATCATTACACTATCAATCGCCGGCTTTATTCTCCAATACAATATTGATTTGGCAAAATCAATTCTATAGTATGAGCTATCAATGTTTTTTAGCAAGAAAGTTTCAGGAATTATGCTGAGCGAATCTAATCGTATACTGTCTGCTTTAGTAGAAATGTATTTGATACGAAGATTAGAAGTTTGCGTTGCAGGAATCTGTCCTTGTGCTTTATTATACAACACAAAGAGTAGGAAAAGAAAAGTACAGATAAGTTTTGTAATACGATTCAAGCACAATGGTTTTAATTATCGGATACAAGATCGTAAAGTTCGTGTTTTTATTGTGATAAAAGTTATTCTTTGATATTATTGGGGTGCTAATTGTGTAAGTTAATAAATCTAATCACTTAAAGAAATGTAGAAGTTCTTTTGTACCGCATATTGCGTGTTGCTTAGTCTTGTGCTAATTGTCCCGATAGCATTCGGGATGCTTACACCAGTTCGTTGGCTTGTTCTCATGCTGTTAAGTTGTCCGCTAATAATTCTGCTTGTTTCAATACAGTATCAATTGCTTTTTGTTGTTTGTCTGGCGGATAGCCATATTTGTTGAGTGTCCGCCTTACAAGCACCATAAGCTTTGCTCTTGCACTTTCTCTTATTGTCCAGTCAATAGTTGCGTTGGCTCTTACTTTTTCTGCAATCTCACGGGCAATTTGTTTTAACTGTTCATCTCCTAAAACCTGAACTGCACTGTCATTTACTTCTAAAGCATTGTAAAAAGCAACTTCATCATTATTCAGTCCGAGTTTTTCTCCTTCCTTGTCTGCCTCTTTTATTTGTTTGGCAATGTTGATGAGTTCCTGAATGATTTCGGCTGTTGTCAGTAAGTTGTTTTGATAGCGTTTGATTGCTCCTTCCAACATTTCCAACAGTTTCTTGCTCTTCACAAGATTTGTTTTGGCTCTTACTTTTAGCTCGTTGTTTAGAATCTTTTTCAGCAATTCAATAGCTAAATTCTTATGTTGCATTCCCTGAACTTCCAAAAGGAATTCGTCTGATAAAATTTCCAGTCCCGAAATTTCGGGCTTGTCAATTCCTGCTGCATCAAAAATATCAATCACCTTGTCGCTGCTCAATGCTTCATCAACTATTTGTTTGATGGCGGTTTCAATTTCCAAATCCGTTCTGCCTCCACCTGTGGGCGCATCAAACTTTGCCAACCTTGCTTTCATGGCTTGGAAAAAAGCAACTTCGGGTAAATATGGTTGAACTTCTTCTTTTGTAATGCAAAGTGAAAGAGCCTGACTTAATAAACTTACTTCTCTGATAAATCTTTCTTTGCCGTCCTGCAAACCCAAAATATGTTCTTCTGCTTGTAGAATGATAGAAAGTTTTTCCTGTGCATCTACAACAAAAAATCTGCGGTAGTTGAATTTAAAACTACCTTCATAATATGCTTCGGGTTCTTCAACTAAAATGTCATTTCTTGTTCCACTGTCTTCATTGAACATTTGCTGCACTACTTCCAATTTCTCTTTGAAAATTTCATACGCTTTTTCAATGTTTTCGGCTGGGTCGCCTTTTCCTCCTGCTTCACCATAAAACGAAAGTGCTTTTTTCAAATCGGTGCCAATGCCCAAATAGTCCACAATCAAACCGCCCGGCTTGTCTTTGAAAACTCGGTTCACTCTGGCGATTGCTTGCATCAGGTTGTGTCCTCTCATGGGCTTATCCACATACATTGTATTGAGGCAAGGAGCATCAAAACCAGTCAGCCACATATCACGCACAATTACCAATTTCAATTCATCGGCAGGGTCTTTCATTCTTTCTGATAAATCCCTGCGTTGTTGTTTGGTGGTATGATGTTTTGAAATTTCAGGACCGTCTGCACTATTGGTGGTCATTACCACTTTTATTGCTCCTTTGGTCAAATCATCATTATGCCAATCGGGACGAAGTGCAATAATTGCTGCGTAAAGGTCGGCTGCAATTCTGCGGCTCATTGCTACAATCATTGCTTTGCCTTCAAAAACAGTTTGCCGTTTTTCAAAATGCGTTACAATATCTTTTGCCAAATTTTTTACTCGTTCCTGATTACCAACAATGGCTTCCAGTTTTGTCCATTTGGCTTTAGCTTTTGAACCACCCCCTGCCCCCTCCAGAGGAGGGGAATTTACCACCCCGTCAGACTTCGTCTGCCACCCCTCCAGAGGAGGGGAATTTTCTTCGTCTTGTTCTAATTCTTTGTCAAATTCTTCAATTAATCTTCTGCCTTCTTCGTCCAGATTCACTTTCGCCAAACGACTTTCATAGAAAATTTTAACCGTTGCTCCATCATCAACAGCATCTTTAATATCGTAGCGGTCAATGTAATTGCCGAACACCTGTGGAGTGTTTACGTCTGTGCCTTCAATAGGAGTTCCAGTAAAACCGATGTAGGTTGCGTTTGGCAAGGCATCTCGCATATATTTGGCAAAACCGTAAGCAATGCGTTTGCCGATGACTTCTTTTGTTTCTTTGTCTTTTTCATCAACCAATTTCGCTTCAAAACCGTATTGCGTTCTGTGGGCTTCATCGGCAATCACAACAATGTTCCTGCGTTCAGAAAGTTGCGGATATGCTGAGCTTGCCGAAGCATCGGGCAAGAATTTCTGAATGGTGGTAAAAACAATGCCACCGCTTGCCACTTTCAACAGTTCTTTCAAATGTTCTCTGTTTTCTGCCTGAACAGGTTCTTGTCTTAGCAGTTGAACAGATGAAGCAAAGGTGTCAAACAATTGGTCGTCCAAATCATTACGGTCGGTAATTACCACAATGGTCGGATTTTTCATTTCAGGGGAAGTGATTAGTTTTCCTGAATAAAAAATCATTGACAAACTTTTGCCCGAACCTTGCGTGTGCCAAACTACACCAGCCTTGCGGCTTCCAAAATTCCCCTCTTGTGAAAATGCCGCAGTTTCTAAATTCCCCTCCTCTGGAGGGGTGCCCAAAGGGCGGGGTGGTTCTTCTCCCTCCTCTGGAGGGGTGCCCAAAGGGCGGGGTGGTTCTTCTCCTTGTAATGCCGGGTGGTGATAAAGCTTCTCCATAACCCCACTCATATTTTTCATTACATCAACAACCGGAATGTGAATAACAGTTAACCCTAATGACTGTAAATAAGCGTCTCGCTCTGCATCATATTCCACTTTATTATCGTGACTGCTCCCATCAATTTCAATAACCACGTTACAGTTACTGCAATAAAAATCTACGATATAGTTTCCAATAATTTTTTGTCTGTCAAAATCATAGCTCTTGAATTGTTTGTTTTTTACCTGATTCCAAAATAGAACTTCTGATAGGTTCCCGGCTTGACGAAGTTCTCTTGCTCGTTGTTTTAAATTTTTGTTGTAAGGCAGGTTGAAGTAGTTTTTTGAGTTGCGTTTTTGACAACCCCCTGCCCCCTCCAGAGGAGAAGAATTTACCACCCCGTCAGACTTCGTCTGCCACCCCTCCGGTGGAGGGGAATTGACCACCCCGGTCTGCGACCACCCCTCCAAAGGAGGGGAATTTACTCCGGCTGCAATCAAGGTGCTTTCAATCGCTTTATTCACGGCAAAGTATTGATGATAAGCGGCTAATTTTTTGATTGTCTGAACTGTGATTTGTTTGATTTCATGATTGCCATGATTCCCACTTGAAAGACCTTTCTCAAAAATGATAAAGTTTCTTACTAAATCCAACAAGACAGCCGGCTTAAGCATTCCCACCAGCATAGTTTCAAGTTGTGGTTTGAAGCGTGATTCTTCTTTAATACCATCTTTAGTCTTCCACGCCATAAATCGTGAAAAATCGGAACTTACTGTTCCTGCTTTACACTCCAACCCGTCTGATAAAATGCAAATAGCATTGTACGTAAACAAACTCGGAATAATGGCTTTGTAAGTTTGTATTTGCTGATGAGCACTTTTGATGTCTGCATTCTCACTGGCTGCATTTTTCAGTTCAATTACTACCAAAGGCAACCCATTTACAAAGAGCAATACATCGGGGCGTTTATTCTGATTGTTCTCAATGATAGTGTATTGATTCACTACCAAAAACTGATTGTTGGCAGGATGCTCAAAATCTATCAATGCAACTTCATGGCTTCTTTCGTAACCATTTTCCTGATAGGGGATTTTTACTTTTTCTACTAAGAGTTTATGAAATTCTTCGTTGTTGTGCAGTAAATCGGGCGAAGCAATCCGCAATACTTTTTGAACGGCTGCTTCCTGTGCATCTAAGGGAATTGTGGGATTGATTTTGGCAATGGCGTTTCTTAAACGATTAATCAAAATAACCTGACTAAAATTTTCTCTTTCACAAAAAAGTCCTTCGGGTGAAATCTCTTTGCCGTTGGCATACTCCCAACCTTGCGATTGCAAAATTTCAATCGCTGACTGTTCAATAATATTTTCGGTTATCGGTTTGCTCATTTTTTCTTTTTTGGTGCTTCTAATTTTTTTACCGCTTTATCAAAGTCGCTTTCAAAAAGTTTGTCCTGCACTATTCTGTATTTTTCAAATTCACTTTCGGCAAACGCTTTGGCAATGGCTTGTGTAACTTTACCTGCATCTTTCAAAATTTCTTTTTCGTTGAACTGCAAAAACGCATTTAGTTTTCCAGCCCAGTCTTTCATCGTCATCGGAATATTTCTTTCGGCTTGTGTTTCGGCATAATCCAAATACATGGTTACAAAACGGTCAAGTGATTTTATCTCCTTCTCGGTGAGATAATTTTTTGCCACCGAAACATCTGTCTTGATAATTTTTCCCGAAGGCGCATTCTTCCATGTGGTTAATCCCATGCGTTCCTTCTTGCTGTCAGCACGATTCATAATTAACTCGGATGCCGTGTATCCGTGAATAGCGAAGTGTAATTTGTTTTGAACCGATGCAAAAAATGTTTGTGTTATTTCATCATCCATTTTGTAATCCATTGCTGTTGCATAGATGTCGGTAATCTTCTGATAAAAATTCCGTTCACTTGCCCGAATCTCTCTTATTTCAGCAAGCAAATCATTAAAATAAGTTTGGCTTAAAAATGCTCCGTTCTTCAACCGTTCTTTGTCCAACACATAACCACGAATAGCAAAACCACGAAGCACACTTGTAGCCCACTGCCTGAACTGCGTTGCCCGTTGCGAATTAACACGATAGCCAACCGAAATGATTGCATCAAGATTGTAATGTTTTACGGTGTAGTTTTTTCCATCGGAAGCAGTTACCGAGAAATCCTCGGCAACTGAATGCTCATTCAATTCTTTGCTTTTAAAAATATTTTTCAGATGCAATGAAACATTGTCGGTGCTGCAATCAAAAAGTTGTGCGATCATTTTTTGCGAAAGCCAGATTGTTTCATTCTGAAAGCGAACTTCAATTCCGTTTTCACCTGCCTGATTAGTGAAGATTAAAAACTCTGCCGTGCTGTTTCGTATTTGTAATTTATCTTTTGCCATTTATAATTCTCTTTTGTCAGAATCTTGATTTTTAGGATTAGTTGATTTTAGGATTATTCGTTTTGTAATCCTTATTGTCAGGGTGATTGATGTTATATACTCTCTTAAACTCTAAACTTTTTGCCCCAAAATTTATCAGTAATCCAATGGGTAAATTATAGGCTTGGCAATAGTTCATGGCTTGTGCCAAATGCACATCTTCCAATTTTGATAATGCTTTGAGTTCAACCATTATATTATCTTCTACAAAAAAATCTACTCTGCGTGTGCCAATATCAATGCCTTCATAAAAAATGGTCATTTCCATTTCACGCTGAAAACCTAAACCCTGATTTTGCATCTCAATAGACAATGCCCTCTGATAAATGACTTCTTGAAAGCCATTGCCAAGTGTGCTGTGAACTTTCATAGCACAGCCAATTATTCTTCGTGTCAATTCTTCGTGTTTCATATACTGTCAGGATTAGGATTTGTTAGATTAAAGGATTTTAGGATACTGTCAGGATTAGGATTTGTTAGATTAAAGGATTTTAGGATACTGTCAGGATTAGGATTTGTTGGATTGAAGGATTTTAGGATACTGTCAGGATTAGGATTTGTTAGATTAAAGGATTTTAGGATACTGTCAGGATTAGGATTTGTTGGATTGAAGGATTGTAGGATACTGTCAGTATTAGGATTTGTTAGATTAAAGGATTTTAGGATACTGTCAGAATTAGGATTTGTTGGATTAAATGATTTTAGGATTGCATTGTGCAAGCTTTCAACCTCCATAATATGTAACTTTAATCTTATCATCTTAAAATCTTAAAAATCATAATTCAGACTAATTTCCCCACTCATCAACTTGGGCAATAGCGTATCTCGCAACTGGGTTAAGGTTTTTATTTGACTATGATTGACAAAAATTTTCTTTACTAATTCTTTGGTGTAGGTTGTGAACTCAACAACTTTTTCTTTTTCAGGAACTTGAAATTCAAAAGTCGGAATTGCTAATTTACTTAAATGCAAAACTGTTGAACCGTTTGCGTGTCCTTCGCAATGTCCTTTAAACTCTTTTGTTCGCATTAAAAAATATAAAAACTCAATGGAAACCCAATCAAATTTTGGAACAACTTTTACCATATCCATTGAAATTACCATTGTGTCATAATCTGTATTGCCAATTACTAATGCAGGTCTTCCAATTACTTCTGCTTCTTGCGTAATATCTGTATGGGCAACGATTAAATCGCCTTCAATTACAATTTGCTGTTCTTTATATTTTCCTATGTATTCTTTGAAACCATCTAATCTAAAACCACCTGTTCTATCAAAACTTTTCAGTGAAACCATTGCAACTTTTGATGAATTTAATTCTGAACTTTTGTAAGAAAGACCATTTACTGTATTAATAAGTTTATCAAGCGTATCTACCTCCCAACTCTCCTCCGCATCCTCCACAAACCATTTCCTGAAAATCGTCTCCGCCAAAGCCTCCAATGTTTTATTGTTTTGGTGCAGCAAATCAATTTTATCATCTAAGCTGCTCAGGATTTCGGCTATGGCGGTTTGGATGGGGAGGGGCGGGAGGAGGATGGTTAAGTTTTCAATCATTGCTTTTGTTAAAGCATTTCTTGTTCCACCAATTTCCGAATACATCAAAAGATATTCTTTGATTGATTGTAAATAATACAAAATGAAATCAGAATTTGTTTTTGTTTTATCTGCTCTAATTATTGCAACATGTTGATTTACTCTTGCGGGCAAAACTACTTTTGGAACCTTACATACTCTTGCAACACTATCTCCTGTAATATTTAACAAAACATCACTTTCTTCTATAATTACATTCTTCAAACTATCAGCTTGTTCATCATCTATGAAGGCAAGTCCATCATAAGAAAATTTGAAATCAAGAACATTCTGACTTCTGATAAGTGAAATTCCCTCTAATTTGTAGGCATTACTTCCACCTGTTGGCGTTGCACCACTTCCAATTTTAGTTGTTACCTCCCCCAATTTATATTCTTTCCACTCGCTCATAAGTCTGAACCTTGATTTTTTTGATTTGTATGATTCATTTGATTTTTCACTTTTTCATTTTTCACTTGTTTTATATTCTTTCCATTCGCTCATTTAGTTTCCCAATTTTAATTGTTGTAAAATGGAAAATATTTCCACGTCCATTTTAGAAAATCCAAACCACTTTTTACCCAAATCTTTTAATGAAGCGCCTATAAGATACAGTTCTTTTTCGTCAATTATCAAAAAACGGTCGTGGGCAGTTTTTAATTCTTTCAGCTCAATTGCGGGATATTGTTGGTTGTGTTTTTCTACATCCTGTTTCAGATTTTTGCTGATGGTTTTGGTATAACAAAGACAGCTTACGCCTTTTTTGCGTTTGTTGAGCAAGGTAAAAACAGAATCATCCAAATAATTATCAATTAAAATCAGAGAATGCTTTGCTTTTCTAATTAAATCGGCAACAAAAGTATAGGCATCAAAAACTTGCCCGTCAAAGAAAATGCCTTTTTGTGGTAGTTCATTTTGTTCTAAGGCTGCAAAAATTTGATTAAACTTCTGGTCGTGTTCAATCAGTTTGTTTTCGATATTAAAAAGCCGGAGCTGTTGAATATTTTCTTGCCCGATAATTCTTCGCATTTGCACAAAAGCATTGATGATTTGAATACTCACCTGCACAGCAACATCACTTCGTAAAACTGCTGAAAGCATAGCGACACCTTGTTCAGTGAAGGTGTATGGATTTACTGAAGAGTGTTTTAAGGTTTCAAACCGGTCGCAATTTGCGACCAGTTCATTTTTTTCTTGATTATTTAACTGAAAACGGAAACTTTCCGGAAAACGCTCTATGTTTCTTTTAACTTGTTCATTTAATCGTTTTACTTCAACCTGATACATTTCAGCTAAATCTCTATCTATCATCACCTGCTCTCCACGAATTGTAAAAATTCGATTGGTAATGTGTTGTTGTGATAGTTGTATTTCGTTTTTCATCAAGCTTTTATTTTTGCCAGATTATCCGCAATCCGTTTGTTGAGTTCCGTTTCCCGTTTCATTTGTGTATTTAACTCGTTTTGTAATTCGGCAAAGCGTTTGGTAAAATCAAAATCATCTTCTTCATCGGGCAAGCCTACATATCTACCGGGCGTTACTACATAGTTGAGTGTGGCTATTTCGGCAGTGCTTACGCTTTTGCAAAAACCGGGAATATCTTCATAACCACTTTTGTTTTTCCAATTGTGATAAGTGTTTGCAATTTGCAAAATATCGTCATCGGTAAGTATTCTGTTTTTACGGTTTATGAGTTGCCCTAAATTTCTTGCATCAATAAACAAGGTTTGTTTTTTGTTTTCTTTATTGCGTTTCAAAAACCACAAACAAGCAGGTATTTGAGTATTTAAAAATAATTTGGCAGGTAAGTTTACAATACAATCTACCAAATCAGCTTCAATGAGTGCTTTGCGTATATCGCCCTCGCCACCTGTGTTGCTGGTAAGCGAGCCTTTACTCAATACAAAACCTGCGTTGCCATTAGGTGCAAGGTGATACAAGAAATGTTGTATCCATGCGTAGTTGGCGTTGCCTGCGGGTGGTGTGCCGTATTGCCAACGGGCATCTTTTTGTAAGAGTTCGCCGCTCCAGTCGCTGTCATTAAACGGTGGGTTGGCAATAATAAAATCCGCTTTCAGGTCTTTGTGTGCATCATTTAAAAAACTGCCTTCGTTGTTCCACTTTACATTGCTGCTGTCAATACCTCTAATGGCAAGGTTCATCTTTGCCAGTCTCCAAGTGGTTTGGTTGCTTTCCTGTCCGTAAATAGAAATATGGTCGGCAGGGTTTAATGAAAGTTTTTTGCCGTTATTCTTTTTGTAATAGTCTTGGTGGTGCTTAATAAATTTTTCACTCTGCACAAACATTCCACCGCTTCCGCAACAAGGGTCAAACACTCTGCCCTCATAAGGTTCAAGCATTTCAACCAATAGTTTCACTAC
Source organism: Bacteroidota bacterium (assembly GCA_018268055.1). GTDB lineage: Bacteria > Bacteroidota > Bacteroidia > Chitinophagales > Chitinophagaceae > JJ008. The sequence goes on from JAFDXF010000087.1 coordinate 129,055, forward strand.
ACTTTCGGGCGTATAGAACTGTCCTCCTTTCTTTCCTTCAGCTAAGGCAAACTCACCTAAGAAATATTCAAACACTCTGCCCAACAAGTCTTTACTTTGTGCTTCTTTCGTTCCTAAAGTTGCAGTGCTAACCAAGTCAACCAATCCGCCCAGACTGCCTTTGTCTAATTTTTCTTGTGCAAATACTTTGGGCAATACGCCTTTCAAAGAAGGGTTGTCTTTTTCAATAGCGTCCATGGCATCGTCAATGTCCTTGCCAATGGTGGGCAGTTTGGCTCTGCCTTGCAGCCATGTCCACCGTGCCGAAGCCGGAACAAAAAACACTTTCTCGGCTACATATTCATTTTTGTCCTCGGGGTCGGCACCTTCGTATTCGCCTTTTCCTTCTTTCAGCTTGCTGTATAATTCTTCAAAAGCATCAGAGATGTATTTCAGGAAAATCAATCCCAACGCCACATGCTTGTATTCGGCTGCATCCATGTTTTTACGGAGCTTGTCAGCCGCTTTCCAGAGTTTTTTCTCTAAAGGTTCATCTTGTATTTCTTTTGTTTTTTTTGCCATTTCTTGTTCCTAATATATAAAATTTTAAGACGTATGCTAAGTTAAGTATTATAGAAGCACATTCATCATTAATGTAGTGAGCTTTGTATATTGTCGTATAACAGTATTTTATCTAAAATTTCTGATATACAAACCTAATATTTGTAAAATCAAATTAAAAATCAATTATATTTTTATGAAGGTAGGTATTGTGGCTGTGTAAAAGCGACGAACCGAAATCCCAACAATTTCAAAAATAAATAACGATCAAAAAAATGACAGTCTTAAATTTCTTATAGGATTGTTTGATACTAAAATGTTGGCAATGCGCTCTAATATTTATTAGCTACGTCTGGAGTAATCCCAAACAAGGAACAGAAAATGTTTTCTTTTAATCTTTGTAGCAAGCAAAACTTAAGTCGGCTTATTATTTACTCGCCACCGCAGCGCTCAGCATATACTCGCCATTCAGTCGGGCTATGTTATCAATAGATATTCCTTTGGGGCAAACAGCTTCGCATGCGCCTGTGTTGGTGCAAGAGCCAAATCCTTCTTTATCCATTTGTGCTACCATATTCATAACCCTTGGTTTTCTTTCAGGTTCGCCTTGTGGCAGTAATGCTAAGTGCGCCACCTTTGCAGATAAGAACAACATAGCCGAAGAATTTTTGCAAGCGGCAACACATGCACCACAGCCGATACAAGCTGCTGCTGCAAATGCTGCTTCTGCTCTTTCTCTTTCAACCGGTATAGCATTTGCATCTTGCGGGCTACCTGTATTTACCGATACATAACCACCAGCCTGAATAATGCGGTCTAAAGCAGAACGATCCACCATCAAATCTTTTACAACAGGAAATGAATTGGCTCTCCAAGGTTCAATCACTATAGTATCTCCATCTTTGTAAGCACGCATGTGTAATTGGCAAACAGTATTGCGCTGCCAAGGTCCGTGCGGGCGGCCATTTACATACATAGAACACATACCGCAAATGCCTTCACGACAATCGTGATCAAAAGCTATCGGGTCTTTTCCTTCTTTGATTAAATCTTCATTCAATACATCAATCATTTCAAGAAATGACATTTCCGAAGAAATATCTTTCACATTGTAAGTAGCAAAACTTCCTTTCGTGTCTTTATTTTTTTGTCTCCACACTTTCAAAGTGAGGTTCATATTGTATTGTTCCATTGTGTATCTACAATTTTATTAAAATAAAAAGATTCTGTTTTATTTGTAACTTCTCTGTGTCAGCTTCACTACTTCAAAGGTGAGTGGTTCTTTGTGCAAGTCCCAATTACTCTCTCCTTTGAATTCCCATGCAGAAACATAAGAGAAATTTGCATCATCTCTTTTTGCTTCACCTTCCTCTGTCTGACTTTCTTCACGGAAGTGACCACCACAACTTTCTTTTCTATCTAATGCATCCTTGCACATCAGTTCGGCTAATTCCATAAAGTCTGCTACCCTACCGGCTTTATCTAATTCAGGATTCATTTCTTTAATATCTCCCGGAATACGCACATCAGACCAAAACTCTTTTCTCAATTGTTGAATTTCAGTGATTGCTTCTGCCAATCCTTTTTCATTACGAGCCATGCCGCATTTCTCCCACATTATTTTCCCCAATCGCTTATGAAAACTTTCTACCGGCTGATTGCCTTTAATGTTCATCAGCGTATTGATTCTGTCATTCACTGTTTTCTCAGCAGCTTCAAATGCTTCATGTGTGGTGGGAATTGGTTTTGTGGCTATTTCATCTGCCAAATAATTTCCGATGGTGTATGGAATTACATAGTAACCATCTGCCAAGCCCTGCATCAATGCGGAAGCGCCTAATCGGTTGGCTCCATGATCGCTGAAATTTGCTTCGCCCAATGCATACAAACCTTTTACAGTAGTCATTAATTCATAGTCCACCCAAAGGCCACCCATCGTATAGTGAACGGCAGGATAAATACGCATCGGCACTTCATAAGGATTTTCGCCTGTGATTTTCTCATACATTTCAAACAGATTCCCATATTCTTCTTTTACTACTTCTTTGCCCAACCGAATCAATGTTTCTTCATCAGGGTTTTCAATACCATGTTTATTGGCTTCTGCTCTACCATACTTATTTATCAGGTTATATTTAAAATCTAAATAAACCGCTTGCTTTGTTGTACCTACGCCATAGCCTGCATCACATCTTTCTTTTGCTGCTCTCGAAGCCACATCTCTTGGTACAAGGTTACCAAAAGCAGGATAACGGCGCTCTAAATAATAATCTCTGTCTTCTTCCGGAATATCATTTGCTTTACGTGTTTCGTCTTTTTTCTTTGGCACCCATATACGGCCATCATTGCGCAACGATTCTGACATCAACGTCAATTTACTTTGATGATCGCCACTTACGGGAATACAAGTTGGATGTATTTGTGTAAAACAAGGATTACCAAAAAATGCACCTTTTAAATGTGCTTTCCATGCAGCCGTTGCATTACTGCCCATCGCATTGGTAGAAAGATAAAATACGTTTCCATATCCACCGCTTGCCAATACAACTGCATGACCAAAAAATCTTTCTAATTCGCCGGTTATTAAATTTCGTGCAATGATTCCTCTCGCTTTTCCGTCAATCACTACTACATCCAGCATTTCGTGACGTGTATATTGTTTCACACTACCTAATGCGACTTGTCTTTCTAATGCTTGATATGCACCGATCAAAAGTTGCTGACCTGTTTGACCTGCCGCATAGAATGTACGTTTTACCTGCACACCTCCAAACGAACGATTAGCCAATAAACCTCCGTACTCTCTTGCGAACGGAACGCCTTGTGCCACACATTGATCAATGATATTGGCACTCACTTCCGCCAGACGATGCACATTTGCTTCTCTGGAACGATAGTCGCCACCTTTTACAGTATCATAAAATAAGCGGAATGTAGAGTCGCCGTCATTTTGATAATTCTTTGCAGCATTGATACCACCTTGTGCAGCAATACTGTGTGCTCTACGTGGTGAATCCTGAAAGCAGAAAGCTTTTACTCTGTAACCCAGCTCGCCCAATGATGCAGCAGCAGATGCGCCTGCCAATCCGGTACCTACTACGATTACTTCCAGCTTTCTTTTATTTGCCGGATTTACTAATTTACAATGGCCTTTATAGTCTGTCCATTTATTTTCAACAGATCCTGAAGGTATTTTTGATTCAAGCATAACAACCGATGATTATGATGAAATAATAATTTATAATTTAACTTAACCAGCCGAAATAAAAACTTAGCGGCATCATGATAAACGTCAAAGGAACAATTACAGAAAATGCATAACCGCAAGACCTTAACATCGTAAGGTATTTATGATTGTGTACTCCTACTGTGCGGAATGCACTTTGAAAACCATGTGCCAAATGCCATGCTAAAGAAATACAACCTGCGATGTAAATAATGACAACAACCGGATTTTGAAAGATTTCTTTCATACTCTCATACAAATTAATTTCTTCTCCTAACAGCCATCCTTGATGACTGCGATTCGGAATCCAGAAATGCGCAAGGTGTATGATTACAAAAATCAGAACTAATGTACCCAGAAGTCCCATCCAGCGACTAAACCATTTGCTGCCTTTATTACCCATAGGTACGGCATATCCGATTTTGCGTTTGCTGCGATTTTGTATTTCAATCATAATGCCCTGCACTGCGTGCAGAAGAAAACCGACCATTAAACCGATTTCTAGAATACGAACAACAACTGTTGATCCCATAAAATGAGCTCCGGCGTTAAACATTTTGCCACCGTCATTTGCCCAGATGCAAGCGTTTAATCCGGCGTGTACTACCAGGAATGCAATAAGAAACAATCCTGTTAATGCCATTACCCATTTTTTGCCAACTGATGAAGTGAAGATTTCAGACCATTTCATAAGCGTAGATATTGTGAATTGGAAGTTGCAGCAAATTTACTGCTGATGCGGCAAAGTACACTGAAAAGTTATTTCATCAAAAAATTTCTTTTTAAAATAGCAAAAACAACTTTAAATTAGTATGAGTTATTAGTCATTATCCGAAGATTTGTTCTGAAGTCTCGGATGCATCAAATTTTTCAACACAGAGGTTGCACTGAATATCTAAAGATTTAAAATAATATCAGCCCTATTCCATCAATCTTGAGGTAAGTTCATTATTTATTTTCTTAAACAAATGAAAAGGTTTGAAAGTCCTCCATTCAGCCAATTGCATGAGTTCAATATATCTGTTTAAATGTGCTTTTTTAAAATCATGCTGCGTTTGTTCGGGCATATTTAGGCACACGATCCATCCGTTTTCATCAGAAAGTTCTTCGTGCAGCTCTTCATAATAATCGGCATCACTGTTATGAAAGTTCAATACATTTTCAGCAATTAAGATAAATTTAAAAATGCCTTCCTGCATAAAATGTTCCAGCACATCTCTTTTCAATGTCATGATATCATTTTCAATAGCATCATTCCATTCTCCTATCAGTTCTATAATCGCATAATGCTCATCATAATCAGCCAATAATACTTTCAAATAAAGTGTACGACTGCCAAAATCATCCCACTGAGGATGAATATAAAAATTATAAATCGTTTGAGAGAATTCAAATTCTGAATAGGTTCTACCGTAAAATGGAGAACGTTTGTCTTCCTCACTTACATATAGATGACGCCAATTGTAAAACGGTTCGATATCTTGCATATAGGTGCAAAGATATTATATTCATTATTGAAGTAAATATGATTTCAATTGATCAAAATCCGGTTTCATTAAAATACTTTTTTTCTCCCCATCCAAAATATATTTTATATGCTCCGGCACTTCCAACGAAACACCAATCGTGTTTTGCACAGCATCCGGAAACTTAACGGGGTGCGCTGTCTCTAAAAACAATCCTTTAGAATCAGGATTTTTTTCTAAAAATTTATTTAATGCCAGATAACCAACAGCTCCATGCGGATCAAGTATGTACTTATATTTTTCGTAAACATCTGCAATCGTTTTTAAAGTTTCTTCATCAGATATACTGTAGGCTATTAATTTTTCTTTCAACTGCGGAAACTGATGATGAAATAATTCTAAAATACGTACAAAATTGCTCGGATGAACAACATCCATCGCATTGCTAAGTGTAGCAATAGCGCTTCTTTCTTCCCAAGTTCCTGTTTTTAAATAATGATTGACTACATCATTTGCATTGCAAGCAGCAATAAATTTATTGATCGGCAAACCCGATTGCATCGCCAAAAGGCCGGCACATATATTTCCAAAATTTCCACTTGGAACAGAAACAACTAATTTTTTTTCACTTTGCTTTTGTGCCCATTGTTTGTAAGCAAAGAAATAATAAAACTGCTGTGGCAACCAGCGAGCCACATTGATAGAATTGGCTGAAGTAAGAAAGCGTTTCTGATTAATTTCATTATCTGTAAAAGCTTGCTTCACCATGCGCTGACAATCGTCAAATGTTCCGGATATTTCCAGTGCTTGAATATTGCCACCCATTGCGGTCAATTGTTTTTCCTGCACCGGACTTACTTTGCCAGAAGGATAAAGAATGACTACCTCCACTCCTTCCACATTATAAAATCCGCTTGCCACTGCACCACCTGTATCGCCTGAAGTAGCAACAAGTACAGTTACATTTTCATTTTTATCTCTTACAAATTCTCCCAAGCAGCGGCTCATAAACCTTGCACCCACATCTTTAAATGCCAATGTGGGTCCATGAAACAATTCCAACGATGCACATTGCTCATTCAGGAAAACTAATGGCATTGGAAAATTTATTGTTTCGGACACAATTTGAAACAAACGCTCATCCGTTATGGTTTCACCTACATAAGGTTTAATGACGCTGAAAGCAATTTCTTCATTACTGAGATGAACAATATTATCAAGCAAATGTTTATCCACTTGTGGAATATATTCAGGAAAGTATAAACCTTTGTCCGATGCTTGCCCAAGTATGGTTGCTTCTTTGAAAGTGACAACCGGTGATTTTTTATTTGTACTAAAATATTTCAACGCCTTTAGTGTTTATTGTAGTTACATAAGTATGGAATGCGATACCCATTCGATTATAGATTTCTTGAATTGCACCTTCTACATTATTTGCAGTATCAAAATTATTGCTCAACATAAAAATAGAAGGACCAGAACCCGAAATGCCGCCACCCAAAGCTCCTGCTTCTTTCGACTTTTTCTTTACTTCATCAAAGCCGGGAATTAAAATACTTCGTATCGGTTCTATAATAACATCTTCTAATGAACGGCCAATCAATTCATAATCATTTTTCATCAATCCGGAAACTAATCCTGCAATGTTTCCCCATTGTTTAATGGCATCCTTCAGCAAAACCTGTTTTTTTAAAATTTGTCTTGCATCAGAAGTTTTTACTTCTATTTGTGGATGCACCACTGTAATAAATAGCTCAGGCGATGGTATAGAAATAATATCCAATGGAAGAATAGAACGAATCAAACTGACACCACCCAATATACAAGGAGTGATATTATCTGCATGTTTTACACCGGATGCCAATTTTTCGCCATTCATAGCAAACTGTACTAGCTCATTAGTGTCAAAAATATTATTCAATAAATAATTAGCGCCTACTGCAGCACCTGCTGCACTCGCTGCACTGGAGCCTAATCCGCTACCGGGCATTATTCTTTTTTCAATGGTTACTTCAAAGCCGATAGTATTGTTCATTCTTTCTATAATGGATTGTAAAACCACTCCGGCAACATTCTGCTCGGGCACAACTGATAAACCAAAACTATCTTTATGATGAATGATAATTTCCGGCTTATCCAATAGTGTAAACTCCATCACATCAAAAGGTTCTTTTAAAGCCATGCCCAGAATATCAAAACCACAAACCAAATTGGCTACTGTTCCCGGTGCTTTTATACGTATTGATTTCATGTTCATTTTCTCTTTTACTATTACACTTTACTTGCTCTGATGATATCGGCAAATACACCGCTTGCAGTAACTTCTGCCCCCGCTCCTGCTCCTTTGATTACTAAAGGCTGCTCTTTATACCTGTCTGTATAGAATAAAACTACATTATCCTTTCCATACAAATGATAAAGATCGTGAGAAGGATGTATGTGCTCTAAACCTACAGAGGCTTTCCCTTCTTGATATGAAGCAACAAATTTCAATTTACAACCCGCATCATCTGCTTGCTTCAATAATTTTTGAAAATGTGCTTCTTCTTTTTTCATTTCATGGTAAAAATCATCTACTGTTCCTGTCATACAATTTGCAGGCATAAAAGAATGATTGGTTATTTCTTCCATCTCCATTTTTACGCCGGCCTCTCTTGCCAAAATCATTATCTTTCGCATCACATCGGTACCTCCTAAATCTAATCGTGGATCGGGTTCGGTATAACCTTCGTCTTGAGCTTGTTGTACCACTTCGGCAAACGTGCGAGAGCCATCGTAATTATTGAAAACAAAATTTAATGTGCCACTTAGCACTGCTTTAATTTGATGTACGCTGTCACCACTTTGAACTAAGTCATTGATTGTAGCAATAACAGGAAGCCCTGCACCCACATTGGTTTCAAATAAAAATTGACAGTGATACTCACGAGCCAATTGTTTCAACTCTTTATAGTTTTGAAAAGCAGATGAAGCTGCAATTTTGTTACAAGCAACAACCGAAATACTTTTCTTTAATAGCTGATGATATTTAGAAGCAACAATATCATTTGCCGTTACATCTACAAAAACTGTATTGCGTAAGTTTCTTTTTATAATCTCTTCAACATATTGCTGCAGATTGGCTTGCTCACTTTGTTCCAACAATTTTTTCCAGTTTTTCAAATCAATACCTTCTTCATCAATCAATCTATTACGGCTATTGCTCAAGCCGACAATGCGAATCTGTAAACGTAAATTTTTTTTCAGAAATTCTAATTGCTTTTCTAATTGTGCCAATAATCTTGCGCCTACATTTCCCGTTCCAATAATAAAAAGATTGACTTGCTTATAAGTCGTTTCAAAAAATTCTTCATGCAATACATTGATTGCCTTGCGCACATCTTGAGTAGATATAACTGCAGAAATATTTTTCTCGGAAGAGCCTTGTGCAATAGCACGAATATTCACACCGTTCTTACCCATTGCAGTAAACATTCTCCCACTCACGCCGGTATGGTTTTTCATATTCTCACCCACCAATGCTACAATAGAAAGACCATCTTCTACTTTCAATGGTTCTACTTTTTGTAATGCAATTTCATTGGCAAAAGCCTCGTCGACAACTTGTTTTGCTTTTTGTACCATGGAAGCATCAATACCCACACAAATAGAATGTTCGGAAGAACTTTGTGTAATGAGAATAACATTTATTTTTTCATTGCTCAATGCTTCAAACAATCTTTTTGAAAACCCCGGAATACCAATCATGCCACTTCCTTCCAAGCTAATGAGTGCAATGTTATTGATACTGGAAATACCTCTTACAATATTTCCATTTACAACTGAAGCTGTTTCAATTAAAGTACCTGCATCTTCAGGAGCAAAAGTATTTTTAATCCAAACCGGAATTCCTTTTCCCATCACCGGTTGAATGGTAGGCGGATAAATAACCTTAGCACCAAAATGCGATAGTTCCATTGCTTCTTTATAAGAAATAGCAGGAATAATTTTTGCATTGGCTGTCATTCGCGGATCGGCAGTCATCATACCACTTACATCTGTCCATATTTCTAATTTATCAGCCTCCAATGCCGAAGCTATAATGGCGGCAGTAAAATCAGAACCGCCACGACCTAATGTAGTAGTAATACCTAAATGATCTGCTGCAATAAAACCGGGTAATAGAAATAAAGCAACATGCACTTTATCAAAATATTCTTTGATTCTTTTATTCGTTTCCAAAAAATCGACTTCAGCTGCGGTGTAATTTGAATTCGTAACAATAATTTCTTTAGCATCTTTCCATTGTGTATTGATATTATTTGCATTGAATGCAGCAGCAATAATCTGAGAAGATAATAATTCTCCATAGCTGGCTATTCTGTCTTTTGATCGAGGGGTCAATTCTTTTAACAAAAAGATGCCATTACATATATCTTCAATTTCATTGCACATCTTCTTTACTTCACTGAGTAAATGACTTTGATTGGCAATAGGAATTAAATCCTTCACTGCTTCTAAATGCCTTTGTTCTATTATCACTAATTTTTCTTTAAACCCCTCATCACCTATGGCTGCCAATGAAGCCGCACTCAGCAATAAATCGGTAATGCCGCCCAAAGCAGACACCACCACAATTGTTTTTTGATTACTCTTTGAAGATTTTTCTTTTTCAATTGCCTGACCAACAATGGCAATCACTTTTTTTATATTTTCAGCATTCGCTACAGATGAGCCACCAAATTTTAAAACCTGCATATATTTTCTTAAATTAAATGATCAATAAAAGACTTTAGATTGTCTTACAGCATAAGCCCCATGATAATATGAAATAATACTCCGCTACTGCGGAGTCGTAGTAGTTGTTGTGGTAGTAGTGAAACAAACCACAGTAGAAAGATTATATGATATAAGAGTAATCACTCAATTGATTTCAATGCACAATATACATTTCTAATTGGAAAATCAAAATAAAATTTATAGTAAAATTGTTGAATCCGGAACGCCGACAGCTAAAACCCTAGTCAAACATTCAGAACAATTAAACAAAATTCAACCACATTAAACAACCATTCAACCTTCCTCATCTACTTTCCATAAGCATCAGCAGCTTTCTTCACACTGCCATATTTCAGTAGAAGTTCTTTAGCTTGTTCATAATCGGTAAGGTTGATTCTTTCCATCAGCATTTTTGTGCCTCTGTCCACCAATTTATCATTGGTGAGTTGCATATTCACCATTTTATTATCTTCTACCCTTCCTAATTGAATCATTACTGCTGTAGAAATCATATTTAGCACTAATTTTTGAGCTGTACCGCTTTTCATTCTTGTACTACCTGTTACAAACTCAGGACCTACTACAACTTCTACCGGAAACTCGGCAGCATTACTCACCGGCGAATCGGGATTGCAAGAGATACTACCGGTTACAATTCCTCTTTTTCTGCATTCATCCAGTGCACCGATTACATAAGGAGTGGTACCGCTTGCAGCAATGCCTATCACAACATCTTTATCGTTTACGTTGAACGACTGCAAATCTTTCCATCCTTGCTCAAAATCATCTTCAGCAAATTCTACAGCATTGGTAATTGCCGTTTCGCCACCGGCAATGATGCCAATCACTAATCCATGTGGTACGCCATAAGTAGGCGGACATTCACTTGCATCTACGATACCTAATCGTCCGCTGGTGCCGGCACCGATGTAAAACATACGCCCACCCATCAACATTTTGTCAGAAGCTGCTTCAGCCAATTTTTCTATTTGAGGGATAGCTTTTTCTACTGCTTCGGGAACGGTCTTGTCTTCATTATTAATATCGGTTAGCAAAGTCAGGATTGACTGCTTTTCTAAATGCCTATATCTACTCTCTTGCTCAGTTATTTTTTGAAATGCCATATAATTTTTTAGCGGTGATAATCTGTTAATCCTTCCATGGGTGATTTGATAACTTTTCCTAATTCAAATTGATAAGAGTTGCAAAGTTGCTGTAATACATCTTTAAAACCAAATGCGACACTGCCTACGAAACTTACCGGCATCGTCCATACTTCTCTAAACCTATTCAAATGCTGAAAGAAAAAATCATTCAGCCCATCTTCTATAATGTTTTCAATCATGTAATGGCCTCTGTTTTCTGCCAAAAATTTTGCAAAACTTGCCAGATAACGGTTGGGCATTGGTTTCTTATAAACATTTTCCAAAATTTCAGAAGCATTGGTTTTATACGTCAAATCAAATCGACCTCTCAATTCTTCATCAAACGTACCATACAAATAATATTGAATTACTTTTTTACCCAAGTAAGCGCCACTGCCTTCGTCGCCCAATGCATAACCAAGTCCGGGACTGATTTTCGCCACTTTTTTACCATCATAATAGCAGCAGATAGTACCGGTACCCAAACCACAGGCTACTCCTTTTCCCCTACCACATAGTGCTCTGGCAGCAGCAACAATATCTGTCTGAATTTCCAATTTTGCTTTCGGAAAAAGATTTTTCAACACATTTTTTATTACGCCTACATTGCGCTCATTAGCCAATCCTGTTCCATAAAAATGAACGCTTTCAATTTCAGCTTTCTTCAGTTTTGGCATCAGTTCTTTATGCAATAATTCAGCAATCTGCTCTCCCGTGAGAAAATAAGGACTAATACCCTGAGTTAGAATTTTCTTTTTTCTACCATTACTTAGTAAGCACCATTCTGCTTTAGTAGCGCCGCTATCAGCAATCAGTTTTACAGAAGACATAAATTACCGGTAAGTTTTCTTTTATTTTGCATCAAATTAAGCAATAATATTTAGAATGGTCAATAAAAAGTTTCAGGTATGGCTTCCGTTGCTATTATCTATAGTGATGGTCATTGGTATGTTTTTAGGTTATCAGTTAAAATCCGAAGGCTCCAAAGATTTTTTTCAATCGGATAAACCCACCTCACTGCAGGAAGCATTGCAAATAATCAAGATGAAATATGTGGATGCGGTGAACATTGATTCATTGCAGCATTTAGCTATTGAGCAAATAATGAGTGATCTGGATCCACACTCCGTTTATCTGCCACCGGCAGAACTGAAACAGGCCAATGAGGACTTGCAAGGGAAATATGCCGGCATTGGAATAGAATTTACGATGTATAACGATACCGTGCAGGTGGTGTATGCCATACCCGGAAGCCCGGGAGATAAAGCAGGTGTGCAGCCCGGAGATATCGTTTTAAAAGCAAACGACTCTACCCTTTCAGGCAAAAAATTGACCACAGATGATATAAGAAAAATTGTTCGTGGACAGAAAGACTCTAAAGTAAATTTATTATTACTGAGAAATGGTAATGAGCAAACCATAACTGTCACTAGAGGAAATATTCCCGTTCCTTCGGTTGATGTTTCGTTTATGATGAATGCAACTACTGCTTATCTCAAAATCAACAAGTTTTCAGAAACAACATACGAAGAGTTTATGTACGCTATGGAAAATCTGAAAAAGCAGGGAATGCAAAATTTAATATTAGACCTGCGTCACAATGGTGGCGGTCTATTAGAAGAATCAGTAGATGTAGCCGATGAATTCTTGGGTGGTGATAAGCTGATCGTTTACACCGAAGGAGCAAACAGCAAAAAGCGAGAATACAAAGCCAAGCGGCCGGGCATTTTAGAATCCGGAAAAGTAGTAGTGCTGGTAGATGAGCTCACCGCCAGTGCCAGCGAAGTACTCTGTGGCGCATTGCAAGATTGGTGCAGAGCCACAATCATTGGTAGAAGAACATTTGGAAAAGGTTTGGTGATGGAGCAGTTCCCATTGCGAGATGGTGCTGCTATCCGATTGACAACGGCTCGATATTACACACCTGTCGGGCGTTTTATTCAGCGCTCTTACGACAAAGGCAAAAAAGTATATATGGATGAACTTTGGAATCGTTATTCCAATGGCTCTTTACTTGCAGCCGATTCGGATAAGGTAGTACGTGGCAAAGCGTTTCTTACCGTTTGCAAAGACACTGTTTACGAAGGCGAAGGAATCATTCCAAATATTTTTGTTCCATTAGACACTACAATTTATAGCAGCACACTCAACAAATTATTTGCGAGTAGCACGTTTAATAAAATTGCCTTTACTTATTATTTTAATCATAAAGCGGCAATTGATAAATCAACATCGATAAATGATTTTTTGAAAACAGTTGATGTGGCACCTCTCTATCAATCGTTGTTGAATACCGGTGAAGCGCCCAAAAACATTACTGAGCATATTGCCAATAGAATAAAACTGCAACTCAAAGCTCAGATTGCAAAATACCATTGGGGCAATGCAGGCTATTATCAAACGCTTACACAAGATGATCAATACATAGAAGATGCGATGAAGGTTATAGAGAAGTGATGCTATTAAATTAAAAAATGAAATTTGGGCTATCAGCTTTTGTACTGCTATTGTACGCCGAATGCTTTCGGGGTTCCGGCTATTCACTACTACTCCGCCGCAAGAGCTGAGCACAAAACCATCAGCGGGGTATCCGTTTCTATCCGGCAGCTTTTGGGCAGGGGAATATCTATTGAGCAGGGTTTAGAATAGTTGAAGGTTGTTGAATAAAGTTTAATTTGGGTTAAACGTTTCTGGATTGTACGGAAAGGCATATAGAATGTTTAAGGTAGATTAAAATGATTTTATCTCATTATGTAACCAACAAAACTGGTTGCGTTTTTAAACAAGACGATGTACACTATGAGCAAATAATGTTTTCCGTTTTTTACATCCCCGAAGGATGTTGGCTTTGCCATGTCTGTTTTTGAAAAATTTAATCGCTATATGCAGCTATTGTATTATCTTAGATTGAATATTCTTTAAAAAGTATAAAACCCGCTCACCCAAAACTGCGCTGACCAACAACTACAAAAATACTTTGTACCATACAAACAGCACAAACGTCGGCCAACGTAAAAGTATACCGACAAGCCCGCCAATATCTTTTAACTACGGGC
>JAFDXF010000088.1 GCA_018268055.1 Bacteroidota bacterium
AAAGCTGCCATTGAGTTAATTCATGTTACCGGATCTTTATGGTTCGACAAATCAGTAGAATTGGTTATGTTTCGCAATCAGATGATTGATCGCAGCAGCAGCCAATTGTTGAACCTGATTCAGTATTCTAAGGAAATTGTAAAAAAGCCGATTAATATTTTTGACGCTTTAGCTATTGCCAAAGAGTTAAATGCTATTGATCTTGCACCATCACGCCTCGATTTAGGACGTTTGGCTCATGAATGGCTTGTTGATAAAGAGAAATATCAAACGGTAAGTAAGTTTATTGCAGATAAACTAAAAGATTTTATCGGTAAAGGCAAAAAGACATTGACACCTAAAGATGTTGTTCTTTATGGTTTTGGTCGTATAGGCCGATTGCTGGCGCGCGAGCTAACTATCATGGCTGGCAAAGGCGAACAGCTTCGTTTACGTGCAATAGTGACCCGCGATAAAAGTGATGAAGATATTATCAAACGTGCAGATTTGTTACGTACAGATAGTGTTCATGGGCCATTTCCGGGCACTGTGATTGAAGATATACAAAATCGTGCTCTCATAATTAATGGACATACCGTACACATGATTTCAGCAAAGAATCCTGAAGATATTGATTATACAAAGTATGGGATTAACAATGCGCTGCTGGTTGATAATACCGGTGTTGCACGCGACCGTGAAGGTTTAGGTAAACATTTACTTTCAAAGGGAGTAGATAAAGTATTATTAACAGCTCCCGGCAAAGGTGACATTCCTAATGTTGTTTATGGTGTAAATCAAACACAACATGATGCAAATGAAAAAATCTATTCTGCGGCCTCTTGTACAACCAATGCCATTGTTCCTGTGTTGGCAGTAATTAATAAAACATTAGGCATCGAACGTGGACATATAGAAACCATTCACTCCTATACAAACGACCAGAATCTACTCGACAACTATCATAAAAAATACCGAAGAGGTCGCTCGGCCGCTTTAAATATGGTAATTACTGAAACAGGTGCTGATAAGGCAGTGTCAAAAGCTTTACCTGAATTGGCTGGTAAAATTACAGGCAATGCTGTAAGGGTTCCTACACCTGATGTGTCCTTAGCAATTCTGAACCTGACATTAGGAAAAAATTCAGATAAAGATTCCATCAACGAAATTCTTAAAGAAGCAGCACTTAAAGGTGATTTGGTTGAGCAAATTCAATACTCGTACGGTAATGAATTAGTAAGCACCGACCTTGTAGGAAATCCATGCGCAAGCATTGTTGATAGTCCTGCTACTATTGTTAGTAAAGACGGAAAAACGGCAGTGCTTTATGTTTGGTATGATAACGAATATGGCTATAGCCGTCAGGTAATTCGTTTTGCAAAATATCTTGCTGACGTTATCAGACTGACTTACTATTAAGCTTTAAGATTTACGAAAAACAAATGGCTTTCTCTAAAAGGGGAAGCTTTTTTGTTACTCCTTAAAGACAACCAACTTTTTATGTGCCCTTTCATTATAGCTTGTGATTGTGCAATTATAAACACCATTTGCAAGTTTTGGTAAGGATATATATTGTATTGTACTCCAAGGGGGCAAGTTTTGTTTGTAAATTTGTTTGCCGTTTATGTCAAAAATTTGAAGTGTACCGCTTTTGTTTTGGGGTAAGAGATAAATTATTTTAAAGCTGCCGTTTGTAGGGTTTGGTGAAATAGAAAATTTAAAATCATGCTGCCCTATTTCATTTATGCCTGTATAACATGGCGTACAGCCAAGCGTAGTATCGCAACCAAGATAATAATTAGGGTGGTTTACATTTCCTCTGAAAGAATAACAGGGCAAGTGCAAATCATGTAAATGAACATCACATGCCGTGCCTGCGCTGTCAGGATAATTGATATAGTGATAATCCACTACACCATTACCTGATGAAATATAAATCTTGCCGTTTGCGGCAAGATACATAAGAAAGAAGCTTGTATAAAATGGCGGTATAGGTGAAGCAAACATATCGATTGTGGCAATAATTTGCTTGGTTGCTGCCACATTGGGAGAATCAACACACATTTGGAAAATGTGCTGATATGATGATGCATATAAATATTTTGAATCGGACGAGAAGGCTAATCCAAATCCCGAAATAGAATCGGATATATCAATAATTTTTTCATTGTCGAACATTCCCGAACATCGGTCAAAATCAAACAGTCTGACATCGTGAAAAACGTTAGCAAAAGAACCCCAAAAATCAGCATAAGCGAATTTTTTACCATCGCGGCTGAATGTGGGTTGCCCGCCATTAAAAGAGGCAGGAGGAACATTCAGAAATTGAGGAATAATAGTGTCAATGCCTGTAGGCGTGAGCAAGATTTTATAAACTTTATTTGATGCCTCTTTGAAGGCGATTATCCACCAGTCCCGCCCATTGGCATGGCGGCAATCAGTAATATTTGGGAACAATGGCTCATTAATAAGAATCTGGCTTTTTAATGTTACTTCACCCAAGCCGCCATTCAACGATAAATCTATTTCGCTATACATTAAATTAGGAGCAACATCACCGCCTAAGTTATAATCGCCTGTTTGATGAAACAAAATATATTTATCGGGATTATCAGGGTAAGGTAAAATCATACTTGAATAAGAAAATGGGATACCTGAAAAAGAATCGCACCAATCATTTGTAAAACTGCCGGGCGGTGTAAGCCCACCGCCATTCAGCATGGTGTCGCTTGTGGCATCAGCTATCCAGCATCCGTTACTCGCTATCAATAAATTTCCGTTCTCATCGCTAATATTTCCCTGCGCTGCGCCAAAAGCCATTTTTCTTGATTCACCAATTACATTCACTGATGAACTGTCAAATAACAACCTCCCTTTTCCTGCTGTGGTATATTGATCGGTTAATGTATTGTGCCCTATTAAAAAGTTGTGTGTTTTTCCCTGTGATTGTGCCATCACAGGGAAAAACATCAATAATGCTATAAAATAAAATTTATTTCGTATCACCTTACAACAATGAGCTTAAAATTTTGAATTTCATTTTTTGTTTTTACAACAATCGTATATGCGCCTTGTTGTAATTCACTAATGTTAATTATATTTTCTTGATTACATTTCAATTTTTTATTCAGTACACTTTGCCCTACTGTATTTGTTATATCTGCGCTGAATGTTTCGTTTTCTTTGCAACTAACATTTATTGAAACGTAATCGCTTGCTGGGTTCGGCTTTACTTCAATTCTTTCTGATGTTAATTCATTAGCTGTTTTCCCTTGCCTGTAAATGCCATACTGTAAACAATTAGCATCATCATTGTAAGTTAAACTACCATTCACTAATTCCAATGCTGCTCTTGCCCTGTACACTGCCTCACCTCCATAGTAAGGGCATTGCTCCGCAATACTCATTAACTCATTATAATGCTCATCAATATTTGTATAATTGACTTCTTCCAACTGCATAAACAGCTCATTCATTAATGCACTGTTTATTTCATTCTGCTCATCACCGTTAATGATGTTGTTGGTTAATTCACCTTCGTACATTTCGCCCGATATAACAGCGTTGTGCTGCATAACAATGTTCACTCTTGTAACATCTAAATTCTCTATGTGAAAAATCCATTGTTCACGTAAGGAATCAGGGTTTACTCCCGACTGCTCAATGGAATCGCGCATTTCATCAAAATGCGCTATGTAGTAATTGTACAGGCTAATCAGTGAATCTATGTTTTGCAGCATGGGTGCAAAAGTGCTATCCATTTTACCGTAGGCTTCAAACCTTCTTTCTACTGAATTAAGTTGTCCTTCTGCCTCTGCAAGCATTTCATTGTAAAAATTCTGAAACAAAGTATCGCTTTCAAGCAATTCAGGATTGTTATCCAATACCTGAAATAAATACTGTCTTGCCATGCTCTGGCTTTCGGGGATAAATTCCTCTGTGAGTATGCTGTCGCCTGCAATTATTCTATACAATAATTCATTGTCAATTACTTCAAGCATATCGTAACAAGCCGTTCCGCAAGTATAGATTCCTGTTGTCAACATTGGGTTGAACCAAATAAAATTTTGCTGTGCAAGAATTGGATAATAAATATTACCCATGGCATCAGATGTTCTAACCCTGAATTGCGAAAGCTGTTGCCCACTAACATTTGCATTATAAGCACCAACGGTATCACGATAATCAATAAACCTGTTTCCATTGTTAGGCTGTACGCCTGTTACTCCAACATTGTTAATGTACAGCCCCAATAAATTATTGCGCAGGGTGTTGCCTTTTAATTGCGTTCCAGCGCAATTACCGCCAAACCAGATTCCTGTTGCCGCAGTGTCCATGCTGTTGCAGCTTAGAGTTCCGTTTTTGCTCAGGCTATAATAAATGCCTTTTGAACTTACATTACTAATATCCATTGTTCGCACTTGGTTACAGCGTACATGGGTGCTATCGCTGTTTAGCGCAGTAATACCATATACAACATTAGTTCCATTTTGTTCAATATAGTTATGTGCTACCAGCGGTTTGTAAACATTTTGCATGCGTATGCCGTAACGCACATTGTAAAGATACAGGTAATTGTTTTCAATGCTATAATTGCCTAGTCCGTTTTTGTTGATTTCGTTGATGATGATGCCCACAGCCACATTCAGTCCTGTGCCATTGACATGAATGGTGTTGTTGTTTAAAGCCATCTTGGCTGCACCGGCATTGTTGTTGCAAACAATACCTGCACGGGTGGCTTTTATTTCGTTCCATGCAATAGTAGCGCTCAGATAGTCTTTACAACGGTTCACTGTTGCGCCTATATACATGCTGTCCATGCGCACATTGTTTAAGTTCAGTGTGCTGTAGCTTGTCCACACACCACTATGGCTGCTGTTGATAGTTATTTGGTTGTTCATAACGGGCTGCATGGTAAGGTTGCCTCTTTTGCCCCCTGCAACATCACCAACAGATACTACGGCTGTGCCGTTATATGGCTTGCCATAAAAAGCATCTGCCTGTATTTTATTGAAAAAACAATTTTTTATTGTTACAGTGTTGTTAATTACAACAATACCATTGTTCAGATTTAAGAATTTGTTTAGCCATAATGAATCCTGATAGGTTCCTATGGTTCCAATCCAATCGTTAAGCAACACTCCGCCAGGCTGTGAAAAAAATCAGTTTCTCTTAAAATATTATTGATAAAATTATCGCACAAGCATTCGTTTGCGTTTTAAGGCATCTTGATTTTAAGCAGCAAGATTTTGTTGTACAAAATTGAGTAG
>JAFDXF010000089.1 GCA_018268055.1 Bacteroidota bacterium
CCCTTTCCTCAAAATTTATTTTTATAATTTTCTCTTTATCTCTAAGAAATTATTCGTTTGCTGAGCAATACATGATTATTTTTGCATCCCTTTAAATTGGAGACCTGTCCGAGTGGTTGAAGGAGCACGCCTGGAAAGTGTGTATACGGGAAACCGTATCAAGGGTTCGAATCCCTTGGTCTCCGCAAAAAACATTAGTATGTTTTATGTTTATATCCTTCAAAGTCTGAAGGATTTTTCATTTTATATTGGTCAATGTTCAGATCTTGACTGCAGAATGTCCAAACACTTTGATGGCATGAGTAAATACACTGCAGGGAAGAGGCCTTTACGTTTAGTTTATTTTGAAGTATTCCAAACAAGAAGCCTTGCCATTAAACGTGAGTTGCAAATAAAAAAAATGAAGAGCAGAAAGCCTTTTTTCTTTTCAAAATCCTCTCTCTTCTCACCAATTATTCGCCTGTTCTGAATTTTGCCTTTCCAAGAAATCTTTGGGTTTGTTGGTTTTCCAATTAGGATCATATTTTACAAACCATGAAATCCAAAAGCTACGACTTAACTGCATAATCCATGGCTGTATGAGTAAGAGTAATATTGAATTTGCCGCTAACCAATAAAAAAAACGATTATCATTGATAGATATCCCAACAGTAATAAACCAGAGTATTAAAGAGAAAACACTTATTAAAATACCAAGAGTATAACTTACAAAACTTGTTCCGTAATAAAAACCTACTTCCAATTCCGTTACTTGATTACACACAGTACAGTTTTTATTCATCTGCATGGATCGTTTAAAACGAAATGGCCTTGCCGGGTATTGGAATAACTTGCCTTCACGACAACGCGGGCACCGGCAATTGAAAACGCTTGTCAGATAACTTCTGGATGCTTTTTCTGAGGTCATAATGGTGAAGTTTAGAATACAAAGTTCGTTGTTTGCATTGTGTATTTAATATCGTTTTGGGAAAAACTGATAGGCATAGTTATCTTGCCAATATCTTCTCCATCTGCATACTTCTACTCCCTTTTATTAATAAAGTAGTGTGTTCAAAGTTTTGTTGCTGATACCATTCTTTTGCTTCTTCAGCATTTTTGAATGAAATGTATGGATGTTTGAATTTTAGAAAATCACCACCAACTAAAACAACATTATCCCATTGCTTTGTATTGATTAATTCCACTATTGCTTTGTGTTCGGCAAGACTTTCTGCACCCAATTCAGCCATAGCACCCAATAATAAAACTTTGTGCGCAGTGTTTATTGATGCAATATTTTCAATAGCCAACTTCATACTGCTTGGATTCGCATTGTATGCGTCTAAAATTATTTTATTGCTGCCTACTTCCAAAAGTTGCGAGCGACTATTGGAGGGAATATAATTTTCAATCGCCTTCTTTATTTTATCTGCAGATATGTTAAAATAATTCCCAATAACAGCAGCAGCCATTACATTGGGAAAATTATAACTACCCACCAAATGAGTTTGAATTTCATTGATTGGCCCTTTTGTAATTTGTATTTTTAAAAACGGCTCACTTGCCAAAATTTTTCCGGCGATAGTTGCATTTGCTGTTCCATAGCTGATTATTTCTGAAATTCCTTTGCTCATTTCATTGAGGTATGGATAATCCTGCATGATAAAAGCAATGCCATTGTTTTTTCTTAAATAGTCAAACAATTCTCCTTTTCCTTTTCGCACACCTTCTTCGCCTCCAAAACCTTCAAGGTGAGCTTTGCCACAATTGGTAATTAGCCCGTGTGTAGGCATTGCATATTGGCAATAGCTTTCAATTTCTTTTTGATGATTAGCGCCCATTTCAATCACTGCCATTTCCGCATCAAGCTTTATTTTTAAAATAGTGAGTGGTATGCCAATATGATTATTCAAATTGCCTTCCGTAGTATAAGTTTTGTAAGTAGAGGTAAGAACTGCATGAATTAATTCTTTAGTAGTGGTTTTTCCGTTACTTCCTGTTATAGCGATGATTGGAATATTGAATTGTTCACGATGGTATTTAGCTAAATCTTGTAAAGCACTAAGCACATCATTCACGAGTAAGGTTTTACCCTGTATTTCAAATTCTTTTTCATCAATCACAGCATAAGACGCTCCGTTTTCAAGTGCTTGTTTTACAAATTTATTGCCGTTGAAATTTTCACCTTTCAGAGCAAAAAATACATCACCCGATTTCAACTTTCGAGTATCTGTTTGTACCGAAGGATGTTGTAAATAAATTTGATATAGTTCTTTAATATCAATCATAAAGCAAATGTAACTGTTGCCAATAAAAAACCCCGTCTTTTCAAGACAGGGTTTCTAAAATCTATTTTTAAATATTACTTTTTACTCTTTTTAGATTTGCCTGAAGCCTTATTGTTTTGGCGACGAGTAGGGAAGTATTCGCCGGTTTTACGTCCATTACCTTCGGGGCTACCCATACGATCCATAGCACAACGGAAACCAAGTGTGCTTAATGCCTGATCTTCTTCAAGGAAGCGGCGTGCACCCGGAGTAAGCCAGTATGCTCTATCATTCCAGCTGCCACCTTTATATACTCTAGATTTGTCGCTGATCAATGTAGTTACACCATATCCGTAAGATGATTGAGATAATGTATCACCATCTAAGTAGTTGATAACGTTACCGCGTTGATAGTTACGACGATTTTTAACTTCAGCATCTGTTACATCCACCATTTTAACCATACCGGTAGTATCATTTTTCTCATACTCACCATTTGCATTCTTGTAAAGTTTTTGATATTTGTTACCACGGAAAGGAGCAGGCATATCATCAAAATCAAGGGTAGAAAGCGGACGATAAACGTCTTGTACCCACTCACTCACATTACCTGCCATATTATATAATCCAAATGAGTTTGGATAAAAAGATTTTACATCAGAAGTATAGAAAGCACGGTCATTCAAACCTCCTGCCACACCGGCATTATCTCCACTTCCTCTTTTGAAGTTTGCGAGGAATGTACCTTGCCAGCTACCATGGCGGCTATCACGAAGGCCGGTCATATTTTGTGCCCATGGATACATTTGCTTATTACTGGCTAATTCTTCACCTCTTTTGCCTTCTTTAGTACTTGGGCGAGGGTTTTGTGAGATTAAGCCATACGCAGCATATTCCCACTCTGACTCAAATGGTAAACGATAATCCGGCTGAATAATGCCTGATTCTATACCAACTGCAGTTTGCTTTGGTTCGCCTTTTTTGGTTTTAACCTTGCCCGGAGGTGGGGGATCTAAGTTTAACAAGTATGCCTTAGTAGAAAAGTGATTAGCACCTTGTTGTGCTCCCGGTTTCAAATATGATTTATTGATGAAGCCTTTGTCCATCAGATTTTTTTCGTTTACTCGATCGCTTCTCCAAAGTGCAAAGTCGCTGGCTTGTCTCCAAGTTACACCCACTACAGGATAATTATTGAATCCCGGATGGCGGAAATAGTATTCAACCATAGGTTCATTGTAGCTTAATTCACTTCTCCAGCAAAGCGTATCAGGAAGCGCAGCTTCATATATTTTACGGTTGTTCTCATCCTGTGTAGGGTCAAATACTTTTTCTAACCAATGCAGGTACTCACGGTAGTGTACATTGGCTACTTCGGTACGATCCATATAGAAGGATGGAACAGAAACACGGCGAGGAATATTATTCCAGTCGCCCATTACATCTTCTTCAGTTTGTCCCATTGTGAATGTACCACCTTGTACAAAAACAAGACCGGGGCCGGTTGGCTGATCTTTGGCTTTGGCAACATTATAACCACCCTGATTTTTATCATTGTAGTTCCATCCGGTCATATCGGATTTGTCATGTTTTTTCTTGCCAAACAGGCCTTTACCTTTACAAGATGCTAATAGCACCACACAGGACATTAGAATTACTAAGTTTTTCACTGTTACAGTTTTTTGCATAAACCTATGAATTGGAATATTTTTAACGCCCGTTAAGCCAAAATATTGCATCAGCAAAAATATTTGACTTTCGGCTTGCGAATATAGTTACTTTGGAAATAAATTGAGTAGTGTTAATACTCTTTTATTATGGAAAATTTACTTATGCGATAAGTATTGAATATGAAAATTAGAAAATTTTTAGTCAGTTTTTTGCTTCAAATGCTTTTCCTTTCCCAATCTTGGGCACAAAGAACTTATTCTCCCAATTCTGTATTGGCTACAGGTAGTTGGTTTAAGATTTCAATTAATGCCGCGGGGATTTATAAAATGGACCTGTCTTTTTTGGCAAGTTTGGGCATAAATACCACAAATTTGAGTTCTTCTGCTATCCGTCTTTTTGGAAACGGAGGTCAAATGCTGCCTGAAGCCAATGCACTGCCACGATTGGATGATTTGAAAGAAAATTCAATTTTAGTTGTAGATGGTGGTGATGGTGTGATCAACGGAAGTGATTACATTCTTTTTTACGCCGCAGGGCCAGATGTGTGGGTAAAAGATTCCATTAATAAAAGATTTAATCATCAAAAAAACTTATTTGCTGATAAGGCTTATTATTTTTTAAATATTGGTACAAATGGGAAGCGAATTAACGATGCACCTTTGATTTCGTCGCCTACCGTTTCAGTTAATAGTTTTTCAGAGCGTTATTTTCATGAATTAGACAGTGTAAATTTTTTGAGTAGTGGCAAAGAATGGTATGGCGAGGAACTTTCTTCAATTCCAGGAAGATCTTTAACCAAAACTTTTTCATTAACTATTCCCAATACAACTTCGGGAAGCCCCTTTGGTATTCAAACTAATTGCGTAGCACGTTCGGTTGGTATGAATAGTAGAGTAGAGGTTCGTATCAATAACCAACTCACCAATCAGATACCGATTAATGCGGTTAGTGGCGGACTCTATGATTTTTTTGCACAACAAGGAACTTCTTTTGGAAATGGAATGGTTTTGACCAACAATTTTGATATTAATTATACTTATGTGCCCGGCAGTTTTAATGCACAATGCTGGGTTAATTGGTTTGAAATATTTGCAAGAAGAAATTTAATATTGAACGGAAACGATCAATTATTATTCAGAGATTGGAATAGTGTTGCAATCGGCAATAAAGCTGAATTTATTATTAGCAATGCAAACTCAGCTACTTTAGTGTGGGACGTCACTGACCCTTTAAATCCGGTTAATATGCAAGGAATCCTTGCAGGAAATGAATTTAGATTTATAAATAATGCTGAACGATTGCATGAATATGTTGCTTTTAATAATAATTTTCTTATGCCTTTGGCAATAGGAAAAATCACCAATCAAAACTTGCATAATACTTCACCAATAGATTTTTTAATCATAACGCACAATAGTTTGATCGCTCAGGCACAAAGGCTATCTCAAATTCATACACAAACAGATGGGCTAAGAATAAAAATTGTTACTACTGAGGAAATTTATAACGAATTTGGTAGTGGCACATCCGATCCAACGTCTATTCGCGATTTTATTAAAATGTATTACGATAAATACAATAGTTCTCCGAATGATAAACTGCGATTTGTATTATTGTTTGGCGATGCTTCGTATGATTATAAAGACAGAATTAAAAATAATACCAATCTGGTTCCTTCCTATCAAAGCAGCAATTCTATTGATGCATTAGCGACTTATACATCTGATGATTTTTTTGGATTTTTAGACAATCAAGAAGATATTAATAATACCCTTGTCAGTAATATACTTGATGTAGGCATTGGCAGAGTCCCTGCAAAAAATCCAACTGAAGCAAAAAATTTTGTGGACAAAGTCCAATCTTATTTATCTGTAGCTGCACTTGGCCCTTGGCGAAATAATCTTGTATTCATTGCCGATGATGAAGATAATAATCTACATCTTCAAGATGCGGAGTCTATTACAAATACAGTAGCAGCAACTGCTCCAGTATTTAATATTCAGAAAATTTATTTAGATGCTTTTCATCAGGAAAGCGGAGCCGGAGGCAGTAGCTATCCACAAGCTAATCTTGCTATCAATAATCAAATTAATGCCGGTGCATTAATTTATAATTACAATGGGCATGGCGGTCCATTTCGTCTTGCGGAAGAAACGATATTGGATGCTTCGATAGTGGAAGATTGGCATAATGCAGAGCGATTGCCTTTATTCATTACTGCCACATGTGATTTTGCACCTTATGATAATCCATTGGTAAATTCTATCGGAGAAAATATATTACTACGACCACAAACTGGTGGTATTGCATTAATGACAACAACTCGACCTGTTTTCGCATTCAGTAATCGAGTGATGAATAATAATTATATAAAAGAGGCGTTTCAATCCAACGTACAAGGCAAGTATCAAACATTGGGTGATGCAATAATGAATGCCAAAAACGCAACCTATCAGAATTCGGGTGATATTCTGAATAATAGAAAATTTACATTGCTCGGTGATCCTGCACTTACATTGGCATTTCCCAAAACCGGTATCAGAATTACCAAAGTGAATAATAGCATTGTACCCCAAATAGATACTTTACACGCTACAGATAAAGTAACAATTGAAGGCGAAGTAATTGATGCCGGTGGAAATTTGCAAACTTCTTTTAATGGTAATGTGTTTTCATTGGTACTGGATAAACCTCAGTCTGTAAATACATTGGCCAATGACCCCGGAAGTCAGGTTACTACTTTTCAAACGCAAACAAACGCTCTTTTTAAAGGAAAAACATCTGTACAAAATGGAAAATTCAATTTTACTTTCAGAGTGCCAAAAGATATAAATTTTCAATACGGAAAAGGGAAAATCAGTTTATATGCAGAGAATGGTTTAATAGATGTGAATGGGTATTTTAAAGAATTTTATATTGGTGGTATAGGAACTAATAATGGCAATGACAACGAAGGACCTTCTATTAAACTTTATTTGAATGATGAACGTTTTGTAAATGGAGGTATCACCAACCAAAATCCGGTTTTAATTGCAAAACTTTCAGATTCGTCGGGTATCAATATTACCGGTAGCGGAATCGGCCACGATATAGTTGCTACTCTGGATGATGATAACAGACGTTATTTTAAATTGAATGATTTTTTTCAGAGTGAGCCAAACAGTTATCAATCAGGAATAGTGCATTTTCAACTCCCTGAATTAGAACCCGGTGTTCATACTTTAAAATTAAAAGCATGGGATGTCTATAATAATTCAAGCGAATCCATAATAGCATTTACAGTTGCAAATGATAAAGAGTTGGAGTTAAAACATATATTGAATTATCCCAATCCATTTACAACACAAACTACTTTTTGGTTTGAGCATAATAAACCCGGCTTCCCGCTCAAAGTATCCCTACAAATAATGACGATAACCGGAAAAATTGTAAAAACAATCAATCAAAATATGCTGACAGAGGGAAATAGAGGTACAGATATACTTTGGGATGGGAAAGATGAATATGGGAATAGACTTGGAAGAGGTATTTATATATATAAGCTCAGTGTTTCAGTACTGGGCTACAAAACTCAGGAAAAGATTGAAAAATTGGCAATTTTATGATTGGCGTCAGCTTTTTTATAAAAAAATGATAAATTTTTTAATAGAAATGCAATAAATGAAAAATACTTGCGTTAAGTCGTCTGTATTAGAACATTATCTGAAGAAATTTTAAAGAAAATTCTAATTAATTTTTAAAAACGGATATTTTTTCTTTTTTTTGCTCAGATAAAATTCATTACTTTAGTTTTGTATTTCATCAAAAGCTCTATATTTACACCATTATTTAAAAAATTACTAATGAGACCAACTGCTTTAAAATTAACTGCCGGAATCCTGCTGCTTTGCGGAATGAATATTGCTGCAAAAGCCCAGGTTCAACCAATCAATGTTGTTACAACCGCTGTTCCATTCCTTCGTATTTCACCTGATGCCCGTGCCGGTGGTATGGGAGATATTGGCGTTGCCACTTCTCCTGATGCTTATTCCGGATTATGGAATGCAGGTAAAGTAGCTTTCAATTCAAATAGCGGAGGTATAGGTGCTACTTACACTCCATGGTTGAAAGACCTTGTAAACGATGTGTATTTAGCTAACCTTGCTGGTTACTATAAGTTCGATGAAAATCAAGCTGTTTATGGTTCACTTCGCTACTTCAGCCTTGGTAACATCACATTTACCGACAATCTTGGAAACGACATCTCTAAAGGTCGCCCTCATGAGTTTGGTATTGATCTTGGATATTCAAGAAGATTAAATGCTAAAAACGGTGTTGGTATAGGTTTGAAATATATCAACTCTAACTTAGCTAACGGATTTTCTCAAGGTGGTACAACCTACAAAACAGGTAACTCTGTAGCTGCTGACCTCGGTTGGTATCATGATGGTAAGTCTGCTGCAGGAAATGGCTGGACTTTCGGTGCTACTATGACAAACCTTGGTGTTAAGATTGCTTATACTAATAATGCAGATGCAAAAGATTTCTTACCTGCTAACTTAGGCCTTGGTGCTACTTACACTAAACAAGCAAATGCAAAAAATGCAATTACTTTCGGTGTAGATGTTAATAAGTTAATGGTTCCTACTCCTCCAGCTGAAGGCGATGTTGCTGGTTTGGATAAATACAGAAAAACAAGCGTTATAAGCGGATTATTCAAATCTTTCGGAGATGCTCCTGGTGGCTTCGGCGAAGAATTGAAAGAGTTTACAGTTCAGGCTGGTGCTGAATATAACTATAATAATCAATTCTCTCTTCGCGCTGGTTATTTCTATGAAAATGCTTCTAAAGGTAACCGTCGTTATTTCACAACAGGTGTTGGTCTTAAGTATAGCCAATTCGGTTTTAATTTTGCTTACTTAGTTCCTACAGGAAGCGGTGTTAGTCGTAACCCACTTTCAAACACACTTCGTTTCTCTCTGTTAGTTGATTTGGGAGAAGGCGCAAAAGCTAAAAAATAAGGTTTACTTTATTTAGATATAGAATCATCCCGCCCATTCGGCGGGATGATTTTTTTTAAAGAACATTTTTTTCATTTTTATATTTTTTAAAAATTCTTATAATGTCTTATCGTATTGGATCAGGTGTAGATTTTCACAGATTAGAAGAAGGAAGATTGTTTTGGTTGGGCGGTATTCAAGTGCCACATGCAAAAGGAGCAGTAGGCCATAGCGATGCAGATGTTTTATTACATGCTATTTGTGATGCTATGTTAGGGGCATTAGCATTGGGTGATATTGGCAAACACTTTCCGGATACCGATCAATCTTTTAAAAATATAGATAGTAAGATATTGCTAAAACGAACAGTGGATTTAATAAAAGGTAAAGGATATTCAATTATCAATGTGGACAGCACACTTTGTTTACAACAGCCAAAGATTAGTCCTTATATTCCACAAATGCAATCAACTATTGCTTCAATACTTGAAATCAACACTGATGATGTGTCTATAAAAGCAACAACAACAGAGCATTTAGGATTTGTTGGCCGTGAAGAAGGTGTGATGGCGTATGCTTCTGTATTATTACAAAAAACTACATAGTATTTAACAGAAGCACATTTGCTAGCGGGTTATCTTTGCACAATGTCGGCTATCGCTATTAAAATAATCAATCAATCAGACAATCCATTACCTACTTATGCTACATTAGGCTCATCCGGTATGGATATACGTGCAATGCTGACAGAGCAAAAAGCGATACGCCCAATGGAACGCATGCTGATACCTACCGGGCTGTTTATAGAAATCCCAATAGGATATGAAGCTCAAATACGACCACGTAGCGGTCTGGCATTAAAACAAGGATTGACTTGCCTCAACACTCCGGGTACAATAGACAGTGATTACCGAGGAGAAATTAAGATTATTTTAATCAACCTTTCAGAAGAAGAACAAGTCATTCAACCGGGAGACCGTATTGCGCAGATGGTCATTCAGAAAGTGGAGCATGTTGTTTTAGTAGAAGTACAGTCTCTTGAAGAAACAAAAAGAAATAATGGCGGTTTTGGACATACAGGAATCATCTAAATGAAACAATTAATGAAATACATATTCATCGTTTTTGCTGCAGGGCTTTTTGTTTTTTGCTCTTGCAAGGGTACCAGAAAAATACAAGTAGCTGTTGCTCCAAAAGATACAACTGCGTCAGTTGTTACACCAAAGGAAAATATTCTCAAAGAAGATTCACTGGCTATTATAAAGGAGAATTATAATCAAATTCTAAAAAATAGAATTGATTTTAATACATTTTCCGCTAAGATGGATGTTGATTATCGTGATGCAAGCGGAAAGAAAAATTCGGTTACCGCTCATCTGAGAATGGTAAAAGATAGTGTAATATGGATAATGATTAGCGGACCGTTTGGTATAGAAGGCCTTCGGGCATTAATAACGTCTGATACGATAAGGGTGTTGGATAAACTTAATAAAACCTACACAGTAAGAAGTGTTGGCTATCTTCAAGAAATGACAGAATTGCCACTCGATTTACACTCCTTGCAAGACCTCTTAATCGGGAATGCAGTATTTCTGGATTCAAATATTGTATCCTTTAAAAAATCTGAAGGCGCTATATCGCTGTTAAGTAGCGGCAGTTTTTTTAAAAACCGGTTTACCGTGGCAGATGCTAATAAAGCAATCATCAATTCAAAATTGGACGACTTGGATGGTCAAAGAAGCAGAACCTGTTATCTGACTTATGCAGACTATGATACAAACAATGGCTTAATGTTTTCCAGAGATAGAAGCATTAGTGTAACCGATAAGAAAAAAGTAGATATCAGGATTCAATTCAAACAGTATGACTTTAATGAAACGTTAAGTTTTCCTTTTAATGTGCCTTCAAAATATAGTCGTAATTAGGAAATAAAATTTATTTTGCATCTTATCGTTATAGCAGCACAATCTGTGTACTTTTTTATTAATAGACTTTGAATTTTTATGAGAAAAATAAATTTCCTGTTCTTAGCTTTTTTTCTGACAATCAGTCAAATATTATTTGCACAACCGGCAAATGATCGGGCTAAGCTGGAACAAGAACGTAAAGATCTGCAGAACGAACTACGTCAGGTACAAGCTCAATATGACAATATAAAATCACAGACAAAACAATCTATCGGGCAATTAAGTATTCTCAATAAAAAGATTGGCCTTCAAGAAAAATACATCAGCAATATTAACAATGAAATAAAAGCGATTGATGACGATATTTATCTCAGTAATATTGAAATTTATCGACTTCAAAAACAAGTAGATACTTTAAAGGCTCAATATGCAAAGACTGTTGTGTATGCTTACAAGAACAGAAGCAATTACGATTACTTGAACTTTATTTTTTCTGCCGATAATTTCAACGATGCTATACGCAGAATTACTTATTTAAAGAGCTATCAGGCATACCGCGAAAAACAGGTAGGAACAATATTGCAAACACAGGAACTGATTGCAAAAAGAAAACAACAACAAGTTGAGAAGAAAGACCAAAAGAATGTTGCATTAGACGATCAAACTAAGCAAGCAAAAGAATTAGAAGTTCAAAAGAAAGAAAAAGATGTTGTAGTAGCGGGTTTAAAATCTCAAGAAAAAGATTTGAAAAAGCAAATTGATGCTAAGAAAAAAAGAGATATAGATCTTAAAGCTAATATCACAAGAATTATTCAAAATGAAATAGCTGAAGCAAAACGTGCTGACGAAAAAAGAAGAGCAGAAGAAAAAAGAATCGCTGAGGAGAAGCGAATAGCCGAGGAAAAAAGTAAGCCGACTAATCCTGTTGTTGTAACAAACCCAACTACTCCTACAAATCCTGATGTAAATAAGCCGATAGCACCTTCGAAAAAACCTGATATAGTGACTACAAAGCCATCCTCAGTAATATTTAATTCTGATGCTGACTTAAAACTTTCGGCAAGTTTTGAAGGGAACCGCAGTAGATTGCCTTGGCCGGTAGATAATGGTTTTGTGAAAATACATTTTGGTCCATACTCCATAGAAGGTACATTATTGAAAGGTGATAATCCCGGAATTACTATTGGTACACAAGTGGGTAGTAGTGTAAAGGCAGTATTTGAAGGTGAAGTAGTGGGTGTATTCAATATGGGAGATGGAATGGCAGTTACTATTAAGCACGGAAAATATTTTACAACTTATAGCAATCTCTCAGGCGTTTCTGTTAATAAAGGAGCTTCAGTAAGAACCGGTCAAGCAATTGGTAAAGCCGGAAGAGATGATGAAGATGGTTCCGGTCAAATAGATTTTATCTTAATGATAGAAACAAAGAATGTGAATCCTGAGTCTTGGCTCCACAGATAATTCTTACTATTTTTTTAGTAAGTCTTCATACAATTTTTCATATTGAGGTACTACATTGCTAATGTCGAATAATTTAGCATGTGCAGCTGCTTTTTGTTTGAATTGGTTCAATGTATGCTCATCTTTAAGAATACGAATAGCTTGTTGTGCCATCGTGCGCACATCGCCCACATCGCCCATAAACCCCGTTTCACCTTGTACATTAATTTCTTTTAACCCGCCTGCATTGCTGGTAACAACGGGCACACCTGCTGCCATTGCTTCCAAGGCAGCTAATCCAAAACTCTCAGTTTCGGAAGGCAATAAAAATAAATCGGCAATAGCGAGGATGTCTTCCATCTGCTCTTGTCTTCCCACAAAGCGTACTTCATCACAAAGATTTAATTCTCTGCAAAGATCTTCTGCAGCAGGTCGCTCAGGGCCATCGCCCACTAACATTAAGCGACTGGGTATTACATCATTTACTTCCTTGAAAATATTGATGATATCAGGTATGCGTTTTACCTTTCTGAAATTGGATGCATGCATCAATACTCTTTCACCGTTTGGCGCAATCATCTTTTTAAAAGCATCAATAGGCTTTTTGTTAAACCTACTTACATCCACAAAGTTTTTTATTACAATTATTTCTTTTGTTATGTTGAAGTGTTTGTAAGTATCTTCTCGTAAACTATTTGAAACTGCAGTGATCGCATCGCTCTCATTGATAGAAAAAGTTACGACTGGAGCATAAGTTTTATCTCTGCCCACTAAAGTAATATCTGTTCCATGTAGTGTAGTGATGATTGGTATGTTTTTCCCTTCCTTTTGCAATATTTGTTTTGCCATATACGCAGCAGACGCATGAGGAATAGCATAATGTACGTGCAGTAAATCCAGATTATTATTTTTTATAACATCTACCATTGTACTGGCCAAAGCTGTTTCATAGGGAGGAAAATCAAATAATGGGTAGGTAGGTACGTGCACTTCGTGATAAGAAACATTGGGCTGAAAACTATTCAAGCGCACCGGCTGACTGTATGTAATGAAATGTACTTGATGCCCTTTTTGCGCTAAAGCTTTTCCTAACTCTGTAGCCAATACACCTGAGCCTCCAAATGTGGGATAACAAACAATGCCAATATTCATAAGTATAAATTAGAATAATCATCTAAGGTAAATGATTTTCATGGCTTTGATTTACCGTTTGTTTAATTTATCGCAATTCAATCATCCTTTACATTAACTTTATCCAAAATAGTAAATTATGCGATATTTAGTCATCGGTTTTGTTTTATTGATTTTTATCGGAAATACACACGCTCAGAATATGGATTCTATTTTTATTAAAAAAATATCAGATGAAATACTGATAAATGGGAAAGCTTATGATAACCTCCGTTTCTTATGCAAACAAATTGGCGGAAGGCTAAGCGGCTCACCACAAATGTATAAGGCTGAAGACTGGGGTAAGAAAACATTAGCCGAAAGTGGTGCTGATAAAGTGTGGTTGCAGGAGTGTATGGTTCCTCACTGGGTACGAGGCGGAAAAGATAAATTATGGATATCTAAATTAGTTTCTGCAAAGAATATGAGGATGCCGGATGCTGCATTAAGCTTAACTAATTTAGATGCACTTGCCATTGGTAATTCAGAAGGTACAGGTGAACAATATCTTACGAGGCCTACTATAATGATAAATTCATTTGATGAATTAGAAAACAAAAAAGATGAAGTAAAAAATAAAATCGTTTTTTATAATTATAAGTTTAATGAAACATTTGTAAACACATTTCAATCTTATAGTGATGCTGTAAAATATAGAACACAAGGTGCAAGTAGAGCTGCAAAATATGGTGCTGCTGCTGTGGTAGTACGTAGTATGTCACATGCTACTGATAATATTCCACATACCGGCGCATTGAGATATGATACAGCATATCCTAAAATACCAGCGATGGCTGTTGGTTTGAAAGATGCTGATAAATTGGCTGCTCTTTTAAACAATGGCCCCGTAACGCTGAATATGCAGACAAATGCAAAAAATTATCCGGATACGATTGGACATAATGTAATCGGTGAGCTACAAGGCTCAGAATATCCCAATGTTTATATTACTGTGGGCGGGCACTTAGATAGCTGGGATGTATGCGAAGGCGCACATGATGATGGTGCCGGTATTGTACAAACAATTGAAATCTTACGTACTTTGAAAAAATTGGGCTATCAGCCAAAACATTCTATTCGTTTTGTATTATTTGCAAATGAAGAGAATGGTTTACGCGGAGGTGCAAAATATTTTGAAGAAGCAAAAGCAAAGGGAGAGAAGCATTTATTTGCATTAGAAAGTGATGCAGGAGGATTTACACCAAGAGGCTTTGGAATTAATGCAGATGAAACTGCATTAAATAAAATGAAAGAATGGTTGCCGTTATTAAAAAATTATGGCTGTGAAAAGATTGATAGAGGCAGTGATGGTGCAGATATTGGTCAACTCAAATCTATTGGTGCAGTGACAGCAGGCTTATTGCCCGACACGCAGCGTTATTTTGATTATCACCATGCCAGAACCGATGTGTTTGAAAATGTTAATAAAAGAGAATTAAATCTGGGGGCAATCAATATGGCAGCATTGATTTATCTGGTAGATAAATATGGTC
The DNA here is from genome assembly GCA_018268055.1 of Bacteroidota bacterium. GTDB lineage: Bacteria > Bacteroidota > Bacteroidia > Chitinophagales > Chitinophagaceae > JJ008. Next base: position 14,907 of record JAFDXF010000089.1, read on the forward strand.
TTTAATCTTTGATTAATTTATTTAAAGCCGAATGAACAGATGCAAAAGGAAATGAAGTAATAACTTTTTGCATCTGTTTTTTTATTTCACTCGTGCAAAGATTACCGATACTTCCTTCATGTGTATGATGAACTGCATTGTCATAAATAAATTTTCCTGCTTCAATATCTAATCCTATTTTTTTGTATGCATCACGAAAAGGCATTCCGCTATTTACTAATTTATTTACTTCTTCAACACTGAATAGGTATTGATATCGCTTGTCTGATAGAATATCTTTCTTTATTTCAATATTACTAAGCATTAGCCCTGTCATTTCAATACAGTTGTTTAAAGTCTTAAAGGCAGGGAATAAATGCTCTTTCAATAGTTGCAAATCTCTGTGATAGCCGGAAGGAAGGTTGGTGGTCATCATCATGATTTCATTAGGCAATGCTTTGATACGATTGCAATGTGAACGGATTAACTCAAACACATCCGGATTTTTTTTGTGTGGCATAATACTGCTGCCGGTTGTTAATTCGTCGGGGAATGAAATGAATCCAAAATTTTGATTCAAGTATAAACAGGCGTCCATGCTTAGCCTTGATAATGTGTCAGCAACATTCGCAATTGCTTGTGCGGTTATCCGTTCTGCTTTGCCACGTCCCATTTGCGCATACACAACATTATAATTCAAACTTTCAAAACCTAAAAGCTGTGAAGTCACCGTTCTGTTAATCGGAAAGGAAGATCCATAACCTGCGGCAGAACCCAAAGGATTTTTATTTACAATATCATAAGCAGATTTTAGCGTGATCATATCATCAACCAAGCTTTCTGCATAAGCACCAAACCATAGGCCAAAAGAAGAAGGCATCGCTAATTGCAGATGTGTGTAGCCGGGTAAGAGTGCATTTTTATATTGCTCACTTTGGGCTTGCAAAAGCTCAAATAAAGTATGAATGGAATTGACCAGTATTTCTAATTCGCTTCTTAGAAATAATTTTAAATCAACTAAAACTTGATCGTTTCTACTACGTGCAGCATGTATTTTTTTTCCTGCTTCACCTAATTTCTGTGTTAATAAAAGCTCTACTTGTGAATGAATATCTTCAATATCATTATGAAGTGAGAATTTTCCGGTTTGTATTTGTGTATAGATATTTCTTAGTTCAGCTTGCAATTGCAACCATTCATCTTTAGAAAGTAAGCCTACCGACTCCAGCATTTGAATATGCGCCAATGAGCCTAAAACATCAAAAGGGGCTAAATGCAAATCCATTTCTCTGTCATTACCTACAGTGAAGGTTTCTACTTCTTTTAAAGACGCTTTATTTTTTTGCCAGAGTTTCATAATCTAATGTTTGGTTTGCAAAACTTGCTCAATTAATTTTATATATAATTCAATCCCTTCCTTTATTTCGTGGATATGAATATATTCATTTGCAGTGTGACTTCTTGCCGAGTCTCCGGGGCCCATTTTTAAAGCCGGAAAATTCATCAAAGCTTTATCGCTGGTAGTAGGAGAGCCATAGTAGGTTCTGTTCAATTGCAACCCTGCTTTTACTAATGGATGATCTAACGATATTGATGTAGAGCGCAACCTAAAGCTACGTGGTTTTATTTCACTGTTAAGATTGGTTTTTAATATATCCATCACCTCTTCAAACGTGTACAACTCATTAATACGACAATCAACTAAAAACTTGCAAGAAGCAGGAACTACGTTGTGTGCTTTATTATCAGTTTCTATCACTGTTACAGTCATTTTATTTTCACCAAGCAGAGGAGAAATTTTTGGAAAAGAATATTTACTAATCCAATGAATATCTTCAACAGCTTTGTATAAAGCATTTTCACCTTCATTGCGTGCAGCATGCCCGGCTTTTCCTTGCGCATTACAATCAATAACGAGCAATCCTCTTTCTGCAACAGCCATTTGCATTTGTGTCGGTTCGCCAACAATGGCACAATCAATGGATGGTAATTGCTTTAGCAGCTCTTCAATGCCATTAGCTCCGGAAATTTCTTCTTCAGCAGATGCTGCAAATATGAGATTGTAGTTTAAATTTTTTTCTTCATAAAAGTGCAGAAATGTTGCAATTAATGAAACCAAACAACCTCCTGCATCATTGCTTCCCAGCCCATATAATTTTTCATCTTCAACGATTGGAGCGAAAGGGTCTTTTGTGTATTGAATATTTGGTTTTACAGTATCGTGATGAGAGTTAAGAAGTAGGGTGGGTTTACGAGTATCAAAATATTTATTTTTTAGCCATATATTGTTTAGGTGCCGTTGGGTTACAATTTTTTTTTCTGCAAAGTACTGTTCAATTAATTGTGCAGTACCTTCTTCTTCACGACTAAATGAAGGCGTAGCAATTAATTGCTTCAACAGTTCTATTGCTTCGTTTTGTAATATGTTTATTGAATCACTCATGTATGATAGTTGTGCCGGATTTTCCTTCAATCAGTTCTTGTAAATGCTCTGCTTTGCCAATAATTACTTTTTGCACGCCATTATTCAATGCAGAAAAGGCATTGTCTAATTTTGGAATCATGCCGGCAAATATTTTTTGTGTCGATTTTAGATTTTGATAGTTCAATTGATTGATAATAGAGATTACAGAGCTTTCGTCGTTTACATCTGTAAGCACTCCCGATTTTTCAAAAGAATAAATTAGTTGTACTTGATAGAGTTTACTTAATGCCTTTGCTACTTCTTGTGCAATAGTATCTGCATTTGTATTGAGTAGTTGGCCATTGCTGTCGTGTGTTATCGGCGCAAGTATAGGTGTTATACTGTTGACGAGAAAAGTTTGTAACAAGGATACATTAATCAAATCTACATCACCGACAAAGCCATAATCAATAGCTGCATTAGTTCTCTTGTGGGCTTTGATTATGTTTCCATCGGCTCCGCTTAGGCCGAGTGCGTTACAGTTATTCGCTTGTAATTGAGCTACAATGGTTTTATTTACAGAGCCTGCATACACCATCGTTACCACGTTCAATGTTGCTGCATCTGTAATTCTTCGGCCATCTACAAGTTGTTGTTTTATTGCTAATTTTTCCGCCAGACGGCTGGCTAATTTCCCGCCACCATGTACTAATATTTTATTGGCTTTTAGGGCAGCAAAAGATTTTAAAAATGAAGAAAGTTTTAATTCGTCATCAATAATATTGCCGCCAATTTTTATGACAAATAATTTATCCATTTGCTCTGAGTATTTCTGAGAGTACCGCTTGTGCTGCCCAAACTCTATTGCTTGCCTCTTGAGTTACAATACTATTTGGCCCGTCCAATACTTCGTCACTTAATTCTACATTCCTTCTAACAGGTAGGCAGTGCATCACTTTGGCATTATTGGTTAGTGCTAATTTTTTATTTGTCAGCATCCACTCAGGATTGCTTTCATATATTTTTCCGTAATCATTAAAAGTACTCCAGTTTTTTACATACACAAAATCTGCATTTTTTAATGCTTCATCCTGATGGTGTGTAATAGTTGCACCTTTTGTAAATGCTTCACTCAGTTCATAATCTTCGGGATGAGTAATGACAAAATCTGCTTTGCCCCATACGTTCATCCATTGAGAAAAACTATTTGCCACACATTGAGGCAGCGGCTTTACATGCGGTGCCCAAGACAAAACTACTTTAGGTTTTCTATTTTCTTTAAAATTTTCGGTAATGGTAATAATATCTGTAAGCGATTGCAGCGGATGCAAAGTAGCACTCTCTAAACTAACTACCGGAATACATGCATACTTGATTATTTGATTGATGTACAGTTCGCTATAATCATCCTCTCTGTTTTTTAAAGAAGGAAAAGTGCGAATGGCGAGGATGTCAAAATATTTTCCAAAAACCGGCGCCGCATCTTTAACATGCTCTACAGTATTGCCACTCATGATTGCTTCTTCCTCAAATTCCAATGCCCAGCCTTCACTGCCTACATTAAATATAATTGCTTCCATTCCTAGATTTTGTGCAGCAATCTGTGTGCTCAATCTAGTACGCATACTTGGATTTAGAAATAGGCAGCCGATCCTTTTATTCTGTCCTAATGCTTTATCTATAAAAGGATTGGATTTATAGTTAAGTGCAGTTTGAACTAAACGATCTATATCCTTAACATCAAAGACTGAAGTGAAATTTCTCATTGCTCATTAATAATTTATGAAATTAAATTGCTGATTTCTTCTTTTACTGATTCTATAAATTGTTCTGCATCCCTTTTCTTTAGAGCAAGACTTGGTAGCAAGCGAATTACATTTGGCTTTGCTTCGCCGGTAAAAATTTTATGTTTCCAAAGTAAATTCTTTTTCAAATCTTTAATTTCTTCAGATACATCAAAGCCAATCATTAAACCTCTGCCACGAACATTTTTTAATTGTGGTATAGTTTTTAATTCATCTTGCAGATATTTACCGATCATTGTTGCATTGCCCATTAATTTCTCTTCTTCCAATACTTCTAATACGGCTATAGCCGCTGCACAGGCCAAATGATTCCCTCCGAATGTAGTGCCAAGTTGAAAATGTTTTGGCTTTATATGTGGAGCAATAATAATTCCGGCAACGGGAAATCCATTGCCCATTCCCTTTGCCATCGTGTAAATATCTGCCTGTACGCCTGCATAATCATGGCTAAAAAATTTTCCTGTTCTTCCATAGCCACATTGTACGCTATCTGCAATGTATAAGGCGCCATAATGATCACACAGACTACGAATTTTTTTCAGAAACGAAACTTCTGCAACATTAATACCACCTACGCCTTGAATTCCTTCGATGATAACTGATGAAATTGCATGCCCTTGTTTAGAAAAACATTCTTCTAAAGCCGCTTCATCATTGAATGGAAGAAAGATTACGTTGTCTGTTTCATTTACCGGTGCAATGTAGTTTTTATTGTCAGTTGCTGAAACCGCCAATGAAGTTCTACCATGAAAAGATTTGTTGAAAGCAATTATCTTTTTTCTTCCATTATGAAAAGATGCTAATTTGAGTGCATTTTCATTGGCTTCTGCTCCGCTGTTGCAAAGGAATAATTGATAATCTTCCTTGCCTGAAACTTTTCCCAATTTTGTTGCAAGCTCTTGTTGCAATGGAATCCGAATGGAGTTTGAATAGAATGCAATTTTTTCTAACTGCTCTTCTATTCTTTTCACCCAATGCGGATGTGTGTGTCCGATGCTGATAACAGCATGTCCGCCATACAAGTCGAGATATTGTTCGCCTTTGTCATCCCATACATACGAGCCTCTTGCTTTAGAGATGATGATGTCATTAATAGGGTAAACGTCAAAGAGGGTCATAAGTTTTATGTGTTAAGTAATTAGTATTAGAGTTTAAAGATTAAGCGTTGCCTCTCACTTTTAAAATTAGCTTAATTAGCATTCCTTTTATTTCATTTATTAGCTTATCAAGAATCTCAAAACTTTCATCATTCAAATATTTTAAATCTTTGGCTAAAATAATATAATATTCAGATTCATTTGAAGAACCTAATGCGATGTTTAAATAATGAGCTAACTTGTTGTTTGAATTCTTCCCACAGCCTTCGGCGATATTTGCTGCGATTGAAAAAGCAGACCTTCTTAATTGACTAGTTAATCCAAACAATTCCTGTGAGGGAAATGTTTGTGTTGTTTTATAAGCAGTCAGAGTGAATTCGTGTGATTTACTCCAGACTTTTAATTCTTTAAAGTTTTGCATAACTTAATACTTATCACATAATACTTAAAACATCGATGCTTTCAATTTTAGCCCTGTTGTCTCCTCCAACTCAAACATAAGATTCATATTTTGCACAGCCTGACCACTTGCACCTTTCAATAAGTTATCTGCAACAGAATGAACGACCAGTAGCGAGCCTGCTTTTTCTAATTGAATGATACATTTATTAGTATTGACTGCTTGCTTTAGGAATACGGGCTCTTTGGTAATGAGTGTAAACGGCTGTCCTTTATAAAACTCCTCATAAAGTTTATATAACTCATGTAAGCTAAGGTCGCAGTTTATTTGCGAGCTTATAAATATTCCTCTTGTAAAATCTCCTCGCCAAGGTACAAAATGAAATCCTCCTTGTTCGGATGGTGCTTTGGGAAAACTCTCTTGCAATTGATGAAGTGATTGATGTATTTCAAAAAGATGCTGATGATTTAATGTCTTATATGCCTGAATATTATTTTCTCGCCAACTGAAATGTGATGTTGGTGAAAGAGACTGTCCGGCACCGGTGCTTCCTGTTATTCCTGTTGTATGCACTTCTTTGAGCAAACCGGCTTTGGCAAGTGGTAGAAGGCCAAGTTGTATTGTTGTGGCAAAACATCCGGGATTGGCAACGTTCTGTGCTTTCTTGATTTGCTCCTTATTGAGCTCGGGTAGGCCATAGATAAATTGACGATTGCCAAACTTCGAATCTTTAATCAGTCTAAAATCATTTGCGAGGTCTATTATTTTTATTTTATCAGCAATTTTATTTTCTTTTAAAAATTTTGCTGATTCACCATGTCCAAGGCAAAGAAATATTACGTCGACATCATTGGATAGTTCGTTGGTAAATGTCAACTCACTTTCTCCCAATAAATCATGATGCACAGATGAAACAGGATTACCTGCATTACTTCTGCTGTGAATAAATGAAATTTTTGCTTTTGGGTGATTGAGTAATAAACGAATTAATTCTCCACCTGTATAGCCTGCTCCGCCAATAATTCCAACATGAATCATAAATTATTATTTTGAGTTCAAGTATTTTTTATAAATACATATAATGTAACACTTATTAACTAAAACTTTCTACTTGCTTCCACTATTCACTGCTTCCCAAATTCTTGTTTGATTACCAAAAATTTTACTGAAGCCTCTTACATCTTCTCCGGTAAATCCTGTATTCATTTCGCCGTATTTACCAAACTTGCTATTCATCAAATCAAACTTACTTTCAACGCCGATGATTTGAAAACGATAGGGAAATAGTTGTATAAACACGTCACCGGTTACATTTTGTTGACTGTTTTCTAAAAATGATTCAATGTCTCTCATCACCGGGTCTAAGATTTGTCCTTCGTGTAGCCAGTTGCCATAGAATTGTGCTAATGTATCTTTCCATTGTAGCTGCCATTTTGTAAGTACATTTTTTTCTAAGGCGTGATGTGCTTTTAAAATAATCATTGGTGCGGCTGCTTCAAAACCTACACGGCCTTTAATACCAATGATTGTATCGCCTACATGAATATCTCTACCTATTCCGTAAGGGCCGGCAAGTGTTTGTAAGTGTTGAATGGCTTCTGTTGGATGATTAAATGTTTTTTCATTCACCGCAATCAATTCGCCTTTGGTAAAACTTAATTTTATTTCTTCGCTTTCGGTTTTCGTTACTTGAGTAGGCCAAGCTTCTTCGGGCAACATTCCTTTTGAAGAAAGTGTTTCTTTTCCGCCTACACTTGTGCCCCAAAGACCTTTATTGATAGAATACATTGCTTTTTCAAAATTCATTTCAATGCCTTTGCTCTTCAAGTATGCTATTTCTTCTTCACGACTCAATTTTAAATCACGAATAGGAGTGATGATGGGCACGCCGGGTATCATGATATGAAAAATCATATCAAAGCGAACCTGGTCATTGCCGGCGCCTGTGCTACCATGTGCTACGGCATCAGCATTTAGTTTTTTTACATGCGCTGCAATGTGTATTGCCTGACTTAATCTTTCAGCAGATACGGAAAGTGGATAAGTGTTGTTTTTAAGACAATTGCCAAAAACCAAATATTTAATTATTCGTTCGTAATAATCTTTCACCGCATTAATAGTTGTGTGAGATTTTACTCCTAAGCTATAAGCATGTTTTTCAATTTTAGCTAATTCATCCTCACTAAAGCCGCCGGTATTTACGATGATACTGTGTACTTCAAAATCTTTTTCTTCACTTAGATATTTTACACAATACGTAGTGTCTAATCCTCCGCTAAAACCTAAAACTATTTTTTTCGTCATTTTATATATCCGGTTAAAATTTTTAGAAAAACATTTTTAATGAAGCAAACGAGTTTAAAAATTAAATAAGAAATGGAAGAAAGATCTTGGCTTTGAAGATTTTCCGTTTGAGTCTTTTCTTTGAAAGGTTTTAAGCAATCTCCATTGTTTGATTCTTTGCAAGCGTTCTAACACTTTTGATTTTCGTTTGAAAAACTCTTTTGTTTCTTCAGGTTCATAGTGATCTTTTGGATCGTAGAGCATTGCTGTGCACATGCAGTTTTTTCTTTCTTTGCTCATTAGGATATCATAGTTCACACAGCTTTTGCATCCTGCCCAAAAAGCTTCATCCTGTGTCAGTTCAGAATAAGTTACAGGTTCATATCCAAGGTCGCTATTGATTTTCATCACAGCTAATCCGGTAGTGAGCCCGAAAATTTTTGCATCAGGATACTGCTCTCTTGATAAGTTAAAAATCTTTTGTTTGATTGATTTGGCTACACCACTTTTACGAAATGCAGGTGCAACAATCAGTCCACTATTCGCTACATATTCGCCGTGGCTCCAAGTTTCGATATAGCAAAAGCCCACCCATTCATTTTTATCGGTAAGGGCAATCACTGCTTTGCCTTCGTCAATCTTTTTTTCTACATACTCCGGATTGCGCTTGGCAATTCCTGTACCTCTGGCTTTTGCAGAGGATTCCATTTCGTCTGTGATGGTTTTTGAATACACTTTATCGATAGCAGTTGCTACTCTGATAATTATATTTTGATTGTCCATTTATTTATTCTTAAAAAAATAATAGAGGTTCACCAGTCCATTTGGGTTTAACAGGAGTTTGTTCACTGACAGGGACCTTGGTGAGGGGTTAGTCCTGTCAGATAACAGGCGTACGTCGGGGGCGAGAAAATGTAAACACATCAAACCCCACAGAGTAAACTCCGCTGGTAATTGGTGCATGGAAGGCCACCTGCTTTGTATGTGTAAGAATATTAACCATTTTTACAAACAAGTTGTAATTTTGGTGACAAATGTATAATAATAGTTCAATAACTATTGTAATTTTTTTGTTATAAATATTTTTTATGGAGATTGAAAATGCCTCATTGTCCGAACAACCGTTGGTAAAAGAAGCTGCAAAAAAGCCTTCAAAATTTAAAAAATTTATTAGAATTGTTTTAATTCTGGCGATATTGGCAACAGCAGTCTTTATTTATTTCAAATACTTCTTTGTTTTTGGAGATGGTGTTAAAAGCGGCCACTTAAACTTAGTCGTACGAAAAGGAAATGTTTTTAAAACCTATGAAGGTAAGCTGATACAGGAAGGTTATAAAGGTGAAAAGCCTGGCACGATTCAGTCTTTTGTGTTTGACTTTTCTATAAAAGATAAACGCATCTATGATATTTTAGCTGCTAATAGCGGCAAAATGTTTGATTTGCATTACAAGGAGTATCATGGTGTGGTACCATGGAGAGGCAATACTGTTTATGTGGTAGATAGTATTTTGTCAATGAAAGATGAATAACTTTTAGTTACCTGCATATAAAAGAAATATTGCTGGTCTTTTGTGTAAGTCGGTTTTTTCTTTCTTCCACTCGGCAATACTTTTTGTTTTAATCCATTCATTTTTGCCTGTAATGTCTGCAGCAATACAAAGTTTTGTTGTGGCACTGCAAACTTTTAAGATGGCTTCAATCAATTGATTATTGCGATAAGGCGTTTCAATAAAAATTTCAGTACAGCTTTTTTTTGCTGAATCGTTTTCTAATTCTTTTATAGCCTTTAAGCGTTGGGCATTATCAATAGGAAGATAGCCCGAAAAGCGAAACTGCTGACCATTCATTCCGCTTGCCATCAATGCTAGCAAAATAGAGCTTGGGCCTACAAGAGGTTTTATACTTGCTCCATACTCTTGTGCTGCTGCAATAAGTTTTTGTCCCGGATCGGCAACACCCGGACATCCCGCTTCACTGATGATACCAATATTTTTTCCTTCGTTTAATTTGCTTTTAAACATTGCTAATGCGGCAAACTCATCTTTCATATTAACCCATTCGTAATTGTCTATTACCATTTCGGGCCAAATTTGTTTAAAAAAACGCCGAGTAGTACGTTCATTCTCTGCAAAAAATATGGAACAATTTTTTATTGCATCTATTATATATTCAGGAATAGTGTGTTGCGCTTCTTCTGCCAAAAGTGTGGGTATAAGATAAATGGTGGACATTGTTTACTCGCTTTTCATTTTATGAACACTTAATGTTGCAGCTATAATAGCATAAGCCGGAGCCAGCACAATTAGTAAGTGCATTAGATAAAATACAAATCCATTTCCTATGGCAAGACCTTTGTAATAGTTAATGAATTTTATGCTTTCAGGCGGTGTAAGTTTTTCTCTTACCAAACTGAAATCAAGCATTGAAAATCCAAAGTAATAGCATTCGAGTACAAGTGCAATGACGGGTGTAATCCACCCTACTACAGGTATTAAAGAGAGTAGGATTAAAGCAAGTAGATAAACCGATTGCCAACCACAATTTCGCAAATCAAGAAGAATGCTTCGAGTACAATCCTTTTTTACTGAAGCCCAATTAAAACTATATTCCTTGTTTTCAATTATAGCTTCTGTTCTTTCGCTGAGGTATGCGAACAATGGCGCACCAACAATAAGAATCAAATATTTAAAAAATGAAAAATAAAACAGAACTAAAACTAACCGGAGCATAACACCTGTCATTACAAATAAAAAGCTTAGCCATTCGTTTCTTGCTTGTTGCAGCCATGTTTCTATTCTCAACTGCCGACTCATCCACGATACTGCCGTATCCGATGAATGCCAGAATAGAAACATACCTATAATAAAAAGCAATGCATAAATGATTCCGGGTATAATAATCCACCTAAAAAAACGATGTTTTTTGATAAAAGCACGGGCATCTTCAAATCCCTGAAATGCTATGATTATTTCTTTGAGCAAACGTAAATTTGGGTAAATATAAATATTACCCAACAAGTTGCCATATAAAAACAATGTAGCACTGTAAAAAAAAATAATAAATGACTTTTTTTAGGTGATGCTTATTTTGAAATAACTGGATGAACGGCGGCTTGTTTTAATTCTAATATAACTTAACTTAGGTCTCAATACAAAAATTTAAAAGCCATTGGGATGAAAAAATTACTATTAGGTGGGTTAATGTTTTTAAGCTTATCCTTAGTAGCTCAATACACTATTTCCGGAAAAGTGCTCAATGCAGATAATCAACAACCTATTATCTCGGCGAGTGTTTTTTTGAGTAATACTTCAAAGGGTGCTGTAACCAATAGTAACGGTGAATTTGTCATTACGAATGTATCAGATGGACAATATGATCTTGTAGCAAGTAGTGTAGGCTTTGTCACGCAGGTTAAAAAAATAAACACCCAACGAAATAAAGAGTCTTTGATTTTTTATCTAAAAATAAAAGAATTAGAAGAAGTAGTCGTGGGTGGCTATGCCAATGAGCCTTGGAGTAAATGGGGGAGGTTATTCATTGATAATTTTATAGGGCAAACGCCATATACAGCAGACTGTAAAATTGAAAATACCCAAACGATTCATTTTAGATTTTTTAAAAAAGAAAATAAGGTCAAAGCAATTGCCGATGAGCCATTAATTATCGTCAATAAGGCATTAGGATACATTGTAAAATATGATTTAGATTATTTTGAATGTAAGCTGAATAGCGGAATTGTGCTATTTCAAGGATATCCCTTTTTTGGGGAGATGATGCCTAAAAGAAATAATATGGAGCGAAAATGGATAGAGCGAAGGAAAAAAGTTTATTATGGCAGTATGATGCATTTTATGCGCAGTCTTTACAGAAATAACTTAAAAGAAGACGGCTTTGAGGTGCGCAAGTGTATTAAGTATCCCAATGAGGAAAAAAAGCGGGTACAACTTATTTTTAAAAACAGATTTAACATCATACAAAAAGAAGATGGAAGCCAAGTTGGTATAGTCAAAGATATTGGCGATTCTACTGAGTACTATGGCAATGTAGTACACCAACCGGATGAAGTAGAAAAAGTTTTCCCGGATATATTACCTGCCGATAGCATTGCCTTTGCGATTGATAAAACTACAGCAGGACTTGAGTTTAAAGATTACTTACAAATTGTATATAAGTTGGCAAAGGAAGATGATGCTTATCTTCAATTTTTCGGCCTTCAACGAAAACCTACATTTCCCATTTCGCTAATAACTTTATCCAATGGTAATGAAATAGAAATTCTGAGCAATGGGCTATATTTTAATCCTTTAGATTTATTGTGTACCGGCTATTGGAGTTGGAGTGAAAAGATAGCCACTATGTTGCCGTTTGATTACTGGCCGGAGAATAAATAGTCTAATACGTCAATAAATAAAATGCTCACTGAAAAAAATGAAATCATGAACTTCAAAAAAAATATTTTGTTTGTAGGATTATTTTTAGTTCAACAGAATATTTCAGCACAAACAGACAATGCGTATCGCCAAAACATTCCCTTTAATGACCATTGGCAATTTAGAAAAGCTACTGTAGAAAACAACATAGATACAGCATGGAAAAGTGTGAACATTCCGCATACTTGGAATAATGTGGATATGCAAACAGGTAAAGATTTTTATGCCGGCATTTCTTTCTATGAAAAAAAATTTTTTGTTGATAAACAATTACAAGGGAAAAGAGTTTTTATCCGTTTTGAAGGAGTAGGCTCTGTTACGAACGTATCTGTAAACAATCAATGGATTGGCGAGCACAAAGGTTCTTATTCGGCATTTGTTTTTGAAATTACTGATGCGTTGAAGTATGGCGAAGAAAATTTAATAAACGTGAAAGCAGATAATACGCCACGCAAAGATGTTCTTCCAATCAATAATTTCCTTTTTGCAATTTATGGCGGTATTTACAGACCTGTGTCGCTCATTATCACCAATAAATTAAATATCTCAACAACAGATTATGCATCGCCCGGAATTTATATTCGGCAAAAAAGTGTTTCTGCGAAATCTGCTGATATAGAAATAGAGGCAAAAATTGAAAATGATTTTCATGTTTTGAAAAAAACATTTTTGCAAACAGAGCTTTTCGATATGAAAGGAAAATTAGTGAAATCATTGAAGCAGCCTATCACTGTATTAGCACAAGGAAGGCAAAGTTTTTTTCAACGGATTAATCTTTCTAATCCACACTTATGGCAGGGGAAAGTGGATCCTTATTTATATAAAGTAGTTGTTACGGTTTATGACGATAATAAAAAATCTGATGCAGTATCTCAGTCGTTGGGCGTGCGCAGTTTTCAAATAGTGGATGGCAAAGGATTTTATTTGAATGGGAAACCATACAGGATTTATGGCGTTTGTCGCCATCAGGATTGGTGGGGCTTGGGCAATGCACTCAGCTCAGAGCAAGAAGATGTTGATATGAATATGATTAAAGAAATAGGTGCTACCAGTATTCGATTTGGTCATTATCAACAGTCGCAGCGTATTTATGATGATTGCGATAGCATTGGATTACTCGTGTGGACAGAGATTCCATTTGTAAATGCTGTTTCAAAAGAAGAAGCAGATAATGCAAAACAACAAATGACGGAACTCATTCGGCAAAATTTTAATCATCCTTCCATTTTCACCTGGGGTACTTCCAATGAGGTATATGGAAAAAATCCTCAAGACTATACGCCTCGCCTGATTCAAACGCTGAATGATATTGCAAAAACTGAGGACCCGGATCGGTATAGTGGCAGTACCAATGGTTATGGCAATATGAATAGGCCTGAAAATTTCTTTACCGACATTCAAGGCATTAATCGCTATTATGGATGGTATGAAGGTAAAATGAATGGACTTGAAAATTGGATAATTGATTTAGAAAAAAATTATCCGAATTGTAAAGTGGCGCTTGCTGAATATGGAGCAGAGGCTAATATTTATCAACACGAAGTGATAGATACAAGTAAAGTTCCACAATATGATGGTCAGTTTTTTCCCGAGGAATACCAATCAAGATTTCATGAAGAGCAATGGGGGATGATTGAAAAACATCCTTATCTCGTTGCTTCTTATGTATGGAATATGTTTGACTTTGCCACTCCATTATGGTATAGAGGAGGCATTCCTGCAAGGAATATGAAAGGACTTGTAACCTTTGACCGTAAGATTAAAAAGGATGCTTTCTATTGGTATAAATCAAACTGGAGTGATGAACCGGTAATGTATATTTCAGATCGAAGATTTAATAAACGAACAGAAGCGCTTACTGATATTACAGTTTATTCAAACAAAGGAACTCCATCGGTTACAATAAATGGGAATAAACTAACCACACCTGTAAAAGGTACTACCAAAGTACATTTTATATTTAAAGATATTCGCCTTAGTAAAGGAGTCAATAAAATTGAAGCAACAGTACATTACAGGGGTACATTATTACAAGACACTGTTGAATGGACACTCGAATGAAATCCCGAATAATAAATTATTTGCGTAGCTAATAATTGTTGATTGAAAAATAACTGATGTATCAGAAGCGTTAAAACCTCGGACAGTTCAACTTCTTCAGATCGGGGTCGTTTGGCTTTTTGATAAATATGAGCGACAACTCAATTCCGCCTTTTGAATTAGAAGCGGTTTTAAGATTTGAAGTATTCATATCATAAGTAGCGCCAATTAATAAGCCATTAAACTCAAGACCGATATAAGGAATAAGCGCATCTTGCAACCTGTACCAACTTCCAAGATAAATATTGGTTGGATTTGTTTCGTTTTGATTTACGTTTAATGAGAAAGCGCCACCGATTACAGTGTTATGCGCTTGTGCTTGCATGCTATGGTTAACAGCAAAATGAAAATAATTGTAAGGCCCAACAGGAATTTTTCCACCTGCTTGTAAAGTAGTTCTTGCAGATAAAAGATAATCACCGCCTTTAAAACTTTCTTTCGGACGGTTGATATGATACATAGAAGCTCCTAAATAAAAATTGTTATAGCCATTAGTCGTTCCGTTATAAAATAATCCTGCATTCACATCCACATAGTTTACATTTACCTGCTTATTGGTAAATATCTCATTGGTTACACCAGTAAATCCTAATGGAGTAAGTTGATCTTCAAATAAAACTTTTGTTACATCCAATCTTTTATTTACATAAGTGCCTTGAAAGCCTGCACTGATTTGGTGATAACCATTTTCATCCAAGCCTTTATGATAAGCCAATGAAAGGCCTGCATAATTTGTAACCAGCACGCCATCACCTGCTCTGTCTGTAAGGCCTAAGATGCCTACGCCCATTCTGTCTATATCCGGTAAACGGTTAGTAAAAAGATGAAAATCGGCAGAAGCAGTTTTTGTTTCGTAAGCATTGGGTATGGTAGGCCATTGATTACGAAAATTTCCGGCAATTCTGTATAAGCCATCAAATTTGCCGGTGAGTGCCGGATTGGAAGTTAATGGTGATGCGAAAAACTGAGAAAAGTTGGGATCTTGAGCTACTGCATCACTGATCAAAATCGCACAAACCAAAAGAGTAAAAAATGCTTTTTTCATTTAAACTATAATTATTTTCAAATGGTACTTATGTTTTTCTTTTTCAATTTCTGTTTTACAAAACGATAAACAGATGCAATTAATTGTATTGGCACTGTAAGCGATTTGCAAAGAACCGGAAAAATACAATTTTTTAAGACTTAAAATGTAGAATTATTGCTGCTTTTTGATTGTTAATATTACGTATATTCAAAATTCAATCGAAAAAAGTAAACTTTGAAGGATAAACATAATAAATGGAATAAAGTAGCAGTTTTTACATCTGCACTTTTGTACCGAAAGCCAAATCTCCTGCATCGCCCAGCCCGGGTACAATATAGCCTTTGGCAGTCAACTCATCATCAATATCGCCACACCAGATGCTTACCGAAGGTTCTTCGCGAAGCACATATTCAATGCCTACTGTGCAGGCAATAGCTGCTACAATATGTATAGATGAAGGGCGTCCTTCGGCTTTTAAAAAGTGAATGGTTTTTACCAATGAAGAGCCGGTAGCCAGCATTGGATCGGAAATGATAACTACTCTATTTTCCAATTCAGGACAAGAAACGTAGTCCAGACTAATTTCAAAACTACCATCTTTATTATGCTTGCGATAAGCAGAAATAAATGCATTGTCGGCTTTGTCAAAATAATTCAATAATCCCTGGTGCATCGGAAGTCCGGCACGCAATATCGTAGCAAGTACAGGCTGATTTTTCAGCATTTTATGATTGACAGTGCCTAAAGGAGTTTGTATTTCTTTTTCTTCGCTCTCCAATATTTTACTGATTTCATAAGCAGCTACTTCTCCAATACGTTCCAGATTACGACGAAAGCGCATTCGGTCATTTTGTACATTTACATCTCGGAGTTCGGCTACCCAGTTACTGACCAAAGAATGTTCCTGACTTAGATTGACAATCATAACGAAAGTTTACTTTTGCTTATCCTTAATGTAACAAAGTACAAGGATAATATTTTTACAAACATAACTAAAATATAAATCTACTAAATGATTTACAGAGCAATTGGGTTAATGAGCGGGAGTTCACTGGATGGGTTGGATATTGTTTTTGTCGAATTTCAAGAGCAAGGCGGCAAATGGACTTTTGAAATCAAAGAATCTGCCTGCTATGCTTACGAAGAAGTACTCGAGAATAGGCTTAAATGCGCTGTTTCATTATCGGCACTCGATTACCAACTACTGCATACAGAATACGGAAAATACATTGGACAAAGAGTAAACCAATTTATAGATGAAAAAAATTTATATTTTCAAGTTTCACTGATTGCATCACATGGTCATACTACTTTTCACCTGCCTGCAAAAAAAATGACTGCACAATTGGGTGATGGTGCTGCTATAGCTGCCGAAACAAGACTACCCGTTGTTACAGATCTTCGTGCTTTAGATGTTGCATTGGGCGGGCAAGGAGCACCAATAGTGCCAATAGGCGAGAAACTTCTTTTAAGCGAATTTGATTATTTTTTGAATCTCGGAGGAATAGCCAATATTTCTATCAACTCGAACCCATATTTAGCTTTTGATGTTTGTCCGGCAAATCGTGTACTGAATATGCTGGCCAATGATGCAGGTAAGGCTTACGACGATAAAGGACAAATAGCTGCATCGGGAAGTGTAAATATTGCATTGTTGGAGAAGTTGAACAATTTGGAATATTACAAACAAGCTTTTCCTAAATCTTTAGCCAATGATTTTGGTACCGATGTCGTATATCCGCTTATAAAAAATGCCCATATCAATGAAGCGGATGCTTTGGCTACCTATTGCGAACATATAGCATTACAAATAAAAAAAGCTATTCAGGCAAATCATAAATTCTCAGAAAAAAAATCAAACTTGTTGGTAACCGGTGGTGGGGCTCATAATTCTTTTTTAATAGAAAAACTGACTAATTATCTCAGCACATTGAATATTCAGGTGGTAGTTCCTGATGATGCAATGATCAATTTTAAAGAGGCATTAATCATGGCATTTATTGGTGTGCTTCGTTGGCGACAAGAGAATAATGTATTGGCTTCTGTTACCGGAGCATCTCGAGATAGCATTGGCGGTGCATTATGGACAGGGCACGAGGAGTAATATTGTTATATTCCTAATATTTCTTTTAGCTTGCTATAGCCACTTCTGCTTACCGGAACTTTAGTGCCGTTTCTTAATATCGCTACATGTCCATCTTTTTCATAAGGATCAATTCTTGTAATCTGAGATAAATTGATAATATAGGAACGATGTGTTCTTGCAAATTGAGTAGTGTCTAATGCTTTTTCAAAATGTGCCATTGTTTTGTTCTTTAGAAAATAGCCATCTTTGGTATGTACTTTCACATAATCATCGGCTGCTTCTAAATACAAAATTTCTTGTGCAGGGATAATTTTTATTTTGCTACCATCTTTAATAACTATACGATTACTTTGTGATGGAGAAAGCGAAACATCATCTAATAATTCTTTGGTAGCTTTTTCAATCAACTTATCTTTTTGATTCCTCCATTTAGCGATTGCACGATCAAATCTTTGTTGGTCAAAAGGTTTTAATAAATAATCAATAGCATGTGATTCAAATGCTTTGATAGCATATTCATCAAAAGCAGTAGTGAAGATAACAGCAGGCGGTTCTTCTATCAATTCCAGCATTTCAAAGCCGTTAATTTTGGGCATTTGTATATCTAAAAAAATTAAATCGGGCTTATGTTGTTGAATGGCTTTTAACCCGGCAAAACCATCGCCACACTCTTCTACAAGTTCCAATTCAGGATGATTTTGTAAATATTCTTTTACTATACTTCTAGCCAATAGTTCATCGTCAATAATTATTACTTTACTCATTTTGATTGAGGTATTTTAATGGTTGTTGTAAAGATGTTTTCTTTTGCTTCTGTAGTTAATAAATCATTTCTTGCAAAAAGCAGATACAGTCTGCGGCGCACCGATTGAAGCCCAAAGCCGGTTCCTTGCAAAGGTGCAGCTGTTTCAGGATCAAAAGGATTAGAAACTTGAATCAATAATAAATTTTCATGAACAACGCCAGTTATTTTTATTACGGTATCACCGGTTGTATCATACAAGCCGAATTTTATTGCATTTTCAACGATTGGTTGTAATAAAAGGGCAGGCAATTTTTTATCATTGGCAATTTCAGGTATTTCAATATCGGTTGATAAGCGATTTCCGAATCTTACTTTTTCAATTTCTAAATAAAGTTGCAGGTATTGAAGCTCTTCTTTGAGTGTTACCCACTGTGTTTCTTCTTTTTTAATAGTGCCACGTAAAAAATCAGAGAGTTGTTGCACCATTTTTCTTGCTTCAGCGGGCCTTGTGCCTATTAACGCATTGATTGAATTAAGGCTATTGAATAAAAAATGTGGTTGCAGTTGTTGGCGTAGTTTAAATAACTCAGCTTCTTTAGCCAACTTCTCTGCATCCTCTTTCCTTTGTTCCTGTTCTTTCACTTCTTGTTGATGAAACCATAAAGTTGCAAACAAAGTAAGGCAAGATAAAAGAAGGAAGGTAACGCTTGCTCGGATAGGAATAGAATGTTTTAAGAATAGTGCATATCCTTCTTCGTTTTCAAATAATAAATTTAAAAGCCAACTTTCTAAAAGAACAATAATGAGTGTGTAAAAAATAATCCAACTGATCAGATGAATATAATTCTCTCTTTTGGGTAAATAATATCGCAGTGTATTGATGATGACTAATCCTGCTAATAAAAGGATAATATTACTGATTAAGCTGTCAAAAAATGCAGTTTGTGCATTGAGGCCAAACCAATAGGAGACGAAAGCCTGATCTGTCAATACAATGAGCCATATCATAGAGAAGATAAAGCGAAAACGGCCGGATGATAATGGTGTTGTTGACATTTTGGTTTAAGCAATTTCAGTTAAATAACCGGTTTCTATTTGCAGCGCTTTGTCTCTGATGAGTTGTTCATACAATACTCCATTTTCTTTTTCTGCTGTAAAGGAATAAAGCATTGCTCCATCATTGATGTTGGGTAACAGTACTACTTCGCTCACATTGATAAACTGCCATTTTACCAATTCCTGCTGTTGGTTATAAAAAGTATCTTCTTCACGACTGCCCAAAATTTGGGCTTTGAGAAATGCTTCTTCTGCAGAGCTGGCTTTAAACAAACGGAGTTGTTCGTCAAATTGTGCTGTATGATTGCCCTCGCCACACACAATCCTGAAAATGATTTTTGTAATGTACCAGTTCATACAATTTTGTTTTGGTTACACTCGAATGATTTTTTGTATTAATAACTTTTAATATCGATGCCGCCAAAGATTACAGTTCCTTTTATTAATAATGTTTTGCTGCCGGTAGCAGTTTCAGAGAGCACACGGCGCTTATCGTCCACGCCGCCAAATATGGCTGCTGCATCAGATTTTACTACCCAATCCGATGGGACAATTAACTTAGCGCCTCCGAAAATATTGGTTACATCTATGGCAGCAGTACCATTTATATCGCTGCGTGTAAGATCAAGTTCAGTTCCTCCGAAAATATTAACTAATGAGCCACCTTTAAAATTTTTGGAAATCACTATTTTCTTTACACCGCCAAATACAGAAGTGGTTTGAACATAATCTTCTTTCGTATATGAAGTTTCATCAACTATTTGCGCATCTTCAATATTATTATTGGCAGTACTTTTTTTTTGACGATTACTCCAAATTCCACCGCCCAAAAAATGATTGGAACGAAAAATTAAAAAGACGCCAATTACTATCAATATAGCAGGCCAGATAAATCGGCGAATAGATAATTCAGGATTGAGCACAGGAATTAAAAATGCACCTCCAATGAGAATTAATATAAACCAAGTCGAGCCTCGAAATCCGTGCTTCACTCCGGTAAATAGTCCAATAGTAATAAGTAGCGTTTGCCAACTAAACAACCAATTAGGCAAGTCTGGAACAGTAACTCGAATAAGTGCTGCTACGCCAAGCAGGAGCAAAAAAATACCTGTCCACACACCGCTTCTACTCATATTTTCGCCTGCAAGAAATTCATCGTTTGCGCCAAATTGGGCACCCCATCTTGCTCTTGCTTCTTCACGCATTTTTCTGCGTTCGTCTCTCCAGTTATTATAGTCAGCCATATCTTTTAAATTTTACTCAAAATTATATGCTGTATGCTAAAATAAGAAGACTAAATGGGCTGACTTTGCTGATTTATCGGTAAGTAGTAGGAATGCTTCGGTTAATGACAATTTTAATACATGCTTAGTTTAATGAACTTGTCCAAATCAATTTATATGGATCGCCATATCCTTTGATACAGGTAAAATTGAAGCAAGAAATAAATGGCATATCAAAGTGATTATTATCACTGCCGTCAATTTTTAATGTACCGCTTACATACGCTTCCGTACTAGATGTTTCTAAAGCTTTCCACCCTTCGGGCATTTTCTCATTACCGTATCCAATGTCGTATTTACGATATGCAAGACGTTCCACTAAGTTTTGTACCAGCTCAGGCTGGTCAAAGGCGGCTGAAATGTGTAAAAGTTTTTTCATAACATCATTTTTTAAATTGCCCTTTCTTTTACACTTAATCAAACCTACACGGGCTTTGAAATTTTGTTCTTACTATTAATGATGCACAAAGGATTCCAATTATTATTAAAAGAATGTGAAAAAAGATGAGCCGGTAGATGTATGATAAAAAAATGAAAGTAAAGTAGTATTTGGAAGAATTTGTTTTTAATCATAAAAACGCTCTCTACTTTCATTGTAAATATGCGGACACTTTTTTACTGATAATATCTTTTATACATGCCCATGTTTGGCCTTTTAAGCTAATCGGGTCTTCACTGTCTTCGGCTTCAGCAAAGTAGGTTAATGCTTGAGGACTGTTATTAACAGGTTTTGTGTCGTATATTTCTCTTTGTGAAAATTTATAAAATCTTCAACCGAATAATGGTGCAACAATTCTGCAATATCCCAAAAATCTTTTTTCTTCGCCCGTCCTAAAACTGCTTGAACTTTCATAGCGATAATATCTTCGACAGAAAACATACTGATACCTTCTTTTATCTGTTTGGGTTGAATTAGTCTAAATGGATGCTGGACAAAATCAACTTTAACATCGTCTATAAAACAGAAAAATACCAATTTTAGGTTTTGAAACTCTATTGAAAAAAGAGTGGGAAAACTTTTCCTTTAATGAATCTATAATAATGTCATTTTCAAATTTATACTCAGAAAATAAATCCAAATCAATTGATTTTCTATGACCATATAAAAGAGATAATGCTGTACCTTCTACAAGTGAAAAATCTTTTAGTTCCGGAATAGATAAAATATTTTTTAGTAAGGAAAAAGTTCCGGGTTCGTCTGTCTCAGTGTGTAACATCTAAAATCTTTTAATGATTTATTGATGACGGCACTAGCAAGATACATAGTGTGTTCCGGTAAAAACTTTGCTTGCAGTAACGCTTCTGTTATTTTTGCGTCACCATAATAGCGACGACAATTACGAATATCTTCAACATCGCCTCGTTCAAATACACGCTCGATTACAAAATGTGCTTTTGCATCGTAATCAATTTTGTCAAAATCGACATCCCAAAATATTCTCTTGTTGAATTTAGGTTTTGCACTTTCATTCATACTATAAAGATAGAATAATACACCAATATTTATTTCTCACTGTATCAAGCTGAATTTATCTCCATCAAACAAACCTTTATCGCTCAATTTTAAATGTGGAATAACCAACAATGCCATAAACGATAATGTCATATAAGGAGAAGCGAGTGTAGCGCCAAGTTCTTGTTTTGCCATTTTATCTAATGCTTCATATTGTGCGGCGATTATATAACCGTCTTCATTGCTCATCAGCCCTGCGACAGGCAGTGCAAGAGATTTTTCATGATAGTCTCCATTTATTGTTGATACACAACTAATACCACCTTTGTTTTGAATCACTAAATTTATCGCCTTGCATAAACTTTCATCATCTGTACCTACTGCTACAATATTGTGGCTATCGTGTGCTACCGATGAAGCTAATGCGCCTTGTTTCAAGCCAAAATTTTTAATGAAGGCTTTTGCCGGAGGTGCATCATTGTATCTGTTCACTACTATTAATTTTAAAATATCTCTTTCGGTGTCACTTACAATTTTGTTGTCAACAACTTTGGGTGTACATAATAGTTTATTAGTAATTAACTGACCATCCAATGCTTCTATAACAGAAATTTCTTTTTCGCCATTCCATTTTACTTCAAACTCGCCTATGTTTTTGGGAACACAAGAGAAATTATTTATTAAAGATGATTTTATAGTTGTGATGAGTGAGTTCTCATCATCTGAAACTAAAATACCATTGATATAAGTTTGCCTTACCTCAAAATTTTTTAAATCATTCACAATAATAAAGTCAGCCGGATCGCCAAGACGTAATAAGCCCACATCTAATTTATAGTGAAATACAGGATTGATACAAGCTGCTTTCAATATTTTAAACAAATCAATCCCTTTTGCAATTGCTCTTGCGCATAACTGATTGATGTGACCTAAAACCAAACTGTCCGGATGCTTATCGTCGCTGCAAAACATTATTTTATCGGAATAATCATTGAGCAAATCTATTAATGCTTCAAAATTTTTGGCAGCACTTCCTTCACGTATGATAATTTTCATTCCATTTTTGAGCTTGTCCAATGCTTCTTCTTTGGTGAAACATTCATGATCGGTAGAGATGCCAGCATCAATATATTGCTTCGCCTGCTCGCCTCTGAGGCCGGGTGCGTGGCCATCTACAGGCTTGCCTAAGCGATGTGCTGCGGCAATTTTTTTCATTACTTCTTCATCATTGAAAAGCACACCAGGAAAATTCATCATCTCTGCCAGATATTTTATATCCTCTCTTTGTAGCAGCGTTTCTACATCGGCAGCATGGAGCATAGCACCTGCAGTTTCGAAAGTAGTAGCAGGCACACAGCTTGGTGCTCCAAAGTTGAATTTGAATGGAACCGTATTTCCATTGTCAATCATAAATTCAACACCGGCCATTCCACATACGTTTGCTATCTCATGCGGATCGCTGACAGTGGCTACTGTGCCATGTACCACTGCTAATCTTGCAAATTCTGAAGGAACTAACATTGAACTTTCAATATGAACATGGCTATCGATAAATCCGGGAAGTATATAACCATTATTTTTTAAATCAGTTTTATCAATGGGTGTAACAGAAAATATTTTCCCATCTTTCACAATTATTTCTGCCGGATATATTTTTTGTTTAAAAATATCTACAAACTCGCCGCTTATGGAAAAGGAGGACATAAAATATATTTTGATAAAGTTAAATGACTACCTTCAAATCCGTCAACTTAACTTATATGAGAAAAATATTTCTTCCGGCTCTTATTGCCTTAAGCACAATGGTTTTTGCCCAAAAAACAAAACCGATTGCCACTAAAATAAATACTACTGATAATATTGATGAAACTATATATAAGAATGTAAAGTATAGATTAATAGGGCCATTTCGCGGTGGCAGAAGTGCTGCTGTGGCCGGCAGTTATAAAAGTAGAAATACTTTTTATTTTGGCGCAACAGGTGGCGGTGTTTGGAAAACTACTGACGGTGGTGGTAGTTGGAAAAATATTTCTGATAAATATTTCGGTGGTAGTATTGGTGCTGTAGCTGTAGCTCCTTCAGATGAATCGGTCATTTACGTTGGCGAAGGCGAAAATTCAATGCGGGGCAATGTAAGCGAAGGACTTGGTGGTATGTGGCGGAGTGATGACGGAGGTAAGAGTTGGAAAAATATTGGATTAAAAGATGGTCGTCATATTATTCGTATTGTAGTGCATCCACGAAACCCCGATATTTTATGGGTTGCTGTAATGGGTCATCTATTCGGACCGAATGAAGAAAGAGGTGTTTATAAATCTACTGACGGTGGTAAAACGTGGAAACGTACTTTGTTTATCAATAATCAAACAGGTTGCAGTGATTTAGTAATGGAGCCCGGAAATCCTCATGTTTTGTATGCAGGTATGTGGAGATTGATAAGAACACCTTACAGCTTAGAGAGCGGTGGCGAAGGAAGCGGACTTTGGAAAAGTGATGATGGCGGTGAAACATGGAAAAATATTTCTGTAAATAAAGGACTACCAAAAGGTGTATGGGGAATCGTAGGCGTAGCAGTAGCACCGAGTAATACAGATAAAGTTTATGCCATTATTGAAAATAAAGAGGGTGGCCTGTTTAGTAGTTCGGATGGCGGCGAAACTTGGACACTAACGAGCAATGATAATAATATTCGTCAGCGAGCATGGTATTATACCAAAGTATATGTGGACCCTAAAAATGAGAATAAAGTATATTGTCCCAATGTGGGATTTATGCGCAGCAATGATGGCGGTAAAACATTTCAATCTATCAGTACGCCACATGGCGATCACCACGACTTATGGATTGATCCTGAAGATGCTAACAGAATGATTGTAGCAGATGATGGCGGTGCACAAGTGAGTTTTGATGGAGCTAATAGTTGGAGTACTTATCTCAATCAACCTACTGTTCAAGTATATCGTGTAAGCACGGATAACGCATTTCCTTATCGTGTGCTTGCGCCACAACAAGATAATGGCGCATTCAGAATTAGAAGCAGAACTTATGGAGCCGGTATTACAGCCGCAGATATGGAAGAAGCAGCCGGAAGCGAAAGTGGATACATCGTTGCAGATCCACTTAATCCTGATATTACTTATGGAGGAAATTATCAAGGATTGTTGCAAAGATTGGATCATAAAACGGGAGAGAGCCGTATGATTAATGTGTGGCCTATTGATAATATGGGTGCTGGAGCAGATATGGCGAAATATCGTTTTCAGTGGAACTATCCCATTTTCTTTTCACCCAACAATCCGAAAAGATTGTATGCGGCAGGCAATCATTTATTTGTAACAGAAGACGAGGGAAAAAGTTGGCAAACTATATCTCCCGACCTTACTACCAATGATAAAAAAATGCAGGCTTCAAGTGGTGGACCTATCACTCAAGATAATACGAGTGTAGAATATTATTGCACTATCTTTTATGCAACGGAAAGTTGGGTAGAGAAAGATTTGCTTTGGACAGGGAGTGATGATGGTGTAGTATCTGTAAGTAAAGATGCCGGTAAAAACTGGGAAGCCGTAACACCCAAAGATGCTCCAAAATGGATGATGTGGAACTGTATAGAAGTAGATCCATTTAAAAAAGGCGGTGCATATATTGTAGGAACAAGGTATAAGTTGGATGATTTTAAATCTTATATCTACAAGACAGAAGATTATGGAAAAACATGGAAGTTGATTGTAAACGGAATCGATCCAATGCATTTTGCCAGATGTATTCGTGCAGATAGAAAGAAACCCGGATTATTATATGCCGGCACAGAGTATGGCATGTATATTTCATACAATGATGGTGCAGATTGGAAATCATTTCAATTAAATCTTCCGGTTGTGCCCATTGTTGACCTTGCAATTAAGAATAATGATTTGATTGTTGGTACACAAGGTCGAAGTTTATACATTCTGGACGATCTTAGCCCGATTCAAGAAAGAAGTGCGGATGTTTTGAACAAAAGGCTTTTTGTATTTAATGTAAACCCTGCTTATCGTATGCCCGGAGGTGGTAGAAGAGGTTTTAGAATGCAGCCGACGGCTATGCCGAATGTAGGAATGAATCCGCCAAATGGCGTAGTGATGAATTATTTTTTGAAAGATGTAACAGATAGTACAAAACTTTCAATACAAATAATGGATAAAAATAGAAAGACGATTAAAACATATTCTACTTCATCAAAAGATAATAAAATAGACATTAGCAAAGGAATGAATCAGTTTGAGTGGGATATGAATTATCCGGAAGCAGAAAAAGTGGATGGACTAATTTTATGGAATGGTTTTGTAGGCGGGCCAAAAGCAGCGCCGGGTAATTATTTTGCATTATTCAAATCAGGGAGTGATTCTACTGAAGTGCCTTTCACCATTCTTGCAGATCCAAATTATCCGGCAAGTCTATCTGAATATGAAGCACAGTTTAATCACATGATTACTATTCGAGATAAGTTTACAGATATAATGAAGGCAATCAAAAATATTCGGGAAGTACGTCAACAAATGAATGATTTTTCTACTCGTGTCGGTAAAGATTTACCTAAGGAAGTAAAACAACAGATTGATACAATCAATAAACAGCTCACCGGTGTAGAAGAAGCATTGCATCAAACTAAAGCGAAGAGTGGGCAAGACGTTTTAAATTTCCCAATACGCTTAGATGATAAACTGAGTAGTATCTACAATGCAACTGCTGCAGGAAATAACGGCCTCACAAAGCAGGCAAAAGACGCCTATGCAGAATTGGCGCCACAAATAGATGAACAATTGAATAAGCTAAAGAAAATAATGACAGAAGAAGTAGGAAAACTGAATCAACTTATTCATGATAAATCATTGCCGGTGATAGGCGTGAAGAAAGAATAAATCGGTTTGCAATAAATTAATTTTGTGTGATGACTTATTCTAATTGAATGAGCCATCAGTTTTTTGCAACGTAGAAAATGGTCGTTAAGCTCTTACCTTATGCTTCTTTGTTCGTTCACGCATTAATGCGATTGCTTCTTCTTCGGAAGAAAACATATTATTTACATTGACGATATGCTTTGCCAATTTATCATATCGTTTGGTCATCAGCCATAAGAATATGTGTAAATAGTGAATACCATCAAAGGTTAAGATTTTCTTTTCTGCAAATACATCTTTGTTTTTAAGAAACTCTCCTGGAATTTCAGTGTAGTGTAGTGCAGGTCTTACATGATGTACTGCGTGATACCCATCATTCCAACAAGCTTTATTATACGGAGTATTGATGCAGTTTATTGTGTTGTCATCCATGTCTTCCAGATTAACAAAGGCGTGTTGTGTCCAGTTGCCCAGCATCATTACAATTCTTGCAAAAACAAATGGAATGATAAAAATGAAAAGTGTAGCCTTAAAGTTTACAAAGCACATGCCAATACAAAATAGATAAAACGCAAATTCGCCAAATGTGAGGCGCATATAAAACTTCTTTCTTTTACGGCTAAAAAAATACATAAATGTATCACTAAAGCCAAGGATGAGAAAGCGACCTACATATTTCAAAAACCCTTTTAAGCTATCCCGTTGATAGGGCAATGTACTACTTGCGTCTTCTATATAATTGTTTTCTACGTGGTGCATGCCCATGTGATGTACAAAATAGGTTTCAGGTGTGTGGCCAAAGAATGGGCAAATAAACCAGATTACATAATTGTATAGCCAGTTGTATTTCTTTTTAAATGGCTTGCGATGGCTGATGCAGTGGAGCATCAAACCAAAACGACCTTTAAAATACATTTGTGATACATAGAAATAAGGAATATAGAGTAACCACCAATACCATCCTTGAAGCAAGGGAGTGTATAGAATAATCGCCGCAGGGATCACCAATAAGTGAATATTGGTAAGTAAATGTATAAATGGAAGATCTCTTTTGTCATTAATGTACTTTAACCAGAACTTTTCATACCAACTATATTGCGTTGGAGCTACATATACCGGATCAGTAATAGTTGTTAATGCCTTCATTTTGGTGGTGTGATTTCTGCAGGAGCGTTAAAAAAAAATAAAGGTTTGTATATTGCTCTGCAGTCGGTTTGTTTGGGCTTATTTTAATTTTTTAAAAGAGTAAAATTACACGTTTATTATCCAATTTGGGTGTTTATTTTTTTCGTTCATACATCATTTCTTTAACCTTTTCTTTGTCTTCTTTTTCATTTTTTAGGTCAAACATAGTTCCAAATACATGATCCCAAAGTGTGGAGCTTACGCCAAAGCCTTTATTTTCGTCTTTGTAGTGATGTAAGTGATGATTTCTCCAATGCGGCTTCATCCATTTGAACGGCGGATTCCATGCGTGTATGGCATAATGAACAGTGCCATACAATAAATAACCCAATAAAAATCCCGGAAAAAACATAAAGGAGTGATAGCCCATCAGCAGATACATTAGGCCAAAAATTGAACCGGAAATTAAAACACTGGGAACCGGAGGCATAAACAGTCTTGTCGTATCTCGTGGATAATGATGATGCACTCCGTGAAAAGTATAAACGATTTTTTGCGCTCTCTTACTTTTTGCAGCCCAATGAAATAAAAAGCGGTGTGCCAAATATTCAAAGAAACTCCATGTCAACATTCCGGCAAGGAATAATAAAATAATTGTTGAGGCCGAGTAATCAAGTTTTGCTGCGGCGTAATAAAGTAAAAAAGCAATTACAGGGATATACATTCCCCAAATCACTAATGGATGTGCTTTGGTTAGTGCCTCTAAAAACGGACTTTTAAAAAGTCGTGCTTGTCCTTTGTTATGTATTTTATCAAATTCCATAAGAGCAAGATAAAACACACACTAAAGTCAAAAGCTGATTTTGATCAGTTTCGGAATCAACGAATTACATTTTTAAATCCGGTTTTATATTTCTTACGCCTGTTGTAGCACCGCCATTCAATGTCATGTCATGTGGCTTATTGGTTTTCCATGCGCCTCTTGTAAAGTCAGGAATATCCTGTGTTCTTGATTTTTTTGCAACAGATCTTTCAGATAGTGGAACTAAACAACTCCACGAAGCTGCATCATACACATCTTGATCCAATGGAAGACCATTGCGCAAACAATCAATTGTGCGCCAATCCATAATAAAGTCCATACCGCCGTGGCCACCTACATCTTTTGCAATAGCACCGATGTGGTTGATAATTGCCGGAGAATATTTTTTGTATAAATCATCCAACTCTTCTTTCTTAATCCAGCTATGTCCAAAGGCAATTTTTTCAGGGCTTGGCCATTTACGAGCAATACCCTTTGTGCCGCTGAGTAAATGGATTCTTGAATATGGTCTGATGGTAGATACATCATGTTGTATCATAATCGTTTTACCAAAATTGGTACGTATAATTGAAGTATTCATATTACCGCGATATGGCTTGTCCACATACGGTTTAAAGAAATCATCTTTTTCGGCATAAGCTTTTGCCATATTATTTAAAGTAAAATCATTGGTACTCATACTCACTAAGTGATCCATTTTATCACCACGATTTATGTTCATGCATTGAGCAACAGGGCCTAATCCGTGTGTGGGATAAAGATTGCCATTGTGTTTAGCATTTTCTTTTAATCGCCACATGTCTGCATAAGCATTCTTATTGAAGAGCCAATCTTTTGAAAGATCGTGAATATAAGCACCTTCTGCGTGAATAATTTCTCCAAACATGCCTTGCCTTGCCATATTCAAGGTGAGCATTTCAAAGAAGTCGTAACAACAGTTTTCCAACATCATGCAATGCTTCTTAGTTTTCTCTGAGGTTTCTACAAGTTCCCAGCATTCATCAATTGTTTGTGCGGCCGGAACTTCTACACACACATGCTTACCTTGCTTCATTGCTCGTAAAGCGATCGGTGTGTGTAAATGCCATGGTGTAGGCGTATAAACAAGGTCAATATCATTGCTATCGCAAAGTGCTTTCCATCCCTCTTCACCGCTGTATTCTTTTGCTTTTGGTCTTTTTGCTTTTTCTAAAGTTTTTTGCGAAGAGGTTACTCGGTCAGGATATTTATCACAAAGTGCAACTATTTCAACACCGTCGATAAAACTTAAACGCTCTACTGCTTCATGCCCTCTTTGTCCGAGACCGATTACGCCGATTCTGACTGTTTCAATTTTGGGTGCTGCATAGTTGCACATATTGAAACGTTGACCTTCAGTTTCAAAAGATGATGAACGTTGCATTTCATCATCGGAAACGCCTGTTACTTTAGCGAATACAGGTAATCCGGTTGCCATTACACCGGCGCCTACGGCTGCCTGACGTAAGAAGTTTCTGCGTGTCTTATTCATAGTGGAAATTATTGTTGCTGCAATTTCCAAAAATTCTTTTAGAAATAACAATTTTTTAAAAAATTGGGCAAACGATTGTTGCAATGAGTATAATTACTGTAAAAATGAATTGTTTAACCACTGACTAACATCAATATTTTAGAATGTAAAATAGTTTTGTAAAAGATGGAGAAAAGCAAACAAATATTTCAGACACATTCAAAACTAAGGTGGAATACATTCAAATGGGTGGGTAGATTCTTATTGTTTTTATTTCTGCTCACTATTCCGATAGTTTGGATTGCCATGAGTAGAACGAGTAAGATTCTTCTGCCCGGCTTATCAAAATATGAATCTGTAGAAAACTTAAACCCTACAATTGCAAGAGGTTTGAGCAAACAGGAGCAAAAAAAATATCATGGTTATCGCGATCTGCTGGTAGCAAAGAAAAAAGATAAGTTGCAAGTAGGTCAGACCGGTAAAAGCGGTGCATCAAGTGTGCGGGCAGGGTTCTATGTGGATTGGGATCCACAAGCATATACTTCTTTGCAAAGCCATATTGGCGATATGAATATGGTGATACCCGAATGGTTTTTTATTGATCCGGTAACCGATACATTGGTTATGGATGATGAAATTACTGATGCTTACAACTTGATGAAAAAAAGTGGTGTAAAAATTGTGCCTATTCTGAACAATGTAAACCTGAGCCGATCTTCTGAATTTGATCCTACTATTTTAGAGGCCGTATTGAAAAATCCCACAAAAAGAGAAAAGCTACTGAATGATATAGAAACAAAACTTACACAATATGGTTTACAAGGAATCAATATCGATTTTGAAGAAATCAATGAAGGATTGAAAAAACCGGTTATTGCATTTCAGCAAGAGCTCTACAAAAGACTACATGCAAAAGGCTTATTGGTAACGCAGGATGTGCCAACAGATGATGATACTTATGATTTGAAAAAACTAAGTGATTGTAACGATTATATTTTTCTAATGGCCTACGATCAGCACCATGCTACCAGCAATGCAGGCCCCGTAAGTGCACAACAATGGATAGAAAAAGAATTGGATATTGTTGCAAAAGATATTCCTTCTTCTAAAATTATTCTTGCTATAGCAGGTTATGGCTACGATTGGCCCGATAAGCATACAGCTACTTCCGTTTCTTATCAAGAAGCGATTGCGAATGCAAAAGAATTTAATGCTACTATTGATTTTGATAACGATTCTTACAACTGTACTTACGAATACACCGATTATGATAAAATACATCACACAGTGTATTTTATGGATGCAGCTTCCAATTTCAATACCATGCGTTTTGCCGATGAATATGGTACAGGTGGCGTAGCGCTTTGGCGCCTTGGTACAGAAGATGAACGACTTTGGACTTTTTATAACCGTGATTTGAGTAATGCGGCCATTGCAGCCAATCCATTTAATTATTCGTCACTTGCTACATTAGATATTATAGCAGAGAAACCTCACTATATTGATGATGGTGAAATACTCAATGTTATCAGTAGTCCGCAAAAAGGAATTATTGATATTGATACCAGTAATAATGAACAGCTGATTAGTGAAGAAACTTATCGCCAGTTGCCAACGCAATATGTAATCAGAAGGTCGGGTGAAGTGAATAATCAGGTGATACTCACTTTTGATGATGGCCCTGACCCTGTTTACACTCCTCAGATATTAGATATTTTAGAGAAAGAAAAAGTGCCGGCTACATTTTTTATTGTTGGCATTAATGGCGAGCAGCATTTGCCTATTTTAAAAAGAATTTATAGAGATGGTTTTGAACTGGGAAACCACTCATTTACACATCCCAACATAGCAGCGATAAGCCCTATTCGTGCACAAACAGAACTGGAAGCCACACGTTTACTTATTGAATCTGCAACAGGCAGAAGCACCATCTTGTTTCGTGCTCCATATAATGCAGATGCAGAGCCTACCAAAGCAGAGGAATTAGTGCCGATAGCACGGGCACAACAAAGCAGCTATTACACAGTGGGCGAAAGTATAGATCCGGAAGATTGGGATATTGAAGATGGCGTGAATGCAGATACTATTTACAATAGAGTGGTGCAACAATATGAACAGAGAGATGGTACGAAAGGAATTATTCTTTTCCATGATGCTGGTGGTGATAGGAGTGCTACTGTAAAAGCACTGCCTCGTATTATAGAATATTTTAAGAAAAAAGGCGTTGAGTTTACAACGGTTGCAAATCTATTACACTTTTCAAAAGATGCAGTAATGCCACCGGTACATAGTAACATACTCAGTATGAATAGTGTGGTCATCACCTTCTTTTATTGGTTATTTCAAATTTTGGCTGCAGCATTTTGGGTGGCAATCATCCTTGGGTTTTTGAAGATATTGTTGATGGGTTGTTTAGCTGTTTTTAATTATTTCAAGCGAAAAAAAGAACTACTGCTTTTAAAAGAATTTTCAAATGGAAAAGTAAGCATCATTGTGCCTGCATATAATGAAGAAATCAATGCTGTAAATACCGTAAAAAGTCTTTTGATGCAAGACTATAAAAATTTTGAAATCATTTTTGTTGATGATGGTTCATCAGACGGCACATTTACGAAAGTAAGCACTGCATTTTCAGGTACAAACAATGTTAGCGTTTATACTAAGTACAATGGCGGCAAAGCTTCTGCACTCAATTTTGGTATTGGCAAAGCAACAGGCCAATACGTTATTTGTATTGATGCAGATACACACCTTATGCCCGATGCAGTAAGTAAGATGATGAAATATTTTGCTGACACAAAAGTAGTTGCAGTTGCCGGATATGTGCAAGTGGGCAATGATAAAAATATGATTACTAAGTGGCAGGATATAGAATACATTACTGCACAAAACTTTGATCGTTTTGCTTTTGATCACATCAATTGCATCACTGTTGTGCCCGGCGCTATTGGCGCCTTCAACAAAGAAGCGGTACTTGCTGTTGGTGGGTTTACAACAGATACTCTGGCCGAAGATTGCGATTTGACCATTCGATTATTGAAAAATGGCGGTGTGATTCGAAATTGTTCAGAAGCGGTTGCTGTTACAGAAGCACCGGAAACTTTGCGTCAATTTATGAAACAACGTTTTCGCTGGACTTATGGCATTATGCAAAGTTTCTGGAAAAATAAAGAAGCCTGCTTCAATCCGAGTTATGGTACATTAGGAATGGTAGCCCTTCCTAATATTCTGATTTTTCAAATAATATTACCTTTCATTGCACCGATAGCTGATTTGTTATTTGTTTTCAGTCTTATTTGGAGCTGGCACGATCCCGATAGTCTGCATAGAATATTTTTATTTTATGGAATTTTCTTTTTAGTAGATATGGGTGTATCTGTTATGGCATTTATTTTTCAAAAAGAAAAATTTTCAAAACTACTATGGCTGATACCACAAAGATTTATTTATCGCCAACTAATGTATATTGTGCTATTCCGTTCTATTCGCAAAGCAATCAAAGGAGAAGGGCAGGGTTGGGGTGTTTTGAAAAGAACCGGTAATGTGAAATTTAATGAAAAGAAATTAGAAGCATAAATCATTCATTCATTATATCTGGTCTTCTATCTTTAGTGCGTTGTATCGCTTGTTCGAGTCGCCATTCATCTATTTTTTTATGGTCGCCACTCATCAGAGCATCAGGTACTTTCCATCCGCGAAAATCTTCAGGGCGTGTATAAACAGGCGGTGCCAATAAATTATCTTGAAATGAATCGGTAAGCGCTGATGTTTCATCATTTAAAACACCCGGAATAACTCGGCCTACAGCATCTACAAGAATAGCAGCAGCTAATTCTCCGCCACTGAGTACATAATCGCCAATAGATATTTCTCTTGTTACAAAATGATCCCTGATTCTTTGGTCAATACCTTTATAATGACCACAGATGATGAGCAAATTTTCTTTCAATGAAAGGTTGTTAACTGTTTTTTGATTTAATGTATTTCCATCCGGAGTCATATAAATTATTTCATCAAATTTTCTTTGTTGAGATAATTCTTCTATTGCTTTTGCGAGTGGCTCACACATCATTACCATACCTGCACCACCGCCATATTGATAATCATCTATCTGGCCATATTCATTCACAGCCCATTTTCTAAGACCGTGAACAGCAATGCTCAGGATGCCTTTTTCCTGCGCTCTTTTCATCATGCTGTGACGAAACGGGCTTTCTAATAATTCAGGTAGAACGGTAAGTATATCTATGTGCATCGGACAAAGATAATATCTCTTTAAAATTTGAAGTTTCGGAGTAATGGACAAAATAGTTGGTAAAATCGTCTGTAAGCTAATACTGTCGTAGCTTTCGGCGAATGAAAGGTTATGAATAAAAAAACTGCTTTTATTGCTGACATTTTTCCCAAAAGGACTATCCGCCCATTTGTTTATTCCCAATTTCATCCTATCTTCGCGGTCCGGTTTCTACCGGATTAACAATTATTTTTTAACGCCTATAAATTTCTATTTAAAATGGCAGCAAAAATCCGTCTTCAAAGACACGGGTCTAAAAAAAGACCTTTTTACTTCATTGTAATTGCAGACTCCCGCTCACCTCGTGATGGGAAATTCATTCAAAAATTAGGTACTTACAATCCATTGACAGTTCCGGCTACTATTCAGCTTGATCGTCAAAAAGCATTGGATTGGCTGAACAAAGGTGCTACACCTACTGATACTGTTCGCCGTATCCTTAGCTTCAAAGGAGTATTGTACCTCAAGCACCTGCTTCGCGGTGTGAAGCTGGGCCTTTTTGATGAAGCAGCAGCAATGGAGAAATTCACACAATGGAGTGCCGAGCACGACCAACATGTGAAAAAACGCCAGGAAGAAGCTTATCGCCAAAAAAGAG
This sequence comes from Bacteroidota bacterium, assembly GCA_018268055.1. GTDB lineage: Bacteria > Bacteroidota > Bacteroidia > Chitinophagales > Chitinophagaceae > JJ008. Next base: position 50,264 of record JAFDXF010000089.1, read on the forward strand.
CAAAACGCACAGCACCTTTCCGCAAGTCTGAACCAAAGGCTGAAGGAAGCGCTGAGTAAGGAGATACAAACCCAATCCTGCATTTTATTAATCCTTTCCGATTTTTCGGAGAGGATTTTTTTTTATGATTTACCGATTTTGTTTGTTTGCTTTGCATGCAATGGAAGAATACATATCAATTGGAAAGATGGTAGCTGCACACGGATTGGCCGGTGAACTTTTACTCAAACATGAACTAGGAAAAAAGACATCATTGAAAGGATTAACGGCTCTTTTTGTAGAAGACAAAAAAAATTCATTCCTGCCTTGGTTTATTGAAAGCACAAAAATAAAATCGCCGGATGAGCTTTATATAAAATTAGAAGACATCAACACAAGAGAAACGGCACAGAAATTAGTATCTAAAAAAATATGGCTGAAGAAAGCAGACTATAAAAAATTTGCAGCTAAAACAACACCTTCCAATATTTTGGGATACACTATAATTGACCATGATAAAATGTTGGGTGAAATTTTGGAAATCATTGAACAGCCACATCAGCTCTTGTGCAGATTAGAAATACAAGGCAAAGAAGTGCTCATTCCTTTGCACGAAGAATCTTTACAAAAAATTGACCATCAAAAAAAGATAGTTAAAGTAACTTTACCGGAAGGATTATTGGACATTTATCTCCAATAATCAAATCAACTATTGTCTGCACTAAAACATCATATTGCTCATTTTGACTTGGATTCTTTTTTCGTTTCGGTAGAAATAAAAAACAATCCGGCACTGAAAGGCAAGCCCGTTGCGGTAGGCGGTTTTGAACGCGGTGTAGTAGCTGCTTGCAGTTATGAAGCTCGAAAATTTGGCATTCACTCAGCTATGCCAATGAAGAAAGCATTGCAATTGTGTCCTCAATTGATTGTTACCAATGCCAGCAGACATCAATACAGTAAATATTCCCGTTGGGTAACAGATATTATCGCCTCAAAAGTTCCTTTATTTGAAAAAGCAAGTATCGATGAATTTTATATTGACCTCACCGGGATGGATAAATTTTTTGGCGTGAGTAAATATGCTCAAGAGTTGAGAACAATTATAAAAGAAGAAACAGGTTTGCCTATTTCCTGCGGACTTTCCTCCGCACGATTCATCAGCAAAATAGCGACTAATGAAGCCAAGCCAAATGGTTTTTTAGAAATTCCTCACGGCAAGGAAACAGAATTTCTATGGCCAATGCCAGTTGAAAAAATAAATGGCGTAGGCAAACAAACAGAGCTGCTCTTGAAAAGTTATGGCATTTATACTATTAAAGATTTAGCACATACTCCTGTAGAGCATTTAGAAAAAATTGTGGGTAAATGGGGTACTTCTCTTTGGCACAAAGCACATGGCAGAGGTAGCACAGAGATTGCTACTGATTGGGAACAAAAAAGTATGAGCCATGAGAATACGTTTGATACGGACATTGTAAATATAGAGGAACTGAATAAAGAATTAATACGACTTACTGAAAAAACAGCTTATTCACTTCGTGATGATGAAAAAATGACCGGATGTGTAACAGTGAAAATTCGCTACTCCGATTTCGAAACCAATTCAAGGCAAGAAACGATTGACTACACAGCGCTGGATGATGTATTGATTGCAAAAGTGAAAGACTTATTTACTAAATCTTATCAGCAAGGAAGACCTGTGCGATTATTAGGCGTTCGATTTAGTCAATTAATTCCGATTACAACGCAAATGAGTTTGTTTGAAAATAATGTTGAAAAATTGCAACTGTACAAAGCGGTTGATGAGATTAAAGATAGATTTGGCGCCACTTTAGTCACTAAAGCAATTAATACTGCAATGAAAGAAAATGATAATGAATTTATTTCAAAATATTATAAAAAGAAAAAAGCAGAATAATGATTTAATCACTTTCTTGTTTCATTACATATTTATAAAAATAATGGGTAACTATAATTCCCATCACAAGAGTCAAAATATAAACTGCAATAGATAAAGAATTGCTATTCATTGAATCAAAAATGATTTTCTTATCACTCACTAAGTAAAGCGGAAGCCCAGCCATTACAATAGAAGTACCTAAACTGAAAGCAGTAGCCGTAGCAGGATGAAAAGGCAAACTTCTACTCATCATCAATAAAGTAACGGGAACAGAACTTTGTAAAAAAGCAATACCAATACAAAGCATAAAAATATTTTCTTTTCCGAAATAAAAAAGAATACAAGCGATAAAAAGTGTACTGTAAATAAACTTTTTTATTCCTACTTTATCTGCAAGAAAGCCGCCTATCAATTTTCCAAAAAATGCACTAACACCCAAATAAAGTAACCCATCTTCATAATACTCTACAACATAATTGACTACATCAAAAAGAAAAGAACGAAAACACATGAATAATAAAATGGACAGCATAATTAAATCATGGCTATCCAATTCACTTTCTCGCTTCTCGGCTTTTTGATAGTTAGGTAATGGATTTCGCAATATCAGAAAAGCTAAACTTAAAATGATGATTAAAAAAAAGATGGGCATATAAAGTTTTCCCCAGTTCAATAGACTACCAATAGTTAAACCAAGCACGCCGGGTGAAGTAAATAAACCTAAAGGGCCTGATTTATCATTATGCACCTGAAGACATATAGTGCCACCGGTAACATGTACAAATGCAGAAGCAATGCCGGAGCAAATAATTCCTGCTTTAATAGAAATAACAAAACAAGGAATAGTTAAGAATAAAAACAATATTGATATTTTGGAAAATTCGGATATATTTTTTCTTTTATCCAACCACAATCCAACAGGCAATTGTCCGCCAAACCCCAAAATAGCATAGATACTGATAAATAAAAAGCTATCATTGTAGTCATTAATGAGTGTAAAATTTGCTAATAAGAAGCCGGCGATTAAATCGTTCACTCCATGTAGCAGTCCCCAAAAAACAGGTTGCAATTTTTTTTGTTGAATAGTCATAAGAAAAATTTACTGATGAGTATTCCTGCACTATAACTTACTCCATTTGCCAAGAAAGAAGCTACTGCTGATTTTTTCCAATTGCTTTTCATCAACAGTTTATATCCAAGCATTTCTGCCAATGCAACACCAATTTCTAGAATGGGAAGCGGTAGATCGGATGAGAATAAAACAAAGTGCAGCAATGGCCATGTAAATAAATTCAATAATAAAAAAGGCACAATAACTTCTTTCCAGTCTTTGCGGTAAAACAAGAATATAATCGGAAACTCAATAACCAAAGTCAATACAAAAAACCACCAAGGACTCATGGCTTAGGTTTTTTATTTTTCTTCCAAATAAATAATACAATGACACCCGCTAAAGCAAGCAAAGAAATTACTACTAACCAAATATGATTTTTTGACTTTTCAACAATAGTTGGTTCATTTGATAAATCCAATAATAAAGAATGCATAAATATTTTTTTAAAAAAATTAATTACCCGTTTCCGATAAAAAAGAATATCATCAGAAATGTATTAGCCAGAAAAGAAGAAACAATTGCCTTCCACCATTTATATTCTACTAAAAAATTTAAAAGCAGAATATCTAAAACTATCATTCCGATATACACATAAAAAAAATCAACAGCAGTTTCACGATATAGCATAGCCAGCAAAGGTGCAGTAGCCAGGCTTGTAGCCAATACCAATAGCAATAGGCGTTTCCATTGCTTAGCGTAAAAGAGAGATTGAAAAAAGAATTTTACAATAATAAATCCTATGATAGAGGCGAATAGAGACATAATTTATTTTTGACTTAAATCAGGCCGATTTATTTCGTTTTAAAAATAACCAAATGAGTAATGAAAATCCTACAAGTGAACAGATAATATAAATCCAGCGATTCAATACAATTGTATTCTCCCCTGCTTCATCATCAGAGAAAATAGAAAATGGATAATAGGCTTTTGATTTCTTTAGTGTGTATAGAAGTTTCCCATCTTTAACCCCCGAAACTTGCATCACATAGTTCCACTTTTCCATATATACTGTAAAAGTATCGGTTACAGTTTCGGTTGAATCTGTTTTTGCTAATGCAAAATGAATATAACGCTCCGATTCATCCCACCGCTTACCTCCATTTTGAACATAAATTTTATATAAATCAGTTACGGTTTCTTTATGACTTATAAAAGGGTTTTTTAAAAGTGAATCACTTTTCTCAAAAGAATATTCAACCACGAGTAATGTGTATCCGGATAAATTTTGTATCCCTTCAAAAGTCATTTTAGCCGGAGCTGTGCGGCGACGAATGGAGAATCCGGCATCCGCAAAGGCGTTATAACCGAATGACAGGAGTATAACAATTATGATAATTTTGAAGCCTTTCATTGGTTAAATATAATTTAGTTTACTCATTTTTATACTATTTTTTAAAAAAAACAGTTCTTGCGCCTAAAAGAAACTTTGGCTTCTGTATCTGGAAAAAACTATCCTGCTTATCTTCGTTACCCATAAACTAAATTTATATGTCAAACACGTGGAAAGAATATCAGAAAAAAAATGAAGAGCGTTTTTTAAATGAAATGATAGATTTACTGCGCATCCCATCCATCAGTGCTAAGAGCGAGCATAAAAACGATATGCTTACTTGTGCTGAAGCGGTGAAGAAAAGCCTGCTGTCAGCGGGTTGTGATAAAGCAGAAGTAATGAACACAGCAGGGCATCCCGTTGTGTATGGTGAAAAAATTATTGACCCTTCTAAGCCAACAGTGTTGGTATATGGCCACTATGATGTGCAACCTGCCGAGCCTTTAGAGCTTTGGCACAGTGGCCCGTTTGAACCGGTAATTAAAGATGGAAAAGTTTTTGCACGCGGCTCTGCCGATGATAAAGGTCAGTTTTATATGCACGTGAAAGCATTAGAAGTAATGGCACAGACCAACACCATGACTACCAACATTAAATTTTTAATAGAAGGGGAAGAAGAAGTTGGCTCACCAAACTTAGGAGCATTCGTTGCTGCACATAAAGACCTATTGAAATGCGATGTTATCTTAATCAGCGATAGTGCATTACTTAGTTTGGACAATCCTTCTTTAGATGTGGGCATGAGAGGCCTAAGCTACATAGAAGTGGAAGTAACAGGAGCCAATCGTGATTTACACAGTGGCACTTATGGTGGAGCAGTTGCCAATCCAATTACAATTTTAGCACAGATGATTGCAGCTTGTCACGATGAAAATAATCACATCACCATTCCCGGATTTTATGATGATGTATTAGTAGCATCCAAAGAAGAAAGAGCAATGCTAAACAAGGCGCCTTACAATGAACAAGAATATAAAGATGAGTTAGGAGTAAAAGAATTATGGGGCGAAAAAGGTTATACCACTTATGAGCGTACCGGTATTCGTCCTACTTTAGAAGTCAATGGCATTTGGGGTGGCTATACAGGCGAAGGAGCGAAAACAGTGCTGCCTTCCAAAGCCTATGCAAAAATTTCTGCTCGCTTAGTTCCGAATCAGACAACTGAAAAAATAACAGAGATATTATTGAAGTATATTAAGTCTATTGCACCTGCGTGTGTAGAAGTAAAAGCATCCTTGCACCATGGTGGTCAGCCTTATCTTACTCCTATTGATAGCAAAGGATATAAAGCAGCTTCCAAAGCAGTAGAAACTACTTTTGGTAAAGTGCCTATTCCGGTGAGAGGCGGCGGCAGTATTCCTATCTGTTCAATTCTGGAAAATGAATTAGGTGTAAAAATCGTTTTCATGGGCTTTGGTTTAGACAATGATAACCTCCATAGTCCAAATGAGAAATACAATATTGAAAATTATTACAAAGGCATTGAAACTATTCCTTATTTCCATAAATATTTTGCTGAAGGATAAATGATAGTTTGATGTAAATGTTATTCATAAGCCTCGCCAAATATTGGCGAGGTTTTTTATATTTGATGATGCCCGAAAAAGAAAAACTTCGTCTCGATAAATACCTTTGGTCTATTCGTTTATTTAAAACCCGAACACTGGCTGCAACTGCCTGCGATTCAGGAAAAGTGAAATGCGATAGCAATAATGTAAAAGCCTCCAAAACGGTAACAATAGGCGATGAATACGAAGTAAAAACGGAACAAAAAAGATGGCGAATAAAAGTAACTGACCTTCTTCACAATCGGGTCAAGCACGATGAAGCAATCAAATACTATACAGACATCACACCCGAAGAAGAATTAACAAGGATTCAATATCAGGCAGCAAGTTTCTACACAGGAAAACGATTAAGCAAATCCGGACGACCGACTAAAAAGGAAAGACGGGATATCGATGATTTTCTAACCGAGTAATCGCAAAGTTAATTACGATTCACCAGTCCGATTAAAATGCTATCCTGCACATTCATTGAAAAGCTTGATTTCAACTTTATTTCCGCCTTTATCTTCAACAGATACGCCCATACACGAAGCAAAGGTATAAGTAGTCCAAGTGTTCTTACCGGTAGGTTTACCCAACTTCTTCAAATAACTTGCTTTTGCTGCTGCATTGATGAACTCTACATTTATTTTCTGTGCTGTGGCGCTATTAAACATATAATCATCCTCTAAATTCACAAAAACAATACTCATCTTAGAAATATCTTTATAATTTCTAAGGAAAGAAGCTTTAATTGAATTTTTTGAAAGCGTATCTATCTCATGGTCAATTTGTCTGCCATTAAAAGTGCCATAAGTTTCATCAAAAGAAAAATTTTGAATGGATGCAGGCAGTTTACTGTTCACTGTTTTTAAATACTTGGCATTCGAGCTTTCTTGGGCTTTTGCAGAAAAGAAAAGAACAAAAACAAAACAGGTTGCGGTTAATAGATTTTTATACATAATGGTTTTGAGAACAAATCTAAAAACCTTAGCCCATTTTAGCAGTGATGATCCGAGTTTTTTCATCATATTAACTAGAATTTTTCATCGATCAATGCGTAACGTCTATATTTTTTGACAACCTGACTAAAGTCAATATAAGCGTATGCTTACATTAGTATATTCACTCGAGTACTAGAAGTAGCATGCATCAAGTAAACCAAATTGTTCAATCAATTTTACTCATTAAAAAATTTTAAGCCATGACAACACGTCAAAAAAATCGCAGAGTTAGAAAAGCTGAAAAACTGATTGCAAAAAAATCTGTTAATAGCAATGTTTTAAAAAAAATTCCGGCTTTGAATATTGACAAAACGACGCAGGAATATATTGTTTCGGTAGCAGTACCGGGTATGGAAAGAAATAATTTTACTGTTCAAATTAATAATAGACAGTTGATCATTTCTGCAGAAAAAATAAAAAGCCACCATCTTGATAACTCAGCTGATAAGTCTTTGGTAAATAAATGGCAAGAAACTATTTCTCTACCTTTAGATGCAGATACTTTGATGACTGCAGCTGTTTACAGAAATGGCGAATTGAAAATTTATATTCCAAGAAGAGATGAAAACGCATCATGCATTCCTGCTGATGTATATATCTATTGAACTTAGTAAAGTAGATTTTTTAATTTCTCTAAATTACTGATATTGATTTTGCCTTCTTTAATTTCTATTAACTTTTCGGATTTAAAATCGCTTAATGTGCGAATGAGGGACTCTGTTGCTGTACCCACATAGTGTGCAATATCTTCTCTGGAAATTTCTATTGGCTTTACTTCTTTTCCGTTGTTAAATTTCTCGTGTATATCCACCAGCGCTTTTGCAACTCTTTTTCTAAGCGAGCTATAAGCGAGGCTCATCAAGCGTTCTTCTTTTTCCTTCACATCTTGTGTGACGATTTTTATAAACTTGGCTGCCACTGAAATATCACTGTACATCATTTGCATAAAATCTTCACGAGGAATCTGCATTACATCTGCCTCTTCCAAAACAGCAGCATTATCATCATAATTTTTATCTTCAATCAAAGCAGAATAGCCGATAAAATTACCTTCACTGAAAAGATCGGTGATGTATTCTTTACCATCTTCATGTACTTTAAAACCTTTAATCTTTCCTTTTATTAAATAATATAAAAACCTTGGACGTTTACCTTCTTGATATAAGTTTTGTTTTTTATGAAGTGTTAGAATTTCATATTGATCGGCTAATTGTGTTAATAAGCCGGAGTCTTTTACATCTTTAAAAAATTGGCTGATTCCCGATGCGGAAGAACTGTATTTGTTATCGATAACAGCTGCCCTTTTTAGCCTTACCTCAACAGCGCTCAATAGTTCAATGTCTTCGAAAGGCTTAGTAATATAATCATCAGCGCCCATTTCCATTCCTTTTCGGAAATCGCTGCGCTCGGTTTTAGCAGTGAGAAAGATAAATGGAATATGTGCAGTAGCTTCGTTTTTGCGAAGCAAATGCAACACTCCATAGCCATCTAATTCCGGCATCATGATATCGCAAATAATTACATCAGGTTTTTCACGGACGGCAATATCTACACCTTTTTTACCATTTTCGGCGGTGAAGGTTTTATAACCTGCCAAATCTAAAATCTCAGCGGTGTTTTCTCTTATATCAGGATTATCATCGATTACCAAAATAGATTTCATTCTTTCATTAATTTACAGGAATTGTAAAGGTAATGGTTGTGCCTTTATTTAGTTCGCTTTGTAAGTGAATATCTCCGTTTATTAATGTTAGGTATCGGTGTACAATATGTAGCCCTAACCCCGTTCCCTGTATGTTTACGGCGTTTGCGCCTCTGAAAAAGCTGGAAAATAAATGTCCCTGGTCTTCTTTGGAAATACCGATGCCCTGATCTGCAACTGAAATAGTTACTTTTTGCCCATCGCTTTGGCCATTTACAGTTATGCAAGTATTTATATCCGAAAACTTAATGGCATTGCCAATCAAATTAATAAGAATATTCTTTAAGAGTTTTTTGTCGGTATTACCTTTTGTTGGCCCGGAGAAATTAAAAACTATTTGTTGATTTTCTTTTGTAAGGCCATTCATTTCATCTGCCGTTTCTTCAATCAATTCTTTTAAATCAAACGCTACATTTTGTGCATCTACTTTGCCTTCGTCCAACTTTCCGAGGCTGAGAAAATCTTCCAACAGATCATTCAAATGCTTTACAGAGTTTTTTATTTTTTCTATATGTCTATCCCGCTTACTCTGCTCTTCTTCTTTTTTATATTTTGCCAGCAAAGATGCAGAAGAAAGCACCGTACTTAAAGGAGTGCGGAATTCATGTGAAGCCATGGAAAGGAATCTACTTTTAATTTCACTCAACTGCTTTTCCTTGTCTAAGGCTTCGCTCAGTTCTATTTGAGAATGCTCTAATTGCTGTAATGCTTCTTTCAAAATAATGGTTCGCTCCTCCACCTTAGCTTCCAATTCTGCATTTAATTTTCTTAATTCGTTACTTACCTTCTCCAATTCCACTTGCTGCTGCATCATATTTGCTTCAATTTCTTTTCGCTTCGATACATCTACCACAAATGCAATTACAAAAAGCTCTCCTTCCTGAGTATAATGACTCAGACTTACCTCAACCGGAATCTCTGTACCATCTTTCTTCTTGCCAAATAAATCTCTGTTTTGACCCATTGGCCTATTGGATGGATGTGTAGCATAATTGCCTCGCAAACCGGCGTGATGCCCGCTATATCTTTGAGGAATTAAAGTTTCAATTGATTTATTCACGAGTTCATCTGCAGAATAACCAAACATCTTTTCCGCCGCAGGGTTCATGATTACAACATTGCCCAAACCATTGGTCAGTATAATTCCTTCGCCTGTGTTTTCAAATAATAAAACAAGGTGTTTTGCCGTATTTAACATGTCTTAATTATAATTATGAAATTGCTTTCAAAATTATGAAAAGAGCCATAAAAATTAGTCAGCAATTTATACAAACCGGCGATGATAATTTTTAGAGCGAATTTTATGTGGCCAACATTAAATAATAGATTAACACATGAAAAGAAATAAAGAGAAATACAATATACAAGTATTAACCTACCTGCTGTAACAATTCTTTCTCCATTAACAGCGCTCTGGGAAAAAGAATATCATTTTCAAGATGTAAATGCAACATCAGATTATTATCCAATTCTGCAAACTTTGCGAAAGCTACTTTCTGTATCAGTGAAGCATTTTCCGGAAGTGCATAGTTTGAGGTTAAAGTTCTGAATCGCTGTAGCGCTAATGTGGTGCTGTGATGTTCATTATCCATAATATCTTCGACCGGCTTTCGCAGTGTGCGTACAAACAAACGGGCATAAGATTCTTTTCTGTAAAAAGCATGCCCGATTTGTCTGATATATGGAAAAATTGTATCCTCTTCTTGATCAAGATGCTCCAATATATTTTTATTAAACTGGCTTAGTGCACGTTGAAGCTCTTCAGAATAGTCAAAAGTAGTTGAAGATTCTTTTACAAATCTGGCAACATACGCTCTAAGAGGGGGCAGAGCATTACGCAAATAATTATGATGTACATTTTCAATATAATCAGTCAGAAAACCAATTTTCCAATCTGCATAGTTCAGCGTTCCTGAAATACTCATAGATCTTCTACACCATTCTAATTCTTGAAGTAGGTTTTTCGCATCTATTCCATGCTCTTTACATAAACTACTTAAAGGCAATTGTTCCTCAGCGCAAAAATCAATTCCATGTTTCAAAAAAATATCTGCAGTACGATAGTCTTCTCTGACAATTTCCGCCGGAGATTCATCGCTACTTATTTGGTTTTTGGATAAATACATACTTTGTTTCAAAATCGGGGGCAATTTAGAGGTGGTGTAAAAAAAACAAACTGATATAAATCATACACGTAACTGATAAAAGAAATTAAGAAAATAAAGCATTTTTATGCTTTTTATATCAAAGACAAACCGGTGGGTAGGATTATTCTCATTTTGTAATAGTTTTTGAAAGTTGGTTTTGAGGAAGAAATATTCAAAAAAAACAGATTTCCCTATATAAATATTGATAAATAAATATTTCGTGATAGTTATGATATATAGAGAGAGAATTACAATAGATTTGTAATAAGATCACCGGCGATATACCCAATAAGATATAATCTTTTACTCTTAAAGTCGGTTGTTTAAATTCAATACTGAAACTAACAATGGATCATTTTTTTGACCATACATTACTCCTTTATACTCTTCTGATTAATATCATAATTTTTTTTGATAGCAGTCATATAACGCAACTTTCAGCCCAAATACTTTTGGGGCTGATTTTAAGCATTTCAATTTTTTTATTTATTATACAAAACCTACAAGAATGTTACACAAAAAAATCATCGCAATTTCAGCAATTGCACTCAGCGTTGTTCTTTTCTCCTGCAGTGAAGGGGTAAAAAAAGAACCTAAACCTGTAGATGTACAGGAGTTAACAAAAGACAAACCTGAAACTCATGGTACTGAGTTGAAAGAAAGTGATATCACCCTTTCAAATCCATTGGATCAATCGATGGTGAAAACAGGTAAAGAAATTTATGACCTGAAATGCTCAGCTTGCCACAGACTTACTACTGAGAAATTAGTAGGTCCAGGTTGGAAAGATGTTACCAAAATCAGAAAGCCACTCTGGATCATGAACATGATTACCAATGTGGATATGATGCTGGAAACAGACCCTGAAGCACAAAAATTGCTTGAGCAGTGTATGGTTAGAATGCCAAATCAGAATTTGACAGTTCCTCAAGCGAGAGAAGTAGTAGAATTCATGCGTAGTAATGACGGTGAAAAATAATTTAAAACAAAAACTTTCCACCAAATAGTTTAATAACTGCTAAATATTAAAAATTATGAAATCCTCAATTAACAAACCCTTTTTACTAACGCTTTTATCGGTATTCAGCCTTGTATTGATACAAAGTTGTAAACCAAAAGGCACGAGCTCAGCTGCTGAAGGTGATGCATCAAAAACTTATGTTGCCCCCGGCAAGTATGATGAATTTTACAACTTCGTATCCGGAGGTTTTAGCGGACAAATGTCTGTTTATGGTATTCCCTCAGGCCGTTTATTCAGAGTAATTCCCGTTTTCTCAGTTGACCCTGAGAAAGGTTGGGGATATAGTGAAGAAACTAAACCAATGTTGAACACATCACATGGTTTTGTACCTTGGGATGACCTTCATCACATTGCACTTTCCAGAACAAACGGAAATCATGATGGTCGTTGGGCATTTGGTAATGCGAACAACACGCCAAGGATTGCACGTATTGATTTGAAAACATTTAAAACAGCTGAAATTCTTGAAATACCCAACAGCGGCGGTAACCACTCCTCGCCTTTCATTACAGAAAACTCTGAGTATGTAGTTGCCGGTACTCGTTTCAGTATCCCAATGGATAATGTAAATGGCGATGTTCCTATCAATACTTACAAACAAAATTTCCGTGGTACAGTAAGTTTCATCAGTATCAATAAAGATAATGGCGGAATGAACCTTGCCTTTCAGATTCAAACTCCGGGTGTAAACTATGACCTAGCTCGTGCAGGTAAAGGTGTATCTCACGATTGGATGTTCTTCAGTTGCTATAACACTGAAAGAGCTAATACACTATTGGAAGTAAATGCTTCAAAGTTTGATAAAGATTTCATTATGTGTGTTAATTGGAAAAAAGCAGAAGAATATGCTGCTGCAGGCAAAGGTGAAAAAAGATCTGTAAAGTATGCTCATAATACTTATGATGAAGCAACACACTCTGCTACTTCTAAAATGGAAAACGAAGTAATCGTATTAGACCCTAAGAATTGTCCTGATATGGTTTACTACATGCCTTGCCCTAAATCACCACATGGTTGCGATACAGATCCTACAGGTGAATATATCGTTGGTAGTGGTAAATTGGCAGCAGTGATTCCTGTATTCTCTTTCACAAAGATTCAAAAAGCAATTGCAGACAAAAATTTTGATGGCGACTATGAAGGTATTCCTGTATTGAAATATGAAGCAGTATTACATGGCGAAGTTCAAAAGCCGGGCTTAGGACCTTTGCACACAGAGTTTGATGATAAAGGAAACGCTTATACTTCATTCTTCGTTTCTTCTGAAATCGTAAAATGGAGTGTGAAAGACTTGAAAGTATTGGATAGAGTTCCTACTTACTATTCAGTAGGCCACTTGAGTGTACCGGGCGGCCCAACTAACAAGCCTTGGGGTAAATATGTAATTGCTTATAATAAAATTACAAAAGACCGTTATCTACCAACAGGCCCTGAATTGACTCAAAGTGCACAGTTGTATTCCATTGATGGCGATAAAATGAAATTGCTTTTAGATTTCCCAACTATTGGAGAACCTCACTACGCTGAAGCAATTCCTGCAAATCTTATTATGAAAAACTCTACTAAGATTTATAAGATTGAGGAAAACAAACACCCTTATGCTGCACTGGGTGAGCCTAAGACAAAAGTAGAAAGAAAAGGCAACGAAGTGCACGTTTACATGACTGCTATTCGCTCTCACCTGACTCCTGATAATATTGAAGGTGTAAAAGTTGGAGATGTTGTTTACTTCCACGTAACCAACTTAGAGCAAGATTGGGATGTGCCACATGGTTTTGCAGTAAAAGGAGCAAATAATGGAGAGTTATTAATTATGCCTGGCGAAACACAAACCTTAATGTGGAAGCCTGAACGTACCGGAATATTTCCATTCTATTGTACTGACTTCTGCTCCGCATTACACCAGGAAATGCAAGGATATATCAGAATAAGCCCTGCCGGTTCTAATGTACCGCTGACTTTCAGCACAGGAACTAACCTTCCTGCAGATGAGAAAAAACCTGAAACTAAATAACACACCAAACTTGGATAAGCATAAAAACTATCAAACCGGCATTAAACTGAGTAGCAATAGTTTTTATGTTTATCCTCAATACCGCCAAAACTAAAAACAATAAAATATGAAACAGTTACTTAATCTTTCTTTAGCCTTTATGTTGTTAGCCGCTGTTGCTTGTAACAGCTCTAAACAGGATTCCGGAGGTGGCAACACAAACACTTCATCAGTGCCTGCAGGCGGACAAGAAAATGTACAAGATGATGTTTCACAAAAAGACGTAGTAAAGATTGCCGTAGGTTCAAAAGACCACACTACACTCGTAGCTGCTTTGAAGCAAGCAGGACTTGTATCTTCATTATCAAATGCAGGACCATTTACCGTATTTGCTCCAACAAACGAAGCTTTTAATAAACTTCCTGCAGGAACAGTTGATGGCTTGATGAAGGATGATAAAAAAGCTGATCTTGAGAACATACTACAATACCACGTTACTACTTCATCATTGAAGCCTGAATATTTTACAGATGGCATGGATCTTAGTATGGTGAATGGAGATAAAATAAAAGTTAGTGTGAAAGATGGCAAAATCGTGTTGAACGGAACGGCTAACGTTACTGCAACTATACCTGCTGCAAACGGCATGGTGTATGTAATTGACGCAGTGCTTTTACCTCCGGCTAAAAAATAGTTCATTCGTTGAGGTTTGTTATAATACACAGCTTCCGGAGCCGTGTTGCTCCGGAAGTCTTTTTAAAATAGAAACAAAATATGAAACATCAACTAACAGTAGCATCCAGAATATTGGTAGCCTTTGCCTCAGGAGCATTAATCGCTGTATTTTTTCTTCCTGCATGGCGGATAGACTTATTTGCACCTCAATATCCCGAAGGTCTTACAATGAATATTTGGATTAATGGTTTATCCGGTCAGGTAGATGTTATCAACGGATTAAATCACTATATCGGAATGAGACCTATCACCGTAAGCATGTTCCCTGAGTTTAAATTTTTGCCTTACGTAGTAGGTTTCTTTATGTTACTCGGCATGATTGTAGCCGTTACCGGTAACAGAAAATTTCTTTTTGCATACTTGGTACTTACCGGTATTGGTGGCCTTATGGCAATGATTGACTTTTTTCTTTGGGGCAAAAAATATGGAAGCAATCTGAATCCGGATGCACCCATACAAGTACCAGGGCTAACCTATCAACCTCCACTTTTGGGACATAAACGTATTTTGAATTTCGATGCATATTCTTTTCCTGACGTAGGCGGTTGGGTAGTAATCGCAGCCGGCGCACTTGCATTCACTGTGTGGTTTGTAGAATGGTATAAAAATCGTAAGAGAAAGAATTCTTCTAATAAAAATACACTTGCAGCCGCATCAGTTATCCTTTTCACTTTCTTACTTTCATCTTGCAGTGCAAAGCCTGAACCATTTGTTGCAGGTAAAGACAATTGTCATTTTTGCAAAATGGGCCTTACCGATACTCGCTTCGGAGCTGAAATCTTAACTAAAAAAGGTAAAGTATTTAAGTTTGATGACCTTCATTGTTTAATCGCTTTTAATAAAGCAGGCAGTGAAAAAGAAGATAATATTTCACGCACTTTAGCAATAGACTTTAATAAGCCAAATACATTTGTAGATGTAAAAGAGGCATTCTTTGTTACAAGCCCTGAATTAAAAAGTCCAATGGGCAGCAATACTGCCGCTTACAGTACAAAAGCAGAAGCAGAAGCAGCAGTAAAAAATCAAGATGCAGAACAATCTAACTGGAATCAGTTAATCGGAAAACTTAGCGAATAAGTTTTTCGTTGAATTAAAAGAAACAAAAACAACAATCTAATGAGGCTACTCCTCCTCATATTACTCTCAACCTTTTGGTTGCAGAGTTTGAGTCGCAATATTACAGTTGCACCAAACTCTTCTGTCAATACGCTGACTAAAGGATTGTCTATTGCTTCAAATGGAGATACAATAACAGTCAAATCCGGAACTTACAAAGATGGAAATACAGTTGTAACTAAATCTGTTACCATTATCGGTGAGGGCAATGTTATTTTTGATGGAGAAGACAAATACG
This sequence comes from Bacteroidota bacterium, assembly GCA_018268055.1. Classification (GTDB taxonomy): domain Bacteria; phylum Bacteroidota; class Bacteroidia; order Chitinophagales; family Chitinophagaceae; genus JJ008. Next base: position 66,090 of record JAFDXF010000089.1, read on the forward strand.
AAATTCTGACAATCAGCGCATCCGGTGTAGTAATTAAAAATATTACTTTCAATAGTGCAGGCTACTCTGCTTTAAAAGACTTTGCAGCAATTAAAATTATAGATGCCTCTAAAGTAATCATTGAAAGCAATCGCATCAACAATGCTTATTTTGCCATACACGTTTCCAATTCAAGTTCGGTTACCATTAGAAATAATACTTTATTCGGCACACCAAAATCAGAACAATTAACCGGCAATGGAATACATCTTTGGAAATGCAATAATGCTCTTATAGAAAACAATCGTTGCACCGGTTATAGAGATGGAATTTATTTTGAGTTTGTAGGGAACTCTGTAATCCGAAATAACTGGAGCGAAAAAAATTTACGTTATGGCCTTCATTTTATGTTCTCGAACGATGACAGCTATTTTGGCAACACGTTTAAAAACAATGGTGCCGGAGTGGCTGTTATGTATTCCAAAAGAGTAAAAATGGAAAACAACCATTTTCAAGAAAACTGGGGACCTTCTGCTTATGGTTTGCTTTTAAAAGATATAGCCGATAGTCATATCAATGGAAATACATTTTTGAAAAACACAGTAGGTATTCACATGGAAGGAAGTAGCCGGATTGATATTCAAAAAAACATTTTTAAATCAAACGGATGGGCTGTTAAAATTCAAGCAAGTTGTGATGATAATAATTTTCATCAAAACAATTTTATCGGAAATAGTTTTGATGTGGGAACCAATGGTACGATGGTACTGAACAAGTTTGATAATAATTATTGGGATAAATATGAAGGCTACGACTTGAATAAAGATGGCATTGGTGATGTTCCGTATCATCCGGTAAGTTTATACTCAATGATTATTGAACAGAACCCAAGTACTTTAATGCTATTCAGGAGCTTTACAGTTCAACTGTTGGATAAAGCAGAAAAAATGATTCCTGGAGCAACACCTGAAAACCTGATTGATAACAAACCTTTAATGAAATCATTAAAATTATGATTCAGATTGAAAGAATCAGTAAGCGATTTAAGAAACTACAAGTGTTAGACAACATCAATGTTCTTTTCGAAAAAGGACAAGTAGTATCATTGATTGGGCCAAATGGCTCCGGAAAAACTACATTGATCAAATCTATACTTGGCTTGGTGAAGCCGGATAGCGGAACAATCTTGGTCAATAATATATTGGCAGGAAAAAGTCCGGACTATAGAAGCCAGATTGGGTATATGCCTCAAATAGGCAGATATCCCGACAATATGAAAGTTGGGCACCTATTCAGTATGTTGGAAAATTTAAGAGCAGAAAAAAAACATTCACTTGATAAAGACCTTATCCAAAGTTTTAAATTGGAAGATATTTATCAAAAACCAATGCGAACATTAAGTGGTGGCACAAGACAAAAAGTAAGCGCCGCAGTTGCCTTCATGTTTAGCCCCGATATATTAATTCTGGATGAGCCAACTGCAGGCTTAGATCCTTTATCATCTGAAATATTAAAAGAAAAAATTCGCAAAGAAAAAACCAAAGAGAAACTCATCCTTATTACTTCACATATTCTTAGCGACTTGGACGAGTTGACCACACACGTTACATATTTACAAGAAGGCAAACTTTTATTTATGAAAGATATTGCCACACTGCAAGAAGATACCGGCGAAATAAAATTAGGCAAAGCTATTGCCCGAGTGATGAGAGGTGAGCACACAGATGGTAGCTGGATAGATAAAATATTTAACACTTCATCAAATGAAGAAAAAAGATAATTGCCATGCTTAAATTATCCCGATACGTATTATATGATATTGTAAGAAGTAAAATTATTATTGCTTACACACTCTTTTTATTCCTCGTTTCTTTCAGCCTATTTCAATTAGAAGAGAATGAAAGTAAAGCGATACTTAGTTTACTCAATATTATCCTGATTGTGTTACCGTTGGTAAGTATTGTTTTCTCTACCATTCATTATTACAATTCGTATGAGTTTATTGAGCTAATGCTTTCACAGCCTTTGAGTCGAAAAAGAATATTGCTCAGTGAATTTTTTGGTGTGGCCATGTCTTTAAGCGGAGCGTTTTTTGTAGGAGTGGGTATTCCTGTTCTTATTTTTTCCTTCAATAGCGTTGGCCTTTCATTACTTTTTACCGGAGTGATGCTGACCATCATCTTTGCATCATTAGCTTTTTTAGCTTCAGTACTTTCCAGAGATAAGGCAAAAGGTATTGGCGTTACATTATTACTTTGGTTCTATTTCACATTAATCTATGATGGATTAGTATTGATGATTCTATTTAGCTTTAGCGATTATCCACTTGAGAAAATAATCCCTGTATTGTCTGCATTAAACCCGGTTGACTTGGGCAGAATATTTATCATGTTAAAAATGGATGTTAGTGCATTAATGGGTGTTACCAGTGCAATGTATCAGGACTTTTTTGGCAGTTTTATAGGTGTACTTTTTACCGTTGGAGTAATGGCTCTATGGGCGATTATTCCATTGAGGTTTGCCCTACTGGTTTTCAATAAAAAAGACATCTAACAGCAGCGTTTTTTATTGATATTTATCAGCCTGACTTATGAGGCATCTCAATTCAATATTGGCTTTCTTGTAACTATTTTGCCGAGCATATTATTTCATAAACTGAATCTATATAGCTGGCATGAGAGAATTAGACAAACTTACATTAGCAGAAATTGTGATCAACGATCAACGTACTGCTGCATTATTCGATAAACATCGGTTAGATTTCAGCTGTAATGGCAAGCGCACTTTAGAACAAGCCTGCACAGAAAGTAATATCGATACGGCAATACTTATCGGCGAATTAAAAAACTTAGATAATTTTTCAACAGTACCTGAAAATAATTATTCCAAACTTTCATTAACCGAATTAATTCAGCATATCGTAAGTAAGCACCATACATTTATAAAACTTGAAATTCCGATACTGTCAGCATATCTGAAAAAAATTACTGATGCGCATAAAGACAAACATCCTGAACTTTTAAAAATCACCTCATTATTTAATGCATTCAAAGAAGAAATGCTCATGCACTTACAAAAAGAAGAGTTGATCTTATTTCCTCGTATAAAAGAAATTGAAAAAAATTGCAAAGACCGCACAGCAAAAACAAAACATAGTCTTACTTACTTACTTGCACCCATTGATATTATGAAGCAAGAACACGATCATGCTGATAAATTATTGATAGAAATAAGAAAGATAGCAAACAACTACGAATGGCCTGCAGATGCGTGTACCACTTATAAGTTAGCCTTTGCAGCATTCGACACTTTTGAAAAAGACTTGCATCAACACGTTCACTTGGAAAATAATATCCTTTTTCCGAAAGCCATAGCATTATTTAAAAATTGTTTGGAAAAGATTTAATTAAATAATATGGCAAAAGTACTTGTGTTTATCACGTTGATTATTTGTTTTATTCTTTATAGTATTGTTATTTATACAACCGGAACAATTGATCATAGCAAAGTAAGTACTACAGAATATGTATCAATTCAAAAAGGCAAAATGCTTTTTCAAAAAAACAATTGTACTGCTTGCCATCAGATATATGGCCTCGGTGGCTACTTAGGCCCTGAATTGACTACTGCATTTAGTGATTCGCTGAGAGGCGAGCAATACATGAGAGCTTTCCTAAAATCAGGCGGTGCACGAATGCCCAACTTCCATTTTACATCTGAAGAAATAGATAATATAATTGCTTATCTAAAATACATTGACGGAACAGCTACTACCTATAAAAATGATATAAAGCAACCATAATGCCTGAAAATAAAGTTTCATACAATACCGATAAAACAGCAAAAGCATTTTTACTCTTGGCAATTTCCTATCTGCTCTTTGCACTTTTGATGGGTGTAACTGGTGGTTTTCAATATATACTTCCGGATTTTTTAAAAGACAAATTATCCTTTCAGCAAACAAGGCCACTACATGTTTACCTGGCAATTAGCTGGATTTTCACTGCTGCTCAAGGAAGCATTTATTATTATTTACCTCGCATAGCGAACAGGCCTATTGCATGGAAGAACGGAGTTCAAGTTCATTTATTATTACAAATAACTATTTCAATTACGATTATCATCTGTTTCTTTTTAGGATACTTTGGCGGTAGAGAATATTTGGAGTTTCCGCCATTTTTGGGGTTATTCATATTCGCATCATGGATTCCATTTACAATAAACTTTTTTCGCACACTAAAACCAAATTATAAAACGGCGCCTGTTTATATCTGGAACTGGACAACCGGAATCATTTTCTTTTTCATCACATTATCAGAATCTTATTTATGGCTTATTGATTACTTTGGAGGAAACATTATTCGCGACGTTACAGTGCAATGGAAAGCACTCGGTTCAATGGTAGGAAGCTGGAACATGTTGGTATATGGCATTTCGTTTTATGTAATGGAAAAAGTAAGTGGTAATACAAAAATTGCCAAATCGCCGATTGCTTTCTTCTTCTACTTTTTAGGTTTTACAAACCTGATGTTCAATTGGGGACATCACACCTACATCGTACCGGCTGCTCCATGGGTAAAAATGGTAGCTTATATAGTAACGATGACAGAACTTTTAATTCTGGGAAATATAATTTGGCAATGGCGTAAAACACTGAACGCTGCACTAAAAAATTATTCAAATATTCCTTATCGATTTATGATGTATGCCGAAGTTTGGATTTTTCTGAATCTTACACTTGCACTTATCATGTCGGTTCCTGCCTGGAACTATTACACACACGGCACGCATATTACCGTAGCGCATGCAATGGGTACAACGATTGGTATCAATACCATGTTACTCTTTGCATCTATTTTCTTTATCATACAAGAAGAGCTTGCATCTGCTTTTGGGAAAATAAAAAAATGGATTACTGCCGGTGGTCGTATTACCAATACGGCGCTCATAGTATTTTGGGCTTCGCTATTAGGTAGTGGCATTGCCAAAATATCTGCTAAAATGGAACATAACAGCTTTACAGAAATAATGAAAAAATGTGCACCATGGTTTCAAGCGTTCACCTATAGCGGCATTATCGTTTATATAGGTATTTTAATTCTTTCTATCGCAGGCGTCAAAACACTAAGAGCAAATTCAATTAAAAGAACAAATAACAGTTAACAGTTTTTGATTCTTGTTTATTTCCTTTTTTACTAAAATTTGAAACCTTTTAATTTTAAAAGATTTGAGGCTGGCTTATTTATCAGGTTGACGAATATCATCTCAATTTATGATGGCAATTCCGGCTTCACATTAAGTTAAATTTTACTTTTGTTACAAACTTAAATAAGTTCTTATCTTATTATCTAAAATCAATCACCACACAAAACAAAGATTATGAAAAAGTTTATTTTATTCGCATTACTTGCATTTTCCATCGGTACGCTTCACGCTCAAAAAGCTGAGTGGAAAGAAATGCAGGATTTTCATGCTGTAATGAGTGCTTCCTTTCATCCTTCTGAAGAAAACAATCTGAAGCCGCTAAAAGACAGTGCTTCAGCATTATTGACCAAAGCAAAAATTTGGCAAAAGGCAAAAGTGCCACAAGGGTATAATGCTAATGCAACGAAAGAAGTATTGAAACGTCTTGTAGCTAACTGCAAAAGCATTAAAACAGCAGTGAATAAAAACGAAACAGATGAAAAATTAAAATCAATGATTGCAACTGCACACGATACATTTCATGAAATAATGGAAAAGTGTAAAGAATAATCTTTTTATTAAACATAAAATAATCAATTTATGAAATTCATTAAATTTTTATCATTGGCAGCATTAGCCTTTGCTTTTATTCGTGTGGGCACTGCCGCCGCATCGCAGCAAGAACAAAGAACTGTACTCTTATCAAACAATTTAAGTATTGCAAAGCAATATCAAGTTGCTGACACAGGTCGCCCAACTAAAGTATCTAAAATGCAAAAAGCGAAAAAATTAGAACCTTCAAAAGCAGATACAGCCATCGTAAGCACTTTGCAAGAAGACGGCATAGATCCTGTTTGTCACATGAAAGTTAAAAAAGGTGCGACTCTAACTAGTACTTACAAAGGCAAGCAATATGGATTTTGCAATCCAAGTTGCAAAGAGAGATTTGATAAAAAGCCTGAAGAGTACATAAAATAACTGTATCCATATCCAATCAGACTAGAAATGCCCCGCATGGGGCATTTATTATTGATAAAAATCATAAAAATATTTGAAGCTACTCAGCTCATTAAGTCTGAGTGCCTTCTATTTTAGCACCTTAGTAGCAACAGTATGCCTGTTATCAAAGAAACAACCAACAAGACACAATGTTTTCATTGTGGAGAGCCTTGCCTTACCGAACAAATTCGTTTGGAAGAAAAAGCGTTTTGTTGCGAGGGATGCAAAATGGTATTTCAAATACTTAATGAAAGTAATCTATGCGAATACTACAACCTCAATGAGAACCCCGGAATCAGTCAGCGTATTAAAATAAGAAAGGACAAATTTGCATATCTCGACGATGAAAAAACTCAGTTAAAACTCATTTCTTTTAGAGATGAGAAGCAAGTGCACGTTACTTTTTACCTACCGCAAATGCATTGCAGTTCTTGTTTGTATTTATTAGAAAATCTACACCGGCTGAATGAAGGAGTAATTTCCAGCAAAGTAAATTTTACGCGTAAAGAAGTGGATATCGTCTTTTTCTCAACATCCACTACGCTTAGAAAAGTTGTAGAAACGCTTACCGAAATTGGTTATGAGCCTTACATCAGTCTGAATGATTTGAAAGAGAAAAGACCGGGCTTGGATAAAAGCATGGTATATCAATTAGGGATTGCCGGTTTTTGTTTTGGCAATATTATGTTGATGAGCTTCCCTGAGTATTTAGGCATTGATGCCAGCGAAACGGCTTTGCGTGGCGCCTTCCGATGGATGAATTTTGCATTAGCTATTCCTGTTTTTCTCTATTCGGCATTGCCATTTTACAGATCATCATGGAAAGGTTTTAAACACCGATTTTTAAATATTGATGCACCGATTGCATTGGCGATCATCATCACATTTGTGCGTAGTGCGTGGGAAGTGATATCCGGTACCGGCGGTGGCTATTTTGATTCCATGACCGGCATAGTTTTCTTTATGCTCGCAGGAAGAATAGTGCAAGATAAAACATATCGGCAATTATCTTTTGAAAGAGATTATACTTCCTATTTTCCAATTGCCATTTCGGTATTAAAAGAAAATGTAGAAACACCTACACAGTTGCCCGATATAAAACCGGGCGACACTATGCTCATTCACAATGAAGAATTAATTCCTGCTGATGGTATTCTCACAAAAGGTAGAGCATTTATTGACTACAGTTTTGTCACCGGAGAATCATTACCGGTATTGAAAGAAGTAGGCGAATTAGTGTATGCCGGTGGAAAACAAACCAGTGGGAATATAGAAATACTTGTAGTGAAGGAAGTAGCACAAAGCTATCTTACCAAACTTTGGAATAAAGAGGAAATGAAAGATGAAGCAACGGAAAAAAATGTTTCATTCGTTCATTTGCTCAGCCGCTATTTTACTTATATCGTGTTTACTATTGCTAGTGCAACAGCTATTTATTGGGCCATTAATGACAGCACAAGAATTTGGCCTGCCGTTACTTCTATTTTTATCATTGCTTGCCCTTGTGCGCTTTTACTTTCCAATACATTTACCAATGGAAATGTGCTGCGCATATTGAGTCGAAACCGTTTTTATTTGCGCAATGCACAAACAATAGAAACATTGGCACAAGCTACTCATATTGTATTTGACAAAACGGGCACGTTAACCACACCGAATGAACAGGAAATTGAATACGATGGTAGTCCATTATCAGCTTTTGAAAAAAATCAAGTTGCTGCGTTAGCTTCTTCCTCTTCACATCCTTTGAGTAGAGCACTTGCTCAACAATTAAAATATGACGGTAATTGTAGCATTTCAAATTTTGAAGAAATACCGGGAAAAGGGATTAAAGCACTCATAGATAATAAAATTTTTAAAATGGGTTCTTATTCCTATATCACCAATAGTCATGATAAAAAATCGGGTACCAGTGTTTTTTTAAGTATAGATAATGAACTAATCGGACACTTCACGTTCAGTAATCAATATCGTAAAGAAGTACCTGAGCTGGTACAAAAATTAAAAAACAAATATGCATTGTCGGTAATATCGGGTGATACAGAAAGTGAACGACAAAGACTTCAAGATATATTTGGCGAAAGAACTACACTTCTTTTTCATCAAAAACCTGAAGACAAACTGAACTACATAAAATATTTACAACAAAAAGGAGAAATCGTATTAATGATTGGCGACGGATTAAATGATGCCGGGGCATTAAAGCAAAGTAATATTGGCCTTGCCGTAGCAGAACAAATCAACAATTTCACACCGGGTAGTGATGCTATCATTGAAGCAAAAAAACTGGGCTTTCTTCCAAGATTTTTTCAATTGTGCAATGCTAACAGAAATATTGTACTTGCCAGTTTTGTATTATCCATTGCCTATAATATTATCGGTTTGTTTTTTGCTGTGCAAGGCAATTTATCTCCATTAATTGCTGCTATATTGATGCCAAGCAGTTCTTTAAGCATTTTATTACTCACGTTTGGTGCGAGCACACTCTTTGCAAGCAGAATTGGATTATTATCTTTTAAAAAACCTGATTAAAATCAGGTTTTTTATTGATGGCACTTAGTTGAATAATAATAGAGCAAAAATACTTTTACACCCTCAGAAATCAACGAGAAACAAAACCTGTTATGAGTGTAATTATCATATTATTAGCTGTGAGCATTACAGTTGCCGGTGTTTTTCTTTTCGCCTTTTTATGGGGTGTTAAGAGCGGTCAGTTTGAGGACGACATTTCCCCTGCGTCCCGTATTCTCTTTGATGATAAACCTTCTTCAACCAAAACAAAATAAAAAAAGATCCCTTTATGCAACTTGAGAAATTTTATTATGACAACAAAATCGTAAAAGCATTTGGAATTGCTACGATTGTTTTTGGGGTAGTAGGTATGATAGTCGGCCTATGGGTAGCTGTGCAGATTTATTTTCCTGCATCCAGTTTAAATCTACCATGGACCACTTTTGGTCGTCTCAGACCATTACATACCAATGCCATCATTTTTGCTTTCGTAGGCAATGCTTCTTTTGCAGGCATTTACTATTCACTGCAAAGGCTTTGCAAAGCCAGAATGTGGAGCGACAAACTAAGCTGGATCAACTTCTGGGGATGGCAATTAATTATTGTAGCAGCAGCCATCTCATTGCCACTTGGTCTTACCAATGGTGCAGAATATGCTGAGTTGATTTGGCCGATAGATGTAGCCATTACTATTGTATGGGTAATCTTTGGTATTAATATGTTTGCTACTATATTAAAAAGAAGAGAAAGGCATCTTTATGTTGCTATTTGGTTTTACATAGGTACATGGGTTACTGTGGCTCTATTGCATATTGTTCGCTCTTTTGAATTACCTTATTCCTTCACCGGAAGCTACAGCATTTTTGCAGGTGTGCAAGATGCATTGGTGCAATGGTGGTACGGTCATAATGCTGTTGCATTCTTCTTGACTACGCCGGTACTTGGCTTGATGTATTATTTTCTGCCCAAAGCAGCTAACAGACCGGTTTATTCTTATCGTCTTTCTATTATTCACTTTTGGTCATTAATATTTATTTATATCTGGGCAGGTCCGCACCATCTATTATATTCTGCATTGCCTGATTGGGCACAATCTTTAGGTGTAGTATTCTCGATTATGTTGATTGCTCCAAGTTGGGGAGGTATGTTGAATGGACTACTTACTCTTCGCGGTGCTTGGGATAAAGTAAGAGAAGATCCTGTTCTTAAATTTTTTGTAGTGGCAATTACTTGCTATGGTATGGCCACTTTTGAAGGGCCGTTAATGAGTTTAAAAAGTGTAAATGCAATTTCTCACTTCAGCGACTGGACCATTGCACACGTACATATCGGCGGTCTTGGATGGAATGGTTTTATTGCCTTTGCCATTTTATACTATATGATTCCAAAAATGTGGGGTACGCAACTTTATTCTAAAAAATTGGCGACAAATCACTTCTGGTTAGGTACTATTGGAATTATTATTTATGCAGTTCCTTTATACTGGGCAGGCTTTGAGCAAAGTATAATGTGGAAGCAATTTACTCCCGAAGGTCAGTTGAAGTTTGATTTTATGCAAACACTGACTAATATAAAACCGATGTATTGGGCAAGAAGTATTGGTGGTACATTATACCTTACAGGTGCATTGATTATGACCTACAACCTTTGGAAAACAATGAAGCAAGGAAGTTTCATTGCCAATGAAGCTGCAGAAGCTGCGCCATTGCTAAAAGAAGTAACGCCTAAAAAAGAATACTGGCATAGAGTAATAGAGAGAAAACCTGTTACTATGTTGGTACTCGCATTGATCCTTGTTGCGATTGGAGGTATTGTACAGATGTTGCCTACATTTTTAATCAAATCAAATATTCCTACAATTAGCAGTGTAAAACCATATACACCACTTGAATTGCAAGGAAGGGATATTTATGTTCGTGAAGGATGCTATACCTGTCACTCACAAATGGTGCGTCCATTCCGTGATGAAGTAGCCAGATATGGCGAATACTCAAAAGCAGGTGAGTTTGTATATGACCATCCATTTCAGTGGGGAAGTAAGCGTACCGGGCCTGACTTAGCACGCGAAGGTGCAGACAAAAATAAACGTCCTGACTCTTGGCATTATACACACTTATTTGATCCAACCAGTACTTCACCGGGTTCTATAATGCCACGATATGTATGGCTTCTTGATAATAAATTGGATACGAATAGTACGCCGGCAAAAATCAGAGCGATGCAAACATTGGGCGTACCTTATCCAAGTGGGTATGATAAAATTGCTAATCAAGATTTGATGAAACAAGCACAGCAAATAGCAGACAATCTTAAAAAAGAAAAAATTGAAACAATTCCCAATGCAGAAATCATCGCATTAATTGCCTATCTGCAGCGATTAGGAAAAGATATTCAATACGAACCAAAAGCTATTGCTGAAAACAATAAATAATCTAAAGATGAAATTTATCAACTACATAGAAAAAATAAGTGGCATAGATATTATCGGTTTGTCTTCGTTACTCGTTTTCTTTTTATTTTTTACAATTATGTTTATCTGGGTGTATAAAACCAAAAAAGAAAATTTTAATGAAGTAAGTCGCTTACCGCTTGACAACCAAGATTAACTAACCAATAGAATGTTTTTTTATATGAGAAATAAAATAAAATATATAATCGGTCTGTTTACCGCAATGATTTTATTCCTTGCACAGCCCGTATATGCAGCAGGTCCACCGGCGCCTTCAATTTTTAATAATGGAACTGCCTTAGCACTTATAGGAATAATGATTCTTTTGCTCATCGTGATTGGTGTGCTGGGAACTATTCTTATAGGAGCAGCTGATTTTAAAAACAGCCGAAATAAAAAAGGAGTAGCCGAAAAAGCTATTGCCTTTATCGGAATGATATTCATATCATCTTCACTCTTTGCTCAAGATGTTGCAGCGAAAACTAATGTAGCAAAAGATAGCGGCATTGGAGGCCTTGATACAACAACTTTTTATTTAATGGTTGGCGTTATCGCATTAGAGTTATTGATAATATTAGGAATGTTGCTCAACCTTCAGCGTTTATTAAAACGCAAAAAAGAACAAGCCGCAGTTATTTCTGAAAAGACAGTAGTTGCAAAAGAAAATAAACTTGGCTGGTGGGCACGTATTAACAAACTCAAACCACAAAGTGAAGAAGCAGATATCGATCTAGGTCACGATTATGATGGAATACGTGAGTTGGATAACCGTCTTCCACCATGGTGGCTTTACGGATTTTATATCAGTATCATTTTTGCAGTTATTTATTTATGGCGTTTCCACGTTTCTCATACCGGCCCTTCTAGTCAAGAAGAATATGAAACATCTGTAGCAAAAGCGAAAGCAAAAACAGATGCTTATCTAATGAAAAAAGGAGAAGCTATTGATGAAAATACAGTAACACTGCTTACAAACCCTGATGAAATTGCAGCGGGCAAAGCAATATTTACGGACCCCACAAAATGCGTTGCGTGCCACAATGCAGATGGTGGTGGAAATGCAATTGGTCCAAACTTAACAGATGATTATTGGTTGTATGGCGGCAGTATAAAAGATATTTTTAAAACAATAAAGTACGGTACCAGCAAAGGGATGAGAGCATGGAAAGATGATTTGTCTGCTAAGCAAATTGCAGAAGTAGCCAGTTATATTAAAACAGTGCTACATGGCACAAAGCCTAAAGATGGCAAAGCACCTCAAGGAGAATTGTATAAAGAAGATGCTCCTAAAGCTGCGGCAACTGCTGATACTGCAAAAAGTGTCAAGCAACCATAGCAAGTGTGAAATAGAGCAAGTAAACTTGTAAAGAAAAATAAGATGAATACAGAAACAAACGAGTCCAAAGGGCAATCAGAATCATTTCGAGATCGTATTGCCACCATGGATGCCAAAGGGAAACGGAAATGGATCTTTGCACAAAAGCCAAAGGGAAAGTTTTATAATATCCGAACCTGGGTAAGTTGGTTGTTCTTTGCATTATTCTTTGCATTGCCATTTATAAAAGTAAATGGAAGGCCTTTGTTTCTATTTGATATTCCCAATGCAAAGTTTATCATCTTCGGAAAAATATTTTGGCCACAGGATTTTGTCATATTTGGTTTAGGCATGGTGCTCTTTATTGTATTCATTGTACTCTTTACTTCAGCGTTTGGACGTATTTTTTGTGGGTGGGTTTGTCCTCAAACCATATTCATGGAAATGCTTTTCCGTAAAGTAGAGTATCTGATAGAGGGCGATGCAGGTAAGCAACGGATGCTTAGAAATATGCCTTGGAATGCAAAGAAAATCAGAATCAAACTCACCAAGCATATTGCTTTCTTTTTAATAGCATTCATCATAGCTAATTTTTTTCTTGCATATATAATTGGCATGGATGAACTATTAGAAATTATCCGTGAGCCATTAAGTGAAAATGTTGGAGGCTTTCTTTCTATTGTATTATTCGCCGGTATTTTTTATGGCGTATATGCCTTTTTCAGAGAGCAGGTATGTACGGTAGTTTGTCCTTATGGTAGATTGCAGGGCGTATTGCTCGATCGCAATTCATTGGTAGTAGCTTACGATTATAAACGTGGTGAGCCAAGAGGAAAGTTCACCAAAAATGAAGAAGCAAAATTAGACTTAGGCGATTGTATTGATTGTTTTCAATGTGTAAAAGTATGCCCTACAGGCATCGACATCAGAAATGGTACACAGATGGAATGTGTTGCTTGCACTGCATGTATTGATGCATGCGATACGATGATGGATGCTACAAATCGACCAAGAGGATTGATTCGTTATGCCTCTGAAAATGGTATTGCAGAAAAGAAAAAACTCAGATTTACAGGAAGAATGAAATTTTATTCTGTTCTTCTGATAGTCCTTAGTATCATTCTTACGCTTCTATTGGTTAGCCGAAAAGATATTGATGGCACGATCATGCGAACAAAAGGACTTACATTTCAAGAAAGAGGCACCGATAGTCTTTCTAATTTATTTAATATAAATATTATCAATAAGACATTGGATAGTATGCCCATCACTTTAAAACTTGAAGGAAAAGAAGCAGATAAAGGCAAAATTGAATTAGTGGGCACTTCTGCTATTCGGCTTCATCCTGAAGATCAGGCAACAGGTTCATTCTTTGTTGTTTTACCGAATAGTACGGTTATGAGCAGAGATATGAAATTAAAAATCGGGCTGTATAATGGTGACAGGAAGATTACCACATTAAGTACCAATTTTACAGGGCCTTTTAAAAGATATTAAAAATTAATGCTATGAATTGGGGAAAAAGTCTAATCATCGTGTTTATCATGTTTATGTCGGGTATCGGTTATCTGGCATATCGAACTACACAAACAAATTTTGATTTGGTAGAAAACGATTATTATAAACAAGAATTAAGCTATCAGCAGAAAATTGATAAAGCCACTGAAGCCAATAATCTTTCAGAGCAAATCTCTATTGTACAAACAAAAGACGGAATTAAAATGCAACTGCCTGTTGATATGAAAGATAAAAAAATTTCAGGCGAGGTTTGGTTTTATTGTGCGTATGATAAGAATAGAGATAAAAAATTTAATATCGAAACAGACACTGCTTTAACCCAATTTTTTTCAAACGAACAAATTACACCCGGCAATTATACTGTGAAAATAAATTGGAATGGTGATCAAAAGAGCTATTATTCCGAAAAGCATTTAACGATTTTATAATGCTTTGGAGTGTATTGATAACCGGATTTACTTTGGGCGCAGTCGGCAGCCTTCACTGTGTGGGTATGTGTGGCCCGCTTAGCCTTGCCTTGCCTATTCATCATTTATCAAAACCGTTAAAGCTATTAGCACTCCTTCTTTATCAAATTGGAAGAGTAATTACTTATGCGATTATCGGATTAATATTTGGCATAGCAGGTAATAGAATTTACATCGCCGGTTATCAGCAATGGTTTTCTATTGGCATGGGTGTTATGGTGCTCTTACTTGCACTACTTTATTTTTTATACAAAAAAAATGTTCGTGTTCCTTTGCTTAATGCATTTTATAAATCGGTGCAGCAACTCATTATTAAAATTTTAAAATCATCTAAAAGAACATACCACTTTTTGTTATTGGGTATGGCAAACGGTTTACTGCCTTGTGGTATGGTTTATATTGCGCTTGCATCTACTTTTACACTTGCTTCTGTCAGTGAAAGTGTAGCTTTCATGGCAATGTTTGGTGCAGGCACACTACCGGCTATGATGCTTGTAGGCTTCGCCGGCACAATGATAAAACCGGAAATTAGAATTGCATTCAAAAAATTAACGCCCATAATCATTTCAGTGATGGGCGTTATTCTTATTCTGCGTGGACTAAATCTTGGTATTCCATTCATTAGCCCGTTAATGCCACAGGTTTCTGGCGAGGTAGTGAATTGCCATCCTTAAAAAAATACGAAATGATACTTATCAGTAAAAAATCTGACTAAAATCAAGTTTACTAACACTATTACACACTTACTTTTACCACTTCAAAATACATCATAGATACTCATGCAAATGAGTTATTGTTGGTTTTTGTTTCTGTACGACCCCCGGTTCCCCGGGGGTTTATATTTTTTAGCGTTTTAGCAATGACACAATAAGAAATTTGGACTTGCAGCATGGCTCGTTAAGCCTTACGAAGAGCATATTGTTTACCCACCAATAAATATACAGGCGGTTCTATTTTAAAGCTTAACTATAATAACCATGTAATACGATGAGAAATAATAATTTTTACAAACAAATTAAAAACGTTTAGGACACTATTGATACGAAACTAAAGCCTTTTCGGAATGCAAATTATAGTGAAAAATACAGGCAACATTGAAAAGAAAATTATCATTTATAGCTATCGCTTCATCCCCGGCATCATTTTACCAAATGCACCCATTTTGTTCATATTCTTCATCATGCCACGCATTTGTTCAAACTGCTTCATAAAATTATTTACTTCTTGAATGTCTTTACCGCTTCCTTTGGCAATTCTTTTTTTGCGATTGCCATCTATCAAGTCGGGGTCGGCTCTTTCGGCAGGTGTCATAGAGTTGATCATCGCTTCTATGCCTTTGAAAGAATCATCATTGATATCTAAGTCTTTTATTTTGTTACCCATTCCCGGGATCATACCCAGCATATCTTTCATATTGCCCATTTTTTTTATTGTTTCCAACTGGGCTTTGAAATCTGCAAAATCAAATTTGTTCTTACGAATTTTGGCTTCAATTTTTTTAGCCTGCTCTTCATCAAAGTTTTCTTGTGCCTTCTCTACTAATGAGGTAATGTCGCCCATACCGAGAATACGTTGCGCCATTCTTTCGGGATAGAATACATCGAGTGTATCCATTTTTTCACCACTGCTGGTAAACTTGATGGGTTTGTTTACTGTGTATTGAATTGAAATTGCAGCACCACCTCTTGTATCACCATCTAATTTGGTAAGTACCACACCGGTAAAATCCAATCGGTCGTTAAATGTCTTTGCAGTATTCACTGCATCTTGTCCGGTCATGCTATCCACCACAAAAAGTATTTCCTGTGGATTTACTGCATTTTTAATATTGGCTACTTCGGTCATCATCACTTCATCCACAGCCAAACGGCCTGCAGTATCTATGATGAGCACATTTTTGTTTTTACTTCTTGCTTCTTTCACTGCATTATGGGCAATGGATACAGCATCTTTATTTTCTGCTTCAATATGTACGTCCACACCAATTTGTTCGCCCAACACACGCAATTGCTCCATCGCTGCAGGGCGATAAATATCGGCTGCAACAAGTAATGGAGATAAACCTTTTTTATTTTTTAAATAATTGGCAAGCTTGCCGCTGAATGTTGTTTTACCCGAACCTTGTAAGCCGGCGATTAAAATAATTGCAGGATTTCCTTTTGCATTAAAAGTCGCTTCTTGCCCGCCCATCAATTCAGCCAATTCGTCTTTTACTATCTTGGTCATCAACTGACCGGGAGAAATAGCATTGATTACTTTTTCGCCAATAGCTTTGTCTTTTACTCTGTCGGTAAATTCTTTAGCTATTTTAAAATTCACATCGGCATCTACCAATGCACGACGAATTTCTTTTACAGTAGAAGCAATATTCAGTTCAGTAATTCTGGACTGACCTTTCAGACTTTTAAATGCCGATTCTAATTTTTCCTGAAGTGAGTTAAACATAATGATTCTATTATTTCAATGATGCATAAAAAAAGAGGAGAGATATAAGCCCAATAAAAGGCATTAGAACAAAGAGGTAATAAACTTTTTGTTTACGACCAATCATTCCATTGCACCACTCTTTTTTACGAGGCGCAAAGATAAAAAACTACTCGGAAGGATTGCAGTAAATTCTGTGAAGAATTTGTGCTAAGCAGTAAGATAAGTTTTCAACATTTTGCAGCTATTGGCTGCTTTAAGTTTTGTGATTGCCTTATCTTTTATTTGACGTACTCTTTCTCTGGTAAGTAAAAACCTTTCACCGATATCTTCTAAACTAAGTGGATGATCTACTCCTATACCGAAAAAATAACAAATCACTTCTTTTTGCCTTTCAGTTAACACTCTAAGGCTTCTTTCAATTTCAATTTTTAAAGATTTATCGTGCATCAGCTTAGCATCCGACTCTTCTGCATTTGGGTTTCCCAATACATCAATCAGCGTATTGTCTTCTCCATCGGATAATGGCGAATCCATGCTTACATGCTTTGCATTGATGCCTAATGTGGCGGTTACTTCTTCCAATTCCATATTCAATACTTCGGCCAATTCTTCCGCAGACGGTTCTCTTTCAAACTGTTGCTCCAGATTTGAGTAAGCTCTTTGAATCTTATTGGTCATTCCCACTTTATTCAACGGCAGACGTATTATTCTACCTTGCTCGGCCAAAGCCTGTAAAATACTCTGGCGAATCCACCAAACGGCATAAGAAATAAACTTAAAACCACGAGTTTCATCAAAACGATGAGCTGCTTTAATCAATCCAACATTTCCCTCATTAATCAAATCGGGTAAAGACATACCTTGATTTTGATATTGTTTCGCTACAGAAACTACAAAACGTAAATTGGCTCTTGTAAGTTTGTCCAAAGCTTTCTGATCTCCTTGCTTAATAAGGGTAGCAAGTCTTGCTTCTTCTTCTGCAGAAATCAAATCTACTTTTGCAATCTCTTGCAAATATTTTTCAAGGCTTTGAGATTCTCGATTGGTAATAGACTTCGAGATCTTGAGTTGACGCATACTCATAGGCGGTGTTTTTTAAATGGTGTTATTTAAAGGGTTTAAGAAATCTGATAAAATCGCTTAATGACACTGAAAATACCCACCAACGATGTTCTCCTTTGTTTAAAAGGAGTTTAATTACCAAGCAATTTATAGGGATTGCACCAATTTGCCAAAATTTTTTACGTATTCTTAACAAATTTTCTATCGTTTCCTTCTTTTTTGACCATTTTTTTATAAAATAGCAAGGAAATTATTGAGAAAATTATTTTGCTGCTATCTTTTTTTATCTATTATTGCACATATTGTATTGATTTGGAATAAAATGAGTAAACAATTATACACTTTAGAGTTTCCTGTCCGCTGTTCGCCGACAATTTTATACGGATTTTTAGCATCACCTGCAGGGTTAGGTGAGTGGTTTGCTGATAAAGTAGATGAGCACGAAGATATTTTTTATTTTTCGTGGAGTGGTACTGTTGAAAAAGCAGAACGTTTAGAATTCGAACAGGATAAATTTATTCGCTTCCGTTGGCTTACTTCGGCAAAGAATGAATATTTCGAATTTCGAATTGACAGATCAGAAATTACCAATCAAACTATTTTGGTGATTAAAGATTTTGCAGAAAAAAAGGAAATCAAAGATCAAAGTCAATTGTGGGACTATCAGGTAAAAGAATTATTCCATCGTTTAGGCAGCTAACCTTTTTAAAGGAGTTATTCAAAATTTAATAATTGCTCTTAGGTGCATTTGATATTTGCATCATTAGTAATATTGATTCGTATTGCCGCATCAATAATTCAGTAGCATTATCCCAATCGCTTAAATTCGTTTTTGCGGAAAGTTTTAAAAACGATTTTTCCATTACCAATTGTTCGAAGTGCTTTTTATCCACTTGTGATGTTTTTACATAGTTTAGGTCATCAAAATGATGATCCCATGGGTGCTCATTCGTGCAGATATAAAAATGCTTTTGATTGAGCATTTCATAAGATTGACAAATCGTTTTTTCATACATCTTTTTATAAACACCGGATAGCAAAAGAGTAGTGCTGAAATAGTTTCCCCACCAAAACATAGTGCGTATGGCAAGTGTATTTTCTTTGTGAAATAATCTCGGATAATCCAACATGAGCCAAGGCAGTCCTTTATAGTTTTCGCCTCTTGCAATTTTTGGTGCAAGAACTTTTGCTTCAGCGGGAATCAAAGTTTTATCTGATGCTAAACGTTGCAAACTTGAAAGTGCGCCTAATAGTTGATAAACCTTGTTAATTATTTCATTCTTTGTTAAAATAATTGCTGCATTCTTAATCAGTGCTGCCTCCTCTATCGAAAGCCTTATTTTTGCTTCATTCATACTTAAAGATACGTGTTCAAAAAATTAGATAAACTGATTGTCAAAGCTTTTGTCGGCCCTTTTGTGGCTACTTTTTTCATTACTCTTTTTGTATTAGTGCTTCAGTTTTTTTGGCTTTATATAGATGATTTTGTGGGCAAAGGGCTTGGTGTGGATGTAATTTTTCGTTTCATTCTTTATCAAAGTGCAGTATTGGTGCCCTTAGCATTGCCGTTGGCTATCCTGCTTTCTTCATTAATGACTTTTGGAAATCTTGGCGAAAGCTTTGAATTGGTGGCAATAAAATCTGCGGGAATTTCTTTGCTTCGGTTTATGCGGCCATTGTTTATTATTTGCGTATTTATCAGCGGCATTGCTTTTTTATTTACCAATTATATTATTCCGGTTGCTACATTAAAATCTAGAACATTATTATCCGACATTGTATATGCCAAACCGGCTTTTGATTTAAAGGAAGGTGTTTTTTACGATCGGATCAACGGGTTCTCAATCAAAATAGGAAAGAAAGAAGCCGATAGTATTATAAAAGATGTGATTGTATATGAACAAGGCAATCCATTGCAAGATAATTTTATCATTGCAGATAGCGGCGTGATGCGGGTAACAGGCAGTAAGCGTTTTTTAGAGTTTAATTTAATAAATGGGTGGCGCTATCAAGAGCGTGGAAGCGAATATGGCGCAGGCGCCGGAACCGAATTTGTTCGCTTAGGATTTAAAGAATACAAAAAGCAATTTGATTTAAGTTCATTCCAAATTAACTGGACGGCTGATAGTGTAAATAAGAATAATGAAAAGATGTACAGTATGCGCCAGCTAAATCGTTCCATAGATTCTTTGCAACACGAAAATGATAGTTTATCGATTCGAGGATTTAAAGATTTGTTTCTGGCATACCAGTTCGCTTCATTGATAGATTCCAATTGGAAGGAAACAACAGCATCCATACAGGGCAAAAAAAGTTTTGACGATATTTTGCCTGACTCCGTCCGTTATACAATTAATGATCGAGTACAGGAAAATGCAAATGCATTAAAAAGCTCAGTTGAATCTTTAATCACTGTCAATAATGATCGTGAGAAAACATTGCGAAGGCATAAAATAGAATGGCATCGTAAAATAACGTTATCACTAGCCTGCCTCGTTTTGTTTATGATTGGCGCTCCACTCGGTTCTATCATTCGTAAAGGCGGATTAGGAACGCCCTTGATTTTTGCGATCGTATTCTTTATGATATTTTATTTTTCCAGTACCACCGGCGAAAAATTTGCAAAAGAAAATTCTATGTCGGTATTCAATGGTATGTGGATGGCGACAATTATCTTGGTGCCGGTAGGGTTATTTCTTACCTATAAGGCAATGCACGACTCACAGCTTTTTAATAAAGAACGATATCAGCGAATTACACGATTTTTTAAAAAGAAAAAAACTGTGTAAAACTTTTTGAAACCTTACTATTTATTTTTGCGCTCTCTCACAAAATGATTGCTTAGTTTTATAAAATCAAAAGCTAAATATTAATCAATTGGAACAGGTAAAGCAAAATCTCAGGGTTCAGAAATGGGTAGCCGCTGTATCTATCATATTGCTGGTCGTGAAATTTATTGCATATTATTCAACACAATCTGTTTCTATTTTGACCGATGCTTTGGAAAGCATTGTCAACGTGGTGGCCGGACTTATTGGTCTGTACAGCTTGTATGTAGCAGCAAAGCCCAAAGATTTTGATCATCCTTACGGACATGGAAAAGCAGAATTTCTTTCTTCTGCAGTAGAAGGTACATTGATAGCGAGTGCTGGAGCAATTGTTTTATATAAAGCAGGAAAAAATATATTTTATCCTACCGAAATTAAAAAATTGGATTTTGGTATCTGGTTAATTGCTGTAACTGCAATGATTAATTTTCTTGTAGGAACTTATTGTCTTCGCATTGGTAAAAGAAATAACTCCATCGCATTGGTGGCAAGTGGAAAGCATTTGCAAAGCGACACTTGGTCCACATTTGGTATCATCATTGGCCTTGTATTGATGTTATTAACAGGGTATAAATGGATAGATAGTGCAGTAGCAATTTTGTTTGGCTTCATTATTATGATTACCGGCTATAAAATTCTCCGACATTCTATTGCAGGAATCATGGATGAAGCAGATATTAAGTTACTCAGCAAAATGGTAGAAGTGCTGAATGAAAACAGAAGAGAAAATTGGGTGGATTTGCATAATCTGCGAGTTATCAAATATGGAAGTATTCTTCACTTAGACTGTCATCTCACTGTGCCCTGGTATTTTAATGTACATGATGCTCATAGGGAAGTAGATGCATTGGATGAATTAGTGAAAAAGAATTTCGGTGAAACAGTGGAACTATTTGTTCATTTAGATGGTTGCTTGCCTTTTTCTTGTAAAATTTGCAATAAAGAAAACTGTTCCGAAAGAAAGTTTAAATTTGAAAAACAAATTCCTTGGACACTTGAAAACATATCTCAGAATAAAAAACATCAATTAGAAAACAATGGCTAAAACGATAACTACTTGGATCAAAAACCATGAGTTTGAAGCATCGCACGAAGGCAATACTATTAAAATTGATGGTGCAGCCAAGAATGGGCATGGGCCTAAAGCATTAATGCTATCTGCACTTGCCGGCTGCTCAGGAATTGATATGGTGGATTTGCTTATTAAAATGCGGGTGCCTTTTTTTGCACTTTCTATTGAAGTAGAAGCAGAACAAACAGAAGAGCATCCAAAAGTTTTTAAAGAAATTCATATACTGTATAAAGTTCAAACAGATATGGAATATGAAAAAAAAGTTCGCAAAGCTGTTAATCTATCTTTAGAACAATATTGTGGTGTGGCTGCCATGCTTCGAAAAAATTCACCCATTATTCATAAAATAGAAATATATTAGGAATATATGCTTTCAAAAAAATCTCAATATGCCTTTCGGGCGCTGACTTATTTGGCAGAGCATTTTGAAGAAGGCCCAGTAGCTATTTCTGAAATAGCTAAAAAAAAGAAAATCCCCATTAAATTTTTAGAAAGTATTTTATTGCAATTAAAGAAAGAAAATATTCTTGAAAGTAAGAAAGGAAAGGGCGGCGGATATTTTCTAAAATTGAAACCTAATCAAATTAAAGTAGCAGCAGTAGTGCGTATCGTAAACGGCCCTATTTCTATGCTCCCTTGTGTGAGTTTATATTTTTATAAACGATGCAAAGATTGTGATAGAAAAAAATGCGGTTTGAAGGATGTGATGACTGAAGTGCGGGATGCAACTTTAAATATTTTGGAAAACAGAACGTTGAGCGACTTGCTGGTTTAACATTTGATTATTCCCCTACTTGTTTGGTAGGATAATAGGAGATACCTATTTTTGCAAAAAAAATTAATTTATGAGTTTACGTCTCGGAGATACTGCTCCAAATTTTACCGCCAAAACAACTGAAGGAGAAATAGATTTTTATGAATACTTGGGTGATAGCTGGGGTATTCTTTTTTCACATCCTGCCGATTTTACACCGGTATGTACTACTGAGTTAGGTAGAACAGCTTTATTGCAAGGCGAGTTTGCAAAAAGAAATGTAAAAGTATTAGCCGTAAGTATTGATCCATTAGACCAACACTTAGAATGGCGCAAAGACATCAATGAAACTCAAAATTGCCACGTTGGTTTCCCTATCATTGCGGACGAAAATAAAAACGTTGCTACTTTATATGATATGATTCATCCGAATGCTTCTGCAACTGCTACAGTTCGTTCACTATTCGTAATAGGGCCTGATAAAAAAATAAAGTTGACGATTACTTATCCTGCTTCTACCGGGCGTAACTTTTATGAAGTACTTCGAGTGGTAGATTCTTTACAGTTATCATCACAATATAGCGTAGCTACACCGGCCGATTGGAAAGTAGGTGAAGAAGTAATTGTTGGTCTATCTCTTTCTACAGAGGAAGCAAAACAAAAATTTCCAAAAGGAGTGAAAGAGGTAAAACCTTACCTACGCTACACACCACAGCCGAATCTGTAATTTAATTTTTACTTAATAAATTGTTTTATATTGACCACTTTGAATTTTCAGAGTGGTTATTTTTTTTGTACAATACTTAATGAATCTTCGGGCATACCAAATGTTCGGATTAAATTTCGTGACAAATAAATTTAAAAACAAAGGCATTTACTTATTCGCAAATTTTGTCAATTGTTGTAATGTTGCCTTTATGTCTTTAGGTATTGATGCTTCCAATGTTACAGTTTCTCCTTTGAAGTCTGTAAAAGAAAGGAGATAGGCGTGTAGTGCTAATCTGTTTAAAATCGGCCGCTCATTCTCTTCGTTTTTGGACAAGTTGAATTTTTTCTTGAGTGCAGAAACAAATATAGGCTTTGCATCGCCGTACAATGGGTCGCAGGCGATGGAATGGCCAATCTCTTTTAAGTGCACACGTATCTGATGTGTGCGGCCGGTATGAATCCTGAATTGCATCCATGAATAAATGCCAAAGTTTTCCAATACCTCATAATCAGTCAGCGCTTCCTTACCTTTCCGATGCACCATCATTGTTCCATTTTGTGCAGGATGCTCTGTAATGGAAGCGTTGATACTGCCTTTTGGTTCATCTGTCGCTCCTACGATTAAACCTCTGTATAATTTTATTGTTTTTCTTTCTTCAAACTGTTGTGAAAGATGTTTATGTGCTATTTCATTTTTTGCAAAAATGATTAAGCCACTGGTGTCTTTATCTAAGCGATGCACTGTGAAGATGTTTCCGTATTTTTCTTTCAATAAATTTTTTAAAGAGATTTCTTTTCCTTCACGATCAGGTATGGATAGTAATCCCGATGGTTTGTTGAGTGCAATCCAATCTTCCGTTTCCTGTATAATATAATCTGTAATCTTCATTTTTTGTAATAATGGTTACGAGTTTAGCGTTTGCCTTTTCCGAAATATTTAAGGTCTCGTACTTCTTTCTCCGTTAGGAAACGCCATTTACCGCGATCCACATTTTTCTTAGTCAATCCGGCAAATGTAACGCGGTCTAAGTTTTTTACATCATATCCTAAATGTTCAAAAATGCGGCGTACAATTCTGTTTCTTCCGCTGTGTATTTCAATGCCCACTTGCGTTTTATCTTTTAAATCAGAATAAGCCAATACATCCACAGGAGCCGGCCCATCTTCAAGTATCAGGCCTTTCAATATTGCATCAAAATCATTTTTTTCAAGCGGTTTATTGAGTGTTGCTTGATAAACTTTTTTTATTTCATTGCGAGGATGTGTAAGTTTTTGGGCTAATTCGCCATCATTGGTAAATAATAAAACACCGGATGTATTTCTGTCCAACCTTCCTATTGGATAGACTCTGTCACTGGTTGCATTTCGGATTAAATCCAACACGGTTTTTCTTCCTTGCGGATCATCGGTAGTAGTAATATAATCTTTCGGCTTATTCAATAAAATATAAACAAGATCTTTTTGAATGGATATTTTTTTGCCCTTTACACGTATATCATCTTTTGAAGAAACTTTGTGCCCGGGCTCTGTAATCACGTTACCATTTACTTTTACCAATCCTTGTTTTACCATTTCTGCCGCTTCACGTCTTGCTGCTACGCCTGAGTGTGCAATAAATTTATTCAGCGGCATTAACTCCTGATTTATGTTGCGTGGTTCATACTTTGGAGCTTTCGGGTTTGTTGTAGTAGCATTTTGCGCTGCACTTTTTCTGCGCTCATCAAAAAAATCTTCTCTTTCCTTTTTCCACTGTCTTTTTTCTTGCTTAAACTGCTCTTTTATTGCAGCGTTGCTTTTTTTTGTGTGAAATTTAGAGAAACTACCGGATGGGTTACTCTTCTTTTTGGGTATTCCTTTTTTCATGGTGTAGTATTTCTGTTTTGCAACAGTAATCGTTCAAAAATATTTTATGCAATCTAATTTTTATTTGCCAATTGACCACAGGCTGCATCAATGTCTTTTCCTCTGCTCCGTCTGAGGCGGGCATTCACTCTGTTTTTTTCTAAATGATGCATAAAGGCCATTACTTTTTCTTCTGTTGGTTTTTCAAACTTGGCAAACTCAATAGGATTATATTCAATGATGTTAATTAAGTCTGCCGGAACTTGACGATATATTTTTATTAATTCGTCTGCATCCTCTATTGAATCGTTGAGGTTTCTGAATAAAATGTATTCAAACGTGATTTCGTTTTTTGTTTGTTTGTAAAAATAATTTAAAGCATCAATCAGCGATTTTATATCATTTGTATCATTGATCGGCATTATCTGATGCCTTTTATCATCATTGGCAGCGTGCAGCGATAAGGCTAATTTGAATTTCACTTTATCATCGCCCAATTGTTTGATTTGTTTGGCCACACCGGCAGTAGAAACAGTGATTCTTCGCGGACTCATGGCTAATCCGTCCGGTGCTGTAATTCGTTCTATTGATTTCAAAACATTTTTATAGTTCAGCATCGGCTCACCCATGCCCATATAAACGATGTTGGTGAGCTTGTGCCCATAGATACGTTCACATTGCTGATTGATAAGCACTACTTCATCATAGATTTCATCAAAACTTAGATTACGTTTTCTGTCAATATATCCCGTAGCACAAAATTTACAACTGAGCGAACAACCGATTTGTGATGAAACACAAGCTGTATATCGCTTTTCAGTTGGAATTAAAACTCCTTCTACCAAGTGTCCGTCATGAGTTTTGAAAGAGGATTTTACTGTTCCATCGGCGGAGTATTGCGTTGCATTGATAGTCAATGAAGGCAAAGTGAAATTTTCCCCCAATTTTTGGCGAAGCTCTTTGCTTAGATTGGTCATATCTGCAAAACTCATCGCATGCTTTTGCCAAAGCCATTCCCAAACTTGTTTTGCCCTGAATTTTTTTTCACCCATTTCCTCAAAATACTGTTCAATATCCGGGAGAGATAAAGTGCGAATATTGACAATGCCTGCTTGTTTCATCTTGCAAAGTTAATTAACCTGCATTGCAGCAGGTTGTTTATTTTTGATGTTTAACAAAATACGAAGTTTATGCAAGAGGTTTTTGTTGTGGATGCAGTTCGTACGGCAATTGGCAAATATGGCGGTGTCTTATCATCTGTACGCCCCGATGATTTGCTGGCACAGGTTATTAAAGCCATTGTAAACAGAAACCCTTCAATAGATATGCATGACATTGAAGAGGTGATAGCAGGTGCTGCTAATCAGGCGGGAGAAGATAACCGCAATGTGGCTCGTATGGCTGCACTGCTTGCCGGATTGCCGGTAAGTGTAGCCGGAAATACAGTAAATCGGTTATGCGCATCAGGTTTGCAAGCTATAATGGATGGTGCAAGGCAAATTATGTGTGGTGATGCTGCATTCATTATTGCGGGTGGTGTAGAAAGTATGACAAGAGCGCCTTACGTTATTGCAAAGAGTGATGAAGCTTATGGACGAAAACAAGAATTGTTTGATACTACGATGGGTTGGCGATTTGTCAACAAACAATTAGCAGCTATGTACCATCCATTTGCAATGGGCGAAACGGCTGAGAATGTAGCAAAGCAATGGAATATTTCAAGAGATGAGCAAGATGCTTTTGCATTGTCATCACAACAAAAATATTTCGCTGCAAAAGAATCCGGTAAGTGGAATGATGAAATTGTTCCTTATGAAATAACAATAAAAGGGAATACAACTGTTGTAGATACTGATGAGCATCCGAGAGCAACATCAATGGAAAAATTATCAACATTAAAGCCTGCATTTGTTAAAGATGGAACAGTAACAGCAGGAAATTCTTCAGGTATCAATGATGGTGCAGCCGTATTGTTGTTAACCAATGCAGATGGCGTAAAAAAATATGGATTGAAACCTTTGGCAAAAATAAAATCAATGGCAGTAGCAGGTGTAGATCCTTCTATAATGGGAATAGGGCCTGTACCTGCCACGCAGAAAGCACTGCATCGTGCCGGATTGAACGTGAAGGATATTGATTTGATAGAACTCAATGAGGCGTTTGCTTCGCAAAGTATAGCCTGCATACGTGATTTAAAATTGAACAAAGAAATTATTAATGTAAATGGCGGTGCTATTGCTTTAGGTCATCCGTTGGGCTGTAGTGGTGCAAGAATCTCTACTACATTGCTTTATGAAATGAAAAGAAGAAAATCACGCTATGGTCTTGCCACGATGTGTGTAGGTGTAGGACAGGGTGCCGCATTGATATTTGAGGGGGTGTAGAGGATTAAAATTTATACCCCAACAACTCACTCAACCCCAATCTTTCCTGCTCACCGGTTGCCAGTTTTTTAAGATTGCATTTTTGTTCGTTCAGTTCTTTCTCACCGATGATGATGATATATGGAATATTTTTTTTCTCTGCGTATTTAAACTGCTTGTCAAACTTTGTTGACTCGTGATAAAGTTCGCATCGGATATTTTTATGACGCAGTTGTTGCATCCAGTCAAAAGATTGTTTGCTTTCATTTTCACCCAAATTAAAAAAGAGCACTTGTGTACTGATATTGATGTTTTCCGGAAACAAGTTTAGTTCTTCCAACACATCATAAATTCTGTCCACACCAAATGAAATACCAACGCCCGGAATATTGGGTACACCAAACAATCCGGTAAGATCATCATATCGACCTCCGCCGCCAATGCTTCCCATCTTAACAGATGCAGGAGCTTTCGCTTCATAAATAATTCCTGTGTAATAGTTGAGCCCACGAGCTAGTGTAGGATCTATTTGCACATTTGTACTTTTCAAAGCAGTGTTGTTCAAAAGTTCTTTTAATTGTGCTATACCAATTTTGCCTTGTTCGCTATTGCTTAATAAAGTTTCGAGTTGATTGATTATTACATCATTGTTGCCGCTGATGCTTAGATATTTTTCAATGGTTTGGATTGCAGCATCTGTCAATCCACGCTGACTTAGTTCTACTTTTACTTTTTCCAAACCTATTTTATCTAATTTGTCAATAGCGATAGCAATGTCTGTTGTTTTATCTGCACCGCCACATAGTTCAGCAAGTGCAGTCAATATTTTTCGGTGATTGATTTTTAATTCGTAACCGCTTAATTGTAATGCAGTAAATACTTCGTGATAAATAAGTGTTAACTCCACTTCATTGAGTAATGCATTGCTGCCTACTACATCGGCATCGCATTGATAAAATTCACGGTAACGTCCTTTTTGTGGACGATCTGCACGCCACACAGGCTGCACTTGATAGCGTTTGAACGGAAAAGCAAGTACTGCATGATTCATGGCTACGTAACGAGCAAATGGAATCGTGAGATCATATTTTAATGCTCTTTCCGTAATGCCTTTTATGTTTTTGCCTTCCAATATTTTTTCAAAATCTTCTCTAATCTGTTTTTCTTTTTCTTTATTATCAAGACCGTTGTTTAGAATTTTAAAAATCAGTTTATCACCTTCTT
This sequence comes from Bacteroidota bacterium, assembly GCA_018268055.1. Classification (GTDB taxonomy): domain Bacteria; phylum Bacteroidota; class Bacteroidia; order Chitinophagales; family Chitinophagaceae; genus JJ008. The sequence continues at coordinate 94,792 of JAFDXF010000089.1, forward strand.
CGCCATACTTACCCATCAATGTTTCCATATTTTCCATTGCGGGTGTTTCCAAAGGTTGAAATCCATAACGTTCAAATACATTTTTAATGGTATTCAAAATGTAATTTCGCTTGCGAACAACGTCCGGACCAAAATCTCTAGTGCCCTGCGGAAGTGATGGTTTCTGACTCATGTTAAAATTTATTGGTAGATTTTTTTTTAAATATCAGTTGTAATAACATGCTTTGTAATGATTGCATCACAAGCCTGTTCAATTAATGAAAATGCATGGTGATATCCTGGTTCAGTACCATACCAAGGATCGGGTACATCCATATTTTTATTCGGGTACAATTCATTCATCAGCAACATCGCTTTTGTAGCATCAAACTTTTCGTTGCTCATTTTTTTTATATCGTCCAATACATCGGCAGCTAATGCATAAATTTTATCATAACACTTAAAATCATCCGCTGTAAATCGTCTGGCTCTTTGATTGCTGATGTCAATACCATTTAGCTTCGCTACTTTTTGTGAAAGATGATGTGGTGGTTCGCCTATGTGATAGCTGTTTGTGCCGGCACTATCCACTTGCCAGTTTAGCCCTGCTTTTTGAACCTTATCTTGCATTATTCCCTCCGCCAATGGGCTACGACAAATATTTCCCAAACAAACCATTAAAATCTTCATTGCACAAAGATAATCAGACTTTGCTTTTTTGATTTAAAAGAGATGTGGAATTGTGTAATAAGCGCATCTTAAGTAATGAAATATAAAATTGAAGATAATGAAACAAAATTTTCCTATTTTTCCGTTTTTGAAATTTGAAAATATGCTGGAAGATTATGAAAATAAAAGGAAGAAGCAAGTTTCCTTAATGCGTTCTATGATGGATTACACAATGGGTACTTTATTCTTAGTGATCGGGATTTTCTTTTTCTTTTTAAGAACCAAGGATATTGCTATCAATGAATATTTTGGTAAACCCGATACATTAGATAAGCTATTGGGTGGCATGTGTTTGTTTTACGGTGTGTGGCGTATTTATCGCGGATATCAGAAAAAATATTTTAAATGAGAAAAAGAATAGCTCTTTATAATATAAAAGTGTTTGCTGTTTTGATTGCTATTACTACTTTATTGAATGCGTGTAATACAAAAAACGATAATAAAAAGCCGGACGATTATTGGTATGGTAGTATTAATGTAAGTGCAGATGAATCATTTAAGCCAATCGTGGATGAATTGGCAAAAGTATATGAATCCAATCGGCCTAAAACAAAAATCAATGTAACGTATAAGCCGGAAGCAGAATGTTTCAAAGATTTTTATGTGGATAGTGTACGGATGATTATTGCTACGAGACCATATACACCTGAAGAAAGAGAAATAATGGTGGATTCATTTTCTGTTTCACCAAATTATATGGCAGTAGCGAGAGATGCAATTGCAGTAATAGTCAACCCATCATCGCCGGACTCTGTATTTACTATGCCCGAGTTGAAAGCCATCCTCACCGGAAAATTTAGCAAAAAATTAATTCCGGTATTTGATGGTGTAAAAGCAACCAGTACGGTACGTTTTATCATCGATTCAGTATTGCGTGGAGATACACTTACAAAAGATGCAGTAGCAGCGAGGAGCAGTAATGGCGTTCTTGATTATATTGCTAAAACACCGAATGCAATAGGTTTTGTAGGTGTGAGCTGGATTGGGAATAAAGAAGATCCTGAGCAAGTAAGTTATTTGAAAGAAGTCAAAATAGCTAGATTAGAAAGCAAGTATATGCCAGGTCATTTTGTAAAACCTTATCAAGATGATATTTACACAAAGAATTATCCTTTGGTACGGGATTTGGTTTATATATTGAAAGAGAATTATAAAGGATTAGGATATGGATTTGCCGGATTTATGAGCAGCGAAATAGGACAATTGATATTCAGAAGAGCATATTTAGCACCGCTTATCATTAAAAACTTCGGAATAAGAGAAGCAAACGTAAAAGAGTAAACAAAAAAGTTATATTTACAACCCTAAAAGTGAAAAGTAAAATGAAGAAGACCACCTTAACAATCGTAGCAAGTGTTTTGTTTGCGGGTTTATTAAACGCCCAAACAATTCAGGAAGGAATGAATCACTTGTATGCAGGACATGCAAAAACAGCACAATCAGTATTTGAAAAAATATTATCTACAAGTTCCAATAATGTAGATGCCACTTACTGGTTAGGTCAAGCATATTTGGGTGACGAAGAAGATGAAGTGTCTAATCGATTGGCAGATGCAAGACAATTGTATGAAAAAGCTCTTGCAAGTATGAATAATGCTCCATTGATTCAAGTTGGTTTAGGTCAAGTTGAATTATTGGAAGGAAAAAATGCTGAAGCACGTCAACACTTTGATGCAGCATTAGCCGCAACCAGTAATAAAAAGGGTAATGATCCAAAAATTGAAACTGCGATCGGCCGTGCCATTGTTAGTGTGAAGAATGGCGACTATAACTATGCCGTAACACTTTTAGAAGATGCTGCTAAAAAAGATGCAAAAAATACAGAGACATTATTACAATTGGGTAACGCCTATCGTAAGGCAGGTGAAGGAAAAGGTGGCGGACAGGCTTATACCGCTTACAATCAGGCATTAGCTGTAAACTCGAACTTTGCAGTAGCAAGCTACCGATTGGCAAAATTGTTTGAGTCTCAAAAGAATTGGGATTTAGTAGTACAGTATCTTAATGATGCGGTAACAAAAGACCCTAATTTCAGTCATGCTTATTACGATTTGTTTTACTACTATTTCTTCCGTCAAAAATTTACTGAGGCTGAATCTTATTTGACAAAATACATTTCTTCGAAAGGAATAGATGCAGATGCACAAGACCAGTTTCTATATGCACAACTTTGCTGGGCTCAAAAGAATTTTGATTGTGCAACTGCAAAAGGAGAATCTGTAGTGGCGGCAATGGGTAATAAAACAAAGCCTAAAGTTTATCGCTTATTGGCAGATGCTTATCTTCAAAAAGGTGATTATGTAAATTCAAAAAAATACAGCGATTTATTCTTTCAGTATAAAAAAATGGATGACTATATAGCTTATGACCATGCTCTGAGAGCTAAAATACTTTCAAAAACAGGGGGCACACCTGATGAAATCTTGAAAAATTATTTGGAAGGAGCATTGATAGATACTGTTCTTTCTTCCAAAATTGATTTCTTGAAAGAAGCAGCAACTTATTTTAGAGAAAATAAATTACGTGATAAGGAAGCTGCTGTAATTCAAAAAATAATTGAGTTAAAGCCTTCGCCTACCATTAATGACTATTTTGATTTAACTACTGCATATTATTTTGGTCAGAATTATGCTAAATCAAGAGATGCAGCATTAGTGATGGAAACTAAATGGCCGGATCAGGTTTATGGATATGAATGGGCATTGAATAACAGTAGGAATGTGGATACTGTAAAAAAGGATAGTATAGCTGTACCCGATGCTTTGAAACTATACAATTTTGCAATTGCCGATTCTGTAAAATATAAAAAGCAGATAATCAGTTCTGCCAGTTTCTTAGCTATTTACTATGCAAATGATGCCAAAAATCCCGCATCTGCTATAGAGTATCTTAAAAAATGGCAGTCTGCCGATCCTGATAATGCTGATAATATTCAAAAGAATATTGATGTACTTCAAAAAGCATTATTGGCGCCTACAAAGCCTACACCCGCTACAAAGCCGCCTGCAAAAACGGGAGGGTCTAAGACAAGTGCAGTAACAAAGCCAAAACCCGGCGCAAACAGAGTAGCAAAAAAATAGTTTAAATAATTTTTTATAAAAATAAACCCCTTACAGTACAACGTAAGGGGTTTACCTTTTACGTAATTATTTTATGGCTTGAATTTCTTTGTTAAGGTAATATCACGTTGCTGCCTTATTTTTGCCATAAGTTGAAATTATGTTTCAGTTACTACAAATCGATCCGGAAAACGTGACAGCAGGTTCATACTTACCTATTGGCTTACAGATTTTTATTGCAATAGGCTTGGTGGTATTACTCACTGTTGTAACGCACATGCTTGGCCCCAAAAGAAAAACTTCAGAAAAACTTCAAAACTTTACCAGTGGTATTGAAAGTCATGGTGATGCCCGTCAACCAATGGCGGTTAAATACTTTTTGACTGCAATTTTATTTGTACTGTTTGATGTGGAAGTAATCTTCTTTTATCCTTATGCAGTAAATTTTAAAGAACTGGGTTGGGCCGGTTTTTGGGCAGTTGTAATGTTTATTACTTTTTTCCTATGTGGATTTGTATATATTATAAAAAAAGGTGCGTTGAATTGGGAAGATTAAAAATTGTAAGAAATGCCAAGACAAGTATCATATAATCTCATCAAAAAAATACCTGAAACGGATATCAGTATTGCTGATATGCCTGAGGGACATATTGGAGAAGGATTTTTCGCTACCTCATTGAATAAGGTAATAGGGTTGGCAAGAAAGAATTCAATATGGCCGCTTCCTTTTGCTACTTCATGTTGCGGAATTGAATTTATGGCTACTATGGGCGCACATTATGATTTGGGTAGATTTGGCTCAGAAAGAGTTGGTTTCAGCCCACGTCAGTGCGATTTGTTGATGGTAATGGGAACTATTGCTAAAAAAATGGGCCCGGTACTCAAGCAAGTATATATTCAAATGGCCGAACCTCGTTGGGTAATGGCAGTAGGTGCATGTGCGAGTAGTGGTGGTATATTTGATACATACAGTGTATTGCAAGGTATAGATCAAATAGTGCCCGTAGATGTTTATGTGCCGGGTTGTGCACCAAGACCTGAAGCTATTTTAGATGGTGTAATGCGAGTACAAGATTTGGTTGGTAAAGAAAGTTTAAGAAGAAGAAATAGCCAATTTTATAAAGATTTGCTGGCTAGTTATGGTATTCAATAAATAGTATTTTGGTGAATGACCAATAAAGCGTTTAAAAAATGTTGACGAACGAAAAAGTACAAACAAGATTAGTAGAAAAATTTGGCGAGCAGGTTTCCAATTTTCAGGAACCCTACGGAATGCTTACGTTTGAATCGCCGAAAGAACTAAATCTTAAAGTACTAAACTTTCTGTATGATGATGAAGAGTTGAAATTCCGTTTTCTTACAGATGTTACAGCGGTTCATTACCCTGAAAATAAAGGAAAAGAATTGGCAATAGTGTATCATTTGCACAATTTGTCCGATAATCTACGCATTCGTTTCAAAGTGTTTACAGACATAAATACTCCGGATGTTTACACCGCTACCGGATTATATTCATCTGCAAACTGGCAGGAGCGAGAAGCTTATGATTTTTTCGGAGTTAATTTTGTAGGGCATCCCAATCTGAAACGAATAATGAACGTAGAAGAGATGGATTATTTTCCACTGAGAAAAGAATTTCCATTGGAAGATCAAACAAGAGTGGATAAAGATGATGAAATGTTTGGAAGAGGATAATATGATTAATATTCTTTTACCTATTTGAAACACAAATAGAATAGGTAAATTGAAAAAATAGAAAATAGATAATGTCAGAGCATCACATAAAATTGCCGGAAGGCTCAATAGAAAAAACGACCACCACGCTGAACCTGGGGCCTACGCATCCTGCTACGCATGGTGTGTTTCAAAATATTCTGGAGTTGGATGGGGAACGTATTGTGTCTGCCGAACAAACAGTTGGTTACATACACAGAGCATTTGAGAAATTGGCTGAGCGAAGACCATTGGGCCAAATCACTGTACTTACTGATCGACTGAACTATTGCTCTCCTCCCATCAATAACATGGGCTGGCATCTTACTTGCGAAAAATTATTAGGCCTTAAAATCCCTAAGCGTGTAGATTATTTGCGTATTATTATTATGGAGTTGGCAAGAATTTCTGACCATCTTATTTGCAATTCCATTGTTGGCGTGGATGCAGGTGCTTATACCGGCTTTCTGTATGTAATGCAATACAGAGAACTGATTTATGAAATTTATGAAGAAGTATGTGGTGCAAGACTTACCACTAATATTGGTCGTATTGGTGGCTTTGAAAGAAACTTTAATGACATTGCATTTCAAAAGTTAGAAAAATTTTTAAGAGAATATCCCAAAGTGTTGAAAGAGTTTGAAACGCTCTTTATGCGCAATAGAATTTTTATGGATCGCACAATGGGAACGGGAGCAATCAGTGCTGAACGTGCATTGAATTATGGCTTTACAGGCCCCAACCTGCGTGCTACAGGTGTAGATTATGATGTACGTGTGCATACGCCATATAGTTCTTACGAAGATTTTCAATTCAAAGTTCCTGTTGGTACTACCGGCGATAATTATGATCGATGGTTGGTAAGAGAACAAGAAATGTGGGAGAGCATCAGCATTATAGAGCAAGCCTATCAGAAAGTGCAGGAATTCAAAGGCACAGAAGCAGATGTTTTCCATGCAGATGCTCCGGAATATTATCTACCACCAAAAGAGGCTGTTTATACAGAGATGGAAGCATTGATCTGGCATTTTAAAATAATAATGGGTGAAACCAATATACCTTCAGGTGAAGTTTACAATTCGGTAGAAGGTGCAAATGGAGAGTTGGGATTTTATTTGATTAGTGATGGAGGCAGAACACCGTATCGCTTGCATTTCAGAAGACCAAGTTTTATTTATTATCAAGCATTTGAAGAATTGATTAAAGGTTCAATGTTGAGTGATACAATTATAACAATGAGTAGTTTGAACCTGATAGCAGGAGAATTAGACGCATAAAAAATTATTTTGAATTAAGCATTATGAATGTTGAGTTTTCAAAAGAGAAATTAGCTGAAGTGAAGCAAATCATTGAACGCTACCCTGAGGGCAAGCAAAAAAGTGCTTTGCTGCCTGTATTGCATCTGGCACAACACGAATTTGGCGGTTGGTTGAGTGAAGAAACGATGAACTATGTTGCATCTCTTTTAAACATTACAGATATTGAAGTGTATGAAGTTGCTACGTTTTACAGTATGTTCAATTTAAAACCTGTTGGTAAATATCTTTTTGAAGTTTGTCAGACAGGGCCTTGCATGTTGAACGGCAGTGATGATATAATAAACTATGTCCATGAAAAATTAGGGATCAAGCCGGGAGAAACAACGGAAGACGGAATGTTTACCTTGAAAACGGTAGAATGTTTAGGTGCTTGTGGATACGCACCGATGATGCAACTGGGAGAAAATTATAAAGAACATTTGACCAAAGAAAAAATAGATAAAATTATTTCAGAAAGTCGGGCTAATGCAAAATAATCAATGAAAGTATATTTCACCATAGCAGCAATTTTTATAGGTGTATTCCTGAATGCACAAACAAAGATTGCATCCAAAGCAGTAGCTAAATCAAAGCTGCTGGTGAATGCTATTTTTGAATCAAAAGATAAAAGCACATTAGAGAAATTATTTGCAGCTGAAATGATTTATCAAAATAGTGACGGTAAAACAGAGGCAAGAGAGCAGGCAATAAAAGATATATCAGAGAATAAAACTACTTATACGCAAGCCAACATGACGAAAGGCTTTGGCGTTTCTAAATCAGCGGATTCAACAGTAGTAAAATATTTTTTTAAAGGAAAAGAACATAAGCCGGATGGCGTGACATCTGTTTATACTGTGAATGTGAGTATGATTTGGTTCAAGCAAAAAAAAGATATAAAGCTGGCAAGGTTGGAAATGCTGAGAATAGAATAATGAGTGATTAAAAAATATAAATATACCCGTTGGGGTTATTAAATATGGGACGAAAATTATTATTAGATAAAGCACACATTGAAAACATCAGATTGTATGATGTGTACCGTCGTGAGGGCGGCTACCGTAGTGTAGAGAAAGCACTTAAATCAATGAGTCCCGATGGCGTAACGGATGAAGTAAAGAAAAGTGGTCTTCGCGGGCGTGGTGGTGCAGGGTTCCCTACAGGAATGAAATGGAGTTTTCTTGCCAAACCAGAAGGAGTACCTCGCTATTTGGTTGTCAATGCAGATGAGTCTGAGCCGGGTACTTTCAAAGACAGATATTTGATGGAATTTATTCCACACTTACTCATTGAAGGTATGATTGTATCATCTTACGCATTAGGATCCAATCGTTCTTATATATATATACGTGGAGAGTATGCATGGATAGTAAATATTCTGGAGCAGGCAATTGCAGAAGCAAAAAATAATGGATGGCTTGGAAAAAATATTTTGGGCAGCGGGTTTGATTGTGAAATTTATGTACAACGTGGAGCTGGCGCTTATATCTGTGGAGAAGAAACCGCTTTGTTAGAATCTTTAGAAGGAAAAAGAGGCAACCCAAGAATCAAACCTCCATTTCCTGCTGTAAAAGGATTGTGGGGTTGCCCTACAGTAGTAAATAATGTGGAAAGTATAGCAGCAGTAGTGCCAATCATAAATGAAGGAGGAGAAGAATATGCTAAAATCGGAATTGGAAAATCAACAGGCACTAAGTTGATTTCTGCCTGTGGCAATATCAATAAGCCCGGCGTTTATGAAATTGATATGACTATTTCCGTTGAAGAATTTTTGTACAGTGATGAATATTGTGGAGGTATTGCAAATGGAAAAAAATTAAAAGCTTGCATTCCCGGCGGTTCTTCTGTACCTATTTTGCCTGCCAATCTTCTATTGAAAACTGCAAAGGGCGAAACAAGAATGATGACTTACGAAAGTCTTGCAGATGGTGGATTTGCTACAGGCAGCATGATGGGCTCTGGTGGTTTTATTGTATTGGATGAAACGCAATGTGTGGTTCGCCATACATATACACTTGCAAGATTTTATCGTCATGAAAGCTGCGGTCAATGTACTCCTTGCAGAGAAGGCACACCATGGTTAGAGAATTTGTTGTATAAACTTGAATATGGTAAAGGAAAAATGAGTGATATAGATTTATTGTGGAATGTGCAGAAGAATATTGAAGGTAATACGATTTGCCCATTGGGTGATGCAGCAGCTTGGCCTGTTGCAGCAGCAATCAGGCATTTCAGAGACGAATTTGAATGGCATGTGAATAACCCTGAAGAATGTTTGAAAAAAAATTATGGATTGGCAGGATATGCCGATCCAATAAATGTGCCTGTGTAGAATTGTAAATAAACTGTAAACTTTGCGACTTAGCTACTTTGAGTGAAATAAAAATTATGGCTGAAGAAATTAAAAAAGAAGCTCCGAAATTATTTAAAGTCACTATCGATAATAAAACGATCGAAGTGCCACCGGGGACTACTATATTGAATGCTGCACGAATGATTGGTGTAGAAGTTGCTCCACCTGCAATGTGCTATTACAGCAAATTGGAAGAAAGTGGCGGAAGATGCAGATCTTGTTTGGTAGAAGTAGCTGCCGGCTCTACCGCAGACCCAAGACCAATGCCAAAGTTGGTCGCAAGTTGCCGTACTACGGTAATGGACGGAATGGTGGTTAATAATTATTCAAGTGAAAGAGTATTAGATGCGAGAAAAGGTGTGGTAGAATTTTTATTGGTCAATCACCCATTGGATTGTCCTATCTGCGACCAAGCAGGCGAATGTTACTTACAAGACTTCAGCTATGAGCACGGAAAAACTGCAGCATCCCGCTATGAATTCAAGAAAAGAATTTTTGAATTAGAAGATATTGGCCCTTATATAAAACTACACATGACGCGTTGCATTCTATGCTATCGTTGCGTATTAGTAGCCGATCAGTTAACCGAGAAAAGGGTTCATGGCGTTTTGAAAAGAGGCGATCATGCAGAAATTTCTACCTACATTTCAAAAGCCATAGATAATGACTTCAGTGGAAACATGATTGATGTTTGCCCCGTTGGTGCATTAACAGATAGAACATTCCGTTTTAAAAACAGAGTGTGGTTTACTAAGCCGGTTGATGCACACAGGGACTGTGATAAATGTTGTGGTAAAGTAACACTGTGGCAAAGAGGCGAAGAAGTAATGCGAGTTACCAGCAGAAAAGATCCTTGGGCGGAAGTGCAAACAATAGATGGTAAGCCGGCATGGATTTGTAATGATTGTCGTTTTCATAAAAAGAAAATAAATGATTGGGTGATAGAAGGGCCAACGGTAATCAGCCGTCATTCGGTTATTGCGCAAGGTCATTATGAAGGAATGATCAAGCCTAAAGAAACATTGCCGGAAGTAATGGGCGGTCGCGACCCTAAATTATTGATGGATATTCGTAAAGTAAGCGGAGTGAATAGTGTGGATATATCACAACTGCCCGGACCGGCAACGAGTGAAACATTTAAAAAGAAAGAACAATAAAAACAGAATATGTATTTATTGACTATAGACTTGTGGATGTTATTAGGAAAAGCAATTTTGATTGTTGCCATTATTGGCCTTTCATTCTTTATTGCTATGTACACCACTTATGCGGAAAGAAAAGTAGCTGCCTTTATGCAAGATAGATTAGGCCCGAACCGAGCGGGGCCTTTTGGTATTCTTCAGCCATTGGCAGATGGCGGTAAATTATTTTTCAAAGAAGAAATTATACCACTTACTTCCAACAAGTTTCTGTTTTTACTTGGACCGGCATTAGCCATGATTACGGCTTTGGTTACGAGTAGTGTTATTCCATGGGCAGCTCCTTTTCAAATGGGAAATGGAACAGTTATTCCAATGCAGGTGGCCGATGTAGATATGGGAATATTAATAGTGTTTGCAATTGTGAGTATCGGTGTTTATGGTATTATGATAGGAGGTTGGGCTTCTAATAATAAATTTTCACTTTTGGCAGCCATTCGTGGTGCATCTCAAATGATTTCTTATGAATTGCCAATGGGACTTGCTTTGATTGCGGTATTGCTCATGACCGGTTCTTTAAAAATGAGTGCTATCGTTGGCTATCAAATGGAGCATGGCTGGAATATTATTTATCAGCCACTTGGCTTTATTATATTTTTTGTGTGCGCTTTAGCAGAATGTAATCGTACACCGTTTGATTTGGCAGAAGCAGAAAATGAATTGAACTTTGGTTACCATCAGGAATATTCGTCTATGAAATTAGGCTTTTATCTCTTTGCCGAGTATATCAATATGTTTATCAGCAGCGCAGTAATGGCAACCATTTATCTGGGCGGATATGATATACCTTTTGTAAATGAAGCAAGTTGGGGATTGAGTCCATTCTGGATGTCATTCATCAGTTTTGGTGTGTTGATGGCAAAAATATCTTTCTTCTTGTTTGTGTTTTTGTGGATACGTTGGACCATTCCTCGTTTTCGCTATGACCAACTGATGAACCTTGGATGGAAAAAATTAGTACCGCTTGCATTGGTCAATATGTTGATCACTGCAGCAGTAATATTGTATTTGAACAAATAAATTGGCAGATAGAAATATATATTTGCAAACCTTTTAAAAAATGAGTACACAACTTACAAACAGAGCATTGCCGGTGGATCGGAAGCCAATGACTTTTGTGGAAAGTCTGTATCTGTGGAATATATTGAAGGGAATGGGCGTTACTTTAAGTCATTTTTTCAGAAAAAAAGTAACCTATAATTTTCCGGAACAAAAAAGACCATTTTCTAAAGTATTCAGAGGCTTACATGTATTGAATAGGGATGAAGAAGGGCGTGAAAACTGTACTGCCTGTGGCCTTTGTGCAGTGGCTTGTCCTGCCGAAGCTATTACGATGGAAGCAGCAGAAAGATTGCCCGGCGAAGAACATCTTTACAGAGAAGAAAAATATGCAGCAAAATATGAAATCAATATGTTGCGCTGTATTTTCTGCGGCTTGTGCGAAGAAGCTTGTCCGAAAGATGCTATTTATCTTTCAGAAACATTTGCTCCGGCCAATTATGGAAGAAAAGGATTTATTTATCCCAAAGAAGAACTGCTGATTCCACACCCGATTAATGAAAAAGAAGCGTACGATAAAGCAGTGGGCGACAGAAAAATAAAAAACAATAAAACGAACTAACGGCTAATAGAATGAGTGTAACGCAAATACTTTTTTGGTTTCTTTCAGTGATTGCATTGTTTGGTGCACTGATGGTGGTGACTGCCAAAAACCCGGTGTATAGTGTGCTTTGGCTGATTGCTACATTCTTTGCTATATCGGGACATTATATATTATTGAATGCACAGTTTCTGGCAGTGGTGAATATTATTGTTTATGCAGGGGCTATTATGGTGTTATTTCTATTTGTGATAATGTTGATGAATTTGAGCAAAGAATCTGAACCACAAAAAAACAGGTGGTTGAAAATTGCCGGTGCTGTTGCCGGAGGATGCTTGCTATTGGTCTTGATAGCCGCATTAAAAGATGCAGATTTAAAGCAAAGTGAAGCAATGGTGAATGTGGGAAATATTGGATTAATTAAAAACTTGGGGAAAGAATTGTTTACTACTTATGTAATACCGTTTGAAATTAGCAGTGTACTATTCTTAAGCGCAATGGTAGGGGCAATTGTAATTGGAAAAAAAGATTAATTATTAACAACCAAAACCAACAACGAATGAAGAAATTAATTATCGGATTGTTTGTGAGTTGTATGCTTTTGATACAATCGGCACAAGCGCAGATTGAAATCCCTCAGATTGATTTAAAAAATTTTAAAATTGAAAATCTTTTAGGAAAAGTATTGCAGGTAAAAAAAGGATGGGCACCACAATTTTTTTCCGGTAAAAGCAAAATTCCAAAGTTGAATATTGTGCAGCAGTTGTTGAATACAAAAAGGAATAATGATATCACTAAATTGTTCAATACATTTAAAACCGGCCGTTTGGTTTATAGAATTACCAACTATGCAGGTTCTGCTATTGCATTATATGGAGCAATTAAAAAAATAGCGGATAATAAAGATAGCGTGGTCAACAATGCTAAAACGTATTTGATTTCAGGGCTCGCCTCAATGTCTGTAGGAACGGTAGTGAAATTATTGACAAAAGGAGCTTCTTACAAAGCTGTGGATTTGTTTGGCGGCGTCATTAAAAAGAAACTGATGGATATAATTTCATTTGATATTGGACCGGGTGTAAATTATATTGGTAAAACAAACTTTAAAGCCGGTTTATATTTAAAATTATAAAATGCCGATTAACTATTACATATTTCTTTCTGTTGCATTATTCGCCATTGGCGTTGTAGGCGTATTGACACGTCGCAATGCAATTATTGTATTTATGTGTATTGAACTTATGCTGAATGCTGTCAATCTATTATTGGTAGCATTTTCAAAAATGCATCATCTGAAAGCAGCGGCTTTGAATACTGCAACCAATGCAGGTTCAGATGGGCAATTATTTGTATTCTTTATTATGGTGGTGGCTGCAGCAGAGGTAAGTGTGGGTTTGGCTATTATTGTAATGATGTATCGAAATATTCACTCAGTGGATATTAATTTTTTAAATCGTTTAAAACATTGATTTTGCTAAGACATTAAATTATGCAAAACGCTTTACATATCGCCTATTTAATTCCCTTACTACCGCTGATTGGTTTTCTGATTACCGGCTTGGGAAGAAATTATCTTTCAAAATCAACGACCGGTATCATTGGTTCTGCTACTGTATTGGCTTCATTTGCACTAAGCGTTTGGGTTTTTATGCAAGTGAAAGGAGGAAACACCTTTACAGCAGATTATTTTAATTTTATTTCAGTTGGAAATGTTACTATTCCATTTGCTTTTAAAATAGATCAACTCTCTTCATTATTCCTTTTAGTGGTTACAGGAGTGAGTTTTATCATTCATGTTTACTCGACTGCGTACATGCATGAAGAAAATCAGGCTCAGTTTGGCAGATATTTTTCTTTTCTGAATCTGTTTGTATTCTTTATGCTGATATTAGTGCTGGGTGCCAACTATATTATTATGTTCATTGGTTGGGAGGGCGTAGGTTTATGTTCTTATTTATTGATTGGATATTGGTTCAAGAACAAACAGTACAACAAAGCGGCTGATAAGGCATTTATCATGAACCGTATTGGCGACTTTGCTTTTTTGATTGCATTGTTTTGGCTAATCAGTAAAATAAATACTGTTGGGTATGATGAAACATTTGCAGCAGCAGCAGCCGGTAAGTTAAGTGCAACAGATATTACTGTTATTACATTATTACTTTTTATCGGTGCAACAGGAAAGAGCGCACAGATTCCCTTATACACATGGCTACCGGATGCAATGGCCGGTCCTACACCGGTTTCAGCATTAATCCACGCTGCTACAATGGTGACGGCAGGTATCTATATGATTGCAAGGAGCAACGTACTTTATTCGCTTTCAGAAATATCTATGAATGTAGTAGCCATTACCGGATTAGTTACGGCAATTCTTGCCGCTACCATTGCATTGAAACAAAATGATATTAAAAAAGTTCTTGCTTACTCTACAGTGAGTCAGTTGGGCTATATGTTTTTAGCTTTGGGTGTAGGCGCATATTCTGCAGGTGTATTTCACGTGATGACACACGCATTCTTCAAGGCATTATTGTTCCTTGCCGCAGGAAGTGTTATACATGCTATGAGTGGCGAGCAAGATATTCGTAAAATGGGCGGGCTGAGTAAAAAAATAAAAATTACCTACATCACTTTTCTGATAGGAACGTTAGCCATTTCCGGCATCCCGCCATTGAGTGGATTCTTTTCTAAAGATGAAATTTTATTGGCGACTTTTATTAAGAGCCCGATACTTTATGGTGTTGCTTTGTTTGGTGCGTTGCTCACTGCTTTTTATATGTTCCGATTATTGTTTATTACTTTCTTCGGTTCATTCAGAGGTACGGAAGAGCAGCAACATCATATTCACGAGAGCCCTGCTGCAATGACGTTCCCATTGATCGCATTGGCGATTCTTTCTGTAGTAGGAGGCCTTGTTGGTATTCCGGAAGCCATTTCCGAAGGTGGAAATAAAATCGGAGCATTTCTATCACCGGTTATTACTTCAGAGCATCCTCATCATGTTGCATCATCTACTGAATTTACATTGATGACAATTTCTACAGTATTAGTTATTGGTGCAATATTGCTTGCTTGGTTTATGTTTAAAAATTACAAAGCGAAAGAAGCAGTTGGCTTGGGTAAGGTATTGGAAAATAAATGGTATGTAGATGAGTTGTACAATACTGTTTTTGTGAAACCAACAAAAGCGCTTGGCGTATTTCTGAAAAATGTTGTAGAAAAATCAGGTATCGATGGCGTAGTAAATGGTGTTGGCAGATTAGTGCAGTATGGTGGCAGACAAATGCGATTGTTACAAGGTGGCCAGGTAGGCAGTTATATATTGCTGATGGTACTGAGTATGGTAATAATTTTTGTAATTCAATTCTTTTTGAGAAAATAAATGATAGCTGTTTTATTGATAGTAATCCCTTTGGTTACCGGCATTGCTGCTTTTTTTATTCAGAATGAAAAAACGGTAAGAGCTTGGTCATTGTTTGCATCGCTGGCTGTATTAGCAGCATCATTATTTGGTTTATTTCTTTCGGGCAATA
Source organism: Bacteroidota bacterium (assembly GCA_018268055.1). GTDB lineage: Bacteria > Bacteroidota > Bacteroidia > Chitinophagales > Chitinophagaceae > JJ008. The sequence continues at coordinate 110,255 of JAFDXF010000089.1, forward strand.
ACCAATGGCTGGAATATAACCATGAGTGGCTGCAGGTAATGGGTAGCAGTTTTGCACTCAAGTTAGATGCAATGGGTCAGATATTATGTCTGCTTAATGCATTGGCTTATGTATTAATTTTTATTGCTACGTGGAATAGATCGTATGAAAAAGCAAACAGATTTTTCGGATTGATGTTACTCACACAAGCCGGAATGATGGGGGTTTTTTTGGCAATGGATGCCATGTTATTTTATTTCTTCTGGGAATTAGCATTGATACCGATTTATTTTATTTGCTCACGATGGGGCGGAGAAAGAAGAATAGCCGCCACGTTCAAATTCTTTATTTACACATTTGTAGGTTCACTACTGATGTTGATTGGTATTATTTATCTACAATCCAAAACGCCCGATCACAGTTTCAGTATCAGTTCCTTTTATCATCTGAATCAAACACTGAGTGGCAAAGAGCAGTCATTTTTATTTTGGCTTTTCTTTATTGCTTTTGCAGTAAAGATGCCCATATTCCCATTTCATACATGGCAGCCTGAAACCTATCAGCAATCTACCCCTGCCGGTACGATGGTGCTGAGTGCCATTATGGTAAAAATGGGTGTACTGGGTGTAATTCGTTGGTTGATGCCGGTACTTTCAATCGGTGCCGAAACATGGAGTTATACAGTAATCCCTCTGGCGCTAATTGGAATTATATATGCATCATTAATTGCATATCGTTCGGATGATATTAAGAAGCTCATTGCCTATTCATCTATCGCACACATAGGTTTGATGTTTGTTGCGGTGTTTGCCGTAAATCAAATTGCAATGCAAGGCGTTATTATTCAAATGTTCAATCACGGTATTAATGTGTTGGGCCTTTGGATAGTAGTAGAGTTAATAGAACGAAAAACAGGTATATCAAAAATTTCTGAATTGGGAGGTTTGGCACAGAAAGCTCCATCAATGACTATATTCTTTGTAATCATCGCATTGGCGAGTGTGGCATTACCACTGACGAATGGTTTTGTCGGAGAGTTTTTAATGCTTACGGGTATTATGCGCATCCATTCGCAATATTATTTGTGGTTTACAGCATTTGCAGGCGCGGGAATTATCTTGGGGGCTATTTATACTTTGCGTATGATTACAAAAATATTTTACGGCGAAGTAAAAGAGGCAGTAACTAATATTACAGACATTCGCTGGAATGAAAAATTAGTATTAGGAGTGATTGTAGTATTGATTTTCTGGTGGGGTATTTATCCGCAATCAATCTTAAATTTCACTTCAGAATTTTCAAAAGAAATAGTTGACAAAATAAATATCTTACAATTTTTACCAAGTAAGACAGGATTATGAATGCATTGATATTATCGGCAATATTGGGAGTAGTAATGATGTTCAGCGGCTTATGGCTGAAACAGAAAAGCATTGTACGCAGTCTGGCAATTGCAGGAGTATTACTACTGCTTTTGGTAAATGTTTTGGAAACAAGCGGTATCGTACTGTTTAAGTTTGATTGGAATGGAATGCTTCATTTTGATCGGTTCTCACTTTTGTTCAACAGTATTGTATTTGCAATCACGCTTTTGTATTTTATTTTATCATCTAAGGATATGGAGAAAGTAGGCATTAACTATGCCGAATATTTTGCTTTGATATTCTTTATTCTTTGTGGTATTGTTTTAGCCGTTTCATTTAAGTCGTTGTTGATTTTATTCTTAGGTATAGAAATAATGTCTATTCCGATGTACATACTCACCGGCGCAGAAAAGCGAAACCTGAAAAGCAACGAAGCGTCATTAAAATATTTCTTACAAGGTGCATTTTCTACTGGTATAATGCTGATGGGAATTGCATTTATTTATGGCGATAAAGGAAGTTTTCAGTTAGATGCTATTGCTCCATTGAATGGTATTCCTTCTGCTTTATTAGTTTCAGGAATGTTATTAATGTTGTTTGCAATGTCTTTCAAGTCTTCAGTTGCTCCATTCCATTTCTGGGCACCGGATGTTTATGATGGTGCACCTACCGTATTTGCATCTTTTATGGCAACGCTTGTAAAAGGCGCTGTCTTTGTTGCATTCATTCGCTTGTTTGATAATGCCTTCGGTGAAATGCAAAAAAGTAGTTGGCAATTAATCATTGGATTATTGACGGTGGTGACACTTATTATCGGAAACATCACTGCTGTTTTTCAACAGAGTGTAAAAAGAATGTTGGCTTATTCAAGTATTGCACAGGCGGGCTTTATGCTACTGTCTATCTATGCAATGAATACAGATGGTAAGTTGGGCTTGTTGTTGTATGTAGCAGCGTATAGCCTTGCAACAATTGGCATATTCGCTGTATTGGCCAAAATGAAAGATTATACATTTGAAGGATTTAATGGATTGGCAGAGCAGCAACCGGTTGTAGCTTTTTCCATCACGATTTTTATTTTGTCTCTTGCCGGAGTTCCACTTACTGCTGGTTTTCTTTCTAAATTTTTAATGCTCAAGGCCGCATTATTATCCGGCAGCAATACAATGTGGTTAGTCATCATTGCCGTGCTTATGGCAGCCGTAAGTGTTTATTATTATTTCCGTGTCATTCAAGCCATGTATTTTAAAAAGGCGGAATCTGCTGCAGCTATTGTTTCTGTAAGCCCTGTATTTAAGTGGACATTGCTCTTAATGGCTGCACTGTTAATCGCATTAGGGTTATTCCCCAATTTGCTTTTTGGTTTTTATTATTTCTAATCAGAAAAGGCTATTGATTACCTTTACTTGATTGAAATATTGACGTAGCAATTAAATGAAATTTTCAGATAATTTATCATTGGCTTTTCGATCTGTTCGCAGTAATAAATTGAGAACAGGGCTTACCGTTGCAATTATAGCATTCGGTATTATGGCTTTGGTTGGAATTATAACAGCCATTAAAGCTATGAATCAAAAATTTTCAGAAAGCTTTTCTACAATGGGTGCAAATGCATTCACTGTTCGTTACAAACAAAGAACTATTCGTATCGGTGGAAATAGTAACAATCAGAATATAAAACTTTCAAAGCAAGGTGCCAGAAAAGAAAAAACATCCAGCTTAGATAAAATAATAACCAAGCAAGAAGCAGAAATGTTTGTACGGAATTATAATTTCCCTTCAACCAAAAGTATATCCATTTTTGGAAACAGAAATAATATGCTTTCTTATCAAAATAGAAAGACGAATCCGAATGTAATGATGTTTGGAGGCGATGAAAATTATTTATTACTCAATGGGTATAAAATAATGTATGGAAGAGATATCAAACGCACAGATGTTCAGTCGTCTGGCAATGTTTGTATCCTAGGTTATGATATAGCAAATAGTTTATTTCAAGAAGGCATGGATAGAGCAGTAAATGCCATTGTGCGCATCAATGGAGTACCCTACAGAGTGCTTGGTGTAATGGAGAGCAGAGGGAGTTCTTTTGGATTCAGTAGAGACAATGTGGTGATTACCACTTATGAAAATGTTGAAAGAAATTTCCCTTCCGGATTTTCTTATGTCATAGCAATAATGACGAATGATGTGCGCAAGGTGAATGTAGCAATGGGAGAGGCCGAAGGAACTTTTCGTGCCATTAGAAAATTAGCCGTTACGGAGGAAGATAATTTTGTTTTGGACAGGAGTGATAGTGTGGCAGAGAAGGCGATGAACATACTGGGCTTTTTTACGCTTTCAGTTATTTTTATTGGATTTATTACATTGATTGGATCAGCTATAGCATTGATGAATATTATGTTGGTCTCAGTATCTGAGCGCACAAGAGAAGTAGGGTTGGTAAAAGCAATTGGTGGTAAGGGAAAATCTATAAAAAGTCAATTCTTAATTGAATCGGTAATAATCAGTCTTTTGGGTGCATTTTTTGGAATCATATTAGGAATTTTATTCGGAAATAGCGCATCTGCCTTATTCCATACTGGATTTATTGTGCCTTGGGATTGGGTTGTTTTGGGAATAATAATATGCACAATAGTCGGCTTGCTTGCAGGCATTTATCCTGCCCTAAAAGCAGGAAGACTGAACCCTATAGAAGCACTTCGTTATGAGTAAGGAAATGTATAGGTGCTGATCCAAACAACCGTTTGCCTCTTAAATTATTTTTTAAAAAATATTATTTGAAATTGCATCAAATTAAAAATTCCTTATCTTGAAGCCCCTTTCCAAAAAAATGATGAAAGGAAAAATTTATTTAAAAATTTTTTCATAGCATTGTGGCTTCGGATTAAGGAAACGAGTTATAAAATTTTTAAAACTAAAAAACAAAAAAATGGCAGAAATTAAACCAACTGCAACAGCTTCAGTGAAGGCAACATCTGTTCAACCCAAGAAGAGTGGCAATGCAATTTCATGGCTTGCTCCAATTATTTGTCTAATCGCAGGTTACGCTATTTGGCGTTATATCTTCGGAAATCCGGATGGATTTGAAGTAAAAGGAACCGGTTGGTTCTGGCCAAAACACGATAAACCAAAAGGTGCGTTGAATGGTATTTACATGGGAGGTATCATTGTACCAATCCTTGTAGGTATGTTTTTAATGGTGGTTACTTTCTCTATTGAGCGCTATATGACTATTCGCAAGGCTTTAGGTAGCGGCTCTATTTCTGACTTTATCAGAAAAGTACAATACCAATTAGCTAACCGTAATGTGGACGCTGCCTTGGCTGAGTGCGATAAGCAGAAAGGATCAGTGGGTAATGTAATGAAAGCTGGTCTTCGTCGCTACAAAGAAATGATTAATGATGGTTCATTAAATACAGAACAAAAAGTTATTTCTATTCAAAAAGAAGTAGAAGAAGCAACTGCATTAGAATTACCAATGCTACAAAAGAATTTGGTATTCTTATCTACGATTACATCAGTAGGTACTCTCGTAGCCTTGTTAGGTACGGTTATGGGTATGATTCGTTCATTCAGTGCCTTAGGTAGCGAAGGTGGTGGTGGTGCAGGAGCATCTGCTCTTGCTGTTGGTATCTCAGAAGCCTTGTATAACACGGCATTGGGTATCGGTACTTCTGCTGTAGCATTGATTATGTACAACATATTTACAACTAAAATTGATTCTATTACACACGGTATTGATGAATCAGGTTTTACATTAACTCAAAGTTTTGCATCTCTTTATAAATAAGAGCTAAAAACTTTATGGAAACCTGTAAACATTTTATCTAAGTAAAAAATAGACAATGGCAAGTGTAAAAATTCAAAAGAAAAGTACGGATACAGATATGACGCCCTTTGTGGACATCGCATTTCTGATTCTTACTTTTTTTATCATGGCGACTAAGTTTAAGCCACAGGAGCCGGTAGAAGCACAGATCCCAAGTTCTGTATCTTCCGAAGAGCTTCCTGAGAATGATGCGGTGATGGTTTTGATAGATTCAACGAATAGAGTATTCTTTTCCGTTTTATCAGAAAAAGACAAAACAGTACCCGATCAAATAATTACTAAGGTAAATGAGCTTCGTTCTCTTAATTTGACACCCGCTGAAATTCAAAATTTCAGAAAAACTACTGCAGTAGGTGTACCTTTTTCAAAATTAGGCGCATTATTAGATACAGATCCTATGGAGCAAAATGCTGGAGCCGGACAGCCCGGTATTCCTGTGCTAGACTCTACGGATAATCAGCTACAAACATGGATACGTGCTGCTAAGGAAGTATATGCCGGAATGGGAAAAGGATTGAAATATCTAGTTAAAGGCGATGGTGCTGCGAAATACCCAACTATTGAAGCGGTAATTAGTGCATTTAAGAAGAACGATCAAATGAAATTTAACTTAGTAACTTCTTTGGAAACAGCGCCTCCGGGCTCGGCACTGGATTTATTAAACAGACGTTTGCCTGTAACAGACGCAAAATAAAATTATTATCTAACAAACTAATTAACTCAAACTATGGCTAGTATAGATACCGGTGGTGGCGATAGCGGCAAAAAGGGGCCTGGAGTAAAAAAAGCAAAAAAACTATCTACGAGAGTGGATATGACACCCATGGTGGACTTGGGTTTTTTGCTGATTACTTTCTTCATCTTCACAGCTACTATGAGTACTCCAAAGGCAATGAACCTTCTGATGCCAAAGGATGTAAACGATCCTAAAAAGCAAAATGAAGCAAAAGAGTCAGGAGCGCTTACTATAATGTTGGGCAAAGGCGATATGATTTATTATTACTTTGGTCAGCTAAAAGTAGATGCCGGTGAAAACAATTTTAAGCAAACTACTTTTAAGGGAATCAGACAAATCATCATCGACAAAAGAAAAGATGTAATGTCACGCTATACTCCTGATGCAGACGATTCCAGATGTAAGGATATGCAAGAAACTGCCAAGAAGAAAGGTGATCCAGATTGGCAAAATGCTTGTTTGGATAAAGACTTTGTAGTGATTATAAAACCTGACCCTGACTCCAACTACAAGAACATGGTTGATATACTGGATGAGATGACCATCAATCAGGTAAAGACCTATGCAATTGTACAAATTCTACCTCAGGAATATGACTTGATTAAAGCTACAGAACAAAGTAGTGGAATAAAATAAATGCTGATTTGAGTGTGGAAATACTCAATAAATGCATCTTAAAAAAAAGCATAATTAAATGGAAGCAAACAAAATTTTATCATCCGATCTTTTGGACATTGTCTTTGAAGGAAAAAATAAAGACTACGGTGCCTATGCTTTACGTAAGACTTATAATAAGCGAATCACTAAAGCACTTATTATAACAGCTGCGATTGCATTATTGGCATTGATTGGGTCTATTGTAGCAAGTTCAAAAAATGGCGATGGAAAGGTGAAAGTGAAAATGCAAGATGTAAATCTTCAGGATATTAAACAACAAGAAGAAAAAAAGATAGAACCCCCACCCCCACCGCCACCCAAGCAGCCAGATCCGCCAAAAGTGGAAATGAAACAATTTACTCCTCCCATCATTAAAAAAGATGAGGAAGTACAAAAACCACCTCCACCGGTAGAAGAGTTGAAAGAAACAAAAATCGCCGATGTAGATCAGAAAGGTGTGAAGGAAACAGATGTGCCTGCACCGCCAGTGGTAATTGATGAGGGTAAAAAAATCGTAGAAGAAAAGAAAGTTGAAGACGAAAACAAGATTTTTGACAAAGTAGAAATTGAAGCTGCATTTCCTGGCGGAGATATCGCATGGAGAAAATATCTAACCAATAACCTGAATGCCAATACACCTGTGGACAACGGCGCACCTGCCGGTAAGTACACCGTGTATGTACAATTCGTCGTGGATAAGGAAGGAAACATCAGTGATGTAAAACCTTTGACAAATAATGGATATGGCATGGAGCAGGAAGCTGTAAGAGTTATTAAAAAAGGCCCTAACTGGACACCTGCTGTACAAAACGGACGTCAGGTAAAAGCTTATCGTAAGCAGCCGATTACCTTTGTTGTAACTGGAGACGAATAAAAAAAATCTTTTAAATTTTCTAAAATCCTTCTCAACTAATTGGGAAGGATTTTTTTGTTTTATATCCTCATGAATCAAAGCTATTTTTGAAGTGTGAATCAATTAACTACTTGGAATGATACAATTGTTGCTCTGGCCACACCACCGGGTATAGGTGCTATTGGCGTCATCAGACTAAGCGGCAAAAATGCATTATCCATAATCGACTTATTATTCCCGTCAAAAAAAATATCAAAAGCAGTAACACATACATTGCACGTAGGAATAATTGAAGATGGCGAACATAAATTAGATGAGGTTGTAGTTTCTTTATATAAATCTCCGCGCACATATACCGGAGAAGATGTGGTAGAAATAAGTTGCCATGGCTCACCATACATACAACAACAAATAATAGAAGCATGTATCAAAAAAGGTGCACGCCTTGCACTGCCCGGCGAGTTTACACAACGAGCTTTTTTAAACGGTAAATTGGATCTGGCTCAAGCCGAAGCAGTAGCCGATTTGATTGCAGCAAACAGTAAAGCTGCACAACAAACAGCGCTCTATCAATTGCGGGGAGGCTTTTCTCAAGAGTTGAAAATGATGCGTGAAGAATTGGTAAACTTTGCCGCATTGATAGAACTGGAATTAGACTTCAGTGATGAAGATGTAGAGTTCGCAGATAGGACTCAGTTGAAAAATTTGGTTGATAGAATTTATAAAAAAGCAGATAGCCTCAGTGAATCTTTTCGCTTAGGTAATGTGATTAAAAACGGAGTGAGTGTAGCGATTATTGGTAAACCCAATGCAGGTAAAAGTACATTGCTCAATGCATTTTTAAATGAGGAACGAGCCATTGTAAGTGATATAGCAGGAACTACCAGAGATACGATAGAAGAAATGCTGAATATCAATGGTGTTTTATTTCGCTTGATAGATACGGCCGGAATCAGAGAACACAGTACAGATACCATTGAAAATATGGGTATAGAACGTAGCAAACAGAATGCAACCCAAGCTGATATCATATTGCACATAATAGATTTGTTGGATGAAGACGAACACCATCAGTTTGAATGGCTGAAGCAATACGAATCTAAAATTGTAACAGTGTATAATAAGTTCAATGCTTATTCTAAAAAAAAGCAGACAGCAGGAAAAGAAATTACACCAAAGTATATTTCTGTTGATGCAAAAGATGGATTCGGTATTGATGAATTAAAAAATATAATTTACGAAAAAACTGTTGGGGAAACTGTAAATACAGAAGCCACAGTAGTAACCAATGCCCGGCACTTTGAAGCATTGCAAAATATAAAAGACAGTTTGCTTACCGTGCAATCAGGTTTAGCTGAAAAACTCAGCGGTGATTTACTTACCATAGATATCCGACAAGCGCTACAACATTTAGGAATGATAACAGGCCAAGTGGATGTCGATCGTGATATATTAGGGACAATTTTTAATAAGTTCTGTATCGGAAAGTAACCACACAAAACAACCAATCATAAAAATATAATAAACAAATGTAAGCTATTGAAAATAAACTATTTCAGTATTTGTAAGTATTGATTTGGTTTGTTTTATTATCTATTTATTTATTGATTACTTGTACCTTATTTGTACCTTAGCACCTGAAAGCCGAAAAATGGCTTTTTTTTGTACCTCAAAAGGACAAATAAAGCGACAAAAACGTACACATACATACTAACTATGTCTAAAACATACAAATATTTGGGATAAATGAGCGGAACAAATTTTACTATATTAAAGCAGTGCGGACATTGTGATATAATGTTTGAAGCACAAAAAAGAACAACCCGTTTTTGTTCCCCACGTTGTGCCTCACTTAACTATAAATTGAGAAAGAGGCTGGAGCTTAAAAAGGGAATTGAAGCAGAAACAAAGCAGACACTTAGAACAAAACCAAAGGTGAACACGATAAGCCTTGAATTGATTAAGGATAAGGAATTTTTAAATGTTAAAGAATTGGCAGCATTATTTGTTTGTGGCAAGGATACTATTTACAGAATGATAAAAAGCAATGGAATAAATGCCGTGAACCTTAATAAGAAACTTACACGGATAAGACGGAAAGACATAGAACAGCTATTTGATAATCCTAAAAAACAAAAACCTGAAACGCTAACAGTAGATAATTGCTATACAATGGAGCAGCTTATAGGAAGGTATGGCATTTCCCGAAATACTATTTACGGCTATGTAACTAAACACAATATTGAACGAATAAAAGAAAATGGAATAACCTATTATTCTAAAACTGATATTGATAACCTGTTTAAAGCATAAAAGACAATGGCAGTAAAAGTAGCATTAAGACAAAAGAAAATTTCAGGGAATAGACAAAGTTTATACCTTGATTTTTATCCGGCTATACCACACCCCGAAACAGGCGAACACACACGAAGGGAGTTTTTAGGGCTTTACCTTTTTGATAAGGCTAAGAACCCTATTGATAAGCAGCACAATAAAGAAACCTTACAGCTTGCCGAACAGATAAGGCAGAAACGGGAAAACCATTTGAACAAACCCGAAGTTTATACCGGATATGAAAAGGAACAACTAAAGATAAAGGAACAGGGCGAAAAGAATTTTGTTGCCTATTTCAAAACCCTTGTAAGCAAACGTAAAGCATCCAATCACGATAACTGGGTTTCAGCTTACAACTACCTTGACAATTTCACAAACGGAAGTTTAAAGTTTGCCGACCTCAACGAAAAGTTTTGTAATGAGTTCAAAGAGTATTTGCTCAATACCAAAAGCAATAAGAGCAGCAAAGCAACCCTTGCCCAAAATTCAGCCGTTTCCTATTTTAATAAGTTGAAAGCAGCCCTAAAACAAGCGTACAAAGACGGGTATTTACAAAGCGACTTAAACGCAAAGATTGAACCCATTAAACAGGCAGAAACCCGAAGGAACTTTTTAACCATTGAGGAACTGAACACACTTGTAAAAACGGAATGTAATAACCCACTGTTGAAAAGTGTTGCTTTATTTTCAGCACTTACCGGATTGAGATTTTCAGATATTAAAAACCTTGTTTGGGGTGCAGTACAACACAGCGTTGAAAACGGTTATTCAATACAGTTCACACAGCAAAAAACAAAAGGAGTTGAAGTATTGCCTATTTCTGAACAGGCTTACAGCTTACTGGGTAAACGTAAAAAACCCACCGACATAGTATTTGAAGGGCTTATTTATTCAGCATACGAAAACAAACACCTTTACCAATGGATAGGAGCAGCCGGAATAACAAAGAATATAACCTTTCATTGTTTCCGGCATACGTTCGCCACCCTGCAATTATCAAAGGGAACGGATATTTACACAGTATCAAAAATGCTGGGACATAGGGAACTAAAAACAACACAGATTTACGCAAAGATTATAGACCAAACAAAACGTGAAGCAGCCGACAAAATTAAATTAGATATGTAACCACTTAAAACATAAAAGACAAATGATTACACCGAAAATAAAAGCCCTGTTTCAATTCATTGAGTACCTAAACTCAAATATTGAAAACTTCAACCAGTATAACGATTTAATAAACGAACTGATAGTTATTAAAAATGAACAACGAAAATTAAATCCGAAAGGAAACTATAAAGACAAACGGCAATATGAAAAATTTCAGAAAGAAATTGAAAGTAAGTTTAAAGAATTACAGCACCAAACAGCAGACCAGATAAAAACCAAAGCAACAAAGCTGAAAGTATTCAGTTTTGAAGGTGGACACATTTATAGCTTTAACGGAATTGAGAATGATATACAAAAACTCAAAGACAATTTCAGTAAAGCGGATTTACGGGAAATACTCAAACACAAAAGGCTATACCTTGAATATAGAAACAGCACACATAAAACATTTTTGTCTTTGCATATCTTCTTTGAAGATTTGGACAAATTAACCAAAAGCCTTTTTGACTTTTTTAAAGATACAGAACAGAACGAATTTGAACAATTTGAAACAAAAGCAATACAGGTAAACAGTATTAAAGGAATAATTGAAGGGTTTAAGCAGGGGCATACAAAATTTACATTACCAACAGATGTTTTATTTAACCCTTCACATAGTGAACAACCACAAAATGAAGCCTTACCACCTCAACAAACTGAAACGAAAACGGAGCAGGAAACACCAAAAAAAAATATTGCAAATGAATACGCCTTAGCATATATCTTTGACCTGTACGCAAACGGTAAACAAATTCCTGTAAATAGAATAGACGGAGGATATGACAAAAAAGAACTGATAAAAAAGGGAAATGAGTTATACCAATTTGATAAAGAGAAAGACACTTTTTACCGTGCTGTTAAACACGTTGCCAAATTTGACCTGAACAAACAGCAAGATTTAGCAAACATTTCGCAAAGTTGGATTGAGAGTGTAAAGCGTCTATCTAATGATTGGAACTCAACTGAAAAGTATTTAAAAGAAAAAAAACTTATCGGGGAATAACGGGGAAAAATCCCCACAAATCCCCACGAAAATCCCCAAACAATTTTGGTGCATAATTTAAAATTTAAAGATTATGCACAATGTAGTATTAAGCCCTATTGACCCTGAAATACTAATAAGTAGTATTTCGGAGCGTGTAACTGCAAACATTCTTAAGGCAGTTAGTAACGAACAACCAACCGAAACCGAACGTTGGTTTGACCTCACAGAACTTTGCCAGTACCACCCGGACAAACCAGCAAAACCGACCGTTTACGGCTGGGTGAACGCTGGTACTATTCCGGTACACAAAGGCGGTAAAAAGTTGAGGTTTCTAAAATCGGAAATTGATAGTTGGTTAAAGCAAGGCAGAAAAAAGACGTTGGCAGAAATAGCAAGCGAAGCCGACCAGTATTTAAGCCGCAAAAAAAAGGAGGTAAGCCATGAATAACTTACCTCAAAATAACATAAAGGACGATACAAAGATAAGTCCAAATTTTGAATTTGAGAAATACGGTATCGGGGTTGAGGATATTAAAACCGAAGCTGAACAGCTTTTAAAGCAAGGTAAGCCCCTCAATCTTTTCAGCGAATTACAGACTGCAAACAAAGCCTTGCACGATGCCAACCAAATGCCCGACCCCGAATTTCTTTATCCGGTACTTTTAATTGAGAATGAATTTACCATACTCTTTGCAGATACCGGAATAGGAAAAACTGTTTTTGCCACGCAAATTGGAAACCACATTGCCACCAATGGCAGAAAAGTTTTGTTATTGGATTTAGAACTATCTAAGAAGCAATTTGAAAAACGCTACAAAGATGCAGACGGAAACCTTTACAATTTCTCAAACAACTTTTATCGTATAGACTTTGAACGATTAAAAGAAGCACCCAAAGAAATAAGCTACTTAGATTTTTTCATTCAGTCTTTGAGTAACAGAATAGATGAAAACGGAATTGAAGTTGTTATCCTTGACAATCTTACTAAACTTTCAGCAGGTAGTACAGATAATGCCAAAGACACTATCCCGATTTTGGAAGCATTGAACAAATTGAAGTTTGAGAAAAACCTCACAATCCTTGCCTTAGAACACAATAAAAAAGTAAGTGCAAACCGACCGATTGAGCTTAACGACCTACAGGGTAGTAAAATGAAGTCAAACCTATGTGATAGCGTTTTTACAATCGGGCGGCATAGTATGGATAAACATTTACGCTATATAAAACAAGTGAAGGTAAGAAGTGCTGAATTGGTTTATGATACTGAAAATGTTTTGAAGTGTGAAGTAACAAATAATAACGGCTATCTACATTTTGAAACAATCGGTTATGGAAGTGAATATGAATTTATCAAAGAAGCAACTGAAACAAATAAAGCTGAATTGATAGAGCAAGTAAAAGATTTAAGTAGTCAAGGTAAAAAGCAAAGAGAAATAGCAAACGAATTAGGTATCTCATTAGGTGCTGTAAACAAATATTTACACAAATAGTGTTCACGCTGTTCACTCTGTTCACGGTTTTCATATCGTGAACACCATGAACACCGTGAACATTTAAAAGTCAAAATGAACGAACATAAATACATATTACAACAAAAAACGTATTGCAGCCAGTTCGCTACCTACTTGCTGCACACCTCTCAATATTCTTTGTGTTTGAGTGGGCGAAGGTTTTTTATTGCCTTTGATGTATTGCGCCAAAAGGCTTTGATTCATGCCTATTCTTTCAGAAAGTGCCTTTGCATTAATGACCTTGTAAAACTCAAAAAACTGGGGCAAGTCCAAAGAAATTTTCAAGTCCTTTTCAAAAATAGTTTTGCCGTCTTTTTCAAAATAAAGGTTAAGGGCTTCAATCATTTGGGTTTTCAGTTCGTCCAAAGTTTTGCCTACTGTATAAACAGGGTACTTTTCAGCATAAGCGGAATAACCCGTTTTTGTTCTTTCAATAATCATTTCAATTTTCATAACACACAATTTTTATTTAATGCCAGCATCTTTTTTAATTTTCTTTTCCAACCCTTTACCTACTTCATGGCTGCCATGATAAGGGCAAACAATTTGTCCTTTTTTAACAGGGTGTTCCATTATCATGTGGCTGCCAGTTTGCCTTACTACAAACCAACCGTCTTTTTTAAGCAGCCTTACCAGTTCGCTGGACTTCATTTTTCAAAGGTAATAAATTTATTACTCTATGCGAAATTATAAAAACATATCTGAACCATTACCCAAACTTGAACTGGATAAGAAACGGTTTAGAGTGAAGTTTTGCCCTTGTGGTAAGAGCAATAAAGACGGCAAATTTGTTCCCTATGTTGGACACGAAAACAAAGGGTATTGTCATTCGTGCGGTGAAACATTCTTACCTGAATTGCCAAAGGCTGAACAATTGAATACACCACAGCCAACAAGGTATGTAAAACCAAAAATTCAGCCACAAATGAAAATTGATTTCATACCCGAAGCAACATTTATTAAACAGTTGAGCAATGGTAAACACCTATACAATGAAAACCATTTTATACAATGGCTGGGTAACTCTCAACGAAGTGAATTTGCATTTGATGACAAAACTATTCAGCAGCTTATTGAAAGCTACTTTATTTTAAATTCAAGCAAATATAAAGGCTGGGTACTGTTTCCTTACATTGATATTAACGGCAAAATTCGGGATATTAAAGCAATGGATTACAACCCCACCACAGGCAAGCGTATTGCTACCAAAAACGGTGATAGTCAAAACAGATGCCACTTTATAGGTAAGGAAATTTTGAGCAACACAGATGCAAATACTGAACGCTGTTTTTATGGTGAACACCTTTTGAACGGAAATAATAAAATAGTAAGAGTATTTGAAAGCGAAGCCACAGCGACCTATACAGCCCCTTTCTATCCTGATAGTGTATGTATTGCCACAGGCGGAAATAACGGCTGTAAATGGACTGATAAAAGCAAATGCAACGTATTGCAAGGGCGAACAGTAATACTTTACCCTGATATTGATGCACACGATAACTGGGAACAGAAAGCCGAAATATTAAGGGGTTACGGGATTTCGGTACAGGTTTCAACTTTAATAAAAGTCAATGCCTTAAAATTCGCTGAACAAAACGGAATTGATTACAGCGTACTGGAAAAACTTAAATACGATTTACGGGATATTTTACAGCATAAGAAATTAAGCGACTTTCTGAAACCCGAAGCCGCCGAACCACCCCCAGCCGTTCAACCATTGGTTGAGGCGAAACCATTTGAGCAGCCCGAACCCGTTTACTATTTCAGTAAGCCGGAACAACCAAAGCCCGAAAGCTGGGAACAGGATATTACCGAACTTGAAAACTACTTTGCCGGAATAGTAATACCAACTAAACCAATAACGCTGAACCAATGCGGGACAATAACAGATTGTTCCCTATTTGTTGAAAGCCACTTTGCCACAGTGAAGACAAACAACGGAAACAGAACATTTTTACCATACCTTGAAAGGTTGCAAGATTTTAGGAACATATTGTTTAATCAATAAAAATCAATTATGAATAGAGGCGGCAAAAGAGAAAATGCAGGTAGAAAAAGTAAAGCGGAAGAAATGAAATTACCTTTACTGATGCAGGAAGTAATAACAGAGGATGACTGGATAGAAATATTTAAAGCCATTGTCACAGATGCGAAGGCTGGGAGTTTTCAGCATCAAAAACTTTTATTTGAATATCGGTTTGGCAAGCCTACTCAAATGATTATTGGCGTTGAAGTGGAAGCAGCGAACAAAAAACCCTCGTGGTTTGAAGATGTTGTAAGTGATGAAGATTTTGAAACCAGTCCTGATTTAGAATAATCGTTTATTTACTTCACAATAAAAAAGGGGTGACTTTTCAAACCGGAAAGTAAAGATGTTTTAACACTACTAAAATGAACTTTCCTTACATTTTTGTACCCTATTTGTACCTCAAAACTATATAATATTGATAATCAAATGAAGTTACTTTTTGTATCGGAAAGTAAATTGTATCTACATTGGACGCATCACTCCCTCACGTTCAAATACTTTTCATTCCTATCAAAAAGTTGATTCAAAAAATTGCTTATTGTTGAAAACTTCTTCAAGAAGTATGTTACTATTAGCATGAGTATAAACAGTATTGTCAAAGACCATTCCTGTTGCAGACTTTGCAACTGAAATGCTGTTAAGAGAATAATGCCGTGAATGAAGCAGATTAATTTTGCCGTAAAACCATGGCTGTATGCTTGATTAGTAAGTAGATGGTGAATATGTGTCTTGTCTGCTACAAATGGAGAACCACCTTTCCATGTTCTGGTGATAAAAACACGCATCGTATCAAAAACCGGTATTAGAATAATGCTTAATACAAATACAGGCGAGGATTGTAGTATAGTAGATGTAGCTTTTGTATTTACTTGCATTAATCGGATACACAAAACAGAAATGATAAAGCCCAAAACAAGAGAACCTGTATCTCCCATAAATATTTTTGCGGGATTCAAATTAAAATAAAGGAATGCTAATATGCCGCCGGCTAATGCAAATGCAATCAATGCAGTATTAGTGTCGCCTATCAGCGTAAGAAATATACCCAACGAAATTAAGCTCATAAAACCTAACCCTCCGGCCAAACCATCAATGCCATCTATAAGATTAAATGCGTTAGTGATTCCTACAATTCCTAAAACGGTAAACGTATATTGAGCGTAAAGCGGCAGATCATATATTCCAAATAGACCTTCAAATGACGTAATACGGATTCCTGATAGCGCTATAATAACAGCTAATGCGAATTGAACAACGAATTTATATTTTGCCGATAAGTCTTTTAAGTCATCAATGATGCCTAATGCGGTCAGGACTAGTATTGAAAAGAAAAAACTGACTGTTGCCAAATTATTACTGAATGGAAACCATAAAACCAAAGCGGCTAACATCCCTACTATTATGGCGATGCCACCCATAGTAGGTATGGGTTGTACGTGCACCTTTCGGGCATTCGGCTTGTCAAACAGTTTGAATTGGTGAATCATGCTGATGAGCGGCGGAACAATAATCAGCGTTACGACGAATGCACTAAACAATGAAAGTAATGCGAGTTTGAAATTGTCAAACTGTAATTGGATTTGTAAAAAATAGAATTGATTCAACATAGTACCCGGTTTTGATCAGGCGAATTGGATTTACGTCCTCAAAATAGACAGGAATGATGCAGGTGTCAAGGATAATGAGTATAACGATAAAATATCGGGCAGTTTTTCGCAAGGTAAATCGGTGTTTCACAAAATAGATTAGGATATTTGCGAAAGCGGAATCGTATTTTCTGCAAAATGATGTTAGCGTTACTACGAATTATATTTTGGACAAGCTTGTCCATATTGTTCTACTGCTATATTGGTTATGGCATTTTATTGTTTCTATACAATAATATAAAAGTACTTTTTAAAAAAAAGGTGCATGATGTGAGCGATAATCTACCTGCCGTTACTATCATCATATCTGCATACAATGAAGAGAATGTTATAAATAAAAAAATTCAAAACACTTTAGCTATTGATTATCCAAAGGAGTTGTTGCACATCATAATTGTAGCCGATGGTTCTAATGATGGGACTGTAGAAATGATTAAGAAATATGAAAATATTCAATTAATGCATCAGTCGCAAAGAAGAGGAAAATATGCTGCTATTAAAAGAGCAATGAAGCAAGTTTTGACTCCGATTGTAGTGTTTAGCGACGCCAATACGATGCTCAATACTGAGTGTTTGAGAAAGATGGTGATACATTATGAAGATAAGCAAGTGGGTGGTGTTTCGGGTGAGAAAAAAATATTACGTAATCATTTTGAATCGGTAGTAGGCGAGGCGGAAGGATTATATTGGCAATATGAATCTTTTCTAAAACAAATGGATGCAGAACTGAATACATTAGTCGGCGCAGCAGGAGAATTATATTCCATCAGAACAGAACTTTTTAATGCATTAGAGGATGATGTGATTTTGGATGATTTCGTCATTTCTATGCAAGTATGCCTACAAGGATATAAAATGGAATATGAGCCCGATGCATTTGCAACAGAATCACCTTCGGTATCGCTACACGAAGAAGAAAAAAGAAAAATCAGAATTTCTGCAGGTGCGTATCAATCATTCGGCATACTCAAAAAAAACTTAAATTTATTCAAGTACCCAATACTCGCATTTCAATTTATTTCAAGAAGACTGCTTCGCTGGATATTTTGTCCGCTTGCATTGCTCTTGTTATTGATAACAAATATTTATTTAATGATTCATTCTCATAATCATTTCTTCAGTACATTCCTTTGGATGCAAACCGGATTTTATGCTTTTGCTTTGATGGGATGGGTATTGGCAAGTAAGGGGAAACGCACCGGATTATTTACCATCCCATTTTATTTTGTATTTATGAATTATTGCCTTGTGCGAGGCTTCATTCGTTTTGTTTTAGGAAAACAATCTGTGCTTTGGGAAAAATCATTGAGAGAAAGTGTAGTTTAAAAAATTATTGCATAGAAGGATATGTTTGAACAGGCTGCTTAGTGCAGAAGGCTTAAACCATATTCTATCACGATAAACTAAATGAAACAAAAGCCTTACGAGCCATAATATAAGTCAATTTTTAATTTTGGTCCAACCCAAATGTACACCTCAGAGCATTTTTTAATCAATAACGCAATAAGAAGCACAAATACTTTATTGCTATTTTTGTAAGAAACAAAACGTTATCAACACTACATCCAATATATTGTCAAACCCTATAGAATACTTGAAAGGAGTTGGGCCTCAGCGTGCGGAATTACTTAAAAAGGAATTAAGCATTTTCACTTTCGGTGATTTATTAAGTCATTTTCCTTTTCGTCATATTGATCGAACAAAGTTGGATTTTGTAAATGAGCTTACACCGCAAAATGATTTTGCGCAAATAGCAGGTGTATTGTTGGATTTCGAAATTATTGGACAACGTCAAGGAAAAAGGTTAGTTGCACAGTTGAAAGATAAAACCGGTGAGATTGAATTAACTTGGTTTCAAGGACTAAGTTGGGTAGAGAAAATTTTGGAAAGAAGACAATCCTACCTTGTTTATGGTAGAGTAACTTTTTATAATGGACGCCCACAAATGGTGCACCCCGAAATTGAATTGCTGAAACCGGATGATCCGACTGCAAAAAATTATTTAGAGCCTGTTTATTCATCGACCGAAAAATTAAAAGCACGAGGATTAGGTGGAAGACAAATAGGAAAGCTAACGCAAGCGCTGCTTGCTCAGCTTCACGAAAGAGATATTGCAGAAAATATTCCTAATGTTGTTTTGCAACAGCAACAGTTAATCAACCGATACCCTGCCATTCGTCAAATTCATTTTCCGCAAAATAATGAAGCATATAATGCTGCAGTAAAACGATTGAAATTTGAAGAATTATTTTTGGCACAGCTGCGAATGAGTTTGATTCGGAATAATCGGCATCGTTTTTCTCACGGAGTAGTATTTCAAAAAGTAGGTGAGTTGTTTCATTCTTTTTATAATCATCATTTGCCTTTTGAACTTACGAATGCACAAAAAAGAGTCATCAAAGAAATAAGAAGCGATACAGCGAGTGGAAAACAAATGAATCGATTGCTGCAAGGCGATGTGGGGAGCGGAAAAACAATCGTAGCAGTTTTGTTGATGCTGCTTGCTGCTGATAACGGTTTTCAGTCTTGCCTGATGGCGCCGACTGAAATTTTGGCACAACAGCATTATGCTACAATCTCAGAATTATTGAAAGGGATTGGCGTAGCAGTGAAATTATTAACCGGCTCTTCAAAATCTGCAGAGCGAAAAAAAGTATTAAAAGAATTAATAGACGGCGAATTAAAAATTTTAATCGGTACCCATGCAGTTATTGAAGACATAGTTCAATTTCAAAATCTTGGATTAGTAATTATTGATGAGCAGCACCGCTTTGGTGTGGCACAACGTGCCAAACTTTGGGCAAAGGCAACAATACCACCGCATATACTAGTAATGACTGCAACACCGATTCCCCGCACACTTGCCATGACAGCGTATGGAGATTTGGATTACAGTGTTATTGATGAATTGCCGCCCGGAAGAAAACCAATCACCACTGTTCATCGTTATGAATCGCAACGACATAAGGTGATGGATTTTATAAAAACTGAAATTAAAAAAGGTCGGCAGATTTATATCGTCTTTCCATTGATAGAAGAAAGTGATAAATTAGACTATGAAAACTTAATGAAAGGATATGAAAATGTGAAAGCATATTTTCCTGAACCAAAATACTGGATCAGTATGGTACATGGAAGACAATCGGCAGAATTGAAAGAAACGAATATGAAACGTTTTGTGGAGCATGATACACAAATAATGGTTTCTACCACAGTTATCGAAGTAGGCGTAAATGTTCCGAATGCTTCTGTGATGATTATAGAAAGCACTGAAAAATTTGGGTTATCACAATTACATCAATTGAGAGGAAGAGTGGGAAGAGGAGCAGAGCATAGTTATTGCATTTTAATGACCGGCTCTAAATTGGGCATTGATGCAAGAGAGCGCATTAAAATAATGATAGAAACCAACAATGGTTTCATTATTGCAGAAAAAGATTTACAACTCAGAGGCCCCGGAGATATTGATGGTACAAGGCAAAGTGGAGCTTTTAATTTTAAATTGGCTTCTATTGTGCAAGATAGAGATATTTTGGAGCTTGCCCGAAATGCCGTAGAGCAATTATTAGAAAATGATCCGGATTTAAGTTCGGCAGAAAATTTGCTGCTAAAACAATATGTGCAGAAATCTCAAAAAGGAATTGTGTGGAGTAAAATTTCCTGAAGTAGCAACCTTTTTTAAATAATAATCAACTATTTTACATTGTACTCATGGATATTCTTATGAAAACTAAGATATTAACAGAAAATTTTAATTGGAGCTTAAAAATAATCAGTTATTTTAAGGTAAATAAATTTACACTGATAAGATTACTGTCCCTTTTTGTTTTATTAGCTGTTACCAATTCTGTATTGGCACAGGCAAACATTGAATTTGTAGAGAACAAAGGTCAATGGGAAAAGCAAGTATTATATAAAGGGAATGTAAGTAATGGTGATTTTTATATTCGCAATGGCGGCGTTACGATGGTGCAATACAATCCGGTTGATTTAGCCAATGTATTGCAATTGATGCATGATAGTCGTTATGATTTACCGGATGAAAAATTTATGGTAAGAGGTCAAGCATTTAATATTGACTTTTTAGGTTCTTCTTTAAAATCAGTTGCACCGGATAAACCTTTACCAACCGTCAATAATTATTTCAAAGGCAATGATCCTTCTAAGTGGGCTTCTCGTTGCAATATCTATCAGGCAGTAACATTGCAAGATGTTTACCCCAATATTGATGTGCGCTATTATACCAACTATGGTTATCTGAAATATGACATTATTGTAAAACCTGGTGGTAATGTTTCAAATATAGCTTTGAAGTATAATGGAGTGGATAATGTACTTACAAAAAGCAAAGAATTAATTATTAAAACATCATTAGGCGATTTAAAAGAATCTGCACCTTACACATACCAAGCAGGTTTGACCGGAAAAAAAGAAATTAATTGCAAATATGTTGTAAAAGATAATGTAGTTCGCTTTGATGTAAAAGATTATGATCCTACTACTACGCTTATCATAGATCCAACGGTTGTATTTTGTTCCTTCTCGGGAAGTAAGGGTGATAACTGGGGTTTTACTGCTACTTATGGCCCTGATGGAAGTATGTATGGTGGAGGTATCAATTTAGAATCAGGCTATCCGGTTTCTTCAGGAGCTTTTCAAACCAGTTTTAAAGGAGCTACAGATATCAGTATTATTAAACTAACGCCCAATGGTTCTAACCGTGTTTATGCAACGTACTTAGGAGGCATAAGCGATGAGCAAGTGCATAGCTTGGTAGTAGATCCACAAGGAAATTTAGTATTAGCCGGAAGAACAAAATCACCGACCTCCGGCTCCAATGGCTTCCCATTGAAAAACGGAAATGCAGACTTAGTAGGGCCTTGTGGCGGTTGGGATATAGTGTTGATGAAATTATCGGCAGATGGCAGTAGTCTTATTGGCTCAAAGAGAATCGGTGGTTCTCAAAACGATGGTGTAAATATCAATGATACAAGAAGTGGAACAAGTTCATTGCAGCGTAATTATGGTGATGATGGAAGAAGTGAAGTAATATTAGATGGCGCTGGTAATATTTACCTTGCTGCTTGTACGCAATCATCTAATGACTTTCCTGTTTCTGCAGGTGCATTTCAAACTATTTATGGTGGTGGCTCGCAGGATGGAGCTTTAATAAAATATAATTCAGATTTAAGTGTGCGGCAGTTCATCAGTTATCTTGGTGGTTCAAAGAATGATGCTGCTTATGTTCTTTCTTTAGCTCCGAATGGAGATATTTTTGTTGCTGGTGGAACAGAAAGTAGTGATTTCCCCGGTAGTCATGCAGGTACTATCGGTACTTCGCTTAATACAAATCCGAGTGGGGAAAGTATTGATGGATTTGTAGCTCAAATAAAAAATGATGGTTCTGCATTGATTCGTTCTACATATATTGGCACTAATGGAGTAGATCAAGTATTTGGTGTTCAGTTTGACCTGAATGGTTTTCCATACATAATGGGGCAAACTACCGGAAGCTGGCCTGTAGTGAATGCGGCTTTTAGTCAGCCGGGGGGTAAACAATTCATCGCAAAGCTGCAACCTGATTTGTCTGCTTATGTTTATTCTACTTGTTTTGGAAAAGGCGCTGCAACGCCTGATATATCTTTAGTAGCATTTCTAGTGGACAGATGCGAGAATGTTTATATCTCAGGTTGGGGAGGATTTTATACCACTGCAAATCCTTATAATAGTGCCGGTACAAATGGATTAACCGTAACGCCAGATGCGATCAAATCTTCCACCGATGGAAAAGATTTTTATTTCTTCGTATTGAAAAAGAATGCAGCCGGACAATTGTTTGGAAGTTTTTATGGAGAGAACAACAGCCCGATGTATGGTGGCGATCACGTAGATGGTGGCACCAGTCGCTTTGATAAAAATGGTGTAATCTATCAAGCAATTTGTGGCAACTGTAATTTAGATCCTGCCGGAAGACCTTCGTATCCAACTACACCCGGCGCATGGTCAACCGTAAACACTGCAACTGGTGCAGGCTGTAATTTAACCCTACTAAAAATTTCCATGAACCTTTCAGGCGTGCACGCAGGTATAAAACCTGAGATAAATGGTGTACCAAGAAGTTATGGATGCGCTCCGCTTAAAGTTGATTTTATTGATACGGTAGCCAATGGACAATCTTATGAATGGCACTTTAATGATGGCTCGCCAATACTCACTACATCCATACCATCAGCATCACATACATTTAATTTAGTAGGCACTTATAATGTAATGTTGGTAGCAATAGATCCTACTACGTGTAATGTAAGAGATACTTCTTATGTTCAAATAAGAGTAGGCGATAAAAAAGCTACTCTTGCTATGAATGCAGTAAAATTAGATCCTTGTACAGCATTCAATTATCGCTTTGACAACCTTTCTGTTGCTTCACCAGGAACGCCATTTACGAATACTTCATTTGTTTGGGATTTTGGAGATGGCTCACCAAAAATTATTGCCGGTCTTGCCTCACAGACACATGCGTTTGCAAACCCGGGAACATATAATGTAAAACTTTTGCTTCAAGATACAGCATATTGCAATGCACCGGATTCTATTGTCATACCATTAAGTGTGGCGGCAAATGTAAAAGCAGCATTTACAACACCTCCATTGGGTTGTGCTCCTTATAACGCTGTGTTTACAAATAATTCTACTGCCGGTCAAACTTTCATTTGGGATTTTGGTGATGGTGTGGGTACTTCCATTGCATCAAATCCAACATATATTTATAATAATCCCGGCACATACATCATTACATTAATTGCAAACAATCCAAACACTTGTAATCTTTCGGATACTACTAAATTTACTATTACAGTAATGGGAGCGCCTACAGCTGATTTTAGCTGGACGCCTATGCCTCCATTAGAAAATACTCCAACAACTTTTACCAATCTTTCATCAGCCGATGCGGTACGATTCAAATGGGTTTTTGGAGATGGAGATTCATTGTTAACGACTTCCAGATTGCCGGTAACACATCAATACAATGCTACCGGAACTTTTAATACCTGCCTTACTGCTTATAATGCTGCAGGTTGCCCGGCTACTGTTTGCAAACCCGTTGATGCAATTATTGTTCCCGTTGTTGGCGTACCCAATGCATTTACTCCATTGAGTGGCGATCAAAACAGTGTCGTTTATGTTCGTGGCTTTGGTATTGGTAAAATGACTTTTACTATTTGGAATCGTTGGGGACAAAAAGTATTTGAATCTAATAACCAATCACAAGGTTGGGATGGAAAATTAAAAGGAGTTGTACAGCCAATGGATGTATATGCTTACACACTCAGTGTAGATTTTACTGATGGAACAAAAGCAGTAAAGAAAGGCGATATAACTTTAATCAGGTAATAGGTAATAAAATTGTAAATTAAGGTTGTGATAAAAAGAAAAAACATATTGAAGTGTATAGTAATAATTATTTTGTGGTGCACAGCGAATAATGCAAATGCACAAGACCTTCATTTTTCTCAGTTTATCAATTCTCCATTGCTTACCAATCCGGCCAATACCGGTTTTATACCTGAAGGCGATTTTCGTATTGGATTTAATATCCGCAATCAATGGTCTTCCATAACTGCATTTCCATATAAAACTATGAGCGCTTGGGGCGATGCGCAGGTAATGCCCAATCAGGATAATACAGGATGGCTTGGCTTGGGAGGTTTGATATTAAGAGATGTTGCGGGTACCAGTGTATTAACTTCCACCAAAGTTTATGGCTCCATTGCATATCATCAAATGCTCAATATGGGCAGCCTTTTAAGTTTAGGATTTAATGCAGGCTGGGCAAACAAGCATATAAATACAAATGATCTTACCTTTCCAAGTCAATGGAATGGAAAATTTTTTGACGCACATAATAGCAGTGGCGCACCACTTTTAAATAGTAACAATATTAATTATCTCGATTTGCAGGTAGGAATGAATTATGCATATTTTACAGAAGGTACATTATATCTGAATGCCGGCTTCTCTGCAATGCATATCAACAGACCTAAAGAAACATTTTTTGCTTCAAAAGGGAACGAAGTTATTGTTCCTGTTAGATATACGGGATTTTTAAATGGCAGTTTCATGCCGAACGACAAATGGATTATCAATCCAAATGTATATGCATCTGTTCAAGCTAAATCTTATGAAATAGTAGGAGGATTGAATGCCCGCTATAATTTATCTGGCAACGGTGATAAAACGATGATGGCCGGATTGTATTATCGCTATAAGGATGCATTTATTCCAATGGTTGGCCTTGGGGTAAAGAATTTTGATTTTACTTTCAGTTATGATGCGACCACTTCTTCACTGAAGAATTACAATAATACCCGCGGGGCTTTTGAACTGTCAATCATCAAAACAGGGATTACAGATAAGTACAATGGCAATAGAAGAGATTTTATGTGTCCTTCATTTAAAGGCGGCTACTAATAATAAGTTCAAATTATTTCTTCTTTCTTCCGAAATTTACAGCAATTATATTTGACCAATGAAATCAGAATATTCAAAGTTGAATCGTCAGCATTTAGATGACTTTAAAAATATTGTAGGCGAGCAATATGTATTTGCAGATGAAGAATCGTTGAACAAATACGGACAGGATCAAACAGAGAATCTTTTATACCTACCCGAAGTGGTTATCAAACCACGAACTGCTGAAGAAATTAGTGCTATAATGAAAATTTGTGACCAAGATAAAATTCCGGTTACACCGAGAGGAGCAGGTACAGGGCTGAGTGGCGGAGCATTGCCTCATTTAGGTGGTGTACTACTTTCTACAGAACGAATGAACACTATATTGCATATTGATGAACGTAATCTGCAAGTAACTACAGAGCCGGGCGTTATTACCGAAGTATTGATGGATGCAGTGAAAGAAAAAAAACTTTTCTATCCACCCGATCCGAGTAGTAGAGGCTCTTGTTTTATTGGTGGAAATATTGCAGAAAATAGTGGCGGACCTAAAGCCGTAAAATATGGTGTAGTAAAAGATTATGTTTTAAATCTTGAAATGGTGTTGCCCTCCGGTGAAATTATTTGGACAGGCGCCAATGTGCTAAAAAATTCTACCGGTTATAATCTTACACAGTTGACAGTAGGTAGCGAAGGCACTTTAGGCATCGTTACAAAAATTGTTTTAAAACTAATACCATTACCACAATTTGATTTACTGATGCTCGTTCCATTTCGTAATTTGGATCAGGCAGCAGAAGCAGTAAGCGCAATCTTCCGTGCAGGATTTGTACCTAGTGCAATGGAATTGGTAGAGATTGATGCATTGAAAATTGTCAGCAAATTTGTAGATAGCAACGCAGTGCCTATTACAGATGATACTGCTGCACACCTCATCATAGAAGTAGATGGAAATAACTTAGACGTATTGATGCAAGATATGGAAGCTATTAGCAACCTTTTAACGCAATATGATATAGGAGAGATTTACTTTGCAGAAGATGCTGCTCAAAAAGCTGAGTTATGGAAACTTAGAAAGAGAGTTGCCGAAGCAGTGAAGGTGGTAGGCTATACAATTGAGGAAGATACTGTAGTGCCGAGAGCAGAACTACCTGCACTGATTAAAGGCGTAAAATCGTTAGGGCAGAAGCATCAGTTTGAAGTAGTATGTTACGGACATGCAGGCGATGGTAATCTGCATATTCGTATTAAAAAAGACGGAATACCCAATAGCCATGGAAATAAAATAATGACAGAAGCCTTGCATGAATTGTTCGTATTGGTAAAAACTTTAGGAGGCACCATTAGCGGAGAGCACGGCATTGGCTTGATACAAAAACCCTATATGGAGGTGATTTTTCAAGAGGCTAATCTGCGCATCATGAATGGAATTAAAAATACTTTTGATCCTAATAATATTCTGAACCCGGGTAAAATTTTTGATTACAATAAATAAAATAACGAATGAAAAAGATTTTTTTGATTTTGGTACTCTTCCATTTAATTTCTCCTTCTATTGAAGCGCAGAATGAAAACGATAAGAAAGATGAAGAGAAAAAGGGCTTTAATAAAGAAAATCTTTTTACTGGAGGTACTGTGTCATTGGCATTTTATAATAATACTTTTTTGATAGGCGCAAGCCCCGTTTTCGGATATAGCCTTACCAACTGGATGGATGCAGGCCTCGTTGTAAATTATAATTACAGTTCATATCGCGATTACAATGGTGTACTGAATGCCAAGCTGCGACAATATGTATATGGTGGCGGAGGTTTTGTAAAACTTTATCCGGTTCGTTTTCTTTTTGCACAGGCACAAGTAGAGCATAATTATATTACTCAAAAATATAGACCACCTTCAGGCTCGCCAATTGAAAAATATAAATCGGATGCCGGAAGTGTTTTGGTGGGTGGCGGTTACACTACAGGTCGCTATGGACGCAGAGGTAACCCATTTTATTATCTGTCCATACTTTTTGATGTAAGCGGAAATAAAAATTCTCCTTATACCGATGGATTGGGAAGAAGTATTCCTATTATCAATGGAGGCCTTCAGATTCCATTATTTCAAGGTAATGGCAAAATGAGCGGAAATAAAAGATAGTAGTTATAAAAATTCTTGCAATGCTGCCGGTTCATTGATTACTGCAACTCTTTTTTCGGCAGCTTCATACAAAAATCGCTCACTGCTCATCTGTTGGATGTGATTGATTAGGTGCGTATAAAATCCATCAGAGTTTAAAATAAAAATGTCCTTATTGTGAATGGATAACTGATTCCATGTGAGCATCTCAAACAGTTCATCCAACGTGCCAAAGCCACCGGGCAGTATTACTGCTGCATCACATTTTTGATATATCATTTTCTTTCGTTCGTGCATATCATCAGTAATAATTAGCTCAGTAATCGCATTGTGTTGGCGCTCCCAATCCAGTAAAACTTTTGGAATAATACCTACAACGGTACCACCGTTTTGCATAACCGTGTCGGCCAATACACCCATAATACCAACATTGCCACCTCCATAAATCAAAGTGATTTTATTTTTTGCTAAGATTACGCCTAACTGCTTTGTGTGTTCTATAAATAATGGATTCACGCCTGTTTTTGAGCCGCAAAAAACTGCAATTGATTTAATCACCGTTTAAAAAATTTAATACTGCAAAGGAAAGTAAATTTCTTTATCTTGACCTCTCTTAAACCAACTAATTAAAGTTATGAATGCCACTTTATTGCTATCTATCATCGCAGGTTATTTTGTTTTATTGTTAGGCGTTGCATGGTACACTTCCAGAAACTCCAATAATGAATCTTTTTTCATTGGAAACAGAAACAGCAATTGGATGTTGGTAGCATTCGGTATGATTGGAACTTCGCTGAGTGGTGTAACTTTTGTAAGTGTGCCGGGTACTGTGGGGTCACAAAACTTTTATTATTTCCAAGTCGTTATCGGCTATCTGTTTGGTTATGCAGTTATTGCATTTGTATTGTTACCGCTTTATTACAAAATGAATCTTACCAGTATTTATACTTATTTAGAAAAAAGATTTGGTATCAATGCACATAAGGCAGGTGCTTTCTTTTTTATTTTATCAAGAGTGGTGGGTGCTACCGCAAGATTATATTTAGTAATCAGTGTGCTGCAATTATTTGTTTTTGATAGGTTAGAAGGTATGTACATTCCATTTTGGGTTACTACTTTGATCATTCTTACACTCATATTATTATACACTTTCGAGGGCGGTGTAAAAACAATTGTTTATACCGACACGTTACAGACTACCGGTATGTTAGTGGGTTTAGTCGTATTTGTCATCGTAATTATTAAAGCATTAGGAACCGATTTTGGAGGTGCCTGGGAAATGATGAGTGCAAAAGGTTATACTAGCATTATCAATACCAATATCAAGTCGGGGTCATTTGCACTGAAGCATATTTTGGGAGGTATGTTCATTGCAATTGCTATGAC
Organism: Bacteroidota bacterium; assembly: GCA_018268055.1. Classification (GTDB taxonomy): domain Bacteria; phylum Bacteroidota; class Bacteroidia; order Chitinophagales; family Chitinophagaceae; genus JJ008. The sequence goes on from JAFDXF010000089.1 coordinate 139,291, forward strand.
CGGCTTAGATCAGGAAATGATGCAAAAAAACATCAGCGTAAAAACGTTAAAGGACTCTCAGAAAAACATTATGGCATTTTCAATTGTTTTATTAATTGTAAACTTTTTGTTTTTAGTGTTGGGAGGTGTGCTTTACTTGTATGCAGCACAAAATGGCACGAATGTACCTGCGGATGATTTATTTCCGACTATCGCATTAAGTGGCCAATTTAGCTCTGCTGTTGCTATAATTTTTACGATAGCGCTTATCTCTGCTTTATTCCCAAGTGTGGATGGAGCAATCACTTCATTGACCTCCTGTTTCTGTATCGATATACTTGGATTGAATAAAAAAGCAGGCACTGAGAAAGAAAAGAAAGCTACAAGATTGAAAGTGCATTTTACTTTCGCTGTTGTATTTCTTATCATGGTAATGATTTTTAAATGGATGAATGACAAAGCAATCATTGATTTCATTTTAAAGTTTGCCGGAGTTACTTATGGGCCACTACTTGGTTTATTTGCATTTGGAATTTTGACAAAACGAAAATTAAATGACTCTTTAGTTTGGGTTGTATGTATTATTGCACCATTAGTTACATTGACTTTAGACATGCTCAGCAATCATGCATGGTATGAAAAGAAATTGCACATCAGCCTTGGGTTGGAAAATATTTCTCAAACTTTTTTCAATGGTTATGCTATTGGCAATGAATTAATTCTAATCAATGGCATCATCACATTTGTAGGATTATGGTTTATATCTTCTCAAGCCCAACATGCAGAAAAGCCCGAGTTATCGGTTTTGGAAAAATAAAAGAATTCAACATTGGTTGATTTGTTTATTCTTTAAAGAAGTATCAATACAAATTGTTGTGTAATGTTCCCTGTGACTTTACCTTTGCAAAAAAGATATAGGTGGAACTAATAAATCCTGCAATACAACAGTATGCAACTGCACATACTACTGCGGAAGATAATTTACTAAAAGAAATTGCTGATTACACTTTGAAACAGCATGCAGAACCACAAATGCTGAGTGGGCATTTACAAGGCAAAGTATTGGAAATACTAAGTTGCATGATTAAGCCAAGAAGAATTTTGGAGATTGGAACTTTTACAGGTTATAGTGCTTTATGTTTGGCAAAAGGGCTTTCAGAAGATGGATTGCTTCATACAATTGATATTAGAGAAGATGATGTAAAATTATCCCGTTCATACTTTGACCGATCTTCTTATGCAGCAAAAATTATTTCACATACGGGTAATGCTACTACAATCATTCCCGAACTAAATGAAATATGGGATTTGGTGTTTATTGATGCGGATAAGCCCGCATACATTGAATATTTTAACCTTGTTTTCCCCCGATTACGGCAAAATGGTTTTATTTTAGCAGATAATGTATTTTTTCATGGGCAGGTGCTGGAGCAACCTGTTAAAGGAAAAAGTGCTAAAGGAATCGAAGCTTTTAATAAATTTGTGAACGAAAGAGCTGATGTGGAGAAGGTTATGTTGACAATTCGTGATGGACTGTACCTTATTAGAAAGCTGTAAAGTATATCTTATGCAAAAAATCAAACAAGTTTTTGTTATTACTTTTTTATTGTTATCTGTTGGTGCAGGTGCACAGCAAGCAGAGGCTGTTAAGAATTATATCAACCAATACAAGGATATTGCTATTCAGGAAATGCAGCGTACAGGCGTACCTGCAGCCATAACACTTGCGCAAGGCATACACGAATCAGGTGTAGGGCAGGGGCGACTGGCCACACTTGCCAATAATCATTTTGGTATAAAATGTAAATCAAACTGGACCGGCGAATCATTGAAACATGATGATGATGCCAAAAATGAATGTTTTAGAAAATACTCTTCCGCAATAGAATCTTATAAAGATCACTCAGATTTTTTAAAGTCCGGTCAGCGTTATGCATTCCTTTTCCAATTAGAACCTACTGACTATGCTGGATGGGCCAATGGATTGAAACAAGCAGGCTATGCTACAAATCCAAAATATGCACCAATGCTTATTAAGTTGATTGAAGATTATCAATTACAGGATTATACGCTTATCGCTTTAAAAGGTAATGCACCTGTAGAAGTGAAAGCAGAGGAAGCTACAATTCCTGCCGCTGCAATGGAATTACCCAAAAGCATATCCTCTATTTCTAAAAACGAATCGAAGAAAACGGTGAGTCAACCACTTTATCCTTCCGGTGAATTTAAAATCAATGATACAAAAGTAATTTATGCTAGGTCAGGTACTTCTTATTTGTCAATTGCACAACAGTACAATGTTGATCTTGCCAAAATATTTGAGATGAATGATATGAAAGAAGCTGAAGAGATAGAGCAGGATTGTTTGATTTATTTACAAAAGAAAAAAGTAAAAGGTAGTCAGCAATTTCATATCGTACAAGCCGGAGAGTCATTGCATGATATTGCTCAAATAGAAGCCATACGATTGAAAAATTTATTGGAATTTAACTTGCTGACAATAGATATGCAACCTGCCCCAGGTGAGCGCCTTTCATTGCAGGATAAAGTAACTTCAGCTCCTAAATTATTGACAAAAAACAGTTTCTCCGGGATGAATGATTCTCATAAGAGTAAAAATTTAATAAAATAATTTTGTATAACTATGGTCACTATTTACGATAAAAAATTTGATACATATCTATCCGAAGAAACTATATTAAAGCGAGTAAAAGAACTTTCAGTTGCTATCAATAAAGATTATGAAGGTAAAAGACCTTTATTCATCGCAATACTTAACGGGTCTTTTATGTTTGCTGCAGATTTATTTAAACAATTGTCGATAGAAGCAGAATTGTGCTTTATAAAATTAGCTTCTTATGACGGTATGAAATCTACCGGCAAAGTGGTAACTTCAATAGGACTGGAAGAAGATATTTTTGGAAAAGATATCATCATTGTAGAAGATATTGTTGATACCGGTAGAACATTGCATAATTTTTTACCCAAACTACAGCACCAACAACCGAAATCTTTAAAAATTGCAACACTACTTCATAAACCGGAGGCAACAGAATTTCCTCTGGAGTTGGATTACGTAGGCTTTGAAATCCCCAAAAAATTTGTGGTTGGGTATGGGTTAGATTATGACGGATTAGGTCGCAATTTGAAAGAGATTTACCAGCTTGTGTAAAAATCATTGGCCGGTTTAGCGATTTTTATGTATTTTATCGTGTTATTGAAATCTACTTGAAGGCCATTTGTTCCATATTATTTTTTATTTCGTTACACAGCATTGTGTATGCCCAGCAATTTTATTACCGAGGAGAAGTAAAAGACGAATCGGATAAAATGATACCTTATGCATCTATTGTGCAACAAAGCACAGGTTATTTATTCAAAACAGGTTCATCAGGCAATTATGGCATTTTATCCAATATTAAACAGGATACATTTATCTATTCCATGGATGGATATGTAAAACAAAAAATTGCCGTCAATGCTGATAATTATACTAGTGTCAAACTCAAACGAACTCCCGCAAGCTCCAGAAGAGATAAACTTTCTTCACTGACAAAAGATTTAGGTCGTGAAGACCAGAAAGATTGGTTTACAGGAGATGAAACTTATGCAAGCCTTTTGGAAAATCACTTCGTCAATGCAAAAAAATTTCCAAGCACTGGCCTTTCTCCCAATGTGGATCGTGCATCATATAGCAATATCCGGCGCTTTATCTCAATGAAATCTTATGTGCCGCCCGATGCAGTAAGAATAGAAGAGATGCTGAATTACTTCAACTTGAATTATGAAGAACCGGACGCAGGGCAAGATTTTAAAATACAAACAAAACTGGGTGGCTGCCCTTGGAATAATGAGAGCCAGCTTTTCTTCATAGATTTATCGGCACGGAAATTAAATTTAGATTCATTACCGCCAAGCAATCTTGTTTTTCTAATTGATATTTCAGGTTCAATGGATATGCCCAATCGATTGCCGCTTTTGAAATCGGCATTTCGTTTATTGGTAAATAATCTTCGTGAGAAAGATACTGTGTCTGTTGTTGTTTATGGTGGCATATCAGGTGTAATGCTGAGTGCTGCAAGCGGAAATGATAAAGAAAAAATTATAAAAGTAATAGATGAGTTAGAGCCCGGAGGTTTCACACCCGGCGAGTCTGGAATAAAATTAGCCTATAATGTTGCCAAAAAACATTTTATTAAAAATGGAAATAATCGGGTAATTCTGGCAACGGACGGAGATTTCAATGTGGGATTGAAAACAGAATCGGAATTGGATTCTTTGATATCACGAGAAAGAGAAAGTGGAATTTATCTTACTTGCCTTGGTGTGGGAATGGGTAATTATAAAGATTCAAAAATTCAAACACTGGCAGAAAAAGGCAATGGCAATTTTGCCTATCTCGATAATTTTAAAGAAGCAGAAAAAGTATTGCTGAAGGAATTTACGCAAATGCTTTATTCGGTAGCCGATGATGTAGTAATGAATGTCGTGTTCAATCCCGAATATGTAAAAGAGTACAGATTGATAGGCTTTGATAACAAAGTAGGCGTTTTAAAAGATACATTGGCAACAGTAGAAGGAGGGGAAATAGGTTCTGGACATTCAATGATGGCCATGTTTGAAATCATTCCTACAGAACTAAATAAAGGAGCAATAAGAGATAGCTATACCAATGGAAAGTTTGTTGAAATTAAATTGACTTATCAATTGCCCGGCCAATTAAAAGAAAACACTTTTGTAAAAACAGGTTATTTCCAATTTACTCCATTTGAGCGCTTGGATAAATGCTATCGCTTTTCAACTTCTATTTCCATGTTTGGCGCCTTACTTCGAAATTCAACTTTTATAAAGAATACCAGCTTTGAGGATATAATCAAAATTGGTGAAGCTGCTTCTAATAGTAACGATTTAATACAAAAAGAATTTATTGCTCTTGTTCAGGATGCAAAAAAACTTTATTCAAAAGTGAAAAAGAAAAGAAACGGAACTGAGTAATTGTATTTACTACAATTATTGTAGATGCGAAATAAAATAGGCAAGATGCAAATATTTTTATCGCATCTTGCCATTAAAAATTGATTTATATCTAAAACTTGAAACCGATACTTAGACCCAAAACTTGGTTTTTGTATTTTGGTGTACTACTAGTACCATCGCCATTGTTGCTTTGAAGATCAAGGCTGTATCTAAAGTTCACCACAGAATTTCCGGTATTAATCTCTACACCTACTAATCCACCCAATAAATTCTTTTTGAGATTGTCATTGTCATTTTTCACATTGTTTTCCAAAGTTGAATTAGATGTTATGAATTTTGTATTGGTAGCAGTTAGAAAAGAATATTGAGGCCCTGCTACTATTGAAAACTGCTTGGATGTTTTAAATTTTGCCACTATCGGAATTTCAATAAAACTAGTAGTGACTCTGTATTCATAAGGACTGCCTAAAACCGTACCCGTAGCTTTATAACCCTTTTGGGCATATTGTAGTTCCGGTTGAACACTAAATTCTTTGATAACCGGTATTTCTAAAAAAAATGCTGCATTAAAACCCGGCTTGAAAGCTGTACTGAAATTTTTGTCACCATCCTTAATTACATTTGAAAAATTTGCACCTGCTCTTATTCCAAAGTTGATGTCACTCTTTTTTTGAGCTTGTGTTTTTAGTATGCTTACAGAAAGTAGTAGTGCAAATACTGTGATTGTCTTCTTCATAATTGTTGATTTATTTATTTTAGTTTGATTAATTAGCAAAACATATACCAATGATACAATATGGAATTAAAGAAATGTTATTACATTTTTTTTTGTTGTAATAAAAACATTTTTGAAAGATGATGAGTTGTACAGTGTATAAGTATAGCTCAGCAATGATATACATTGCTCAAAAGCCTTCTTCTTGGTTTAATTTTTATTAAACAGCCAATGTTTTATTCAGGAAAACATCTCACGTATCCTGCTAAAAAAACCTTTATCAGCTTTATCGGGCTGCGGTTTAAAGTTTTGTGACTGACTTAATTTTTCCAACATTGCTTTCTCTTCATTGCTTACATGTTGAGGAGTCCAGATATTTATGTGAATCAATTGATCGCCTTTTTCATAAGAGTTGACAGCTGGAAAACCTTTTCCTTTCAATCGCAATATTTTACCACTTTGTGTGCCTGCCGGTATTTTTATTTTTGCTTTACCGTCAATAGTCGGTACTTCCACTTGTACTCCAAATACCGCATCTGAAAAAGAAATATGTAAATCGTATGCTACGTTTACACCATCACGATGCAATTCTTTATGCTGCTCTTCTTCTATGAGTACAATCAAATCTCCTGCGGACCCACCTCTTTCTCCCGCATTCCCTCTACCACTTACACTCATCTGCATTCCTTCTTGTACACCTGCCGGAATGTCTATACTTACTGTTTCTTCATGATACACTCTACCGTCTCCCTTGCACGCAGTACATTTAGCTGTAACCGTTGTTCCTTCGCCATTACAAGTAGGGCAGGTAGTTACCGTTTGCATTTGGCCCAAGAATGTATTTTGCACTCTTCGTACTTGACCACTGCCACCACAGGTGCCACAGGTTTGAATGCTGCCTTTATCTTTTGCACCACTGCCATTACAAGTACTGCAACCAACGTATTTTTTTACTTTAATATTTTTAGTAACACCTTTTGCGATTTCTTCATAAGTCAATTTAATTCTTACTCTGAGATTGCTGCCTCGAACACCACGACTGCGTTGACCACCACCACCACCTCTTTTTTGTCCGCCTCCAAAAATATTTCCAAAAAAATCTTCACCAAACACATCGCCAAACTGGCTAAAGATGTCTTCCATATTCATTCCGCCGCCACCAAAACCTCCACGGCCATTACCACTCACACCGGCGTGACCGTAACGATCGTATTGCGCTCTTTTATCCGCATCACTTAATATTTCATAAGCTTCAGCAGCTTCTTTAAATTTTTCTTCAGCAGCTTTATCTCCCGGATTACGATCAGGATGATATTGCATCGCTACTTTGCGATAAGCTTTTTTTATTTCATCCGCATTGGAAGTTTTACTTACACCTAATATTTCGTAATAATCTCTTTTAGACATTTTGTTCGTGCAATTAATTGGTGATGCAATACTTATTTGCCTACTACAACTTTAGCGTGACGAATAATTTTATCATTCAAATAATATCCTTTCAGAATTTCATCCACCACTTTGCCTTTTAGCTCTTCTGTTGGTGCAGGAATTTCTGTAATGGCTTCGTGCAAATCGGGGTTAAAATCTGCATGGATACTTTCCATTTCTTTTAATCCTCTTGCTTGTAATGTATTTTTAAGTTTATTAAAAACAAGTAAAACACCTTTTATTTCCGGTGCTGCATTTTTATTATTTTGTATTTGCTTCTGAGCACGATCGCAATCATCCAAAATATCCAGCATATCTGTAATTACATCACGACCTGCCGTTTGAATTAATTCTACTCTTTCTTTTGCATTTCTGCGTTTGAAGTTTTCAAACTCGGCCATCAATCGCAGATATTTATCTTTCGATTCATCTAATTCTGTTTTGAGTTGTTCCATTTCAGACTCTTCAGCTACAGGGTCATTCAAATGGATGCTGCCACTCACTGCTTCATCTGCGTTGATGTTCATCTCAACGTTTTCATCAGCATTGTTTTTTGTGTGTTTCATTTCTTTGTTATTTAAAGCGTATGCTATTAGATATAAAAAAGATAATAGCCTGACTTTCTTTCAGAAAGGCCGGCAAAGGTACGTTTGTCAAGAATACTGCCAATTACAAAATTGGGACAAAATGGCCTTTTTCAGAGGAGTAAACTGACAGTATCGCTTGTAAATCAGCAGTTTCTTGTACCTTTCGGCCATGGTAAAGGTTTATTTAAAAAGAAAAATTTCTCCTCGTGTTGCAAATGGGCACCCCTGGATTTTTAATAACGAAGTGGACAAAACAGAAGGAGATTTCAAAGGTGGAGATATTGTTGAAGTGTTTAGTCACGATCAAAAATTTATTGGAAAAGGTTATATCAATCCTCAGTCGCAGATAATAGTGCGATTGCTGACAAGAAGTAAGACTGATGAAATAAATGAAGCATTCTTTTTAAAAAAACTTACCGAATGTTGGGAATATCGGCAACAATTAGGCTATACTGAAAACTGTAGATTGGTTTTTGGAGAAGCAGATTCATTGCCCCAATTAATCATTGATAAGTTTAATGATTATTTTGTCATTCAAACACTTGCTTTGGGTATGGATGTTTGGAAGCCTGCTTTGGTTAAAGCAATAAATACAAGATTTAAACCCAAAGGTATCTATGAACGAAATGATGTTCCTGTAAGAGAATTAGAAGGGTTACCACAACAAAAAGGCTTTTTGTCAAACGAGTTTGATACTAAGATTATCATCAACGAAAATGGATTAAAATTTTTAGTTGATTTAGAAAATGGACAAAAGACCGGTTACTTTTTAGACCAACAGGATAATCGCAGAGCCATTCAGCATATTGTGAAAGACGCTGAAGTATTAGGTGCTTTTACCTACACAGGAACTTTTGAAATTCATGCAGGTTATTATGGTGCAAAATCTGTTTTGGGATTAGACATTTCTGAAAATGCTGTGAAGCAGGCAAATGAGAATGCACGTATCAATGGTCTTGAAAACATTTGTCGATTTGAAACCGCTAATGCATTTGATGTGTTGAAGCAATGGGGCAAAGAAGGAAAAAAGTATGATGTTGTAATGTTAGATCCACCTGCTTTTACCAAGAGTAGAGAAACCATTCAGAAAGCTATTACAGGTTATAAAGAAATTAATTTACGTGGAATGAAGTTGGTAAAACCAGGAGGGTTTTTAGTTACATCTTCCTGTACCAATCTTGTAAATGCAGATTTGTTTTTACAAATAATTGATATGGCTGCCAAAGACGCTCGAAGAAAATTAAGACAAGTAGTTTTTCAAACTCAATCAGCAGACCACCCAATAATTCGCGGAATGGAAAACACACACTATCTTAAATTCTTGATTGTGCAGGTGCAATAATATTAAAAGTGAATGGAATTATTTTGAAACTTGAAACTTTCCTGACTCTACTACTCTTCCGTAAGCATCTACGAGGTGATACATATATAACCCGCGATTATAATCCGATAAATCAAGAGTAGTTTTCTGTTGTGATATTCTTGCTTCAGTCATTTTTCGACCGATGAAATTGTAAACTTGTACAGTTAATCCCTTATCATTCTTTTGCAATTCAAATGTGATGTATGAAGTAGCAGGATTGGGGTAGAGTTTTACAAATTTATCCGTTCCCTCAGTTGTTGGAATATTTCGTGTAGTCTGTGCCTGCAGTTGAGGTGCCAGAAATACAAGAAGCATTAGTATGAATAAAAGTTTTTTCAACGAATCAAATCTACGTTTATTATGCTAAAAATAAGCCTTATTTATTTACTTTCAATCGTAAAAATACTTAGTACTTATAGGTTAATGATTATCAGTTAGTTATAGATAAAAAAGTATTTAATTTATACTTAAAGAAAAGATAAAATAATACAGAATTATTCGATTTTCAATTTATTTCTCTTTTTCTTGAACTTTTTTTTCTTCATTTTCTTTAAAATCTCTTTTGCTACTTCTTGTGTTCCGTCAATTTTAAAATCATATTTTAGTTTTAAAATATCTGCTACTATCGGATACACATTTACGTTTTGAAAAGACGGTATAGTAATATGTTTTTTGAATGCAGGCCCCCAAGCATAGAATGTGGCGTGCATATCTTTAACGGTATAAGGATTGTAGCCATGTGCCCCCGATTTCATTTTTCTTCCGGGTGTACCAAAGCCTCGTGGCCAATCTGCTACTAATAATATATCTCCAATACGGTTCATCACATCATCGGATGTTTTGTAATGTAAACTATCGGGTATGCTGTCTCTCAGATAAACTTTAAAACCGTTTTCCTGTAGTTTCAATGCTTGGTACGCATTCGGAATGTCGGCTTTGTTTTTAGCATAGAGTGATGTTATTTCAGCGCCAAACGAAACAAGAAATTTAGTTGTATCAATATTATTGGGAACGATTACCGGATGATCTACATCTACAGTTGTCATTCCATGATCGGAAACAAAAATAAAATTCACTGGAAGCCCTGTGCTGTTTACTGTATTCACTAATTTTTGAATACTGGAATCGAGCCAGCGTACAGACTGTTGTGTTTCGGGAGCATCGGGGCCAAACTCATGTCCGTTATGATCTACTTCAGGAAAATAAAATGTAATTAGGTGCGGTCTGCGATCTTCAGGAAGTTGCAACCAATCTTTTACAATTTGAATACGCCTGTCAATAGGGATGGCTTCATTGTAAGTATAGTAATATGTAGGTAATACTCCTTTTACATCTGCTTCCGAGCCTACCCAATAAAAACTTGCAGAAAGCATTTTATGCTGTTCGGCCAGTACCCAAATAGGTGTACCACCATACCAACTTCCGTCTTTTACCACAGATGCTTTACGCATACCATAAAATGTTTTTTTCTCTCTATCATAAAAACTATTGTTCACCAATCCATGATGTGCAGGATACAAACCGGTTACCAATGTATAGTGATTGGGAAAGGTAAGCGAAGGATAAGAAGGTATCATAGACTCAGCTCGCACACCACTATTGGCAAGGTTCAATAAATTGGTAGCACCATATTTCTCTGCATAATCATACCTGAAGCCATCGGCAGAGATAAGAATTACATAAGGCTTTTGCTCTTGCTTTATACTGTTTTCTCTTCCGGCAATAATTTTTTGCGTAGTATCGGTTGTGCTTTGAGCATTAATAAAATTAAAACATAGTGCGAGCAAGACGAATAATGATAATTTCTTCATTTTTCAAAAATTTTTGACTGGTAACTCATATCAAAAATACAATAACCCTTAAACATTTTAGCCCTGTTTTTATTGAAAATGTCTAAAGGTATAGAGCACTGATAGAAGGTCTGTTTATAATTATATCCAATCAATCGTAAAATGAACAATAAAAGGATAAGTTTGTTAATGAAATGAAAACCGAATATTGTCTTCCGTTTAACTTTGTTAGCTTTATAGATATAATATATAAAATGAGAAAAAGCGTTTTGATTTTCCTGTCTGTTCTTATTCCCATTTCTTTTTGTTTTGCGCAGCAGCCGGATCAGCTACTTCGTCAATGGGCTGAAAAAAATTCAATAGAAAAAGTATGGCTACATTTAGATAGAGATAACTATCTGGCAGGAGAAACGGCTTGGTTCAAAGCATATTTATATGCCGACTACCAACCGGATACTATCAGTACTACATTGTATGTAGAGCTGCTCAATAATAAAGGCTTCTTGATAGACCGAAAAGTTTTACCCATTTTAGATGGTAGAACATTTGGACAGTTCGAATTAAATGATTCTTTAAGTACAGATAATTATTTAATACGTGCCTATTCGCCTACTATGCTCAATGGTGCACCCGGTCAAGACTCTGCTTATATTTTTCAAAAAAACATTTTTGTACTTGGCAAAAACACAAAAACACAAACATTTAAAAAGATCACTGACTTTTCACGAATTGAGTTTTTTCCCGAAAGTGGAAATTTTGTGAATGGTATAATGAATACTATTGCCTTTAAGGCTACAGATGAAGAAGGAAAACCGATTGCAATAAATGGATTGGTAAAGAATGATAAGGATGAAATAGTAGCTGAATTCGCATCTGTGCATGATGGAATGGGAATGTTTGACATAACACCGATATCCGGAGTAAAATATTATGCAATAATAAAAGACGATGCTCGAGCAAAAGAATTTCCTTTGCCTTCTGTTGCAGATGAAGGCGTTGTATTAAGAATATTACAATCAGGGAAGAATAAGTTTTATGAAATAGAACAACGGTCCAATCAAGAAATACGTCGGGCAGCGTATATAGTTGGACAAATGCAAAATCATATTGTTTTTAAAAATAATTTTTCTACCGAGCAGAATAAAACTGTGATAAACGGGCCACTCGATGTGTCGCATTTAGCATCAGGTATATTGCAGGTTACTGTGTTTAATAAAGACAATATACCATTAGCCGAGCGTTTATGCTTTGTCAATAACGGAGAATATAAAATCAAAGCCGATATAGAGCCGGATACACTCTCTTTTAAAGAACGAAGTAGAAATGTTTTACGAGTGGCATTTAAAGATACAGTTGTTGGCTCGTTCTCGATGTCTGTAGTCGATCCGGCTTATGGCAATTATGCTCCCAGGTCTGAAAATATTTACTCTTCATTATTGCTTACTTCCGATTTGCATGGATATATACATAATCCCGCATACTACTTTTTGAATGATGATGATTCAACACAAGCCAATTTAGATCTTGTAATGATGACGAATGGTTGGAGAAGATTCAAATGGACGGAATTATCTAAAGGAATATCCGCCTTGCCTGCTATTAACGATCCGGGCTACATTAGAGTAGCAGGAAAGGTGAATATTATGTATTTGAAAAAGATGTTTGTGTCAAAACCATTTCTTGTTTTTATCAATACACAGGATCATAACAAGAGTATGCGAATGGGACTTACTGATGCACAGGGAAATTTCCAATTAGATTCTCTTATGTTTTTTGGCAATGCACTTATGTCTTTTAAAGATATAAGAGGGAAGAAAAGCAGTAAGTTGGAAGTCAAACTTTCAGCCGATACATTAACTCGAAATTTTTCTTTACCAAAATTTAGCCAAGAACTTAAGGCAATCGGATGGCAGCCTTCTACCGAAAGCAAAATCAAATTAGAAGATGATTTGGATGCTATCAATAAAGCCAAAGGAATCATGTTGAACAATGTTACTGTGAAAGTTAAAAAGAAATCGGCCGAAGAATTATTGGATGAAAAATATTCAAAAGGTATGTTCAGTGGTTTTGCAGAACGTACCATAGATTTGGTACATACAGATGAACCTATTTTTCAATCAAATATTTTTGATTATTTGCAGGGTAGAGTTCCTGGTTTAAATATTTCCAACGACGGCCCTGAATATTCAATACATTACCGACAAGCGGCCACAACAAGTTCTATGGGATTAATACCCATGATTCTTTATTTAGATGAAGTGCAGACGGATGTCAGTTTTATTTCTGCTATTCCAGCCAATGATATTGCAATGGTAAAAGTGTTTTCCAATTTTGTAGGTGCCGAGGGAAATGGGGCAGGAGGTGTTCTAGCTATTTATACCAAGAAGGGGGAAGATGCACTCAATTCAATTACAACAAAAGACAGAATAAGATATCAAGGATATTCTGTAATTAAAGAGTTTTATGCTCCGGATTATAAAGTGAATCAGCAAACAGATTTGAATGTCGATAATCGTATTACACTATTATGGAAGCCGGACATTCAGGTAAGAGGAATCAATAGTATTATTACTATCCCCTTTTACAACAACGATCGGTCAAAGCAATTCAAAGTAGTATTAGAAGGACTTACTGTAGATGGTAAAATGCTGATGCTGGAAAAAATATTTGACAAAAAAGAATAATCATATTCATCACCCATCAGGAAGAACGAGCATTCATAACTCACGCTTATTCCTTAGTTATCAACATAGTAAATATACTCATCACTTGTATATATCAATACTACGTATTATTTTTATGGCTCAATCGTTATAATCCATTTTCTATTGAAAAGCTGCACCTCTGCAATGCCTTATTAAGCCATGCAGATTTTTCATAAATCCATTTTACTACGAAAACCGGTTTCATATTAACTCATTATCTAAAACAACCGGTATGTCAAACATTGTTCAAAAGAATGAAGCAGTTATTGAATCTTACAATAATGATAAAAAGCAATCCACGATTAGTAATAAACTATATACAGCATATCTCAATGAGCATTTAATAAACGGGAATCAACAAGTTGAAAATAAAAACGATTTACATCAAGGTTTTGATAATACTGATTTGTTTTATCTTTTATCCCTCGCCGAAAAACTTCCGGTGTATGGTGTAGGCTTTGGCGGAGAAGACAGGCATTAAAAATACTGAATTTTGATTTTTGATAACGCAATTTTGATAATACGTACATTATAATTCTTTGTTGTCCATGAGTATTACCGATTTTCGAGTTTTCTGAATTGCTCTTGTGTTCATAAAAATTTTTCACAACTATGTACGTACAATGTATGACCATACGAATAATCGTGCTATAATAATTCTTTGTACACTTTGTGGCCAACAATTTTCGGTTTTTATTTTTAATCCCTATTACACCTTATGCGAAAAAAAATTTTACTACTAAGAGCACAGAGGTAGCACGGAGCGTATAATGAAAAATAGTGAACCTTGTGAAAATATCTCGAGTTCATAATGGTTAACAGCATCCTTCATGTATCTTACTTTGCTTCGTATTATATTTGCTCTATCAATGCGACAGCCTGTTGCTTATACCATTCAAGGCCAAAAATTTTGGTTTTCTCCTGATAGATGTGTTTTTTGGGAAGAGCAAAAAGCTTTAATCATTGCAGATATGCATCTGGGTAAAGAAAGCGCATCTCATACGGGCATTTTACCTCATACTAATTTTGAAAGGTTATTAAAAAACCTCTTTCATTTTAAAGCCAACCGCATAATTATCATAGGAGAATTTTCGCAGAGTCCTTTTAATAAAGAATTATCTGTATTCAAAAAATGGCGTAAAGATTTTCCTCTTTTTCGTATTGATTACGTTCGCGGATATCAACCTATTGCAAAAGATTCATGGCTGCTTGAAGTAAACTTGACCATTCATCAAAAGCAATGGATGTTGAATGGATTTTGCTTCAGGCATTTGCTTGCTTCAGACAATCCTGCAGATGAAGTGAAAGGAGCTGATTTTATTTTTTCAGGACATTTACGGCCTTGTATTCGTATCAGTGGCAGTGGCAATAAAGCTTTGAGGCTGCCATGCTTTTATATAGCTCAGCATCAGTGTTTGCTTCCTTCATTCGGAAAATTTAATTGTCAATATCAAGTAAAGCCTTTGGAAGGAGAGCTAGTTTATGTTACAGATGGATTAGATATCTATCTGAAAGATTAATGCTTGCGGCGCAATTGATTATAGTCTAAGAAATAAATAAACCTTACGGTAATTTCATTACCATGATTTAATTTGAAAATCTCATTCAGATTTTTGAAGTAGGTATTGCTGCCGGATATGGAAGCCATTTCCTCACCACCCAGCCAGTCTTTATAGCCTATTATCAACCTACTGCCCAAACGAAAATCCCATGTAAAGAATCCATCTACATTGAAAATATTTACATTCTCATCCATTCCCGAAATAAAAGGGCGGGATAATAGATTGCCATTGTTGTCCACATCATGCAGGCTCAGGTAATTTACTTTATTCCAGTAGTGTCTTGCACGAAGTGTCAAGTTCATTCGTGATGTAAAATTGTAGGTGCCGGAAAGTACAGAAGTAAAATCTTTATTATCTCTAAAGCCCACGATCGGATCGCCATTAGACTCTCTAATAAATGCAAAGCCTAATTGGTTTTTCTCGTAAGAACTATTGGTTTGTAATTCCAGGCTAAATTTATTATTAAAGCGATAGCGAGTGCCGAGTCCCCATGCAACAGCTTTGTTATCAAATTTTGGCGCTATAGCATAAACGCCTGAGTAGTTAAAGAAGAATTTTTTACGACTGTCGGAGCTTCCTTCTACCATAAAAACAGTGTTTGAAGGATAGCGGAGGTATTGGTCACCTGTTCTTAATTCAAAATAATTATTTTCCCAGCCTGGTGTAACATTTACATTTATATTGACATCCCAGAAATTTTTGAAAAACCAAAATGCAGAACCTGTTACATCAAATTTATTATAAGCATAGGGCTTGTACATATAAATCAAGCGCGGGCTCAAACTGTAATTGAATGTATTGAAAATACCTATTGGTTCAGGTTGACTATATGAAATACTTCCTTTATAGGTTATTTGGTTGTTGGTAAATAAAATACCTAAATCGTTGGGATTGTATTTTTTTGATTTTACATCGCTGGACAAATTGTATTGCCAGTAGCCGCTTACTTTACCATAAGTCAAGGTAGTATTGAATCCATCACTTGGTGAAATACCCCAAATCTTGCTGTAGCGAGCAGTACTTTTAAAAGCGTGTAAGTTTTTCTTGTCGTAAAGTGCCACATCAAAAGCACTGACATTAGCATCTCTGCCGGTGCTATTGCGCAATACGCTGGTATTGGTAAATGTTACGAATGATCTCCCTCTAAGCGCCTGATCCAATACAATAATATTGTAATTGGTTAACAGTGATGTGCGGATAGATGAATCTTTACCGGTTATTTTATTTCTAATAATAGCATCCATTGGTGCCGCTACTGCATTGAAAATGCCAATGCCCAATTTCTTTTTAGTTCTTCCGGAGAACTTTGTTGCATTGATTAACTGTGTTACAGATGGATTCTTCACAATCTCCCAATTAGGATTGGAGGCTACAAAGTTGGATACATTAAAATATCCTGAAGGCGTAGCACCCACACGTCTTGAATAAAAAAGGCCGGCTTTATTAAACAACTCTGTACCTTCTGTGAAGAATGGTCTATTCTCTGTAAACTTTACTTCATAAGGCGTAAGATTATTCACTTGATCATCCGATACTACCTGACCAAAGTCGGGGATGAGTGTAGCATCTACTGTAAAGCTTTCATTGATGCCCCATTTTATATCCATTCCACCATTGCGTAGCCATTCTTTTGTATAGCCGCTGCTATGTGGTGTGCTACGATAGCCGGTAGTTACATAAGGGGAAAAGCTAAGACGAAGGGGTGGGTTAATTTTAGTCAAACCTTTCATCAATCCAAACTGATTGACAAATCCATTTTCTTTTGGATCAACAGGGTTCCAAAAACTTGTTTCATTATTACGGCGAAAAAAACGTTGTAATTGAATGCCCCAATCTTGAATATCTTTTTTTGCAAACCGCAATGCACTGTAAGGTATTTTCATTTCTACCACCCAGCCATCAGGTTTCATACTTATTTTACTTTCCCAAACGGCATCCCAAGTTTTATCACCATATCCGCCAAAAGGGCTTCCGGAGTTGGGGCTTAGTCGTGCATCTGTTTGTACATTAGCAGTAGTCACTAAGAATTCGTATCCGTTTTGATGATCATTGTATGTGTCAAAAAATACTGAGAAATAATCAACATCGGTTTGCGCTTCGCCATCACGAGCGGTTACTTGCTTACGCATTAGTTTTGGATCGTCATACAGATAAGCGCCAATATAAATTGCTGAATTATCATAGATGATTTTTACATCTGTTTTTTGAGAAGCAGGCTGACCAAAATATGGAAAATTTTGAACAAAATTATTTAAAGCAGGTGCTTCTGCCCAAACCGGATCATTTAGTTCTCCATCTATTTTGGGAGCAGTAGTTACTTTCGTTGGCTGAAATACTCTTTGCTGTGCATAGGATGATAATCCTGCCAGTAAAAGTATGAGTAGGGGGTATAGTTTAATGGTCATGCTGCTTTTTGCGGTGGGCAAAAATAAAGAAATTTGACTGACATAGGCTAAAGTAGAAATCAGAAATTTGAAATCTTTTTTACTGCGTAAAGCTACGCTCAGTTCATCTTCTTTTTTAAAGAAACCACCTGCTCTTGAAGGTCGTTTACTACGGATGCGAGTTTCCCCATATCCCAACTTTGTTGTGTGCTGGCTTTAGAAATAATCATTTGGGCCTCCCACATTTCTACTACTTCTTCAGCATTTACGGTATAAGGATGATAAGAAGGATTATCACTTACTAAAGTCAATTTATTTTTCTGACGTCCGTTTTTCTGTATTCTTTTATAAACAATACCTTCATTTCTTGAAATAACGATACATGCTGCATTATTTTTCAAATTCTCCAAATCGTTTACTTTCTCGCCTACTATTACAGAGCCACTTGGTGTTGGTAGCATGGAGTCCCCAATGATTTCAAAGGCACGATAGTTACCACCGGTGAGCATGGGTAATGTAAATGTATTGAGTTCATCAATAAACTCAGGATCGGCGTAGCCTGCAAGGTAGCCGGCTGCAGCTTTTACAGGCACAAAAGGAATGTCGGTACGACCACCAACGAGCTTCATTGCTCTGCGCTTGGCTAAATAACTGCCTTTTGTTTCGCTCAGGTCTTTTCTTAAAATGTCATCTAATGTCAACTTAAAAATATTACAAACTACTTCCAGCACATCTATTCGAGGATCGGCTCTCTCTTCTTCATAAGCACCCAATAGAGAACGTTTTATTCTAAGCTTTTGCGCAAATTCTTCCTGTGTCCATCCACGCAACTTGCGGAGATACTTCATATTTTGATTGGCTATAGACATAAAAAGCTAATTTAATTAGCCGCAAATTACTAATAAATTTAGAATTGCCAAATTTTTTAAAAAATACATCATTGAAATATTAGCTATAACCGTGGGATTCCGTTTTAAAGGTTTTCCGTTCTATGCACCCTTTATTTGGCTGCTAATTAGAAAAAAATGATTTTTGCAACAAATGGCAAAGAAATTAGTTAAGAAAAAAAGTGCTAAGAAAAACAGTAAAGTAATTGCAAAACAGAAACCTGTTATTTTAATTACGAATGATGACGGAGTAAATTCTCCCGGAATAAAGAACTTGGTGGAGGCGGTAAAAGATTTAGGTGATGTGGTAGTAGTAGCTCCGGATAAGCCTCAATCGGGAATGGGACATGCCATCACAATCGGTCAGCCACTAAGGATTCATAAATTACATTCTAATGAAAATGTGGACACTTGGAGTTGTACCGGCACTCCGGTAGATTGTGTAAAGTTGGCAGTGGATAAAGTATTGCAAAGAAAGCCTGATATCTGTTTGAGTGGTATCAATCATGGAGCCAATCACAGTATCAATGTGATTTATTCCGGTACAATGTCTGCTGCTGTTGAAGCTGCAATTGAAAGTATTCCTTCAGTAGGGTTTTCGCTTTTGGACTTTAGCATTGAAGCAGATTTCGAAGGTGCCAGAAAATATGCACGATTGATTACACAGAAAATGCTCAGTTCTAAACTACCTAAGCATACAGTATTGAACGTAAATGTGCCTGCTGTGCCGGTCGATTTACTAAATGGAATGAAAATTTGTCGACAAGCTTATGCCAAATATGAAGAAGATTTTATTGACAGAGTGGATCCGCACGGCCGTCATTATTATTGGCTCACCGGCGAGTTTGTGAATTTTGATAAAGGAAAAGATACTGATGTGTGGGCATTGGCCAATAATTATGTAAGTGTAGTGCCGGTACAATTTGATCTCACGAATTACGTTTTAAAGGCTGAATTAGAAAAAACCTGGCTATGATATTCAAAAAAGATAACCTGCGCCTCGGATTGGCATTAGGATTATTAGGCCCACTATTAGGGCTAATAATTGTTTACTTCATTAAGTTTCCTTCCTATTCGTTCAGTGATTTTCTTAGTTATTTTATGAAGGATAATAAAATGATTACTTCAATCGGTTCATTGAGTTTATTGGCCAATGTACTGTTTTTTACGCTTTATGTCAATACCCATCGTGATGAAACTGCTAAAGGCATTTTCATTATGACATTGATTTATGGCATTGGCATATTGGTATTGAAGATTGTGTAATTAGTATCCCACTATTTTTTCTTTCCTACAAATCGTATCACATTGCCAACGCCATTGTGATAAAGCCCTTCATGTAATGTAATTACTTCTTCTTTCAATTCAATGATTTGATAATCGGCGAAAGCGTTTTTTATTTCATCAATAGAGAAAAGTAAATCAATATCATTTGGTCCGCCTACTTTTTCGTTCTTCGATTTGTATTCAAGATGTTTTTTACTGAAAGCTTCAAAGATGATACTGCCGCCGGTTCGTAAACAATAATTCAATTGTTTTAATTGTTGTATCCTGTCGGTATTGATAAAATGCGCATAGATTAAAGCAATGGCATCAAATTGTTCTTTTGCATAATACAATGTTTCTAACGTGCCAATCCGATAATCTATTAAAACATTTTCTTTATGCGCCAATTGTTCTGCTTTCTTTTTTCCCGCTATACTTATATCGTAAGCCGAAACTGTCCAACCGTTTTTTGCGGCATATTCTGCATTGCGTCCTTCGCCCTCTGCAGGGAATAAAATATTTCCGGGAGCAAGTTTGGCTAATTGTTCTTTTAAATATTCGTTTGGCGCTTCGCCATAAGCATATTCTTGTTGGCTAAATCGTTCGTTCCATATATCTGCAGGAGAGGGGTTCATATTTAGATATGATTTTTATTTAAAAGCTAAAATAAGAAGTAAGTTGTCCCTTTTATTACTCAATCAGGAATCAATATTTATTAAAGTTTAATTTTTGAAAAATAACCGGAACAAGTAAAAGCATTGGTATTTTTGTCAGCAATTCAACTTCTTTATTAAAGTTGATTTACATATAATAACCCAAAAGTGAAATATTACATAATAGCAGGTGAAGCGTCAGGCGATTTGCATGGCAGCAATCTTATTTCAGCATTAAAAAATATTGATGCTGATGCTGTTTTTCGTTGTTGGGGCGGAGATAAAATGCAAACGGCCGGAGGTGAATTAGTAAAGCATTATCGGGATCTGGCATTTATGGGTTTTGCAGAAGTGGTTAAAAACCTAAGAACTATTTTCAGAAATATTTCATTTTGTAAAAAAGATATTTTAGCATTCAAGCCTGATGCATTGATACTGATTGATTATCCCGGATTTAATCTTCGTATCGCTGAATGGGCAAAAAAACAGGGGTTCAAAGTCATCTATTATATTTCTCCACAAGTATGGGCATGGAAAGAGAACAGAGTGAAAATGATGAAGCAGTGCATTGATAAAATGTTGGTGATTCTTCCTTTTGAAAAAAAATATTTTAAAAATAAATGGAACTGGGATGTAGAATATATTGGGCATCCATTGATTGAAGAAATTGGTAAATATAAATTGTCAAGTATTCAGGAAAAATTTTCTGAAAAAGAAATCGTGGCCTTACTACCCGGAAGTAGAAAACAGGAAATCTTAAAAAAACTTCCGGTGATGTTGGAGGCTTCCAAGTATTTTCCCAATTATCAATTTATTGTAGCCAAAGCTCCGGGATTAGAAGAAAGTTTTTATGACGAGATGTTACGACCTTACTCCAATGTGTCTTATGTTGCTAATAAAACGTATCAACTATTGATGCAATCTAAAGCAGCTTTGGTTACTTCGGGAACAGCTACTTTAGAAACAGCATTATTTGGTGTGCCCGAAATAGTCTGTTATAAAAGCTCCTTTATTTCATATCAAATCGGAAAAAGATTGGTGAAAGTAAAATACATCTCATTGGTGAATCTAATCATGGATAAATTAGTTGTCAAAGAATTAATACAAGATGAATTGACTGCCGATAATTTGAAGGTAGAATTAGAATTTTTATTGCATGACAAAAAGAAAAATGAACAGTTGCAAATCGATTATCAATCACTGCAAAACATTTTGAATGAAGGAGGAAATGCATCCACTATTGCAGCTACTTCTATTTATCAATTTTTAGCGAAGTAATTTAATAGCCAAAAGAATCAGGCAAATAATAAAAACCAAAACGGTTATTCTGTTCATGCCATGCATATAGCCGATCCATTTACTCTTTGGCCTACTCTTGTCTTTTCGTTTAATAAATAAATATTCTGCTAATTGATTTAAAATATTCATTGTGTTTTTTCAGTGACGAAGTTATTATGCTTTCAAATAATAATAACTACAAATTAGAATTTTTAGTGGAGGTTACCGGAGTCGAACCGGTGACTTTCTTCCCGAAAGCCTTCGGGACATGCAGGCGTTCTATGCATTTTTATAGTTGTCGGAAGAACTAATCAACCACACAATGTATTTTCTGCTCTTTTTGTTTTTTATTTCCTTTTCTCTTGCCATTGCTTCTTCTCGTGTGGCAAATTGTTCTGAATATTTTAAAATCCAATCATTTGCTTTAGCAGTAAATGAAGACAAACCGGAATTATGCTCCTTTAATCTTTTTTCAATATCAGCGGTATAGCCGGTATAAAACTTGTCTATTGTAGGACTGAAGATAATATAAACGGAAAATGAAGTCATAAAGTGAACTCCGAAAAGTTATTTTTAGTGGAGGTTACCGGAGTCGAACCGGTGACCTTTTGCATGCCATGCAAACGCTCTAGCCAACTGAGCTAAACCCCCCTTAATATTTTTACAAGAACTAATTACCGGAGTTGAACCGGTGACCTTTTTCCCGAAATTCTTCGGGACAGCAAACGCTCTAGCCAACTGAGCTAAACCCCCCTTAATATTTTTACAAGAACTAATTACCGGAGTTGAACCGGTGACCTTCTTCCCGAAATTCTTCGGGACAGCAAACGCTCTAGCCAACTGAGCTAAACCCCCATTAATATTTTTACAAGAACTAATTACCGGAGTCGCTAAGTTCAGCTATATCCCGAAATTAATTGGGACAGCAATCGCTAAAGTATCACGACGGGTTGCAAAAATAGGCGTTTCGCTTTTACAATTCAACCACCTTCAATACTGTGTTGTATTGCTTGGTTTCTACTTTTAGAAAATACACACCTCTTTGCATTACGGGTATAGTGGGTTTCACGATAGAGCCTGCTGTAATCAATCCGAAAGTTTGTTTACTCATCACTTGTCCCTGCATATTCAATAACTGCATAGTTACATTGGTCAACGTTTTTGTTGCCTTTACATTCAAGTCATTGCTGAACGGGTTAGGAAAAATCTTTACTCCAAGTTCATTAGCACTCACATTTGTTATGCCGGTAATTACGCCTGCAAGGTCAAAGCTTGAAAAAACAGGATAGTGGTCTGATGTGTTGTGTGCCGTGACGTAATCGGGTATAATCGTTGTAACATTAGTCATAATTTTTGCAGAGCCGGGTACATACCAAGGAATTACTCCGTTTGAGATAATATGGTTATCGATTACATTGGGAAAATTAATCATACTACTCTGGCCGGATGCACCTAAAGGTAATGTGATAGATTTATAATAGTCCGGACCTGTAGCAATGGTGCTGTCTTCTACAATTTTTACATAAGAAGTAACTCCATTTGCTCCCAGATAAATAGATGTGTTTAAGGCATCATTGTAATCGCCTATGATATATATATTTTTGCCGCCAAATTGCGCATCCAAAGAGTCTTTTAATTCATTGGCACCTCCAAAGCGTTTGTCATAATCGCTTTGTGCAGCTCCTGATTTTCCATGTATCAAAATAAAATTTACATCTCGGCTTGTGCCATTTACCGTAGCAGTGGCAGTAAACAAAAAAGGGAAACGACCTGCAGCCCAATTGGTATAGCCTGTACTGCTGCCACGCATTATTCCTCTTGTTGTTATATTAGAAAAAACAGATTTACGATAGATGAATGCCTGTTTTTGGCCTTTTAACCAGCCGTTGCCGGTACCTGTTTGATTATTACTGCAGAAGGGTGCGATAAAGTAGCCAAATTCATTATTTCCCAATGAATCAACAAGTCGGCGAAAGCGAGTAGTATCCACCACTTCCAACATTCCATAAAGGTCTGCATTGAGCCAGCGAAGAATTTTTTTCACATTAGCTTCTTGCAAGTCATCATTGGCTGGGCCATTCGTAGGATCACCAAAAAACTCAATATTCCAACTCACAACATCCAAAGTAAAAGGGCCGCCTTGTGCTTCTGTTTTCAATATAACCACACCGGTTATAAAAAATGCAAGGAGTAAAAATCTTTTCATTAAAAAATAAATTAAGACGACAAATGTATCAATTGTAAGGTTATGTTGTACTTAATCGAATGTCAATCATTTTCAGTTGAAGGCTTTTTTGACCTTGCCATTCGTTTTCGTCAATGGTAAAAACGATATCCACCGGCCTTTTATTGGCAAGAAGTGGATAAAGATGAGCCATGCCAAATCCAATTCCCGTAATGGAAACATTGTTTTGAGTTAAAGAAAAGCGCAAATGTTCTTCTTTCACAATTTTACTCCATCCTGTATCGGTAACGCCTTTTGTCATAAATACGGGGCGCATATTCTCCGGGCCAAAAGGCTCCATCTGGCAAATGATATCATAAAAAGTTTGTTTGATATCACTCAATTTGATTTCGGCATCAATAATAATTTCAGGAATTAATAATTCAGGAAGAATGGTTGTAGCAACGACTTCTTCAAATTTATTACGAAAATTTTCTACTTCATTGAGTGCTAAGGTCATGCCTGCTGCTGCAAAGTGTCCGCCATATCCGAGCAAATGCTCACGACATGCATGAATGGCTTCATATAAATTAAAACCCGGTACACTTCGTGCACTGCCTGCTGCATAATCCCCCGATTGGGTTAGTACTATTGTGGGACGGTAATAAGTTTCAATCAATCTTGAAGCTACAATGCCCACTACACCTTTGTGCCAATGAGATTGAAATACAACAGTTGATTTTCTGTTTTTCCATTGTTCATTTTCATTGATTAATGCAAGTGCTTCTTCTGTTATGTTCTTATCTGCTTCTTTTCTATCCGTATTATCACTGTGCAGCATTTCTGCATAAGATAACGATTCTTCAAAAGAGGGGGCGATAAACATTTCTACCGCTTTTCGTGCATCATCCATTCTACCCGCAGCGTTTACTCTCGGTGCAATCATAAATACAAGGCTGCCAATACGAAGTTTTTGCGTGGCACCGCTAAGTTTCGTTAATGCTTTAATACCATTATTAGGGTTTTCATTTGCTTTTTGTAAGCCAAAGAAGGCAAGTACTCTATTTTCATCAATGATGGGTACTATATCTGCTGCAATTGCAGTAGCTAATAAATCCAAATATTCAAAAGGCGTTTCTTTCGAAAGGTTTAATTTTTCTGATAAAGCACAAATTAGTTTAAAGCCTACTCCACAGCCACATAATTCTTTAAACGGATAAACGCAATCTTTTTGTTTAGGATTTAAAATTGCTACAGCAGGCGGCAAAATTTCATCTGGCAGGTGGTGATCACAAACAATAAAATCTATATCTAAATTCTTTGCGTAATCAATTAACTCAACTGATTTAATACCGCAGTCTAAAGAAATGATGAGATTAAAATTATTTTCTTTTGCAAAATCAATCCCCGCTTTGCTCACACCATAGCCTTCGCGATAACGATGAGGGATATAGAAATCAAGATGCGGAGTTAGATTTTTAAGGAAAAGATACATACTGGCGACAGAAGTAGTACCATCCACATCATAGTCTCCAAACACTAAAATTTTTTCTTTCTTTTCAATTGCTTTTAAAATTCTATCCACTGCCTTGTCCATATCTTTCATCAGCCATGGACTGTGTAGTTCAGTAAGCTTTGGGCGAAAATATTGTTTGGTGGCTTCAAAAGTTTCATAGCCTCTTTGCACTAATATTTTACATAGTGCAGTGTGTATTTTAAGAGATGAATGTAAAGTGTTTACTTTTTGTTCGTCTGCTTCTAATAAATTCCAACGTTTTTCCATTTTAATATTTACGATCGGTTACAAATTTTACCATATCCTCAAGTCCTTGTCGTATTTCACTTTTGGGGAATTGATGCAGCATTGCTAATGCCTCGTCTCGGTAGTCATTCATTTTATGTTTTGCATATTCTATTCCACCGGCTTTTTCAACTTGCTCGATTACCCATTTTACTTTTTCTTTATCTCTATTGTGATTTTTAATAATGTAAATAATCTTTCGGCGAAGCGCTTTATCTACATTATTGAGTGTGTAAATTAGCGGCAACGTCAATTTTTTTTCTTTTATATCATTACCGGTTGGCTTGCCTACGTTTTCGCTGGCATAATCAAACAAATCATCTTTAATTTGAAAGGCCATTCCGGTACTTTCACCAAAGAGTCTCATTCTTTCAGTGATTGCGTCATCTTCGCATCCACTCCAAGCACCAGCCGCACAAGCTGAAGCAAGGAGTGAGGCGGTTTTATTTCTGATTATTTCATAATAAATATCTTCCTGCAAATTCAATGTTCTTGCTTTTTGCATTTGAAGAAGTTCGCCTTCACTTAATTTTCGTACCGCATCAGAGAGTATGTGTAGTATTTTATAGTCATTGTTTGTGAGTGATAATAACAGTCCTTTTGCAAGTAAGTAGTCTCCAATTAATACATTGGCTTTTGCTTTCCATAGAGCATAGGTAGAGAAAAACCCTCTTCGTTCCATAGAGTCGTCCACTACATCATCATGAACAAGCGTTGCTGTGTGTAATATCTCCACCATAGAAGCCGCTCTGTATGAAGATTCATTAATTCCACCAGATAGTTTAGCGCTGAGTAAAACAAACATTGGACGTAGTTGTTTTCCTTTGCGTTTTACAACATAGCGCATCATGCGATCAAGAAGAGGCGCATTGCTTTTTACAGAATCCTTGAATTTGGCTTCAAAGATTTGTAACTCTTTTTTTATGAGTGAATTCGGCAATTCCATGTATAATTCGGCAATTTACAGCCAAAATTGTTACAAAATGATGCAACGTTTTATATAAAATATTTGCCTAAGTACTTGAAAAATAATGAGGAAACTACGAAATAGATTTAAGAAATATTTGGCTATAAACTGATAATCTATATTTTTGCTTATTATTTTGGGACATTTTAGGACATTATTATCAAATCTTAATCCTTAGTTATGGCAAGCAAAAAGTTTTTTATGCTTATGGCAGCAGTTATGTGTGTTGCTATGAGTTCGTTCTCTCAAGTGAAGATTGGAACGACGTATGATTCTACGCAGATTCCTGAAAGCAGGATGAAGCAACATAATGAATTTCTGCAAGGAACATATAATTTCCCTGCAAAACCACGTAATCAGTGGGAAATTGGTATTAAAGGCGGTGTTTTCCAAGTTTCTGGAGATATTCCTGCTCAGTTTTTATCACCAGGTTTTGGTGTACACGTAAGAAAAGCGTTCGGTTATATCTTTTCTTTACGCTTAGAGTATATCTATGGTATTGGCAAAGGTTATGCTTTCCGTGCTGCTCAGAACTATGCAAAAAATCCGGCTTGGGGTGCTAATTTAACCGATCCTGCACAGCGTTATAACGCACCTATGGCAGTTACAGGTGCAGGTGGTGCAAGAACAATTGTTTCATCTGTTACCGGTGCAGCTCCTACAACTCCTTTTGATCAAGTGTTTTATAACTACAAAACACGAGTTCAGGATTTGAGCTTGGAAGGTATTGTTACTTTAAACAATATTCGTTTTCATAAATCTAAAACCGGTTTTAATATTTATGGTATTGCCGGTATAGGTGGATCAATATATGATACACGTGTAAATGCTTTAAATGGAGATAAGAAATATGATTTCAACTCTCTTACTCAAGCGGATTATAAGGATAGAAAATCTTTTCTTAGAAATATGAAGAAAAATGTATTGGACAAAACATTTGAAACTCCAGCAGAAAATCAAGGAGTTCGTCGTCCAAAATTATTCGGTGATACATTTAAACCATCCGGTACCGTAGGTATGGGTATGGCCTTCAAATTAGATAAGAAAAACAGAATTAACCTTGCAATTGAAGATCGTTGGACATTCATTAAAGATGATTTGTTAGATGGTCAGCGTTGGCAAGAGCACGCTTGGGGTGATGCTGTACTTACTCGTGACTTTGACTCTTATAATATGTTGAGCGTTGGCCTTAACATTAATATAGGTGCTAAATCTGTTGAACCTCTTTGGTGGCTGAATCCTTTGGATTACGCTTACAGCGAGATTCGCAACCCACGCCTTATGCGTATTCCTAAGCCAATTCTTCCTGACTCTGATGGAGATGGCGTAACTGATCAGTTTGACCGTGAACAAACTCCTGCAGGTTGCCCTGTAGATACTCATGGTGTTTCTCTTGATACTGATGGTGATGGAGTACCTGATTGTCGCGATAAAGAATTGATTACTCCTACTTATTGCCAACCAGTTAACGCTGATGGTGTGGGTAGCTGCCCTGTTCCTTGTCCTGACCCTGCGAAATGTAACCTTTGTACTGCTCCTTGCGGAGTAGCTCCAAATACATGTGCAACAAGTCTGGGAGCACTTCCTACGTTATCATTCAAACCAGGATCTGTTAAGTTGAGTGATGACACTAAAGCTGCATTAGCTACTGTTGCAACTAAATTACGTAACAGCCCAGGCTGCCGTATAGTTGTAGTAGGATATTGCAATGCAGATAAGAAAAAGCAACAGCTTAGCTGGGATCGTGTAAATGCTGTAATTAACTACTTAGTTGATAAGCAAGGCATTAGCCAAGATCGTTTCGTATTCGTATCTGGTCAAGATAATGACAATTGCGATAATGTTGATCTACAACCTGCAAATGAAGGAGATAACAGACCAAGTCGTGTTGATCCTCCATTCCCTAATTTGATGAAGAAAAACTAAAACTTTTCTATATTTCAAAAAAACCTCTCATTTATTGAGAGGTTTTTTATTTTCTTGACCAATTCGTCACTACGGTTTTGTGCTTTACAATAACCTTAACGAGCTCTATTTGGCAGCTATAATTTTTTAATTAAGATTTGCCTTTATCAGTTAACTTTGCACTCCTTTATGAAACTTTGGTGGATACTCGTTGTTGCACTCTCTTTAGGAAGTTGTCACAACATTAAAAAAATAGTAAAAAGAAGCGGCCCTAAAAAAAGTTTGAGTAGAATACTCAAGAGTCACGACTATGAGTATAAAAAACGAATGGCTGAGCAGTTCTTTGTCAAGAAAAAATATATCAAAGCCCAACAGGTTTATGAAGATATATTTCCATACTTTAAAACAGATAGAGTAGCATTTGAAGATATTTATTATAAATATGCTTACTGCGCTTATTATATAGGTGACTATATGAATGCAGAGAATCTTTTCAAAAGTTTTATGGAAACATTCCCGAATAGCTCTAAGTCGGAAGAAGTGGATTATATGAGAGCTTATAGTTTTTATAAGCAATCGCCAAAACCTGAATTAGATCAAACGCAGACGATAAAAGCCATTGGTACAATGCAGGTTTTTATCAATACACATCCGGGCTCATCCCGAATTCCTGAAGCAAATAAAATAATTGAGGAGTGTCGTAACAAGTTAGAGATTAAGGAATATAAAAGCGCTCAATTATACTTTGATATGGGACAGTTTAGAGCTTCCGGTGTAGCTTTTTCATCACTACTCAATTCTTTTCCTGATTCTCAAAAGGCAGATGAATATAAGTTGATGGCTATAAAATCTTATTATAAATATGCTGGCCTAAGTGTAGAGGAAAAGCAAGTGGAGCGTTATGAAGAGGTGATCACACATTGTAATGAATTTATAGATCAATTTCCAGAAAGTAAATTGAGAAATGAAGTAGAAGAATTTTCAAAACTATCTAATAATAACATTAAAAAACTGAGCAATGAGCAAACTAAGACGGCACCTTAGCGCAGGAATTAACAGTAACGTGGAAACACGCAATTTGGATGAAATTAAGTCCAAAACAGGAAATCTGTATGAATCGATTGCTATTATAGGCAAAAGAGCAAATCAGATTAATATTACTTTGAAAGAAGAATTGCATAGCAAATTGGAAGAATTTGCGAGCCATACCGACAGCCTGGAAGAAATTCATGAAAATAAAGAGCAAATAGAAATCTCCAGAGCTTATGAAAGAATGCCTAACCCTGCAATTCTAGCAACTCAGGAATTTTTAGATGACAAAGTATATTTCCGTAGTTCAGAAGATGAGCTATTCAGCTAAGAAATTTAAATATTATTATAAATGCGGTTAGTAACTACTGACCGCATTTGTTTTTTAGACACTTTCTTATATTGATGTGTGAAATATGAAAAGTTTTAATGAATAAAATAGCACATACCACTTTTTGTTAATGATTTTCATCTGCTAAATTATTATTTTGTCTTTTTTATTATATGTAATTTTGAAATGATGTTGACAGGCAAAAAAATATTATTAGGAGTGTCGGGCAGTATTGCAGCGTATAAATCGGCACAGCTCGTTCGCCTCCTTGTGAAAGCAGGAGCTGAAGTAAAGGTGATAATGACTCCTTCGGCAAAGGATTTTATAACGCCTCTTACACTATCCACATTAAGTAAAAACCCCGTTCTCCATAATCTTTTTGACGAACATAGCTGGCATAACCATGCCTTACTTGGGCGTTGGGCAGATTTGATGGTATTTGCTCCATTGAGCTGTAACACGCTTTCCAAGATGGTGCATGGAAACTGTGATAATCTTTTATTAGCCGTTTATCTGTCTGCAACCTGCCCGGTAGTTGTTGCTCCGGCCATGGATGAAGATATGTGGCATCATCCTTCTACCCGTCATAATCTGACTACCTTAGAATCTTTCGGAAATAAAATAATTCCTATAGAGAATGGTGAACTGGCGAGCGGCTTGATTGGAGAAGGCCGCATGGCAGAACCCGAACAAATTTTAGCTTTTATCCAATCCAATTTTTTTTTTAATAGTCCGTTAAAGAATAAGAAAGTAATTGTAACAGCCGGACCTACTATAGAGCCTATTGATCCCGTTCGTTATATCAGCAATCACTCTTCCGGAAAAATGGGCATTGCTCTTGCCAAAGATTTACAAAGCAGAGGAGCCAATGTGACCTTAATTTTAGGCCCGGTTCATTTGGATTTTAATCCTTTCGGAATGAATGTAATCAATGTGTCTTCGGCAGCAGAAATGTTTCAGGAAGTACACAACCATTTTAAAAACTGTGATCTTGCAATAATGGCAGCTGCAGTAGCAGATTATACACCGGTAACAGTATCCTCAAAAAAAATAAAGAAGAAAGAACCCGGAATGTCTCTTGAATTGGTGAAAACAAAAGATATTTTAAAAAGCCTTGGCGAAGTAAAACGGAAAGATCAAATATTGATTGGGTTTGCTTTGGAAACAGATAGTGAAGAAGTACACGCAAAAGAAAAATTAGAAAAAAAGAATACAGATATGATCGTGTTGAATTCCATGAAAGATGAAGGAGCAGGGTTCGGTCACAATACCAATAAGATTACTATTTTTAGCAGAGATAATGAAGTAATTCGTTTTGAAACAAAAACTAAAAGTGCCGTAGCAAAAGATATCATAGATACAATAATAAAATTATATTATGCATAAAAGATTACTGATTGCTTTATTGATAACGCTCTCTTACTCACAAGTACATTCGCAGGAACTTCAAGCTCGCTTTAATGTAATAGCCAGCAAAGTAGGTACACAGATTGATCCGAAGATATTCAATACACTACAAGGAGCGGTCACTAATTTTTTAAATAACCGCCGTTGGACAAATGATGTATTTCAGCCTTCCGAAAAAATACAGTGTAATTTTTTATTGACGATTGAAAAAGATCTTGGCAAAAATGTTTTTAAAGGTAAGTTGATGGTGCAGGCAGCAAGGCCAATTTATAATACGACTTATGATTCACCACTATTAAATTTTTTGGATGATAACGTAACTTTCAAGTATGTAGAATTTCAACCAATAGAATTTAATGACAATAGAGTACAAGGGAATGACCCATTGGTAGCAAACCTTACAGCGACTCTTGCATATTATGTAAATATAATTTTGGGATTCGACTACGACTCGTTTGGACTAAGGAGTGGGGATCAATATTTTCAAAAGGCCTGGAACATAGTAAACAATGCTCCGGAAAATAGTGATATTAACGGATGGAAATCTTTTGAAGGTTTACGTAACCGGTATTGGCTTGCCGAAAATTTGAATAGTAATCGTTTTGCTTTGATGCACGATGCCCTGTATGCTTATTACCGCTCGGGTATGGATTTGTTTTATGAAAATGAAGATGCAGGACGTATCGGTATATTAAATTGTTTGAATTATTTGAACTTTATCAACACTGAAAACCCGAGTTCAATGGCATTGCAGGTTTTCTTTCAAGGGAAAAGTAATGAAATTGTAAAAGTGTTTAGTAAAGGAACTGATGAACAGAAAACCAAAGCAAAAGAGCTTTTATCAAAATTAGATGTAACCAATGCTGCTGCATATAAAGAATTGAAATGATAAAACTGCCAATCGCTACTATTGTTTTTATTTTTATTTTAAGTTGTAAAAATGGATCTGGTGTTCCGGATGGTGTGCTTCCTCCTAAAAAAATGCAGACCGTATTACGAGATATGATGCGGGCAGATCTTTTTTTGAATGATTATGTATTAAGCCGCGATTCCGCTTTGAACAAAGATTCTACTCGCATCAATACTTATAGTCAGGTGTTGTTACTGCATCAAGTTACAAAATCAAACTTTCAAAAAAGCCTTGATTATTATAAACATTATCCTTCAACGTTAGAAAGTATATTGGATTCTATTGGCAAAGCAAAAGCGCCAACCGAGTTATTGGAACATAAAAAGGAAATCATAGAAGATACTTTGTCAACGATAAATGCTCATCCCGAATCTATTGATACGCCTTACCGACAATCACAGCAAAGAAAAAAGCTGATCAAACAACTTTAATTATTTATAGAACTAAGTTTGTTAACTTTACTTGTCAATAAAAATAATATGAACAAGGTAGTTAAAGGTGCCGAAGCGGCAATAAATGATATAAATGATGGCGCTGTTATTATGTTCGGTGGATTTGGATTATGTGGCATACCTGAAAATTGTATTGCTGCTATTGTAAAGAAAAACATTAAAAATTTGACCTGTATATCTAATAATGCAGGGGTAGATGATTTTGGTATCGGTTTAATGTTATATCAGCGCCAGTTAAAAAAAATGATTGCTTCCTATGTTGGTGAGAATGCGGAATTTGAAAGACAATTATTAAGTGGAGAGCTTGAAGTGGAATTGATTCCGCAAGGAACATTGGCTACACGATGTATGGCAGCAGGTTATGGGATGCCTGCTGTATATGTGCTGGCTGGTGTAGGAACAGAAGTAGCAGAAGGAAAAGAAGTCAGAAATTTTAATGGCAAGAATTATTTATTGGAAGCGGCATTTGACTCAGACTTTGCCATTGTAAAAGCATGGAAAGGCGATACAAATGGAAATTTAATTTATAAAGATACTGCACGCAATTTTAATCCACTGATGGCAATGGCCGGAAAAATTACTATTGCAGAAGTAGAAGAGTTGGTGCAACCCGGAGAGTTAGATCCTAATATGATTCATACGCCGGGTATCTATGTACATCGAATATTTCAAGGAACTAATTATGAAAAAAGGATTGAGAATGTAACGATGCGGAAGAGGAACTAAGCATTTACGAAAAACATTAAAAATTTTATGGCACTCAATAAAGAACAGATTGCACAACGGATTGCGAAAGAACTGCGCGATGGTTATTATGTCAATTTAGGAATTGGTATTCCCACGTTGGTGGCTAATTATATTCCGGAGGGGATTAATGTAACACTGCAAAGTGAAAATGGATTATTAGGTATGGGGCCTTTCCCTTTTGAAGGAGATGAAAACCCGGATTTAATCAATGCAGGAAAGCAAACAGTGACTACAATCCCGGGCTCAGTATTTTTTGATTCAGCTATGAGCTTTGGAATGATACGAGCAGGTAAAGTAGATTTAACAGTTTTGGGTGCAATGGAAGTAAGCGAACAAGGAGATATTGCAAATTGGAAAATTCCGGGTAAAATGGTGAAGGGCATGGGTGGTGCAATGGACTTAGTAGCTGCTGCAAAAAATATCATTGTAGCGATGATGCATACAAATCCTAAAGGTGAATCAAAGCTGTTAGCAAAATGTACATTACCACTAACCGGTGTACGCTGCGTAAAAAAAATTGTCAGTGATTTAGCTGTTATTGAAGTTAAAGCAGATGGATTTAGATTATTAGAAAGAGCGCCCGGAGTTACGGTGGATGAAATAAAATTGAAAACAGCCGGTAAGCTAATTGTAGCAGGAGAAATCCCTGAGATGGTGTTCTAATAAATTGCAATTCTATTCTATCAGATTATTTTTTACTGCAAAGAATACTAAGCCTGCAGTATTCTTACTGCCAAATCTTTCCATCAATCGGTCTTTAATTGCTTCTACAGTGCGTGGGCTGATTTCCATTTTACGAGCTATTTCACTAGCTGTAAATTCCATACAGATAAAACGCAACACATCTTTTTCTTTATCGCTTAATGTGATTTCATTGTTCAATGAAGGAACAATTTTTTGACGGGCATGTGATTTTTTTAATAAGATGCGATTTACAAAATGACTCAGATAATAACCTTTCTCATGTACTTCCATAATAGCCCTACGTATTTCAGTAGGCTCAGCACTTTTTAAAAGATATCCATTAGCTCCATTTTCCATTAGGTGGAAAACAAAACGCTCATCTTCATACATGGAAAGTACCAAGACTTTTATTTCAGGGTATAATTTGCTGATTGTTTTTGTAGCTTCTATTCCGTCTTTACCCGGCATTCGTAAATCTGTGAGTATGACATCAGGCTTGTTGTCTTTAATGCCGTTTAAAAGCTCTTCACCATTTTCAGCTTCAAAAATAAATTTAATATTTGTATAAGGCCTAAGCGAAAGAATAACCCCTTTGCGGAATATCTTATGATCGTCAGCTATAGCAACTTTTATTATTTCCATCGATATCAGATAAGTGGCAAAACTAAGGGATATAAATAGTAATCAAGATCAATTGTTAATAACAATAAGTGATGTTAAAAAAAAATTGATTTCAATCACTTATTTCTGTTGTAATACTTATTGAGCATTTCTTCGCTTACTTCCTGAACTGCTACTACAGGCTCATTTATAGGTACGTCAATAGTTACTTTGAAAGCAGTATTGGTAATGTCTCTTTCAAAATTGATATTGCCAAATAATACTTTTAAACGACCTGTTATATTTTTTAAGCCTAAGCCATTTACGTTTCTGTTTAACCTGTAAAAATCTGATTGTAATATGCCGCCACCATCATGTTGGATGCGTATATAAAGACTTCCTTCATGAATGGTTTGGTTAAGATTAATGTAGCTCGGCTTACTGTGTTTCAAGATGTTATTAAGTAACTCCTGAATTATTCTGAAAATCAAAAGCTCTCTGTCTTCTCTCAGTCGTTCTGAGTAATTGTGAAAACGGCTGCTAGCTTTGATCGCACCCGAATTGGAAATTTTTTGAAACATATCTGTTACCGCCGATTCCAAACCAAAATTTTTGAGTGTAGGGGGCATCAGATTGTGGCTGATATTGCGTACCAGCATTATTGTTTCATCAATGATTCCTCTTGTTTGTAGTATAGCTTGTAATTGCTCCGATTTTTCATAATTAATAAGATTCTCATTCAGATAAAGACGTGCTGTTGCTAATAACGGACCGGCATCATCATGCAAATCGGAAGCCAAACGCTGCCGTTCTTCTTCTTGTAATTTTATAGAAGCATCCAATAAATTTTTTTGATGTGCTGCTTCCATTTCTTGTATTTTTTTATTAAAGTGTAATATTTTGCGCTGGTGTAATACGATAGCACTGATTACTCCAACAACGAGTACCAGAATGCCAATGGATCCAAGTACCAATACACTTACAGGAGCAGGGATTGTGGTTTGAAGAAGAAACATAGGTTAGTAGGTGGTTACGGTGTTAAATCATATCCAAAAATGGTATCGCTCCGGTAGCTTTTGGCTCCCTTGCTTTTTTTGCACGCTCATTGGATAAAGCTACAAATAAAGCTAATACAAAAAGCAAATTTTTAGTAATATCAGCAACGTAAGTAATAAGACCATAAGTACCTTGCTGTTTTTCATCCAAATGACTGATCAATAAATAAAAAAAGAAAGAGGCTCCGAGATATATCAACATGCCGAATGATAACCAAAAGCCGTGATGAAAATAAATAGGCTCTCCGGTGACATCCTGAAATCGTTCGTAAAAGAAAAACAAAACAAATATAAACATCAGAATAGTTTCAATGCCGATAGGTACAGAGTCTAATCTTTGGGGTTGCTCGGTAAAAATGTAGAATACTTGAAATATAAAAAATAAAATAATGCTTACTGCTATTATTTTTTTGAAAACAGGCTTTACAATTAATTTGTATAGTAGAACGCCAAAGACTAAAAACTCGATAAATGTAAAAAGTGATTGATATAATTGAGCATAAATTGGCTTAGTAATAATAAAGCCTCTTATATAAGAGAAAAGATTAAGTAAAATAAAAACACTTAATCCATAAAGGCTTAACAGTACCCCTAAAGACTTATTAGTTCCTTTTAATGCAAAGTAAATAATTGCAGATATAGGCAATAATAAGTATGAATATACAACAATGAACGTAAAAAGTTTTTCCATTGTTTTGGATTTTTACCAAAAATAGAAAAACTTTTTTACTAAATTCATTCAGTCGTTTTAGCGAAAAACTATTCTTCCCAAACAACAGGTAATTCAGGGAACCAAAATCTTTTCATAACAGTAACGTTTTTAACGTTTTACAAGAAATATTTCCACCTCAATATGACAATGTAGTGTTTTGTTTCAAACAAAAGTTAGTGTCATAATGAAGTATTTATTTGATATATAATACTGTATTTCAAATAGTTAACACCGATTTATACCAAGTAATAAACGCCGATTAAGTCGTAATAATTCTTGTGAATAACAGTAAAAATACGATAGCAAATATAGTAAAATTTCTTAGAAAAATTCACTAATTCACACCTGTGGATAAGATAGAATGAAGTAATTGCTGTTATGAGATTGATGCTTTCTGTGTATCGTAAATGAAGGTATAAGCATCATAGGTGATTAAAGTTAGTATAAATAGTAGAAAAGCAGACTGTAAGCATCCTATTTAGGTAAATGAAATTTCATTTTTGTTCTACAATCAGTTTAATCAAAGCTATACCAAAATAGTAAACCTCAAATTGGCGTATAAGTGGTTTTTGCAGAAAATAGGTATTTTAAAAACCAGTCATTCGTAAACATACGATTTGAAAAAGAAAATTTACGAAATCTTTAATGAATGATTACGTTACTTTTTTTTGACTAAAGTTCACATGCCCAATATGTGTGTGTTTGTTTTAAGTAAACGGATGTGCTGGTACGACTTATTTTATTACAATTCCATTTTTCATTGAAATCATAACAAGGCCTACTCTTGTTTTTACGCCGAGTTTGGTAAAGAGTAATTCACGAAGCGCTTCGGTCTTTCGGGGCGTAAGATCCATTTGCAGAGCGATTTCTTTATAAGTAAGTTCGGTACAGGAGAGTTCTAAAAAAATCAATTCTTCTTCATTGAACATTGATTTTTCTACTTTTGAGGTATTATCTTCTTTTTTTTCAAATAAGTTTACGAGTGTATTTGTTAACTGATTGGGGAAGTAGTAACCTGTTTCTGAAACGGTTTCTAAAGCAAACCTTAACTCATCGGGATGAATGTCTTTTTTCAGGAAGCCCTTAACGCCATATTGAAGCAAACGGATAAGTGAAAGTTCAGAATCGTACATAGTGAGCATCAATACAGGAATATCGGGATAATTTTTTTTAAGCCATTCTGCTGTTTCAAAACCATTCATCATGGGCATATTAAGATCCAGTAAAATAACATCGGGGAGTTGATGATTTCTCATAAATGAAATCAATTTGTTACCATTATCG
Organism: Bacteroidota bacterium; assembly: GCA_018268055.1. Taxonomy (GTDB): domain Bacteria; phylum Bacteroidota; class Bacteroidia; order Chitinophagales; family Chitinophagaceae; genus JJ008. Next base: position 176,913 of record JAFDXF010000089.1, read on the forward strand.
CATTGATGTATAGTAGAGCAAGTATCAAAGCTGTCAATCAGCGTAGCCAATGCATTACGCAACAAGACATGATCATCTACCAATACTACTTTTATTTTTTCGTTACTCATTTTGCTTTGTATGGAATGATAAAAATAAGTGAAGTTCCATCGCCGGTATAACTGCTGAGGTGCATTTCTCCTCCGGCCATTTTAGCTCGTGTTTGCATATTCAGCAGCCCGGATTCGTTGGTGGTATTATTAAAGTCCGGATTAAAACCAACTCCATTATCATTCAGGACTACTATCAGCAGTTTAGAAAAAAAGTGCAATTTGAATTCTACTTCTGTAGCTTTTGCGTGTTTGATAATATTGTTGAATCCTTCCTGAATCATTCTAAAGATTAATAGCTCCTGCTTTTTGTCTAAGAATACAGGTTCGCCGTCTGTAATATAATTAATTTTAAACTTTGCTGCTTGGCGAATCTGTTCCAACTCTATCTCCAACACTTTCAACAGTCCGTAATTATCAATAACATCACTATTCATACCACGAGATAAGTTGTTCAGTTCTGAAATGCTTTTGGTAAGTAATTCAATTGATGTTTTAGTTTTTGTAGAAGCTTCTTCTTTATTATCTATATTCAATGTATTCAGATGAAGTTTTGCCAAAGTAAGCGACAGATTAATATTATCATGTATTTCACAAGCTATATGATGCAATGCTTTTTCTTGCACCTCTAATTTGACATGCATCAAATTATGCTCAAAATCAACACCTGCACGAAGGAGCTCCTGCTGAAAAAAATGTTGTCTTTTTTGATATAGCAATACGATACGTATAATGAATGTAAGCATTGCTAAGAGCAATAAAGCTACTATAATAATAAAAATAATTATATCATAAGGGGCTTGCGGCATAAAAAGGCTTTAGTAAGTAAAATGAAATGAACAATATAAGGTGTATAGTATAAGGCCGTTACAATGATTCTGCCCATTTCCGTTTCTCGTGTGATGTATCGGGCAATAAGAAGTAATGGAATGGAGGCTAATGCATAAAAGAAAATACCTGTTACAATCCAGAAAGAAGGCCTATCGAAGACAGAATAAGTAGCAGTATTGTTTAGTAAATAACGATAGTAGAATAATGTAGGAGCCAATAAAAAAATGAGACCGATCACTTCTGTTAGTTTTGTAATATAGTTGAGTAGGTAATCATTCTTTAATAACCAGCCGACTAAGCATACAATCACTAAGAGTAAATAAATTTTGCGTATCTGTAGCAAATAATATTGAATGGTTGAGTTATTGAACAAGCGAATAAAGAATTGGTAATAGACGAGCACTTCTACAATGCTGATGCCGAAATTGGACAACTCAAAATAGTTGATTGCCCAGGCAGGATAGTGGAGCACCACTGCAATAAACCAACCCGCAATTAATAAAAGAATATCCAATATAATATAAATGATAAAGGGGATTGCTTCATGGTGATTTTTTGATAAACGGATTCCTGCAATTGCGGCAATTATTTGAATTATAAATACAATAGCTTCACTATAATAAGTTTCGTTTAAAAGTAGAAAAAACTCCTTCACTTTGGTAGTACTTTTTTAGGGGTAAAGAATAAAGCTAAATACAACATCTGTAAAAGTAAGGGATGTGAATTTTCCCAAAAAAACGTGATGTTTTCACAAAAAAATCTGTGAATTTTCCCATTCAAAAAATTTTGCCATGAAATCTTTTCTATTCATTTTTGAGCGTTGGTTTTTTGAGTAAAAAAAATTTGTTGAAACAATGGCGCACAAGTGCTTGGGCTACGATGATGTCTGCATTTAAAACAATTGCAAAGAAATTTTTAGGACCAATTGGCGTGGCTGTTTCTGTTGTATCTTTTGGAATTTGTATGCTTGGACATATTTAAACAATACCTTTATGAAACCGTTTCAATACCTATTACTGATAGTTATTATTTATTCTGTTTTAAAAAGAGCCAATCAGGTACGATTAGCATTGAAAGAGAAAAATAGGAGCAGAGTTAAGGCAGAATTATTTTTTTTAGCTTTAACTATAGCCTTGAGCGTCGCTCTTATATTAATTGGAAGATTATGGTTTTGACAATAGAAATTAAACTAAATATACATGACTAAAGAATCTATTTTAAATATTGCTCTTGTGTTATTTGTAGCTCTTATTTATGTTACGTTAATGAAGCTCGATAAATTGTCTTTAAGTAAGGGTAAGAAGTTTTTTTATACTTATTTGACAATTTTTATTCCAATATTTGGCTATATATTAGTATCTGGCCTTAAGAAGGGCTGACATTTTTGACACAGTGTTGAGATACAACTTGGGCTGAGATTTTATTCCTCAGCCCATATTTTTTAGATAATTATAAAAGTATTTCTTAAAAAAAATCCTTCGACCTAAAGCTGCAATGGGTACAAATAATTGAAAGCGTTTTGCTTTAGAATTATTGGATGTGAATTTCCCTAAAAAAACGTGATGTTTTCCCAAAAAAATCTGTGAATTTTCCCATTCAAAAAATTTTGCCATGAAATCTTTCCTATCCATTTTTGAGTGTTGGCATTTTTAAGTGAAAAAATTTGTTGAAACAATGATGCGCACAATTACTATGGCAAATGAGTAGCTTAAAAAACCAACGGTGGAAAATCTGACACAGCACCTTAATCTGAAGGTAAGAATTAAACTAAAAAAATATAAATATGAAATTTTATCGCAATTCCCCCCCCCCGAGCACAAACTGCAAAAGTGTAAAGGATTTAATTTTTACGTTTCTAGCATTTTTTGTAATTCTTCTTACATCGTGTAGTAAAGAAAGTCAGCAATCAATTGCAAGAGACCACATTACTAAACAAAGCATTGAACGTGCAAACAATTTTTTATCGGCAAAGGAAATTTTAAAATCAGTTAACTTTAAAAAAATTAAAGAATTGTCTGAAGAGAGAGAAGTAGCTGTTCTCAACCGGCAGTTTGGTAGTTGGACAGGTGATAGCTTGGCAATTGAAGATGAAGCAAGAGAAGATCTTGTCCCTATACACAATGATTTTAAACAATATGTAATGTCTAACTACCCTTTAATGGGAAATATAGCAGACTCAATAATTAATGATCCTGATTTTACACAGGTTATCATTTTGCATAATATGGCGGAAGAGAATAATTTCCAATATGTTGACACTACTATAGCATATAATAGATCAACACAATCAATACTTTCATGCGTGATGGGTGTATTAACCGGAATAGGTGGGGTAGGTTCATGATATAATCAATATGTTGCGCTTTTCAATGGAGGAGCTTCTTGGTCTTCTGTTTGGACTGTTTTAAAAAGTACTATTAAAAGGCAGTTTGGATGGTTTACGGCAGCGTGGGCAATTTATCAGATTGGAGACGATTGTTTTGATTGGTGGTAAAATTTACTTAATTCACCCAATTTATAATTTAAAAATTTAATATGAAATATATACAAATATTATTAGCAGGCAATGTTCTAATTATGCATTTGCTCATGATTATTAATTTATTATTTAAGCCTAATTTTTTGAATAAAAAAATATTTCAAGTACCTTCTTCTAAGATTATGATTTCATTCTATTATTTGAATACTATATTTTTAATGGTATTGTATATTATGAGCAAAATGGGAATCGAAGTATTTAAACTTTAATAACTTAGTAGCAGATTATTTTTAATGAAGAAAAACAAAATGGGCTGCTTGAATTGCAGCCCATTTTATATTTTTTAAACTTTTAATTTAATCCAATTGTCGATGTCCGGCATTTACCCAATCGATTATTTTCTGCTTGTCTATCGGAGTCAGCATGGCATTGGGCAATTGAGGCATCTGCGTAGGTATATTATCTACTGCACGTGCTTTTATTCTGCTCCAGTTTACAATTATTCCGGAATCGGTATCAAAGTTTTTCCCGCCGCTCATTCCGCCATTGCGGTGGCAGGGGCCACAGAATCCGCTAACCACCTGCTTTACTAATGCATACTTTGGCCCATAGTTCAGAATGGTAATTTGCGCAGTGTCTGTACAGCCTCTACTATTTTTAATGGTAAGCACATAATTGCCCGGCGCTAAATTGTTGAAAAAATTAGCACTTTGATAAGCTCCGGTATTTAATTTATAGCTTATCGTGTCACCAATCGGATAGTTTATCGTAATGCTGCCATTGGCAGCAGCACCAATCGCTTCTGTTTTAAAATAGTCAACAGTGTATTGAATTCCATTGCAAGGGTTGGGCGCATCTTTCCCGGTACAAGAGACAATCAATAAAGAAACCGAAAAAACTGTAATCAGTAATAGTTTCATAAATAAGCATTGGAATACTAAATTAACTTTGTTTTTGGAACGAATAAAAATATTTTTGCAAAATGTTTGTGAAACGGCAACCAATGAATAAAACGATTGCAGTAATTTTCTTACTGCTTTTCAGTTTTGTGCATATTGCTAAAGCCGCACATACACATTCTTGCCAAACAGTTACAAAAGAAGCCAAAACTATTTCCGATAAATCAAATCTTGCCACTGCTTGTGCCATCTGCGAGTTTCAGGTAGCGAAAGAATTGCTGCTTCCGGTGTTACTATCGATCTCGCCGATTACATCTTATGCTAATAGTGCGTTTATTGCATATCTATCTCCATTGCATTTCATTGAGCACAAAAGTTTATTGTTGCGAGGCCCGCCTGTGTTTTCATCATTAGTAGAAAACTAATCTACTCCTTTACAAAGTTTGTCTCTATTTCTTAAACACAGCTTTTCGGCTGTTAAATATTTTTATGAAGCAAGGCATTTTTCTATCGTTAAGTTTTTTTATTTTTTTAAATCATATATACAGTCAAAATAGTTTTTCAATAAGCGGTCGTATTACAGATTTAAAAACAGGGCAACCATTATACGGTGCATCTATTTCTATTGCCGATGATAAATTAGGTACTGCTACGGATAGCAGTGGCAATTATGTATTAAAAAACATAAGTTCGGGGCATCATATTATTGAAGTTTCATACACCGGTTATGCTACAATAACCGAGCATATTGAGCTCTTTTCAAATCTTCAAAAGAGCTATGCACTCAATACGCTAATAGTGGAGAATCAAGGAGTAGTGGTAACCGGTGTGGCCGGATCTTCTACAATAAGAAGAATGCCAATAGCCGTTTCTTCTGTGCGAAAAAATATATTATTACAATCGGCGGCCACCAATATCATTGATGTGCTGGCACGAGTGCCCGGTGTTGCACAATTATCTTCAGGGCCGGCTGTATCCAAACCTTTTATTCGCGGATTGGGATATAATAGAGTGCTCGTGTTGAATGATGGTGTGCGACAAGAAGGTCAGCAGTGGGGAGATGAGCATGGTGTTGAAATTGATGAAATGAGTGTAGCCCGTGTGGAAGTTTTAAAAGGGCCTGCATCATTGATGTATGGTAGTGATGCAATTGCCGGAGTCATAAACTTTATCAGTAATGTACCAGTACCCGATAATACCATTAAAGGAAATGTAATTACAAATTATCAAAGCAATAATCATTTGTATGCCATAGATGGAAACGTAGCAGGCAATAAAAATGGATTGAGTTGGAATGTGTATGGGACATATAAATCTGCAGGCAATTACCAAAACATTTATGATGGCCGTGTATTGAACTCAGGCTTTAATGAAAGAAATGCAGGTGGATATTTCGGTATAAATAAAAAATGGGGCTTTAGTCATTTTATCATCAGCCGATTCGACCAGCGATTAGGTTTAGTAGAAGGCGAAAGAGATGCTGCTACAGGAAAGTTTGTACTATTTGGCGGAACACCAATAGAACGAGTGGCAACAGATGAAGACCTGAATACAAGAAACTTATTTGTGCCCATGCAAAGAGTACAACATAATAAAATAGTATCTGATAATAATTTCATCATCAACAAGAGCAGACTCAAATTAAATTTGGCTTATCAGGATAATCTAAGACAAGAATTTGGCAATCCCATTTCACCGGAAGTAAAGAGTTTGTTTTTTGATCTTCGTACTTTGAATTATAATGCACAATGGCAGTTTCCCGAATTCAATGAATGGCATACCACAATAGGTATTGGTGGAATGCAGCAGCAAAATTTTAATCGAGGAGAAGAAACGCTGATACCTGAATATCATTTGTTTGACATTGGCGGATTTGTATATACGATGAAACAATTGAAACATACTACTTTGAGTGGTGGTTTGCGATTTGACAATCGTGCTGTTCATGCTGATGAACAATATGAAGGTGCTATTTTGAAATTTGCATCCTTTACTCGATCATTTTCCAATAGTACAGGCAGCATTGGAATCAGCAGTGATATTTCTAAAAAAGTAACTTTAAAAGCAAATATTGCTAAAGGCTTCAGAGCGCCTTCGCTGGCTGAGTTGGCGAGTAATGGTGCCCACGAAGGAACCAATCGATATGAGTATGGAGATAATGGTTTGACATCAGAAAAAAGTTTGGAAGCAGATGCAGGAATGGAATTAAATACGGAGCATATTAGTTTAAGTACATCTTTATTTTACAATCACATCAATGATTTTATTTTTTACCGAAAATTAAAATCCTCTTTAGGAACAGATTCATTGGTGAATAACAGTGGGAATATGATACCGGCATTCAAATTTAATCAGCAAAATGCAGCTTTGGCCGGTGCTGAAATTTCAATTGATATTCATCCGCATCCATTAGATTGGCTGCATGCTGAAAATGTTTTTTCATTGGTAAAAGGATGGTTTGTGCAAAGTGTAGATGGCAGTAATCATTTACCATTGATACCGGCTCCCAATTGGAAATCAAATGTGAAAGCAGAGTTTAAAAGTGTGGGAAAGACATTTCAACGATTATATACAAAAATAGAAATGGATAAAACCTTTCAGCAAAACAGGCCATTTACAGGCTATGATACAGAAACTGCTACACCCGGCTATACACTATGGAATATGAGTATAGGTTCAGATATAGTGAATATAAAAAAGAAAACATTGTTTAGTGTTTACTTGGTATTGCAAAATATGTTTGACAAAGCTTATCAAAGTCATTTGAGTCGCTTTAAATATCTTGATGTAAACCCGATAACGGGCAGGCAGGGTGTATTTAATGCAGGAAGAAATTTTTCTATAAAAATAAATGTGCCGTTGAATTTTAAGGGAAAATAAATATTTATATGAAGTAGCTATTAAAACAAAATAGGTTAAAGATTTTTTTGTAACTCATAAAGTGCTTTCCAGCCGCCGCCGTTATAGACATCTTTTTTCCCTTTTGATTTTAAAATAGCAACAGCTTTGCTACTTCTTTCATCTTGATTGCTACAACAGATAATGGGCTGTTTTAATGCTGTCAGCCTATCTATTTGAATAGCTAATCTATCCACCGGAATATTGATAGCATCAGGTGTGTGGCCATTGTCATATTCCTGCGGTGTGCGTACATCAATGATGAAAGCACCTTTTTTTAGTGCATCTTTAAGATTATTCTTTTTGAAGAGGAAAGATAAAAATCCCATATACTACGAAATTAGTGTGATTTTTTTCGTTCGCCAATTTGTTGTCGCCACATGGCGTAGTAAAGCCCTTTTTCTGCAAGCAATGATTCATGATTGCCGGTTTCTACTACGTCGCCTTTTTCTAAAACATAAATCCTGTCAGCATGCATAATAGTTGATAGACGATGTGCAATTAGAATAGTTATTTGATTCCCCATTTTAGAAATATGGCGAATGGTATCGGTAATTTCTTCTTCGGTAATGGAGTCTAATGCAGAAGTAGCTTCGTCAAATAATAAGAGTTTGGGTTTCCTCAATAAAGCTCTTGCAATGGAAATTCTTTGTTTCTCTCCGCCCGATAGTCTTAATCCACCTTCGCCGATCATGGTTTCTAATCCTTTCTCGGCACGAGCTAAGAGATTTTGGCAAGATGCTTTTTGAAGCACATCCATCAATTCTCCTTCTGTGGCAGATGGATTTACAAACATTAGGTTTTCACGAATGGTGCCGGAGAAAAGGTTTGTGTCTTGTGTTACAAAACCAATTTGATTTCTTAAATCATCAAAATTAATTTCTGTTTCATCTAAGCCATTATAAAGGATACGTCCCTGCTCTGGTCGGTACAATCCTACTAACAATTTCATCAATGTGGATTTGCCGCTACCACTTGGTCCGACAAAAGCAATTGTTTCTCCAATGTGTACATCAAAACTAATATTATTGATGGCTCGTTGCGCCGTTGCACGATGTTGAAATGCAACGTGATCGAATTCCAGATTTTCTATAGTGCCAAGATGTTTTGGATGTGTAGGTTGCAGCTCAGGTGTTTTCTTCATCAATGCATCAAATTTTTCTAAGGATGCTTGTGCTTCTCTAAATGAGAGAATAATATTGCCAATTTCCTGTAAAGGGCCAAAAACAAAAAATGAAAAAATTTGCATTGTTACAATTTGTCCTGCATCCATTTCTTTATGATATACGAAGATCATCAGGAGTAAAAGAATAATCTGTCGCAATGTGTTCACGAATGTACCTTGAATAAAACTGATACTTCTTATGCGTTTTACTTTGGCAAGCTCTAAGCCGAGTATTTTAAAAGTATTCTTATTTAAACGATTGACTTCTTGATTGGTAAGACCAAGACTTTTTACCAATTCAATATTGCGTAATGACTCTGTAGTGGCACCTGCAAGAGCTGTTGTTTCGCCCACTATTTTTTTCTGTATGCGCTTTATCTTCTTACTCAACAAATTGGAAATGATAGTCAATAGAAATATGCCACCAAAATATACCAGTGGCAAACTCCAATGAATCGTTGTAGCATAAACGGCAACAAAGATGATACCGACAATAACCGGAAAAAGAATATTAATAAAAGAAGCGACAAATTTTTCTGTGTCAATTCTTACTTTTTGCAAGATGCCAAGTGTTTCGCCGCTACTTACCTCTTCGAACTCTTGATAAGGCAAGGTCATTGCATGTTTTAATCCTTGTGTAAAAAGGTTGGCACCAAATTTTTGTGTAACCAAACTTAAAAAATAATCTTGAAACGCTTTAGCAATCCTGCTGATCATTGCAACAGAGATGGAAGCAATTAATAAAATTACAACACCATATAAGATTATTGGCTGACCTTTAGGCCCGGGTATTTCTAATTTTGAAAAGAAGAAAATATTTTCATTTAAGCTATTGATAGATTGATGATAAGTTGCCAGATTTACAAGTTTCCCAAAAATGATAGGATCTACAAGTGAAAAACCAATATTAGCAGCAGCTAAAAAAAGTACAAATACAACAATCCATTTATAAGGTTTTAAAAATTGAAATAATATTTTCATACATCAAGAGGTTGTTGTCTTTCTGATTCCCGAATTTGTTCAAGAAATAATCAGCGAATATACGAATCCTTGTGTGTGCCATCAGGAAGATTATCGTGTAGGAAAACAGGCGGATAAATAATATAGGCATTGATAATTTCCTTTGTGGCGGCATGTGCCAATAAGTTATCTGCTATATATTGAATAGGTGTTTGCATTTTCATTAGCTTTTCTGCTCCATTTCGATTGATAGCATAAGCATAAGTATAATCGTGAAAGCCTGCTTTCTTCAAATATTTGGAGAAAGGACGGGCATACATATTTTTTATAATGTCTTTACTCCATTTCAACTTGCCGAATTTATGTTGTAAAAAATAAAACTGCTGTTTGATGGTGGTGAAAAAATTACGCTTTCCAAATTTTGCCCAGCCCCACATGAGTAACTCACAGTTGTCAGGAATTTCTTTAAGAATTTCAGGTATTGTAGAAAGGAGATGCTCATTGCAAACAGCATCATCTTCCATAATTAAAACACGTTGATATGAATTGGACAGCATATCTTCATACATCATGCGATGGCTCCAGCTACAGGCTATTTCACCATGCTTCATAGTTTTGGAAAAGCGGTGATGATGAATAGCCAATTCTTGATTATAAACTCCGGTATTGATTACTTCTTCAATGCTGAATTTATTTTTGTCTGCACCAAAAAAAAATTGATAATTTAATCCGGAAAATCTTTTTTCAAACTGCGCTCGTCGCTCCGTTGCGGATTGTACGCTCAGCACATATATGTGATCATAGTACTCATTAATATAACTAAATGGATTCGACATATTTTGAATAAACTGTATTATGTTTTTTATCCTGCCCAACCTTCGCGATCCAAACTACGATATTGAATTGCTTCGGCAAGATGCTCTGGTTTTATATCATCACTTCCGTCTAAATCTGCAATGGTTCGTGATACTTTCAGAATGCGATCATAAGCACGGGCAGATAGGTTGAGTTTTTCCATTGCTGCCTTTAATAAATTGGCGCCTACATTACTGATGATGCAAATCTCTTTTAGCATTTTGCTACTCATTTGTGCGTTACAATATACACCGAGATGTTCTTCGTATCTTTTTTCTTGAATGGCTCTTGCCTTCATTACTTTTTCACGAATGTTGATAGAACTTTGTTGTGGCTTTAAAGCAGATAGTTCGCTGAATGGCACTGGTGTTACTTCTACATGAAGATCTATCCTGTCTAATAGTGGCCCCGAAATTTTATTCAAATATTTTTGAACGGTTCCCGGCGGGCAAGTACATTCTCTTTCCGGATGATTATAAAAGCCACAAGGGCAAGGATTCATTGAAGCGATCAGCATAAAACTTGCAGGGAAATCGACTGCTACTTTTGCTCTTGAAATAGTTACTCTTCTTTCTTCCATCGGTTGCCGCATTACTTCCAGCACTGTTCTTTTAAACTCGGGCAATTCATCTAAAAATAAAACGCCATTATGTGCCAATGAAATTTCTCCGGGTTGCGGCACACCACCGCCACCTACTAATGCAACATCTGAAATAGTATGATGCGGAGATCGGAATGGCCTTTTGGAAACCAATGTAGCATTTTCCGGAAGTTTTCCTGCTACTGAATGAATCTTCGTAGTCTCTAATGCTTCTTGTAAAGAGAGTGGAGGAAGAATAGTGGGTAATCTTTTTGCCAACATCGTTTTGCCTGCTCCGGGCGGGCCTATCAAAATTGCATTATGTCCACCTGCTGCGGCTATCTCCAATGCTCTTTTTATATTCTCCTGACCTTTTACATCGGCAAAATCAATTTCAAAATCATATTGCGCATTGAAAAACTCTTCACGTGTATTTACTGAGGTTTGTTCCAAACCTTTTTCACCATTCACAAAAAAATCAATTACTTCTTTAATATGTGATACACCAAATACTTGTAAATGATTTACCATACCAGCTTCACGAGCATTAGCTTTGGGTACAATCAAACCTTTGAAGCCTTCCTTTCTTGCTTGAATGGCAATGGGCAATGAACCTTTGATTGGCCGTATTTCACCATCAAGACTAAGCTCACCCATTATGACATAATTTACAAGTGCTTCAGCATTTTCTAATTGTTCTGAAGCTCCGAGTATGCCCATTGCAATCGGTAGGTCGAATGCAGTACCACTTTTTTTAATATCGGCAGGTGCAAGGTTTACCACCACTTTTGTGCGTGGTACATTGTAACCATTTGTTTTAAAAGTACTTTCTATTCTTTGTAAACTTTCTTTTACAGCATTATCCGGCAAGCCTACAATCATCATATCCTTGCCGCTTTGATTGAGCCAATTTACTTCTATAGTAATGGTAATCGCTTCTACTCCATATACAGCGCTGCCAAATGTTTTTACAAGCATGTGATGAAGATAATGAAATTTGATTTAACGCTCACGACAGGCGCCGATAGGAAATGAACCTGTTTCATTTTGTTGTAATCTTAATACGGTTTCATTTAATTGCAAAATATAATACTGAATATTTTCGCCATTGTCTAATGTTACAGTTAGCCGATCATTTGTTCTTGACCATTTTCCGTTTATGGTTTCACTGTCAAATATAACCGAAACTTTCCCATCTGTATTGAACTCTATTTTAAATTTACATTCAACGTTCCATTTACCGGGGAGTTGATTAAAGTTTATTTCTGGTTTCACTTCTATTCTGGTCAAATTCAATTTGTATTCTTTATTTATCTCGCTCAATAAACGATCAATCTCTGCATTATCCGCAGTGTCTAATCGTTCTTTTGTAGAAAAAAAATCTTGTGAAATCTTAGTTGTTCTTGCCACATCCGGATTCTCCGGATTGTCTTTTAGAATGACACTCAAACTGTCAAAGAAATTTTTAAAAACAGGTTTCAGTCCTTCCATTCTGCCAATAGTACGGTCTATCACTGTTTTTATTTTTTGATCTATTAAGCTTTCCTCTTTAAGGTTACGAAGGCTGTTGCCGTCTTGATCCAATTCTCTGATGAGTTCATTCTTCATTTTTTCATAATCGCAAGAGAAGCAGGCAATGTTTTCAAACTTCTTTTGTGCATTTTGTAAATAATCATTTACATCGGCCCAAGCCTTTTCATTGGCTTCTTTTTTTGCTTTGAAATTTTTACTATTATTCTTCTTATCCGTAATAAACTGGATTATAAAAAAACCAAGCAAGGAAACTACAACGCCAATTAGAATAGTTTTCCAAACATTCTCTTTTTGTTTTTTCTCACCCATCGGTTATTTTTTCAGCAAGATAATTAATGATTGTGAATTTATGAATATTTTGAATGGAGTCCTTTTTGTAAAGGATATTGCACCTTCGTTATGATTTAGTGCCCTTTACTTCATACTCGAAATGGTGCGTTCAAATAATAAGACAACGGAAGGGTCTGTAATTAAAGTATCAGGATTGAATGGAGCGTCTATACTAAATTTTTCTGTTGTTTTACTTATATTTAAAATCACTTTTTTGCTATTCTTATTTTTGTCAAGCAATTGAATTTCCAATGGGAAAATAAAAGGTGAAGTTTTTTGCTGTTGTGTTATTGAGATGATAGTTTTTTTAATTCTGCTGTCATATTTCCAAGTAATAGCCAATTTGGGAATTTGATCAGTATAAAGCCATTGATTAAAAAATGTTTCCAGTGATTGTCCGCTGATCTTCTCTGCTAATTTTTGAAAATCTTTTGTATCTGCATTGCTTCCTTTAAAAGTTTCATAATAAGTTTGAATTAATTGGTGAAATGCAGTATCGCCAATTTGATTGCGCAGCATATTTAATACCCAGCCGGCACGAGCATAGCTGTTAGGCGTTAATAGCTGCATCGTCGGAGTGATTGAATCTACTACTGGTTTTGCACTTGTTTTCAAAAAGCTGATTACTTCCTGCCTGTCAGCCTCGAGGCCATTACGAAAAGCCGATTTTCCATTCTTCTGTTCGGTATAAACGTGAGTGAGATATGTGGCAAAACCCTCGCTCAACCATAGATGAGCAAAGCTTTTTTCGCTGGCCATATCGCCAAACCATTGATGTACTATTTCGTGTACTAAAAGTAGTTCGGATGAACGTGTTCCGGTTACGGAATTTTCATAATAAAAAATAGCGCCGGCATTTTCCATTCCGCCAAAGATGGTTTTAGATTGAACATTGGCTAATTTCTTATAAGGGTATGGCCCAATATAGTTGATGAAGAAGGAAAGAATATCCTTTGCTATTGCATAATCATAAAACCCTTTTTCTTTATTCTCCGGAAAAACCCAACTGCTAATCGGAATACAATTATCAATATTACCAATATAGTTTACTGCAAAATCGGCTACACCAATTACCATTACTTTGGTGGGCAGTGGAATGTCTTCTTTCCAATGAGTGAGTTTTTTGCTGTTGCTTAAATTTGTTTCTTCAATCAAAACGCCATTCGATACTACTTGATAATGATCCGGAGCAGTGACAATAAATTCAAACGAAGCTTTATCATCAGGCCGATCGATACAAGGAATCCAATTATGTGCGCGGTTGGGCCAGTTGTCGGCAAAGAAAGTACGATGGCCATATTTGTTTTTTGAGATAATTAATCCGTCAGACGGAATTCCGTGGTAATAGATAGTGATAACGTTGGTGTCGTTTGCTGAGTTTGTGTTTTGAGCAGAAGCTATGGTTAATTGTATCTTATCACTTGTTTGCTGCGCAAAATTTGACTTGTTTTTACTAATACTTGCTGCAGCAGTGAGCTCCATTTTATTTTTATTATTAAAAACACTATCCACAATCATACCAGCTCTTGTTTGCACATTATACCCTGTTAAGTCTAAGGCAAATTCTGAAGATGAATTCAAATATTTTAATTGTATTTCTGCTTTTCCATACAGCATATCATTTTCGTCATTCAGTTGAATGGAAAATTTGTAGTGTAAGATATCAATCGGTTGTTGTGCAATTAATGAAGTAGTCGTTAATATAAGAACAAGTACAAGTGTGTATCGCAAATTCATTTTTTAATATTTAGAATGTATTAGTAGATTAATGTTTTTTAAAGCCTTTCTAACATATCAACCACTTTTTCTCTTTTTAAAATTACGTAACCAATTCTGTCGTTGCTGATGCCATCTTTTAACTGATAACTAAATTGTAACTGATCATTGTCCACAATTGTTTCAAAGTAACGGAATGAAATATTGGGATATTTTTTTAACTCATCGCCAATCTCGTATAAATGTGTAGAAAGAATGAACAATGAATTCTTCATCTTAATAAGGCCTTTCACTACGGTGAGTGAACACTTCATTGCATCCTGTACATTCGTTCCTTTAAAAAGTTCATCAATCAAAACGAGCCACTTTTTCCCGTTATTGATTTTTTCAATGGTATTTTTAATTCTTTGCACTTCGTTGAAGAAATAACTTTCTCCTTTTGCAATATTATCTACTACGTTGATATTGCTCAACAGTCCATCAAACAATGTGAGCTTCAAATTTTTTGCAGGTACGCCCATGCCGATGTGTGCCAAAAATACTGCCGAACCAATTGCTTTAATTAAAGTACTTTTTCCGGCCATATTTGCTCCAGTGAGAAATAAAAAATGATGATCGGGGTCCAGTTGCATATCATAAGCAACAGGTTTCTGCAATAAAATATGATACAAACCATGAGCATCAACTAATGGCTTCTCTTGTTCTACAAATTCGGGAAAACTAAGATTGTAAGTTTTAACAGCAACAGCCATTGAATACCATGCATCTAATCTACTAAAAATATCTATCAGCTCCAGTGTATTGGATTTATATCTACCTCGTAAGTGAAAAGCATAGTGCAGCAAATCTACTCTGGAAAAATTTTCTTTTGAGGCTGTTTCAGAAAGTTTTTCTAATGGACCATTTTTTAATATTCCTTTTATTCGTTCAATATAAATATGAATACTTTTTGGAAGTGCTACATCGTCAAGCAACTCAGCAATTTTTTTGATGCCTTGATAAAAATCAGCAAAATGCGGTACAGAATATTTCAGCATTGCATAATCTTCGCTATGCAGCCATTTGTAAAAGAAATTATTTAATGAGGCAGGTGCTTCGCTAATCGGATCTAATGGATAGTCTAAAAACTTTTCCATCACCAGAATAGTACCGTTGCTGATATCGGTTGGCCACAATTTTATATGCTCCATAAAAGTGCGGATAATCTTCTGCGTGCCGAGTATTTTATTTACATCGGTATGTGGCTCGGTGAAGAAGCGACGCAACCATTCCTTGCCTCCGGCTGTACGGGTGAAATTGAGTTTATGAAAAATAGAAAACTCTTCATCGTTATGAAAGATGGATATATCGTTAAATGATATTTTATCAATTTGCATATTGTACTTTAACGGTCAAATAATATTCTCATTCCTTTATTCGATTCATCCCATTGGCCGTTGTTATATACAAGTCGGCCATTGACGAATGTATGAGTAATAGATGCAGGAAATGAAAAATTCTCTAAAGGACTCCACCCACATTTGTATAAAATATTTTCAGGAAGGACAATAGACGGTTTATCAAGGTCAATTATTACTAAATCGGCAAAGTATCCTTCTTTGATATATCCTCTATCTTTTATTTGAAAACAGTCTGCCACAGCATGGCTCATTTTTTCCACTATTTTTTCCAATGAGATTTTGCCTTCTTTGTAATAATGAAGCATCAATGATAAGGAATGTTGTACTAAAGGCAGGCCTGCATGTGCTTTTTCATAAGAAACTTCTTTTTCAGCCATGGTGTGTGGTGCATGATCTGTTGCGATCACATCCAGGCGGTCGTCCAATAATGCTTCCCAAAGTGCTATTTTGTTTTTGGGTGCTTTTATGGCAGGGTTACATTTTATCCGATTGCCTAAGATTGCATAATCATCGCTGGTGAAATGAAGGTGGTGTACGCATACTTCTGAAGTGATGCGCTTGTCTTTTAGGGATACCGCATTGGTAAAAAGATGTAATTCTTTTTCGGTTGTAATATGTAATATATGTAAGCGTGTATTAAATTTTTTTGCCAGCGCAACTGCATAGCTTGAAGAGGCAAAGCAGGCTTCTTCATTTCTGATAATAGGATGATCTGCAGCCGTTAATTCTCTTCCGGTTACTTTTATCTTTTCTAAATTTTGTTGAATAATTTTTTCATCTTCGCAATGAGTAGCAATTAATAATTCAGATTCTTTGAATATTTTTTCCAATGTATTGGCATTATCCACCAGCATATTGCCGGTACTGCTGCCCATAAAAATTTTGATACCACAAACTTCATTTTTCTTCTTGTTCGTCTTTAATACTTCTTCAATATTGTCATTGCTTACGCCCATGTAAAACGAATAGTTGGCTAATGAAGTATGCTCGGCAATTTTGTACTTGTCTTCTAATAACGATTGTGTAAGTGCATTGGGTATTGTATTGGGCATTTCCATAAAGGAAGTTACACCACCGGCCACAGCAGCTTTTGCTTCTGTGTAGATAGTAGCCTTATACGTCAGGCCGGGTTCTCTAAAGTGTACTTGATCGTCGATGCACCCGGGCAATAAGTATTTTCCGCTACCTATAATTTCAATGCAATCTGCAGGTGTTTGCGTTATAGTAGGGGCAATTTTTTCAATACGGCCTTGATTTATCAACACATCTGTATTAATAATCTTTCCTTCGTTTACTGTTTGAATATCTTTTATGAGATACTTTTGCATATCTTGTAAATTGAAATTAATCAATTCCAATGCAAATTAAGCAAACCATTTTAAGGATTGTACTAATCCTACTGCCCATTTCTGTATTTTCTCAAACTACTTTTTTACCTCAAGATGATAAGGCATATATTACAATGGATCGTTTTGAGATAAAGAACCAAACAGATTCGTTTTTTAATTTTTCAAAAAATAAACCATACACGAGGCAGCACGTAGTGAATGCCGTTAGCCATTACTTACAAACAGTAGGTAATGATAAAATTTCTAAAATTGACGCTTACAATGCGAATAGGATATTTATCAATAATATAGAGTACGTAAATGATGCAGAGCGAATAAAATATGCTTCTAAAAAACCAATCTGGAAAAACTTCTATAAAACACCTGCCAATTTATATGAAGTACATTCCAAAGATTTTGATTTGATTGTAAATCCGGTAATTCAGTTTTCAGGGAGTAAAGAAAAAGATAATAATGAAACATTGTTTTTGAATTCGAGAGGAGTAACTGTGAGAGGAAAGATTGCCAACAAGATTGGATTTTATTCATTTATGACAGATAATCAAGAAAGAGATCCATTGTATGTGCAGGATTGGGTGAATAAAAGAGAAGCAGTGCCGGGCGCAGGAAATTACAAAGTATTTAGAACAACAGGATACGATTATTTTGATGCACGCGGAGGTATAACGTTCAATGTTACAAAGTATATTAATGTTGCTTTTGCCTACGATCGGAATTTTATTGGTAATGGATATAGGAGTTTGGTACTAAGTGATCAGGGAAATAGTAATTTATTTTTAAAACTGAATACACGTATTTGGAAAATAAATTATCAGAACTTATTTATGGAATTGCATAATGCAGAAAAGCGAACCGGCGATCATCTCATCGGAAAAAAATATGCTGCAATTCATCATTTGGATATTGCTGTTACGAAGTGGTTGAATTTGGGCGTGTTTGAAGGAATTATTTTTGGAAGAAAGGATCACTTTGAATTTAGTTATTTGAACCCGGTTATATTTTATAGATCTATTGAATTTCAAAACGGTAGTTATGATAATTCTGTTGACGGGATTGATTTTAAAGCCAATATTGCAAAAAAGTTTCAAGTTTACGGACAGTATGTTTTAGATGAATTTATTCTTTCCGAGATGACAAAGAATCGTGGTTATTGGGCCAACAAATGGTCGTTGCAATTAGGTGCAAAGTATGTGGACGCATTTGGTATAAAAAATCTGGATTTGCAATTGGAGCATAATCGTGTAAGGCCATTCACTTATTCGCATGATGATTCATTGGCGAATTATACACACTATAATCAACCATTGGCACATCCATTAGGTGCGAACTTTAAAGAAACGATTGGTATTATAAAATATCAACCGGCTATCAAATGGTTGTTGGTAGGAAAGTTGATTGCTTATACTCAAGGACGAGATAGCAGCAGCAGAAATTTTGGAAGTAATATTTTTCTGCCCAATCAATTGCCTTACAGAGTAGGCGATTATGGTTATAAAATAGGTGATGGATGGAAAACAAATGTGTTGTTTGCTTCGTTGTTAGTTTCTTATGAATTAAAAGAGAATATGTTTTTGGAATTAACAGCCACTCATAGAAAGCAGGAAACTAAGACTGCACCGATTACTTCTTCATCTACTTCATTCGTCACACTCGGTTTTAGATGGAATATGCATCGCAAGCAAGTAGATTATTAACGCATAATTGTATATTAATTCAGTTGCGGATCAATCGGGAAGTTGGCCATCATTTCATATTCGCCGCCTAATTGTTTCAGTGAGTTTTTCCACACATCACTTGGTTTATTATTAAAGATAAGCCGCTGAGTAGCACCAACGGTTAGCCAAGTTCTTTGTTTCATTTCTTCATCTAATTGACCTTCGCCCCAACCGGAATATCCTAAGTAGAATCGAATTTTATTTATATCAAGGGTTTTAGATTTTAATTTTTCTAATATAGCCTCAAAACTACCACCCCAAAAAACGCCTTTCATAATTTCATGACTTCCGGGAATTTCATCTCCGTATTGATGTAAGATGTGCAATGTATTCACTTCGACAGGGCCTCCATAAAAGACAGGAATTGAAGAGTCGTCTATGTTTTCTATCAGCTCATCCAATGTTAGATCTGCTTTTTGATTCAAAACTAAGCCAAAACTTCCCTCAGCTTTATGTTCACAAATGATACACACCGTGCGCATAAAGTTTGGATCTTTTAAAAATGGGTCAGCAATTAATAAAATGCCGGGAGCGGGTTCAATCATAGAACTAATATAGGCAAAGAATTTAAAATGCCGTTAAAAGATGTATTAAATCTATTTAGATAGCACGAAAGCCGTTTCGTATTTGTATTTTTACGCCTATTCAAATTGAAACATTTTGAGCGACGGTAAACAACAAATGAGGAGGATATTCACTATCATTTCAATCCTGATAACGATTTCTTTGCTTGGAACTATTTTTATTCAGGTTTCTTGGATAAAAAATCTTGCTCTGGTGAAAGAAGATATTATCAAGCAAAAAATTAGCAGTGCTACTAAGAAGGTAGCCGGAGAATTGTATGGACAACTCACGATTAAAGGCAGTGTAGCATCCAGCCCTAAGAAGAGTACTTTTTTAAAAGATACTTATGGTCGCGATTATGCAAAATCTTTTTATGCAGCCAAAGATGTAAATCTGGAAGAAGTAAGGAAGCGTATGCACACCCTGCTTGAAGAAGATAATATCAAGAATGTTCAAATCGAACTGGCTTATGCTTCATTCGAGGATAATACTTTTAAAAATGCTACACAAAATTTTTTAACCATTTATGAAAATGAAGATACTACCAGTAATTTTCATTGTAATTACATAATTGATGCTTTAAGTGGAACACCGGATGAAAATCTGATTGGTAAGAGTGCATTATTTGTTGTGGTTCCGCATATAAAAAGTTTAGTATATAAATCTCTTCAAGGAAGAATATGGGCTTCGGTATTGTTTACTATTGTTATTCTGGCAGCTTTTTATCTCACTTTCAATACCATGCTGCGTCAGAAAAAATTAGCGATGATAAAGAATGATTTTATCAACAATATGACGCATGAATTTAAAACACCTATTGCTACAATATCATTAGCGGTAGATGCCATGCGGAATGAAAAAGTAATTAATGACAAAGAACGACTCAACTATTTCAGTGGAATTATTAAAGAAGAAAACCAACGAATGAATCGTCAGGTGGAAACCATTCTGAAAGCTTCACAATTGGAGAAGCAGGAAGTAGATTTGATGTTGAAGCCGGTGCATGTTCATGATTTAATCAAGAATGTTGTAGGTAAGTTCAATCTTCAATTTGAGGAAAAAAATGGCAAAGTAGAGTTGGCGCTTAATGCAGCTTATGATGTAATTGATGCAGACGAAATACACTTTTCAAATTTGATTAATAATCTGGTGGATAATGCTTTAAAATACTCAAAAGATAATGTACCGCCATTAGTAAAAATTTCTACTCTATCAAATAGTAAAAGATTTATTTTAAAAGTAGAAGACAATGGCATTGGAATGACGAGAGAAACCGCCAAAAAAATATTTGAACGTTTTTACAGAGCGCATACTGGCAATGTACATAATGTAAAAGGGTTTGGTTTGGGATTGAGTTATGTGAAGACAATGGTAGAGGCACATCATGGCGATATTAAAGTAGAAAGTACTTTGGGTAAAGGAAGTAGCTTTATCGTAGATCTGCCTTTGAAAAAAATGAGTTGATTTATTTTGCCTGCTTATTGCACCACAATAAACTTCCATCACCATAACTCAAGAATCTAAAATTATTTTTTAAAGCATAGTCGTAGATTTTTTTCCATTGCATTGTATTGTTCGTGTCTGTATCGCCAAGAAAAGCAGCTACCAATAACAAAAGAGTAGATTGCGGCTGATGAAAATTCGTAATAAGCCCGTTTACTATTTTGAATTCATAACCCGGTACAATCAATATTTGTGTCTTTGCAATGATCTGTGTGGTTGAATTTTTCTTCAGCCAGTCCTTTATTGCTTGCAAAGCAACTCTCGGAGAAGTTTGATATCGCATCAGTTGATAAGCCTCCCATTGTTTTAAGAATAAAACTTCATTCGGCAGGGGAGTACCGGGAAAATCTTCTTTTAAAAGTTTTAAGCCAATCCAATATAAACTTTCCAACGTACGCAATGATGTAGTGCCTACTGCAATGATAGGTTGCTGTTGATTTAATAATTCATCAATTAACTCTTCTGATACTTCTATCCATTCGGTATGCATTTCGTGCTCCTGTATATTGTCGCTTTTAACAGGTTGAAAAGTTCCTGCGCCAACATGCAGCGTTGCATAAGCAGTGTGAATATTTTTTTCATTTAAGTTGTCAAATATTTTTTGTGTAAAATGTAAGCCTGCAGTAGGTGCAGCTACAGAGCCATCTGTTTTTGCATAAATGGTTTGATATCTATCTTTATCCGATTCCTCCGCTTTCCTTTTAATGTAAGGTGGTAGTGGAATAGCCCCTGCAAAATGTAATACTTCCGCAAAATGTAACTCTTCGGGACTCCAATAGAGTTCGATTATAAAATAGTTATCTCTCTTTTCGATAAATTTTGCATTCAATGTTATTATTCTATCTGATGCTATAATTTTTTTCTCTAGTATTTGTCCGTTCTTCCATTTAGATGCTCCGCCTACCAAGCAGTGCCACCACACTTTCTTTTGCTGCATCATTGCAGTAGTAATGTCTGCATATTGAGTATGTGGTTCTAAACAAAATATTTCTATAATGCCACCTGAAGGTTTTTGAAAAAGTAACCTTGCTTCAATTACTTTAGTATTATTAAAAACAAGTAGTGACCCTTCAGGAATATGTGCACTTACGTTTTGATATATGTCCTCTTCTATAAACCCCTCTTGATATATCAATAGTTTGGATGCATCTCTCTGTGCTAAAGGATATTTTGCAATACATTCTTCGGGGAGCGTGTAGGTATAATCCTTGATGAAAATATGTTTTGGTTCTGTCATAACACAACGAACTGTTGTATTTAAAAGTGAATTGCAAACTTACATTCAAACAATCAATATCCATTTGATTTAAATATTGAAACTGTTCATTTTCTAACACGATAAATTGGCAACCTTATTTCAATCCAGTTCCAAGATTGGATTTTGAAAACATCAAATTCACATCTTTTCCACACTAATCCACAAGTTATTAAGGCTTTATTTCAAATATTTACTCAAAAAATCTTTGAAAGGCTTACCAGTATTGAGTTTCAGCAAAAAAAAATATGGGGAAAAAAGATTTTAAGAAAAATTTGGTCAATAAATGGGAAAAGTGGTTATTTTGTGGGAGTAAATACAATTTCATAGTAATTAATTGATAATGACAACACTTCTTGGGGAATATGGGGTTACGCTAGACGCAAGAGGTCGTTTTCTTTTTCCGGTTGGCTTGAAAGATCAGTTGCCGGAATCAGAGCGAGCGAAGTTTGTTATTAACAGAAGCTTTGAAAAATGTTTAGCCCTTTACCCAATGAAAACATGGGAACCACTTTTTGCGAAAGTTGCCGGGCTAAACGAATTTGACCCAAAGCAAAGAGAATTCAAAAGAGCCTTTTTAAATGGCGCCACTTATGTGGAGCCGGATGCTGCAGGCCGCATACTGCTGCCACCTACCCTGAAAGCTTATGCTGAGATGACAAAAGATGTTGTGTTGATGGCTTCAGGCGATAAAATAGAAATCTGGGATAGTAATAAGTACAAACAGTTCTTTGACTCAATTTCTTCGGATGCATTAAGTGATCTGGGAAGTTATGTGTTAGGCAGCGGAAATGATACATTAAAAAGTTAACGGTTAAAGAGTATGGGAAAATCAAACAGTGAAAACGCCCCATTAAACTTGTCAACCAGTCAACCGGAAAATTATCATACTCCCGTTCTGCTTGCAGAAACAATTGAGGCGCTCAACATTCAGCCAAATGGTATTTATGTTGATTGCACATTTGGCGGTGGCGGACATTCAAAAGCAATTTTTGAACGACTTAGTCCTTCAGGCCGATTGGTTGTTTTTGATCAGGATGCGGATGCCAAAAAAAACATAGCGAATGTAACAGGTGGTAAACCGGTTGATGAAAGATTAATTTTTGTTTCACAAAATTTCAGACACATCCAGCGTTTTCTCCGTATAGAGGGTATAACACAGGTGGACGGAATAATGGCAGATCTTGGTGTGAGTAGTCATCAGTTTGATGAAGCGGAACGAGGATTCTCTACACGCTTCAACGCTGATTTGGATATGCGAATGGATCAACGACAAACGCTTACAGCTTTTGACATTGTCAACACCTACACAGAGCAGCGCCTGCACAAGCTGTTTGAACAGTATGGTGAAGTAACGAATGCAAAAACGTTGGCAAGACAAATTGTAGCGGCAAGAAAAACCACTTCACTGAAAACAATAGATGGTTTTAAAAATGCAATCCGAGAAGTTGTAAAAGTGCGTCCGGGAAGAAACGGACAGGGAAATCCAAATAAGTACTTGGCCCAGGTTTTCCAGGCATTGAGAATTGAGGTGAATGATGAGTTGGGAGCATTGAAAGAAATGCTATCGCAAATTCCATCCTTACTAAGACCGGGAGGCAGAGCTGCCATGATCACGTTCCATTCTCTAGAAGATAGGATTGTGAAAAACTTTTTCAAACGAGGCTCATTTGATGAACCCGATGAGAATCCTTTTATCAATTCCAAAGTGGTGAATGAGTTGCACATTATTACTAAAAAACCTATTCAACCATCGGAGCAAGAAATGAAAGAAAACTCAAGAAGCCGTAGTGCAAAATTGAGAGTAGCAGAAAAAAAATAAATGAAGTAAATATAGACGGACAGAAATTTGAAAATTCTATATCTCTTGAAACCCACTTCCTGTTATTACAGGAAATGAAAAACCAAAAATGAGTATAAAACTCAATGGCGAAAGAACAACAAATAGAAAAAGAAAAAAGCCCATCCGGAATAAAACAATCCGTATGGAAACGCTGGTTAAACTATCAGTCGGTAGTGAAGCAGTTGCCATTCTTTTTGTTCCTGACAGGTTTGGCAGTGCTTTACATCTATAATGGACATTATGCGGATAATACAATCCGACAGATTAATAAAACGGCAAAAGATGTTAAAGAGTTGAAATATGAATACACAATACTGAAAGGCGAAGTGATGGCATTGAGTAAACCCGGTGAAGTAGCAAAGGCGGTAGAGCCGTTGGGATTAAAAGTATTGACAGAGTCGCCGATAGTATTGAAAGATTCAGTGAATGTAGTAAAGAGTAGTAATTAAAAATTCTTTCTGGACGAACTACAGAAAGATGGACGGATAACAACAACTAAGAACAAAAAAAACGAAACGTACATTGGACGTTAAACGGGACATATTATGGCGTGTGTATGTTAGCTTTATTGGCATTGCATTACTCAGCGTATTTGTATTTGCAAAAGCACTTTACATACAGCGTGTTCAAGGAAGCCACTGGCGCAATATGAGCGACAGTCTTCATCAGCGATTTATCCCATTAGTAGCTGAGCGAGGTACTATCTATAGTGAAGATGGAGAAATGCTCAGTGCTTCTGTTCCTACATTTGATATTTACATAGATTTTAATGCAGAAGGTTTAAGAGATAAGAAAGGCAAAAGATTTTTTGACAATGTAGATTCTCTTTCTATCTCACTATCAAGCTATTTTAAAGATAAGTCAACTGCAGAGTACAAAAAAGATTTGCAGGCAGCCTATAATAAGCCGAATAACCGACATTGGTTATTGAAAAAGAAATTGACTTTTGAAGACTACAAAGTGCTTCGAGACTTTCCATTAGTAAGACTTGGAAAAAACAAAAGCGGGGTAATTGTTGAAACAGACTCAAAACGTTTGACACCTTTTCAATTATTGGCAAACAGAACGATAGGCTTATCCAGACAATATGTTGCTGCAGATAAAACAACAAAATCACAAAATGTAGGTTTGGAAAAAAGTTATGATACTGTATTGAGTGGACGTGATGGGCAAAAATTAGTTCGCTTTATTGCCGGCGGTACGGCTATACCTATTGAAGGTTCTGAAACAGATCCTATCAATGGTCAAGATGTATTTACAACCCTCGATGTTCAAATTCAGGATATCGCTGAAAATGCATTAATGAAAATGATGCAACAATGTCAGGGGCCTTATGGTACTGCAATTGTGATGGAAACAGCAACAGGAAAAATTAAAGCGTTGGCCAATCTCGGTCGTCAGGAAGATGGAAGTTATTGGGAAGATGATAATTATTCTGTAAGAGCCACAGAGCCGGGTTCAACAATCAAGTTATCTACGCTGTTGGCAGTTTTGGATAAGGGTAGCAGCAAGCCCGATGATATGGTAGAGATCGGTGGCGCAGGTAGAGCACAAGTAGGAAATAAAATGGTGACTGATGCTGAAAGAGCACCAAAACCAAATATGACAGTATTGGAATGTTTTGCACACAGTTCCAATATCGGAATGAGCAAACTTGCTTACAAAGCGTTTAGCAATCGCCCGATTGAGTTGAAAGATTACTTACATAAATATCATTTGGATGTTCGTTCGCCAATTGATTTTACCGATGTGCCCAAACCAATGATGGCTCCTTTAGATCAGAAAGGCAGTGCATTGGGTAATTTATTGTGGATGAGTTTTGGTTATGGAATTCAAGTAAGCCCATTGCAAATATTAACACTCTATAACTCTGTTGCCAATAATGGAAAAATGATGAAGCCTTATTTGGTAGATAGAATTCAGGGAAATGGTATTGTGAAAAAACAATTCACTCCGGTTGTTTTAGAAGAAAATGTTAGCAAACCATTTGTTATTGCAGAAGCAAAACAAGCAATGGAAATGGTGGTAACCGAAGGTACTGCGAGAAAAGCATTTAAAGGTATGCCATTCGCTGTTGCAGGAAAAACAGGTACTGCACACGTGTCAGATGGAAAAATAAAATACGATCATGGAGTGTATCAGGCCACTTTTGTGGGCTATTTTCCTGCAGATAAACCTCAATACACTTGCATCGTAGTAATCCGTACAAAGCCACATGATCCTGTTCACTTCGGTGGTTCTTTGGCCGCCCCTGTATTCAGAGAAATTGCTACAAAACTTTATCCGCAGTATATCAAGCAAAAAAACGCTACGCAATATGCTTTAGTAAAAGACAGTACAAAATATTTTTATGCAGGCACTACTTCAGACGTTAAGAAAGTTTATCAAGCAATGAATATACAATATGCAGATTCTGCACAGCAAAGCTCTTGGGCTGTGGTGTATGCAAATAATTATTATCCAGTAGTTAAGTCGAATAATGTGCGTGAGCAAGTAATGCCCAATGTAAAAGGGCTGGGTTTGAAAGATGCTGTATTTCTATTAGAAAGTATGGGTTTGAAAGTGAGTATAAAAGGAAGAGGAAAAGTATCCACTCAATCTATTCCTGCCGGAACAGCATTGAAAAAAGGGATAATGGTGATATTAGAATTGAGTTGAGTAATAAAAATTATGGTGTGTGTTATTACAGGATGTATTATATAAAGTAGCAGTAAGATCAATAAAAGGAAATTCATCTGTAGCAATAAAAAACATACAGATTGATTCAAGAAAAATAAGTAGTAGTTCTTTGTTTGTAGCAGTGAAAGGGGAAAAAACAGATGGGCATTCATACATCAATAATGCAATTGCCAATGGAGCGATTGCAGTAGTATGTGAAACATTGCCATCATTGCTACAAGATGATATTGTATATGTATTGGTAGAAAACAGTGCAGATGCTGCCGGTTGGATTGCTCATAATTTTTATAGAAAACCATCGGAGCAATTGAAACTGATAGGCGTAACCGGTACAAATGGGAAAACAACGATTGCTACTTTATTATATAAGCTCTTTACAAGATTGGGATATACCGTAGGATTGATCAGCACAGTAGAAAATAAAATTGCTGCAACAACAATAGCTGCTACACATACTACGCCAGACGCAGTGAGTTTGAATGCACTGCTTCGGCAAATGGCGGATAATCAATGCTCGTATGTATTTATGGAGACAAGCTCTCATGCAATACATCAAGGGAGAGTTGCAGGGTTAAATTATGCCGGCGGAATTTTCAGCAATATCACACACGATCATCTGGATTATCATAAAACATTTGATGAATACATCCGTGTGAAGAAAGCCTTCTTTGACTCATTGCCAGCCTCAGCCTTTGCCTTGAGTAATGCAGATGATAAAAGAGGACAAGTGATGTTGCAAAACACTGCTGCAAAAAAGTATTATTACAGCTTGCGTACTGTGGCAGATTTTAAAGGAAAAATTTTGGATAGTAGTTTGAATGGCCTTCAGATGAATGTAAATGATGTAGATGTGCATTTCAGATTGATTGGTGAGTTTAATGCATACAATCTATTAGCAGTATTTGGCACAGCAATTTGTTTGGGCGAAGAAAAACAAGAAGTACTGACTATCCTGAGTGAACTGACCGGTGCAGAAGGGCGTTTTGATTATGTCATATCACCGATTGAAAATATAATTGCTGTGGTCGATTATGCTCATACGGATGATGCCTTGCTGAATGTGCTGGCTACTATTAAGAAAATGAAAAAAGGTTATGAGCAGATTATTACAGTAGTTGGATGCGGCGGTGATCGAGATAAAACAAAAAGACCAAAAATGGCAGAAGTAGCATGTGCGCATAGCGACAAAGTAATTTTTACCAGCGATAATCCAAGAAGTGAAGACCCTGCACAAATTATAAATGATATGGAACAAGGATTAGTGCCATCTTATAAAAAAAAGTATATCTCAATAGTTGATAGGAAGGAAGCGATAAAAGCGGCCATTAGCCTGGCAAAAAGAGATGATATAATTCTGATTGCAGGCAAAGGGCATGAAAAATATCAAGAAATAAATGGAGTGAAAAACCATTTTGATGATAAAGAACAAGTAAACATTTTTTTTGAATTATTAGAAAAGTAAACTGTTATGCTCTACCATTTATACAAATGGCTTGAATACGAAGGAATACATGTACCGGGTATGAGACTTTTCGACTTCATAACCTTCCGTGTGTTGCTGGGTATTATCTTGTCTTTGTTTATAACAGTTTTCTATGGTAAAAAGTTGATTAAGTTTTTACAAAAGAAACAAATCGGTGAAAGTATTCGTGAAGAAGGTTTAGCCGGTCAAGAAAGTAAAAAAGGTACACCTACCATGGGCGGTATCATCATAGTATTTGCAATTATCATTCCTACTTTACTACTTGCCAATCTTACGAACGTGTATATAATAGTAATGCTGATTAGTACAGTGTGGATGGGCGCTATAGGCTTTTTAGATGATTATTTAAAAATCAGAGGAAAGAAGATAGCACAACAAAAAGGTAAGGAGTATAAAAAATCAGGTAATGATGGCTTAGCGGGAAAGTTCAAAATATTAGGGCAGGTTGGTTTAGGAATTTTAGTAGGTACTACACTTTATTTTAATGGTGAAGTAAAAATCTGGAGAGAATATATTGGAACAACAACGGATGCACAAAAATCAACGATCACAATACCCAAAACAGTAAATGGCAAAACAAAATATTTTGTAGAATCTAAAATGCCGGTTACTACAATACCATTTGTAAAAAATCACGAATTCAATTATTCAAAATTATTACCGGCTGCATGGAGAGATTATACTTGGATATTGTATATTTTGATTGTAACATTTATTATTACTGCAGTATCCAATGGCGCAAACCTTACAGACGGATTGGATGGTTTAGCCACAGGTACATCAGCCATTATTGGTTCGCTGTTGGGTATTCTCGCTTATGCAAGTAGTAATCTTGTTTTTGCAGACTATCTCAACATAATGTATATACCGGGTTTGGAAGACTTATCCATTTTTATTGCAGCCTTAGTTGGTGCGTGTATTGGTTTCTTATGGTATAATTCTTTTCCTGCACAGATTTTTATGGGTGATACCGGTAGTTTAATGTTAGGTGGAGTTATTGCCTCATTGGCCATCATTGTGCATAAAGAATTATTGATACCGATTTTCTGCGGAATATTTTTTGTTGAAGCAGTGAGTGTAATTATGCAGCGCTATTATTTTAAATATACCAGAAAAAAATATGGAGAAGGCAGACGAGTGTTTTTGAAAGCGCCTTTACATCATCATTTTCAAGTGAAAGGAATGCATGAAGTAAAAATTGTAACCAGATTTTGGATTGTAACGGTGCTGTTGGTAGTGTTGAGTATCGTGACTTTAAAGATGAGATAAAAAAATGAAATAAATATAAACGGCTTACTGAAAAACCCATGAACCAATTTTTATGAAGAACCAAAATGATCCAATGTGTTTTGAAAATTGAATTGTGGTGCAGTTGTAAGAGAGTTCAATACTTATGAAAAACCGTACTCCGTACAAGACAGAGTACAAAACGTAGATGAGGAAATGAAAAAGCGCTTAGTCATATTAGGAGGAGGAGAAAGTGGTGTAGGCGCAGCGATTTTGGGAAAGAAAAAAGGCTATGATGTTTTTCTCTCCGATGGAAGTTCTTTGAAAGACGAATATCGTAACGAGTTGCAACAGGCAGGTATTGCATTTGAAGAAGGAATGCATACCGAAGCAAAAATTCTGAATGCCGACGAGGTAATGAAAAGTCCCGGCATACCGGAAAAAGCAGCAATAGTAAAAAAAATTAGAGCGCAAGGAATTGAAATTATTAGTGAGATAGAATTTGCTTATCGGTATAAAGGCGATAGCAAGATTATTGCCATTACCGGTAGTAATGGAAAGACAACTACTACAACATTAATTTATCATATCTGCAAAACAGCAGCGCTTGATTGTGCACTTGTTGGAAACATCGGAACATCATTTGCGAAGCAAGTAGCTGAAAATCCAAAACCACTCTATGTGTTGGAGGTGAGTAGTTTTCAGCTGGATGATATAAAAACGTTTAAAGCTGACGTAGCTGTGCTGACCAATATAACCGAAGACCATCTGGACCGTTACGATTATCGTTTTGAAAATTATATAAACAGTAAGTTTCGTATTACCATGAATCAGCAGGCAGATGATTATTTTATCTACTGTGCTGATGATGAAATAACAATGAAGTATTTAAACAAATTCAATATTCAATCAAAACAACTGCCAATTAGTATGAAAAGAGAATTACCTAATGGAGCATTTATTAAAGACGGAGATATGTATGTAAGAACAGGAGAAGATTTTTCACAGATGAGTGTATTTGATTTTGCTTTGAAAGGAAAGCATAATCAATACAATACTATGGCCGCATGCGTGGCAGCCGGTACACTGAAAATTCGAAAAGATAAAATCAGAGAGGCGATGCAAGATGTTCAACAATTAGAACATAGAATGGAACACGTAGGAATGGTAAGGGGAATAGAGTTTGTGAATGATAGTAAAGCAACCAATGTGAATTCTGTATGGTATGCTTTAGAAAGTATGACTAAACCTACAATATTAATTCTTGGCGGAGTGGATAAAGGGAATGATTACTCTTTGATTGAAGATTTAGTAAAAGAAAAAGTAAAAGCGATTATCTGTATGGGTAAGGATAATAAAAAAATACATACCGCATTCACAGGTATCGTAGATACAATTTTAGATGCGTCCTCTGCTGCAGAAGCTGTTCGAGCTGCATATAGTGTGGCAGCTAAAGGAGATGTGGTTTTGCTAAGCCCCGCTTGTGCCAGCTTTGATTTATTTAAAAATTATGAAGACAGAGGAACACAATTTAAAAATGCGGTTAAAGAATTATAAATGGATGCAGTAAAAGATATAAGGTCAGGTATAAAAAACGCTTTCAATACTGAGCATATTATCAGTAAAACGAAAGGTGATAGAGTAATATGGGCATTAGTAGTCCTACTTACACTGGCTTCTTTATTGGCAGTATATAGTGCAACCGGCTCACTGGCATATAAAAATTATAAAGGAAACACAGAAATATATTTGTTGAAGCAAGTACTCTTTATTATTGGCGGTATTTTTTTAATCTATCTCGCACATCTTGCTAATTATACTTACTATTCTAAAGTGGCTAAGATAGCATTTATGCTTTCCATACCCTTGCTACTTTATACATTAGTGTTCGGCGTAAAAATGAATGAAGGCAGTAGATGGATTAGATTGCCATTGATTAACATGACAATTCAGACATCCGACTTTGCCAAGCTTGCATTGTTTGTATATCTCGCTAGGCTATTAAGTAAAAAGCAAGATGTAATAAAGGATTTTAAAAAAGGGTTTTTACCGGTTATCACTCCGGTTTTGATTACTTGTGCCTTAATTGCTCCTGCCAACCTTTCAACTGCTCTATTATTGGGCGCCAGTTGTTTGCTTTTAATGTTTATTGGAAGAGTCAGCACAAAACATTTGTTGATGACGATTGGAGTAGCATTGATCCCTATTGCGTTTCTGATAATGGCTGCAGTGGTGCGACATGGAAAAGATGGCGCAAATGATGAAGTGCATGTGAAGAAAGGTTCTACATTGTTTGGTAGAGTAGATACCTGGATTGGCCGTGTAGAAAGTTTTATATATGGAAGTAAAGATGATGTGGATAATGATGCCTATCAAGTAAATCAAGCTAAGATCGCAATATCCAAAGGAGGTTTTTTGGGTGTTGGTCCGGGAAATAGTACAACAAGAGATTACTTGCCTCAAGCTTATAATGATTTTATTTATGCTATTGTAATTGAAGAATATGGTTTAGCTGGTGGCTTGTTTATTATGTTTATCTATCTGGTGTTCTTGTATCGATGTATTAGAATATACAAACGATGTCCTTATGCATTTGGAGCTTTTTTGGCGCTGGGATTAAGTTTCACATTGGCAATTCAAGCAGTAGCAAATATGGCAGTAACAGTAAACTTGTTTCCGGTTACAGGGGTCACATTGCCATTGGTCAGTATGGGTGGATCTAGCTTTTTCTTTACATGTGCAGCAATAGGAATCATACTGAGCGTAGCAAGAAATGTAGAACAATTGGAAGGTAAAAACGATGAAGTTGAGATAAAAGAATAATATGAAGAAGCGAGTGATTATAGCCGGAGGTGGTACAGGCGGACATATTTTTCCGGCAATTGCGATTGCTAATTCGTTAAGAAAAATAGATCAAGAGATTGAAATATTATTTGTGGGGGCAAAGGGAAAAATGGAAATGGAGAAAGTACCTCAGGCAGGATATCAGATTGAAGGATTGGACATAGCCGGTTTTAACAGAAGCTCTTTGACTAAAAATGTTGGACTGCCATTTAAGTTGATAAAAAGTTTTTTTCAGGTGCGTAGCATCTTTAAAAAATTTAAACCTGACGCTGTTATTGGTGTTGGTGGATATTCAAGCTTTCCGGTATTGCGATATGCTCAGGCAAAAAGAATAAAGACTTTTATACACGAATCAAATTCGTTTGCCGGCAAATCAAATATTATGCTGGGGAAAAAAGCAACAAGAATTTTCACCGGTACTGATGGTATGGAAAAATTCTTTCCTGCGAATAAAATTTTGGTAACAGGTAATCCGGTGAGAAGTGCCATTGCTCATGCAAGCGTTTCAAGAAGTGAAGCAATTAAACATTTCTCGTTGAATGAGAACAAAAAAACACTATTAGTTGTAGGCGGAAGTCTTGGTGCCAAAACAATTAATGAATCGATTGATGCAGGGCTGGATAAACTAAACGAAGCAGGCTTACAACTAATCTGGCAAACCGGAAAGCCCTACTATGAAACTGCAAAAGCAAGTGTTGTAGGAAGAAGCGATGTGTGGATGAATGATTTTATTCCTCAAATGGAATATGCTTATGCAGCAGCCGATTTGGTAGTAGCACGTTCAGGCGCTATCACAGTAGCCGAATTATGTGCTGTAAAAAAACCGGTAGTGTTTGTGCCTTATCCGTTTGCGGCAGAAGATCATCAAACGGTAAATGCTATGCAGTTAATAAATAAAAATGCAGCATGGATGATAAAAGATAATGAAGCAAAACAAAAATTAGTAGATAGTGTAATTGAATTGCTGCAAAATGAATCGGCTCAAGAAAAGATGAAAATGAATATTGCGACGATGGCTGTAACGAATGCAGATGAGCGAATAGCAGATGAAATAATGAAATTGATATAAAAATAGTAGTACTGTCCTTATGAAGCTCCCCTTTTTGGGGATTGAAAACAAATTTGAAATGAATAATGAAATAAATAAAAGCTTGGATGAGATAGGCGTTGTTTATTTCATTGGTATCGGCGGAATTGGAATGAGTGCGTTGGCCAGGTTCTTTAAAAGCAGGGATATGAAGGTGAGTGGATATGATAAAACACCCTCTGTTTTAACTCGAGAATTGGAAACAGAAGGAATTAATATTCACTATGAAGAAAATCTTGACTTAATTCCGAAAGAAGTGGATCTGATCGTTTATACACCTGCAATACCGGAAGAGCATCAAGAGTTGAAATATTACAGGAGTAATGGATATCAGGTGTATAAGCGTAGTGATGTTTTGAAGTTATTGACAAAAAGTTCTTTTAATATATGTATTGCAGGCACACATGGTAAAACAACAATCACAACAATGATTGCTCATTTGCTTCGTGATAGCGGATACGGATGTACTGCTTTTCTGGGAGGTATCTCGGCCAATTATGGTACAAACTTTTGGAGTAGCAACAATGCTGTTTGTGTGGTAGAGGCAGATGAATACGATAGAAGTTTTTTGAAACTCAATCCGGATATAGCCATTATTACTGCAATGGATGCTGACCATTTGGATATTTATGGTACTCCGGAAGCGATGGAGCAGGCATTTATTGAATTCAGTAATAAATTAAAACAAGGCGGATTATTAATCAACCGCTTTGGATTAAAGAGAGGAAGCGAGCTAAAAGCAGAACGGCATATTACATACAGTTTGCAAAATGTAGAGGCTAATGCTTATGCTACAAATATAAAATTGAAGCAGGGCGGATATGAGTTTGATGTAATAATAGGAAATAAAAAAATTGAACAAGTGAGATTGAATATGGGTGGAATGCATAATGTGGAGAATGTAATAGCAGCTATTTCAGTAGCAAGTTCTTTGGATATAGATAGTAATAAAATTAAAGCGGCAGTAGAAAGTTTTAAGGGAGTGAAAAGGAGGTTTGAATACATTATTAAAAATGACCAAATCGTCTTTGTTGATGATTATGCTCATCATCCTGAAGAACTGAGAGCTTTGATTCAAGGCGCAAAGAGCCTTTTTGAGGGGAAAAAATGTACGATCATTTTTCAACCACATCTCTATAGCAGAACCAGAGATTTGGCCGAAGGCTTTGCAGAAGTTTTGAGTTATGCCGATCAGGTTATTTTATTGCCTATCTATCCGGCAAGAGAACTACCGATATCGGGTGTGAGCAGTGAAATGATAATAGATAAAATGAGTTTATCGCAGTGCAAAGTGTTGAATAAAGAAGAATTGATGGAGTGGATAAAGAATCAGTATATGCCTTCGGTGAATAGAGATTTGGGAGAGATAATCATAACAGCAGGAGCAGGTAATATTGATATGTTAGTATCACCGATAAAAGAAATTTTGAAAGAATTATAAATAATGGGAGCAAAAAATACGATACGGAAAATTTTATTCATAAGCCTTTGGGTTTGTGTTGGAGTCGGTATGCTTACATTATTGTTGGCTGCAATAAATAATAAAAACAAAGGATTGTGCAAAGGCTATAAAATAGATATTAGAGGGGGAGAAAAGAATCGTTTCATTGACGAAAAAGATATAGAGCAATTATTATTTCAATCTGTAGGCGGCAATGTAAAAGGGCAGGCTTTGTCTTCAGTTAATCTGAACAAAATCGAACAAGAGCTTGGTAAGAGCATCTGGGTGAGCAAAGTGGAAGTTTATTTTGATAACCAAAATGAATTGTTTATAAAAATTACAGAGAAGGAACCAATAGCTAGAATTTTTACAACAGGTGATAGTTCTTTTTATATTGACAGTACAGGTAATCAGTTGCCCTTGTCTGAAAAATTAAGTGCAAAGGTTCCTGTATTTACAGGTTTTCCGGAGAAAAAAATTTTAAACAAAAATGATAGTTTACTACTGACTAATATTAAGAATGTTGCAAAATTTATTCTTCATCATGATTTCTGGATGGCTCAAGTAGCACAAATTGATATTACAAGCGATAACGAAATGGAGATGCTGCCTGTAGTGGGAAATCATATAGTGAAGTTGGGTAATGGCTCAGCGGTTGAAGATCAATTCAGGCGTTTAATGATTTTTTATCAGCAGGTTTTAAGCAAAGTGGGTTTGGACAAGTATAAAATTATTGATGCTCGGTTTAATGGTCAAATTTTTGCATCAGCTCAGGGTAATGGAGCAAAAGTAGATTCTGTATTGCTTCGCAAAAATGTAGAGAAGATGTTACAGGATGCCCGCAATGCCGAAATGGATACAGTTGTAAAACCATTAATAGTGCCGGGTAAATATGTAATACCTATGGATTCCACTGCAGAAGTAATTGAAGACAGCCATCCGGATGATGTGCTTGAAGCAAAGCCGAAGCAAGAAGAAGCGAAAACGATACAACAACCTAAAACCTTAATGCCTAAAAATAAAAAGGATCAAGAGAACGTAAAAAATAAACAACTAAACAACTAAAAACAAAAACTATGAACAGCGAACAACCCGTCATTGTCGGATTAGACATCGGAACAACTAAAATCGCCGTGATTGCCGGGCGAAAAAATGAATACGGCAAATTGGAAATTCTGGGTTTTGGAAGAGCCAACTCCAATGGTGTGAAGCACGGGCAAGTGCTGAACATCGATGAAACAATCAAAGCAATAAAAACTGCTTTAAACAATTGTCTTCTTTCAAATCCAAATTTAGATATCAAAGAAGTATATGTTGGCGTAGCAGGGCATCATATCAAGAGCCTTCAAACAAGAGGAGATATTGTTAGACAGACAACAGATAGCGAAATAACACAAAAAGAAATTGATCAATTAATTCAAGATCAATACAAAACTTATATTCCTGCCGGTGATCAAATTATTGATGTAATCGCACAAGAATTTACTGTAGATAATTTCCCCAATATTCCAAACCCTATTGGATATGGTGGAGTAAAAGTGGGAGCTAACTTCCACATCATCACCGGAGATAAAAATGCAATTCGCAATATTAACAGAAGTGTAGGAAAAGCAGATTTGCTTACCAAAGATTTAGTATTACAGCCATTAGCGTCTTCTTCGGCAGTAATGGGGCAAGAAGATCTCGAAGCAGGCGTTGCTATTGTAGATATCGGCGGTGGTACAACCGATTTGGCTGTTTTCAACGAAAATATTTTAAGGCATACTGCTGTAATACCATTCGCCGGAGATAATATTACAAACGATATCAAAACAGGATTAGGTGTATTAAAAACTCAGGCAGAGCAAATGAAAATTCAGTTTGGTTCTGCTTTGGCTAATGAAGCAAAATCTAACGCATACATTACGATACCGGGATTAAGAGGTATGCCTGCAAAAGAAATCAGTGTAAAAAATCTTGCCAATATCATTCAAGCAAGAATGAGTGAGATTATGGATTTTGTTACTTATCATTTGAAACAAGTTGGTTTGGATAATCGCCAGTTGAATGGTGGAATCGTTTTAACAGGCGGCGGCTCTCAATTGAAACACTTGATCCAACTTACTGAGTATGTAACAGGACTTCCTGCACGTATCGGATTTCCGAATGAGCATTTAGCTGCAGGCCATATAGAAGAGTTGGCGAAACCTACTTATTCTACATGTATCGGTCTTATTCTGAAAGGATATGATGATTATGAGCATAACAGAAAACAATTTGAAAAAGATTTCAAGCATGTAGAAGTGCCCGACGCATTAAAAACAACTACTTCTGAGGAATTGCCAATTGCTGAAGAAGAAATGGTCAGCGAAGCTGAGGTAAAGGAAAGAAAAAGCCTTACCGGATTCTGGAATAAGTTTAAATATAGCTTAATCGATTTATTTAAAGAAGAAGAAGATAAAGCACTTTAATTATTCACCCATTTTTAGCAATTGTTTTTTATAATAATACTAACCCAATAATCAAAGCTCTGAAAAATTAAATCGTATCACGAAATTTTTACAGAGTATAAAATTTAAAGCTTATGATACATTTTGATCTGCCTAAAGAAAAATCATCTATTTTAAAAGTAATAGGAGTAGGAGGTGGTGGAGGCAATGCCATCAATCACATGTTCAGTCAGGATATCGAAGGAGTAAACTTTATTATTTGTAATACAGATGCTCAGGCATTGCAAGCAAGCGATATTCCCAATAAAGTGCAACTGGGGCCATGTCTCACACAGGGATTAGGTGCTGGAGCAAATCCGGAAATTGGTCGACAGGCTACAGAAGAATCATTAGAAGAAATCAAGAAAATTTTAGAAGTAAATACCAAGATGGCGTTTATTACTGCAGGTATGGGCGGTGGCACAGGAACAGGTGGTGCCCCCATCATTTCTAAAATTTGTAAAGATCTTGGTATCCTAACTGTAGGCATTGTAACAACGCCGTTTGCTTACGAAGGAAAGAAAAGACAACAACAAGCTGAAGCAGGTATTAATACTTTAAAACAGTATGTGGATACCTTACTTGTAATCAGTAATGATAAGTTAAGAAAGCAGTTTGGCGCATTGAAAGTGCGTGAAGCTTTTGAAAAAGCAGACAATGTTTTGGCTACAGCCGCAAAATGTATTACAGATGTAATCAACAGCACAGGGCAAATCAATGTTGACTTTGCAGATGTATGCACCGTAATGAAAAATGGTGGAGTAGCAATCTTAGGCAATGCAACTGCTGAAGGAGAAAACAGAGCACAGAAAGCGATTGAAGAAGCATTGAATTCTCCATTGCTGAATGATAATGATATACGTGGAGCTAAGTGGATTTTGATCAATATTAATTCTTCTAAAGAAGAACATGAGTTTACGATGGAAGAAGTAGATATAATTCAAAACTATCTGCTGGAGCAAGCCGGAGATGATACCGATGTTATTTTAGGATTAGGATATGATAATACGCTTGGTGCAAAATTGGGTATTACATTAATCGCTACCGGATTTGAGCACAAAGATCCATTTGCAAAACCTACTCCAAAGAAAGAAGAACAAAAGCCCGAAGAAAAAATTGTAATGGTGTTGGGTGATATGCAGCCGGAAGAAAACAAAGTAATTGCGCCAGTACAAACCAATAATTCAGAAGCTCCTGAAGTTGCAGAAAAAGAAATGCAAGTAATGGAAGAAGCTTTACAACCGGAGGCTACGCATGATTATTTAACTCCAAAGTTGGTTGAAGATTTTCCGGTAATGGAAGCTCCAATAGTTGACCTATCAGATATAAGAGAAATAGCAGAACCCGAAGTATTACATTTTGAATTAAATATGGAAGTAGAACCACAGCAGCAAGATGTGGTTCAAATGCCCGGACAAAATATAGCTGCAGAACAAAAAGAAGAAAGCACGATTAGTGTAATTCATCCAAAAGAATTGCCTGTTACTCCTGTACTAAAAGAAACAGATGCAGCATTAATTATGTCTGTAAAAAATGATCATACAGTGGCGCCTGCGACTTCGGGAGGATATTTATCAAGACCAGCTAATATCTACTCAGATGCAAAGACAGAAGTAGTAAAACCAGCTATGCCAGAAGAAAAAATAACGCCTGCTCAACTTCCTATTATTAATGAGCAAGATGAACTGCTCGATATGCAAATGCAGATTATAGAAAAAGAGGATATCGCAGATATTGAATTGTTAGCCTTGCCAAATTTACAAGAGCATACAAACGCACACGAAGTAAATGAGGTTGAAGAAGATGAAACAGCAGAACAACAACGTAAAGCTGCTGAGCGATTACATAAGTTGCGCAATTTATCTTACAACGTAAATGCGGCTGACCCGAATAATGAATTTGAAACAGTGCCGGCATACATTCGTCGTAAGATGGAAGTACATAGCAACACTTCACAAATAGAAGATTTTTACAGTAGTATCGAAGTGAAAGTAGATAATAAAAATCAGGCACAAATCAGTACAATCAATTCATTTCTTGATGGTAAGAAACCTGATTAATGATAGTTCGTTCCAATGAAACCTAAGCGTTAAGCTAGTGTTTTTTAGTTGTTCCCTCCGATTTCTATCGGAGGGTTTTTTTATGTAAAAATTATTTGAGGTCTCTTTTGTTGTTAATGCGATAACAAATATACCATACAAAAGAAGTAATGAAAATGGTCAAGAAAATATGTAGTGGAATTGCATTCAAAGATTTTTGGTAACTGTCCATATCCAGTTTACCAAAAAAAGCAGGTGGAGGAATAAGCCGATCGGATATTTCTAATGGCAAGTATTGATAAAAGTTCAAGCCGTCAGCTCGCATTATACCGGTTATAATATTTTCCAATATTAAAAAATAAAATAGAAAAATTCCCAATGCTAAGAAAGACCGTTTTACAATAAAGCCTGCAAGAAAAGCTAATGAGAGTTGCGCAAATGTTTGTAAAGCAAATAACCCGATATAGTATGATTGATCCCACATAGAAGAAGTAGAGGATGCTTCATTACTGAGACCGGTGATTAAAGCTATGATTGTAAATATTACAGTTATAAATAAAGTGATAATTGCTACATCAATCATTTTACTCGTCACAAATTGACTTCTTCCCCAGCCGTCTATAAT
The DNA here is from genome assembly GCA_018268055.1 of Bacteroidota bacterium. Classification (GTDB taxonomy): domain Bacteria; phylum Bacteroidota; class Bacteroidia; order Chitinophagales; family Chitinophagaceae; genus JJ008. Next base: position 216,770 of record JAFDXF010000089.1, read on the forward strand.
ATTTTGGCGATGCGTTCTGAAAGTATATTCGTTGCAGATAAGCATTATTATAACTATTGCAGGAATCATTACAAGTAATGACGATGCATAAGCGACAGTGTGCCATGTTTCAGGAAAACCAAATGGATCACCTAATGCTAATTTTGCAGTAGATCCAATAGCATCTTCTCTATGTGTTACACTGCCAAATATTTTAGAGAAAATAAAGATTACGCCAGGATAGGAAAACGTCGTAATCGCCATTACCCACCAAAATGCTCTGTACTTTCTGATTTTTAACCATTCGGTTTGTATCAAGTTAAACATAAATATTTTTATAGTTAATTGTTATTTGTTAATTCAAAAAATCTCGTTTCTAATTTTTTTCGTTGAAGACTAAGATGCGTAAGCACTATGCCATTATCAAAGCAATAGCGATTCAGTGCAGCTAAATCAGCAGTGCCTTTTGGAAACACAATCTGAATGGTACTGTTCTTTTCATCCAAAGTGGTTTTTTTATTGAGAGAAAAAAGTACTTTAGAAAGTAAGTTTATATCAGCGGCACTTAATAGAACTACATCTTCATCCATTAAAATATCTTCTACATTTCCTGATGTAAGTAATTCACCTTTTTTTAGAATAGCAGCATGAGTGCATACTTTTTCTACTTCATCTAATAAGTGACTGGCCATGATAATAGTGTGACCTTGCTCTTTTAAATCTACAATCAGCTGTCTTATTTCAGCAATTCCATTCGGGTCTAGCCCATTGGTAGGTTCATCTAAAACAAGAACTTGAGGACTGCCCAGCAATGCTGCTGCTATGGCCAATCTTTGTTTCATGCCCAAACTAAATGATTTAAAAGAAGCTGTACGTCTTTCGAATAAGTTTACTTTTTTTAAAATATCATCAATATCACTTTTAGTGCCTCTACCGCTTATCGACTGAGTGATTTGCAAATTATCTGTTGCAGATAAGTAAGTATAGAAATTTGGAGTTTCCAATAATGATCCTATTTTTTTTCTTTGATCCGGAGAGCCTCCGGGTTGGCCAAACCAATAGAAAGAACCATTGTTTGCCTTCAGTACATCCATAACAATGCCGAGTAAGGTTGTTTTACCACTTCCATTGGGGCCTAGAATACCAAATACAGATCCGGCCGGCACATCAAATGAAACTTTGTCCAAAGCCTGAATTGCGCCATAGGACTTTGATAGATTTTTTACAGAAAGAATTTCAGACATAAAATATATTTATCAATGAAGTTTATAATTTAGCCAAGCAATAAAAAAACTTATTGAACCCGTTTTAGAAGGGGTTGATAATTGGGCTAAAGATAATTGTGCTGCCTTATTTATGGAAAAGAAATTTATTTTAGGAGAAACTTTCTTTTTGCTCAGGATGCCAGAAGTTAGTAAAATCGCCAAGGATCGCTTTTCCTGCTCTATACGTGAGTCGATGTAGTTTTAATAACTCAATATCTGAAGTTTGTACCTTTCTATACATTGGATGCATGGTGCCACCTGTTTGGCCGGCAGGAATATTGGGATCGTACTGATACGGCGCATCTACCAATGTGCCTCTTGGATACATAATACCGGGTATTCCTTTTCCTCTTAAATCAATATCTGTTGGATGATCGAGGCCGAGTGTGTGACCATATTCGTGTGCTGCTGTAGTAGAGCCTTTGTATAAATTTTCTAATTTAAAATATCCACTGTTGCAGCCAAGACCGTCCACAAACGAAATATTTCCAATAACAAATTCTTCAATTCTGAAATAATTATTTCGGGGATCTGTGTTTTGATAAATATCTATATCCTTAATCGTAGGGACATATTGAGCAGTTGTTTTAAATCGTACAATAAATGATTCATTCTTTATTCGAATTACTGCCTTTGGCTCATTCCACATAGTTTCTATTTCATCACGCATCTGTTCGGTGAGTTCAGGTGTAGCAGCATTGCCATAAGTAATGATATGCGAGTAGATAACAAGCTCTTGTTTTTCTATTTCAGCTGTACCCATATTGTATAGATGTAATGAATATAAACTTGGTTATTAATGATTTCGTGAAACTGATTCACTAGGGATAAAGTTAGAAAAAATGTTTTTGATAAATCTTTTAAAGAAATTGAACTTAGATTAAAAATTACGTATTTTTACGGAGTCCGACCTATTTAAAACTAACCGTAAAACCAATATATGACAGAACAGCAAATCAAAGTGGCTATCGCCGATGACCACAAGATTTTCCGCGATGGAATTAAAATGGCTCTTAAAGAGAAAGAGTCACTCAAAATTATTTGGGAAGCAGAAGATGGAAAAGATCTGATGCATAAATTGAAAATCAAACTTCCGGATGTAATTTTAATGGATATACGGATGCCGGAAATAGATGGCATCAATGCAATAAGTATGATTCGTCGTGAGTTTGAATCCATAAAAATTATTGTACTTACAATGTATGATGATCAGGAAATGATTACTAAGATGATGGAAATGGGGGCCAATGCTTATCTTACAAAAACTACAGACCCAGAAGAAATTTATCAAGCTATTCTCACTTGTGTCAATGATGATTTTTATTTTAATGAATTAGTGAATAAGGCTGTATTATTAAAACTGCAGCATAAAAAAACGGTCAAGCAGTTTTATCCCAATCCGGTGAAGTTTTCAGATAAAGAAGTAGCTATTCTAAAATTAATAGCAGAAGATAAAACTACTGATGAGATTTCAAAAGAAATATTTTTAAGCCCACGCACTATTGAAACGATCCGGCAAAATATGAAACAGAAAGTTGGTGCAAAAACAATTGCCGGATTGGTGATGTATGGAATGAGAAATAAACTTTTGGAATAAACTGCATTGTGCCTGCCGCACATTACAATTAATTATTGCTCAGTATGGCAAATATTAACGACGAATTTTTTGATGGCGCTTATAAAGATTTGTGGAAGGCTTTTATCCCCGAAGATTTGACAAAAAAGGAAGCCGAGTTTATGCTTTCTTATTTTCATCTAAACAAAGAAAGTAAAGTATTGGATATGATGTGCGGCTACGGACGTCATGCTATTGCTTTGGCAAGAAATGGAGTACACGTTACAGCCGTTGATAATCTTGAAGCTTATATTTCCGAATTAAAAGAAACAGTAATTACCCAAAATCTACCGGTAAAACCAATACTACAAAAGGCATTAGATTTTGAAACGGATGAAAAATTTGATTTAATCATTTGCATGGGCAATAGTTTTAATTTTTTCAGTCCCGAAGAAGCTTCCAAGTTATTATCAGTCATTAGTCAATCATTAAAGCCCACAGGATTTTTTTTAATCAATAGCTGGTCTATTGCCGAAATAGCATTAAAAACTTTCAGAGAAAATAGCTGGTCAACCTTAGATGAGAAAAAATTTTTAGTAAGCAGCAAAATGTTTTTTTCTCCTACACGAATTGAAACCGAAAGCATCATCATATCGCCAGATGGATCTTCGGAAGAAAAAACCGGAATTGATTATATCTATTCTTTAAATGAAATGGAGTACATGCTGCAAAATGTTGGATTGAGTATGCAACAGGCATATAGCATTCCCGGAAAAAAACCATTTTCATTTGGAGATCCAAGGGTTTATATCATTGCACAGAAGAGTGAATCCTAATTTTTACTGTTATCATTATCGAAAAACAAACCCCGGCGTTATGAAGACCGGGGCGTTACGTTACTGTTATGAATGAAAAAATTTAATATAGATACTCTATTTATTTAAGTTTAATTTAAAAGGTTCAATGGTTATCAGTTTCTGATTCATTAAAATGGATATTGACTTTTAAAAACGGTTTAAAATTTGAAAGCTGATTGCCAGTTGAAATGTTCCCGATAAAAACGGGGTTGATTTTTCAATGGATTGGAAATATTTTACTGGACGGTTAGGGACATTGGATGAGTAAAACATTTCATCTGTGTCAATCAACTTTCTGAAACAAAAATAGATACGTGTAGTTATTAAAACAATAGGACAACTGCCCGATTTAGACACTTAGGATTTTACGTATGAAAACGTATTAATGCCAACATAAAATCGGAAAGATACTTAGCGATATTTGGTAATTTCTGCAATTTTAAAAAGGGGTAGTAGTACCATAGTATTTGTTACAGAAATTTCCCATCTTGCACTCAGAAAAATTTCGTTTCTTTTTAACAATTAAATATCCAAAACATGAAAGGCCTTGAATCAAATCAAATTATTAAAGTGGCGATCGCAGATGATCACACACTCTTTCGCACAGGTGTAAAAACATCTCTTTCTTTACGCAAAGACATTCAAATGGTAGCAGAAGCTGAAAATGGAATGCAATTAATGAATCTATTGCGCCATATACAGCCTGATGTAATATTATTGGATATTCAAATGCCTATTATGGATGGTCTTACTGCTTTGCCGGAAATAAAGAAGTTGTATCCTGATGTGAAAGTAATTATGCTTTCATTTTTAAATGATCATTCCGTTATTTCCAAGATGATGGAGCTTGGTGCAAATTCTTATATTACTAAAGAATCCGGAGCGGAAATGATTTACGAAGCGATTAAAGGTGTATATAATAATGACTTCTATTTTAATGATTTGACTAATAAAGCATTATTAAGCGGCCTTAGAACAAAGCGTATTACAGATGCCGGTATGCCGCAAGATGTGCAACTCAATGAAAAAGAAATTACTATTCTCAAGTTGATGTGCGAAGAGAAAAGTACTAAAGAAATTGCGGATATGGTTGATCTCAGCCCACGTACAGTAGAAGCAATCCGTGATAAATTAAAAACAAAAACGGGTACAAAATCTATGGCAGGATTGGTTTTGTACGCAGTTAAAGCCGGTATCGTAGATCAGGCATAATTCAATTATCTTTTTACAAAATAGATTGAATAGTTTAAAAGCCTTCCTTCGGGATGGCTTTTTTATTTTAATTTGGCAGCATGAATATGATATGCTTCAATGGCAAATTTTTGCAAACCGGTTCGCCGATCTTACAAGTAGATAATCGCGGTTATCGGTACGGAGATGGAATATTTGAGACAATGAAGGTTTGTGATGGGCAGGCACTGTTATCAGAATTGCATTTTGAACGAATGAGAAATGCATTTTATGTTTTGCAATATCAATTACCCTCTTTTTTCACTAATGAAAAACTTACAGAAGAAATATTGCAACTATGCAAAAACAATAATTGCATTGAATCAGCAAGGGTAAGGTTGTCATTCTTTCGTGGAAACGGCGGCTTGTTTGAAGGAGGAAATGATATTGAATATATCATTGAATGTTGGCCATTGCCTGTAAAAGAATATACATTAAACGAAATCGGCTTGGTTGTAGATTTTTTTCGAAATGGGAAAAAAAGCTGTGATATTTTTTCCAATCTTAAATCGGGCAACCATTTGATATATGCTATGGCAGCGCATGATGCAAAAAAAAACCATTTAGATGATTGCTTGGTGCAAAATGTTAATGATAGAATAATTGACACTGCAATAGCCAATATTTTTTTAATAAAGAACGGACAAGTTTTTACACCTCCTTTATCAGAGGGCTGCATCGCAGGCGTTATGCGAAAATATATTTTACAAAAAGCAGAAATTGCAAGTTTGAAAATTTTGGAAGTGCCTATTTCTGTTGAAGACATTCTATTTGCAGATGAATTATTCATTACAAATGCAATCAAAGGAATTAACTGGATAAGCCAATGTGGAGAAGCCAAGTATGGCAATACAATGATTAAAAAGATATTCACTCAGATGATTTAGATTTGCAATAAACAAAATATATTTTTTCAATTATAAGCAACCAAAACCCGATATTATTGTTTGACGGAGTTTGCAATTTTTGCAATCGCATGGTAAAATTTGCCATTCGCAATGATAAAAGAGCAAAAATTCGATTTGCGCCACTACAATCCAACTCCGGACAAGCGCTGAAAGAACAATACAATGTTTCTCCTAATGCTGATACTATTATCTTTATTGAAAACGGTAAAGCCTACACTTATGCACGTGCTGCTATTCGTGTATGTAGGTACTTGGATTGGCCGGTTAAAATACTTTATGCTTTTATCATCATCCCCCGATTTATAAGTCAGCCATTGTATAAGTGGTTTGCAAAACATCGACATAAATGGTTTGGCAAAAGTGATAATTGTATGATGCCCACTCCCGATGTAAGAAGTAGGTTTTTGGAATAATGATAGAGATGAATTATTCTACTTTCCAATTACTTATTTGTTATAAAAACTTGGTAACGAAATTTTAAATCTGAAAGCTAAAATCCGTATAGCAGATGTAGCCAGTATTGAAAGTATAGTTGCAGTATCACTATTGACGTTCATTTCGCGAAGCAAAAAATAAAACAAACCTCCTGCAATGCAAGCTAAAGCGTAAATTTCTTTCCGGAATAAGAGTGGTATATTATTCAACAGCACATCACGTACCACTCCACCAAAGCATCCGGTGATGGTGCCTAAAGCAATGCAAATGCCTGTACTGAACTGTTTCTGTAATCCTAATTTAATACCAACTATTGTAAATAACCCTAAGCCTAATGCATCAAATATAAAAAGAGTAGTAGTTAAGTGTTTTAGGTAACGGCCAAAAAACATAGTAACAACAGCAGAAGAAAAAATGACAATAGTGGCAGTGGGATTTGTAAGCCAGCCTACCGGCAGATTGCCTATCAACATATCTCGTAATGTACCACCGCCGATTGCCGTGACAAAAGATAAAACCAAAACTCCAAAGGGATCTAGTTTTTTTTCCATTGCTAGAAATGCACCGGATACGGCAAATGCAATAGTGCCAAGAATGTCAATAATATATAGAAATTGAGATGGCATATCAGACAGCGTTTTTTATTCTGCCATCATTTGCACAATTACTGCTTCTATTTCCTCTGCATTCGGCTTACTAAAATAATCACCATCACTGCCAAATGCAGGACGATGTGCTTTTGCAGTAATCGTTTTTGGTGCAACATCTAAATAACGATAGCCGCCTTGTTCTTCCATTACTTTATTAAACATATAAGCTGCAGCACCACCCGGCACATCTTCATCCACAAAAACAATTCTGTTTGTCTTTTTAAGTGATGTTAAAATTGTATGATGGATATCAAAAGGTAACAATGTTTGTACATCTACGATTTCACAGCTGATGCCCTTTACTTCAAGTGCATTTACTGCATCTTGAATAATGCGTAATGTAGATCCATAGGAAACGATCGTAATATCTGTACCTTCTTTTAGTATATCCGGTACTCCAAGCGGTACTGTAAACTCAATAAGATTATTCGGCATTTTTTCTTTCAGACGGTAGCCATTCAAACATTCTATAACTATTCCCGGGTCATTACTTTGCAAAAGTGTGTTATACATACCTGCAGCCTGTGTCATATTCCTCGGCACACACACATACATCCCACGGAGTGCATTAATGACAACACCCATCGGCGAACCACTATGCCAGATACCCTCCAACCTATGACCACGAGTACGAACAATAAGCGGACAACTTTGTATGCCTGCAGTGCGATAATGTAATGTGGCCACATCGTCACTCAAAGGCTGCAGACCAAAAAGTAAATAATCCAAATATTGAATTTCGGCAATAGGTCGAAGGCCTCGCATTGCCAAGCCAATTCCTTGCCCCATAATGGTTAATTCTCGAATACCTGTATCAAATATTCTTTGATCGCCATATTTCTGTTGCAAGCCGCTGAAGCCTTGATTCACGTCGCCGATATATCCGAGGTCTTCACCAAATGCAACGACTTTTGGATTAGCTGCAAATGTTTCATCAAAATATTTATTGATAACTTCAAAGCCATTTACCATCGAAGCATCATCATTGTAAGAAGCTTTTACTTCATTTACTTTTAAAGCACTTCTTTGTCCTTCATTATATAAATAAGAGTCGTAGAGTTTCTTGCCGTCTTGTTGTAATTCATTATTAAAATCCTTAATCCAAAACGACTCATCAGAATTTCCTGCTATTGTGATAACCTTATTAAGTACTTTGATAATATCTCTTCTTAATGGTTCTCGATTTGCAGTAAGATCGGTAGAAAGCTGTTTTAATTCAGAAGCTTTGGCAGGTAGTTTAACTGCCAAATCGTTTATCAAGTCATTGGCTCGTGTTACCAGATTCTTATAAGGTAAAATAAACTGCTCCCATGCTTTTGTCTTTCCTTCTTTTACTTTTTCTTTTGCATCATCTGCTATATTATTCAATTCTTCTTCAGTAGCCAAAGCATTTTCAATAATCCATTCTTTCATTTTCTTAATTCCATCCCATTCTTTTTCCCATTCTAAGCGTTCAGGCGTTTTATAGCGTTCATGACTGCCTGAAGTAGAATGTCCCTGAGGCTGCGTAATTTCTTCAACATGAAAAAGTACCGGCGTGTGCGTCTCTCTTGCAATACGTACACCTTCCTCAAATACTTCACACATTCCAGCATAATCCCATCCTTTCACTTTGTATATGTTAATGCCGTTGGTTTCATTATCTTTTTGTAAACCTTTTAATGCTTCAGAAACTGAGCCTTTGGTAGTTTGATATTTTTTAGGAACAGAAATACCATAGCCATCATCCCAAACGAAAACAGCTAATGGCACTTGCAAAACACCTGCTGCATTAATTGTCTCCCAGAAATGCCCTTCGCTTGTAGAAGCATCGCCAATGGTAGTAAAGCATACTTCATTACCACTATTTGATAGATTTTTAAATGTGTGCAACTGTTCTACATTTCTAAATACCTTGGATGCAAAAGCAAGCCCAAGTCCTCTGGGCATTTGTCCTGCTGTAGGTGCTATATCGCTGGAAATATTTTTTGTTTCAGTTAGGTTTAGCCATTCTCCTTCCTCATTGACCATTTTTGTTGCAAAATGGCAATTCATTTGCCTGCCTGAGCTAAAAGGCTCTCGTTGATTGTCAGGGTCGGCATATAATTGAGCAAATAAATTTTCAACAGTAGCTAATTCCGATGCAAGCATAAAGGTTTGATCGCGATAATATCCGCTACGAAAATCACCGGGTTGAAATACTTTAGCCATTGCTATTTGGGCTATTTCTTTTCCATCACCAAAAATGCCAAACTTGGCTTTACCCCCTAAAACTTCTTTACGGCCCAAAAGACTGGCTTCTCTACTGATACATGCCGTCTGAAAGTCTTTAAGCACTTCAGTACGAAAGTTGTCAAATGACAATTTAGCTGAATCAAATTCTATTGATGGATTTACATTTGGCATACCGCAAAAATAAGCATAATAGAAGCCCAAAATAACCAATTGTAAAATACCTGTGAAATGCTGCAACCATACTATGTACAATTGCATCTTTTCACTACTTTTGAGGAATCTGTCATTTTAATATGAGAAAAATAGCACTTTTAATTTTTATACTTTTTGCGGTTACTACTACTAATGCACAGTCCGATGTTCATAAACAGAATGCGGGTAGTGTATCTGCACCAATTACCGACGTATTAAAATTAAAAGAACCGGAATTTGATTTTGGTAAAATTCCACAGGGTAAACCCGTTTATCATAATTTTGAAATTGTGAATATAGGAAAAACAGCATTAGCGTTAGATAATGTACAGGCGAGTTGCGGTTGTACTACGCCCGAATGGAACAAAGAGCCAATAGCTCCCGGAGCAACAGCAACTATCAAAGTTGGCTATAATGCTGCAGTAGAAAATGTATTTGAAAAATACATAACAATAACATATAATGGAAATCAAACTAAACAGTTAATTATAAAGGGGAACGTTTGGAAAGCACCGGCAGGTTCGGCTCCGGCGAATGCCTCAATTGATTTATTAAAAAAACAAACCTTTTAAAAAATTAAAAACAAAAACAAATGAAAAAGTTCGCATTATTAGCCACTGCATTTATTTTCACAATTGCCGTAAATGCTCAATCTAAAGTAGATAGCATGATGAAAGTAAATGTTGAAACACACGATTTTGGAAAAATCAAACAAGGTATCCCCGTTTCTTACGATTTTGAAATTAAAAACATTTCAAATGCACCAATTGTAGTTGAAAATGCATGGGGAAGTTGCGGTTGCACAGTTCCAGAAAAACCATCAGCTCCGATTGAACCAGGTAAATCTGCAAAATTAAAAGTTACCTACAACTCGGCTGCAGTAGCACCTATCAATAAAGACGTTTATATTCAAATAGCTGGTGCACCACAGCCGAAAACAGTACACATTACTGGTGAAGTTTTAACCGTAGATGCATATAATGAGTATGTAAAAAATGGTGGTAAAGTAATAACAAAGCAAGTAACTGAAGTAACTCCTGCGGAGGTAGTAACACCTGCAAAAACGGAAACTAAAGGAGCTAAGCCAACATTATCTACTTCTAAGCCAGGTAATAAGCAATAATCTTTTAGTTATAATTTTTTAGAAAACTGCCTCTAAAGGGCAGTTTTTGTTTTTATAGATCAATTACAAGTTCAACATGTATTTATTGACTTCGATATTTTTGGGACAACAGTGTAATCAAATTTGTTATTACTAAATATTTGGAAATACAATTTGTAAATTGCACCAATGTCAAAAGATTTACTTTCTAATTGGGAGAAAAAAACTGTTGAAAGACAAAAGCTATATAAACAATATTTGCAAAGAGCAAAGAAGAATAATGTTTTACGCCAGTTACCTGAATTGCATGAAGAGGCTTTCTCAAAAATTGATTGTTTGCAATGTGCTAATTGTTGCAAAAACTATTCGCCAAGGTTTAAAACGCCCGATATAAAACGTATCAGTAAGCATTTAAAAATGAAAGAAGGCGAGTTTGTTGAAACTTATCTATGGGAGGATGAAGATGGAGATTTTGTTTTGAAAACATTGCCCTGCCCATTTCTGGGACATGATAATTGTTGCACCATTTATGAAGAACGTCCTTCGGATTGCCGTAGATTCCCTTACACTGATGAGGACGTAATGATTCGCCGTCAGTCGTTAACATTAAAAAATTCCACCTTTTGCCCAATTACATATTATGTTTTGGAAAAATTATTGGAAAATGAGAAAAGGTAAAATGTACATAGTTCATTCTTATTTGAGTATAATATGTATGAAAATATTTCATTAAAGTTAGAGAACATTGTATGCTTTAATTGAGGTATTTTTGTAATGCTTCAAAATTAGAAGATGAGAAAATTAATATTAAGCATACTTACTGTACTGAGCTATATTGTTGCAAATGGACAACGAGTATATTTTGTTTATTTACAGTCCGAAAATCAAAAGCCTTTCTATATTAAAAATAACAACAGTACGGTTAGTTCTTCTACATCCGGCTATATCTTAATTCCCAAATTAATAGATAGTACCTATTTATTTACTATCGGCTTTACCAATAGCTCAATACTTCCACAACAATATAGCATAAAGATGAATGGGAAAGATCATGGCTTTCAAATTAAAAACTTTGGTGATAAAGGATGGGGACTATTTGAACAAAGAACAGGTGAAATATTTTATAGCGCTAATAATGGAAGTAACCCTGAAAAACCAGCTAATACTATTTCTAATGAAGGGTCAAGTTTTGCGGACATACTTTCAAAGGCATCTGACGATCCTACATTGAAAGAAAAACCAATGGCTAGCATTGAGAAAAAAGCAACTGTTGAAGAGAAGAAAATACTGCCACAAGAAATGGCAACTAAGACAATTGAAAATCCTGTAGTTGAGAATAAAAAAATCACTGTTGAACAAAAGCCAACAATCGCAATTGAGTCAACTGAAAAACCATATTCTAAAACAGTCATTACTAAAAAATCAGAAAGCTCAACCACTCAGGGTTTTGGACTTGTTTATGTAGATGAGTGGGGAAGTGGTACTGTAGATACTATAAAGGTGTTGATTCCTAATACAACTTATCCTATCCAGACAAAGCAAGAAGAAGGTAAGAAAGCGGAGAAAAAATTTGTTGATATACCTGCCGATAGTAATTCTATTAAAGAAATAAATTCAAAAACAATAACTGTATCTCCGGTTGTTCAGAATGAAACATCTACAACTAAGCGAACTGTAATAAAATGTGCTGCTGTTGCAAACGATAATGATTTCTTGAAACTAAGGAAAATAATGGCTGCAGCCGATAATGATACTGGGATGATGAATGAAGCAGGAGCGTATTTTAAAACAATATGTTTTACGGTTGAACAAATTAAAAACCTAAGTACACTGTTTTTGACTGATGAAGGGAAATATCGTTTTTTTGATTTAGCTTACTCTTATGTGAGTGACGAAGAAAACTATAAAACATTAGGACAACAAATTCACGATGCATATTATTTGAATCGTTTTAATGCAATGCTGCGCAATTAAAAAATTATGCCCCGCTATTTCATAGAGATATCTTACAAAGGCACTTGCTATAGCGGATTTCAAGTTCAGAATAATGCAAACACCATACAAGCAGAAGTAGAAAAGGCATTACAAATTTTATCTGATAATCAGATAGTACTTACAGGATCATCCAGAACAGATGCAGGTGTACATGCATTGCAAAACTATTTTCATTTTGATGTGAACGAAAATATATCCTCATGGAGAGGGGTCAAAGACGAAGATGAGTTGGTCTATAAAATCAATGCTATATTACCGAATGATATTGCAGTTCATAATATTCGGTTGGTAAGAGAAAATGCTCATTGTAGATTTGATGCTTTAAGTAGAACATATAGATACTATATCTATCGAACAAAAGATCCCTTTCTATTGGAAACTGCCTATTATTATCCTTATGTGTTAAGTGAGAATCTGTTGCAGGAAGCAGCTTCTCTATTGAAAGACTACACAGATTTTACTTCATTTTCAAAGCGAAATACACAAGTAAAAACATTTCAATGCGCACTATATGAAAGCTATTGGGAGTTTGGCGAAAAGCAAATAGTATATATAGTAAAAGCGAATCGTTTTTTGAGAGGAATGGTACGAGCCTTAGTAGCTACACAACTAAAAGTAGGACGTAACAAGCTGACTATTGAAGATTTTAAGCAATTAATAGAAAGTGCAGAACCCGCTAAAGCTTTTTTTTCTGCTCCGGCAAAAGGTTTATTTCTTGAAGCAATAGAATATCCGGTATTATAGATTTTGATTAATATTTTTACAACTATCTGAGTGTCAATTAATTACATTGTATTTGACATAGATTACTTTGTATTAGTTTTCAATGCATAGATGTTATTTCTGTTAAAAAATGTGGAAATGTGCATAACTTAAGCAATTAAACTTTGTTGGTATTTAGATTCCTCTTACCTTTGCACTCCGCTTTCAAAAAATAAGCGGGTGTTCTTTAACAAACGAATTGATTTTCAAAGCCAAACGGAAAATTTTTTTAAAAAAAGATGCCGAAAAATTTGGTAGAAAATAAAAGGCCCTTACCTTTGCACTCCGTTCAAAAAACGGGGTCTGGTAAAAGCCAGAAAGATCTTTGAAAGTTGGGAAACAATAGCACATTATTCTGATGGAGATCAGAGTAATAACTAATAGGTAAGTCAAGCTAAATACATTTTAGATTTGACACGTTAATTTTCTCTTGAGAATTTTAAATGTCAGTATCAAACATCATTTACAATGGAGAGTTTGATCCTGGCTCAGGATGAACGCTAGCGGCAGGCTTAATACATGCAAGTCGTGGGGCAGCAGGTTTGTAGCAATACAGATGCTGGCGACCGGCAAACGGGTGAGGAATACGTACAGAACCTTCCTTCAAGCGGGGAATAGCCCAGAGAAATTTGGATTAATACCCCATAGTAAAATGGAGAGGCATCTCTTTGTTTTTAAAGAATTTATTCACTTGAAGACGGCTGTATGGCTGATTAGGTAGTTGGCGGGGTAACGGCCCACCAAGCCTACGATCAGTAACTGGTGTGAGAGCACGACCAGTCACACGGGCACTGAGACACGGGCCCGACTCCTACGGGAGGCAGCAGTAAGGAA
>JAFDXF010000008.1 GCA_018268055.1 Bacteroidota bacterium
TAATTGCGCTGATTAAACTTATTTATTTTTTCTTTTAAGGTTGTGCCATAAGGTAACTCAGCAGAAAAAATAATCAGCACATTGTGCGGTTTGTCAGGCATAAACTCATAGATAGAATTCAGCATCTTATTACCTTCAGCAGTTTGTGTTGTTGCCGATTCACTGATGGTAGTATCTATTGGAGTTACGTTATTCATTTTGTCGAGAATAGCTTTTGCCAATATACTGACAGAATCTCTTGGGTATGCAGCAACTATTTTTTTAAGCGAGGCTTCAAACTGCGGGCGAGGCTGTGTATATCCGATAGAAAGTGCCTGCAGGTAGGCAAACTTTGGTGCTAATGTACCTCCTGGAAACAATGAGTCTGCTGCTGATTTACGTTCTATAACATCTGTATATTGACGATTGAGAAAAGCCTTGTATGTGTTTTCGTAAAACACCTGCATTATGGCTGTCTTGCGCTGTGCATCTTTAAAATAGTTGGGGTTGGTTATGATGCGTGCATATTCCGAATCGCCATAGTCATTCAGAATAATTTTTTTATAATACTCAGCTTTGGGTTCATCAAATAATGCCAGATAACAACGATACAGATTGTAATAAGCAGGTAGCTCATATTTATTATTCGGATATCGTTTCATCATCTCTTCCATATCGTCAGCAGCAGGCTTTGGCTGACCTAAAGCCTCTTTATAAATGATTCCTGCATTGTAGTATGCTTCTAATATTTTAGCATTGCTTTCTTCTTTTTGTTGCGTAGTTTTTGGGATATTGTTAAAGTAAGCTTTTCTGCGGGCATCGCTGTTCAACTGTCTTATGCTGTCGTTTAATGCTTTCTGTGCCTGCTCTAAACTGTCGGCACGAGCTTGTGCTTCTGCTTCTTCTTCACTGCCAAAAGTTGCAATGGATTCTTTGCTGCTTCTGCGCCAGTTGTCTTCGAGTTTTCTGTTACCCCATTTTTTAGCAAACTCCGAAAACCCAAAACTAATGGCACTCTGATTATAAAAATACCATGAGCTACCGGTCGAGTTACCGGGCATACCATCTTTTCCCGGTTGGTTTTGAAACTGGCTGAACTGCATGTTGGATTGCTCTTCCTGCTCTTTAGCTTTGGCTGCTTCCTCTTCCTGTTTTTTACGTAGTGACTCAGCTTCTTCAGCAGCAATGATATCATCTATGCGAGAATATTGCTCTGTTTCTGAAAGCGCTCCCAAGGTGAGCAGACTGTCTTCATGTGAAATTATATTCAGGTTTTTTATCAATCGTGAAAGATTGTTTTTCTTATTCTGAATCAATGCATAATCCGGATAGTCAGAAGTAATGTTGGTAGCAGCACTGTCGTAATATAACTGTGCGGCACGGAAGTCAAGTTTGCGGAAACTTATTTCGCCCATTTCCAAGTATGAAATACCTTTCTGATTAGCGTTGTTTGTGCTCGATGCAACGGACTTCTTTAAAAATTGAAATGCCTCTGTAGTATCTTTCTCGCGCATAGAAATTCCGCTCAGCGCATAGTAAATCTGATCAAGATAATCTTTGTTTTTTTCATCCTTCAGCATCTTGTTCAACTCATCTTTTACTTGTTGCGCATCTGCACTGTTTACATCAAAAGAACGCGCTCTGTTGATTTTTGCATTAAATGCCATTTCATACTCAGGATTCATCTTGATTACTTTGCGATAAATTGCAAAAGCTTTCTCGTTCGAATCAACTTTCTGATATATCTGTGCAAGTATATAATTGTAACGGATTTTGTCAGCTCGCTTAGTAGCCAATTCTGCAGCCTTGTTTAATTGCTCAATAGCTTTAGGATAATTTTCTTTTTTCAGATAAAAATCTGCAGCAACAGCAGCAAAGAGGGGTTTGTACTTTGAAGATAATTGCTTTTCATTTTTTAAATAGTCGAGCATATATTCAGCATCGGCCATTTTGCCCAATTGCATTTGCGTTTGCATCTGCCAAATTAAACCATCAAATCTTTTTGGATTATCTTTATAGGTAGAGGCAACATATTGAAAGGTTTCTAATGCAGTCCAGAAATCATGTTTAAGAAATTGTGCTTTGCCTATTACCATGTAGTTGTCAGGTATCCAACGGCAACGTTCCTTGCCATTGATAAACATCGAGTGTCGTTGAATGACTATGGAGCTTTTTTTTATGGCTTCATCCATGTCAGGATAAATGGTTTTGGCTTTGTCGTCAGTAGCATATTTAAAAACATCAAGCACCCGGTCGTAATGATCTACATGCAATGAAGCTAAAGTTTTTGTGCCTTCTTTCACTCTTTCGCGGGCATTAAAATAGCCGTTGTAGTGTGCCGTAAGATTATGATATGCCCTGTTAACGACAGTGTTCTTTTGTGTAGAACATGCTGATAGAAACAGCGTAAGGGTGATAAAATATTTTAAGTGATTGGATGATTTCAAAACAATATAGTTATTGCGATAAATATTAACTTTTTCCAGCGAAAATTATTGCTCGTTTAATTATTACGATATTTGCCCGATTAAGAAGGCAAACATAACAATACTTTTTTGTTTAAACAACGCATGGCCAAGGCATCAGGCAAAGAAAAAGTCAAACTGAGCACTAAACTCCGCAACAAGTTCCGGTTAGTTATTATGAATGACGAAACTTTGGAAGAAAAAGCATCTTTGCTGCTCTCTCCCATCAATGTGGTGGTGGTGGTGGGCATTGCCATCATTACCCTCATTACAGCCACAACCTATATTATTGCTTTTACACCGCTGCGTGAATATATTCCCGGATATACAGACGTAAAAGTAAAGCGGGCAGCCATTGAAAGTCTTATCCGTACCGATTCTTTACAAAAGCAGGTGTCAGCGCAGGATTTATACATTCAGAATCTGCAAAATCTTATTACCGGTCAATCACAGAAAACCGTTTCGCTTGACACGGTTTCTGTACCACAACTTTATGATACCATAAAGCAACTACTTCATTCCGAAGAGGATTCTTTGCTGCGAAGTCAGATAGAGTCGCCACAGGATTACAATTTAACGTTGAACGCTGGAACCACCAAAGGCTCTATTGCCAACTTTTACTTTTTTGCTCCATTAAA
>JAFDXF010000090.1 GCA_018268055.1 Bacteroidota bacterium
TTGAGAAGGAAATACTATTACTCATTGCAACTTATCACTTATTCCTTTATACTCTGTGTTTACCTCAGTGCCACTCTGTGGTAAAATTATTTCTTCGTGTCTCTTTGCGCCTTAGTGCCTTAGTGGCAAGAAATTGAATTATGAATTAAGAATGATGAATTGAGAATGAAATACTATTCTCATTATAGCTTATCCCTTTATACTCTGTGTTTGCCTCAGTGCACTCTGTGGTAAAATTATTTCTTCGTGTCTCTTTGCGCCTTAGTGCCTTAGTGGCAAGAAATTGAATTATGAATTAAGAATGATGAATTGAGAAGGAAATACTATTACTCATTGTAGCTTATCACTTATCCCTTTATACTCTGTGTTTACCTCGGTGCACTCTGTGGTAAAATTATTTCTTAGTGGCAAATAAAACTTCACCCTAAAGCACCCAATAAATTTTTTAATACATTAATCTTTATTGTTGATTAAGCTACTTCTTTAATTCCGGAGTTTTCTAAATCTTCTTCCTGCAATTCTATTCTACGAGTAATATCATTCAGAGAAGTTAATCTTTGAACGGTGTATGGAATAGTATCAAGTCCGGAAACGAAGCGTTGAATATAACTGTAAATTCCAATCAAGCTTCCTGCTTCTAATGGTGTAGTTGATGTCTTATTGGTTATCAATAAAGAAACACCAATTACAATCATTACCAACAATTCCATGATTCCAAAATTCCACGCTTCCTGATCGCTGATTCTTATTTGCCATTTGCGCAAATTATTATAATGGTTTTTTACCAAATGTGTATTACCTGTAGCAATGATGTCCACTTGTTTTTCAAGTTCATCATTCTTTTGCTTGTTCAAGTATTTCATTCTTTTACCATAGAAATAACTGATGGCAATAACCGGTAATAGAATACCCAAGCAAACTAAAACAACTTCGGTATCGTAATAAAATAATAAAATGAGAGAGCCAATGATACCATACAATGCTTCAAAAACATAAGCAAGGTCAAACTCTAAGAAGTCCACAAACTCACGTGCCAATGTGCTGTGTGCACTAAGTTTAGAAACATCTGATTGATGGTACCTTCTTGCCAGAAACTTGGTGACCAATGAGGTATAAATAGCAGAATAAGTTCTTGTGTCTATTCTATGTCTGAAAGTACCTACAATGAGCCATGCAAAATGAACAGAGCAAAGTAAAATAAGTCCTTCGTAGCTTCCTTTTATTAAATCATCTACTGCCATTCCAAGAAACAAGGGGCGAAGTAAATTGCCCAATGTTTCGATAGAAAATAGTATATAGGTTAATATCAACCTGCTTCGATGTAGCCGTATAATATGTTTGAGTATCGCAAAGCGAGACATAATTCATCTTTTAAAATAAATCCAATTTTACCCCGATACATATCGGAGTTATCCAAAAAATTAATGGGTTGAAAAGGCTTTGATTGAAATCAGTATAGTGGATTATTGACCAAAGCCCCTTTGTAAGAATTAGTTCAAAGTTAAAGGTTTAATCCTTGTTCCAGAGCCTCTCTATGTGTTAAAGAATTGTGATTGATGCCTGAAATATGTTTCTTACAACTTGGCGTACCACATTGACAATCAAACGGTTCCATATTTTTGTCTAAAAATTGGGCATAATCTAACGTTAATTCGGCCCCTTTTTTAATATCGGTCAAAGCAATAACATTTAGTCCGTCAAAAACAGTATTTGGCTCGCAACTGTGGTTTTGTGGTGCCCATTCCGAAGGTTCTTCATCCCAAAGGATAAAAACCTCATCGCTGATAGGGTAGGCATAACGCCGAAAATGTAATTTTTCATCTTCTGTCCAGTTTTTTTCTACAAAACGGCGGGTAATAATTCTTTGAGAGCGACCTTCTCCTTTAAAGACAACTTCATTTTTTTGAATGTTTCTTGATGCATAAATTCCATATCCACTGATGGAATTGCCCTTCATTACAAATGGTTTAATTTTTCTGTTGTATCGGGCAATGCCTTCCTCAATCATTAGTTTCAAAAAATCACGCTGTCCGATTCCGTCAAATTTCAGAATATAATCGGCCGAACCTTCATACCCATCTGTATAAAAAACAGAACAGGTAAAGTTGATTTCTAAAAAATAGATTTCATTTTTATCATTTACCCGAAAATCAAGTCGGGCATAACCAACGCCATTGAAGCCATTAAATATTTTCTGCGTGGCGCTTCGCAATTCTTTATCCAATACATCATCTGTACAAGGGAAATTACAATCGGGATGCAGTTCGGATGTTTTTAAAGAATATGTTTTGTAAGACCTTCCTTCGGGAAAAACATACTCTACCGGACGAAAGACGGTGCAACTATGTTCATCCTTATTGGCAGCTACCAATACAGTAAATTCTCTTCCTGCAATATATTCTTCTACTAATAGCGGTCCGTATTCATCCAATATGTCAGCACATTTTTGTTGCAGCTCCGAAATATTGTGAACCAAAGAATGTTCATCCACCCCAAGGCTGTCGCCCGCTTTGGCAGGTTTTACAAACAATGGAAAGTTTAATACTGCTGTTGCTTCCTGCAGATCTTTTAACTCATTAATTAAAACATAGCCCGGTGTTTTTACTCCTTCACAATAGGCCACGTACTTCATTAATTCTTTTGGCGGGTCATATAGCTTTGTAGTGGGGCCGGTAAAAGGCAGATTCAAAACTTCTAATGTATAAATAACGTCTATACTTGGTACTTCCCATTCCAAATATCCCTCGCAAAGGTTTACGAATATATCAAAACCTTCTTTGCTGAGTTGCTTCAGTTGTTTGTATGTAGTGAGTTTGTTTAGAAATACTGTTTGTACTTCGTGCTCCGGGATAAGAAAAGATAAATCCCTTGGAGGATCATAATTTTTATAGTCAACACCGGTGGTAGAGTAGTCCGGTAGTAATACGCATACTTTCATCGCAAGCAAGATATTTATTCTCTAATACATAACAAGTTATGAGTTGGGTTTTTTTGTTAAATATGCGTTATGTGAAATTTGCTTTAGTTGTTTTCAAAAACGAATATGCTGATGAAGCTATCAACGCCATCCATTGAAACAAGCACCTCCTCTTGATGAATAATAGACTGCTGCACAGCGTTGATGAATGGCTTTGCCAAAAGCCTTTGTGGTGTACTTAGTATGATGGTTGTATTGTTTTTTAAAAAATATTGAATCAATTCAATCAGCAGAGGAAACTCTTCGGGTTCATAATTAATATCACTTAGCAAAAGTGTATTCGGTAGTGTAAACTCGGAATAGTATTTCCAATGCAGCAGTTTAAAATCTATATTCAGAAGATTATTGTGTTGGGCAGATTGTGCTATGTATTTCATCGCCTCGGGTTCAATATCGTTTGCGGTGATGTGTGTTGCATCATTGCCGATGAATAAGGATGGCAGCCCCAGTCCTGCCCCGATTTCTAAAACAGTTTTATTTTTAAAATACGCAGGATTATCTTCCAGAAAATAACAAAGCCCGATAGCCGCCGACCAAACCTTTGCCCAAAATGGAGAATGTAGATTGCTTGTTTGTTTGTCGTTTTCGGGTACAAACAACTCAATGGTTTTGGATTTGATTGATATTGTTTTACAAAGCGACATAATACAAAGTGAATAAAATATTGATTACAAAAGCAATTAAACGATAAAATTTATTGCACACACTAGGAGCTTTGGAAAATGTAAAGAACGCAGAAGGAAAAACGAAGAAAAAACCTAATTGTGTTAAAAACCTTTTTCGCAAGTCGGAACAACATCTTTTTTAAATAATGTAGTTTTGCTATCGTATGGATGGAACAATTGTAAATAAAGTAGCACAGAGTGAGCTAATCACATTAGACCCTGTAGATTTTTTGGCAAAGGGAGAAACTATTGTGTTTGACCTGAAGGGGTTTCTATTCATGGAAATGATTCTAAAAGAAAAAGATTTTCGTGAAGCTATGAAAACGCATGACTGGCAACAATATGCCAATAAAAATGTTGCTCTACTCTGCTCTGTTGATGCTATTATACCTGTGTGGGCTTGGATGCTGGCAGTGAGTAATCTGCAACCGGTAGCCAAAGAAGTAGTGATGGGTGATGAGCAAGCGTTAAGAAAATATATTTTTCAAAAGAACATAACTTCTTTGAATCCGCAAGAGTACAATGATAAACGAGTAGTAATAAAAGGTTGCGGAGAAACGCCGATTGAGGATTATGTTTATATGGAACTTACCAAACTGCTTCGTCCGGTTGCTAAGAGTATTATGTATGGAGAACCATGCAGCACTGTTCCGGTGTATAAGAAGCCCCGTAGTTAATCAAAACCAACCTCTTTTTCTAAACATCCACAACATCCAAATAGGAATCAACAACATCAAAGCCACAGCACCAAAAAAGCCATAAGGTGTGTGGAGCCATGGAATGTTTTCAAAGTTCATCCCAAAAATTCCACCAATGACGGTAGCCGGAGCCAGAAGGCATGTTACAATAGCCATTACCTTCATTACTTCATTCATCTTCAGATTCACATTATTCAAATGAAGGTCTTGCAAGCTCACGGTTACATCACGATAGTTTTCTAAAAGCTCAATGGCTTGTACTATGTGGTCATACACATCTTTAAAATATTTGGTATGCCTGTCTTCTATTAAATTACTCTCGCTTCGCAAAAATCCATTGACTAATTCTCGCACAGGTGAAAAGTTTCGTTTGAGTACGATTAATTCTTTTCGCAACTGTGTAATGTGTGCTAATGCTCGCGGTTCATTTCCTCTGGCCACTTCTTCTTCTACTACTTCTATTCGCTCTCCAAATTTTTCCATCACCAGAAAATAATTATCCACGATAGAGTCTAATAATAAATAACAAAGAAAATCAGCGCCACGTTGACGCACTTTGGCAGTAGCCAATTTCAACCGTTCTCTTACCGGATTAAAAACATCTCGTATATTATCTTCCTGAAAACTGATGACAACATGATCGGCAAGTATAATACTGATTTGCTCTTGTTCTACCGAAAATGTTTCTGCATTGTAAAACAACATGTTCAATAGACAAAACACGTAATTTTCTGCCTCATCCATTTTTGGTCGTTGATTGATGCTGAGAATATCTTCCGCCATCAATGGGTGAATATTAAAATGAGCACAAATTGCTTCTACATCTGTTTTGCGCAGACCATCTATATTTATCCAGGTATTTTGTCCATTGGCTTTAAATGGAAAACATTTGTTGATTTCAGAAAAATGTAATTCTTCTAAAGTATCGACATTGTAATCATAAACCGAAATATTTACACTAGTTGCTTCTGCCCGTTGCGGTATAATAGTGGGATTTACAGAAAGTATTTCCTTTGTTCTCTTGATTGGAAATAGATTCGTTACATTCAGGTATTTAAGATATTTATCCGGCCGCAGCTTATTTAAATTCATAAAGGAAAGATAGAAAAAGAAACGGAAGATATATTATAGTTTTTCGTACAAAGCTCTTAATTTTTCTCTTGTCATTATTTTTTCCCAGTCTTTACCTAATGCATTTTCCCAAAGCGGTTTCATGCCCAGCGAAACATTCATCATCTTTTCAAAATCATCATTACTAAGGCCTTTGCAAATACCGACCGGAATTTCTACTTTGTTTTTTTCTACCATATATTTAAACTCCTTCACACCTTCAGGATAGTATTCTTCCAGATGATTCATCACAATGCAGTTGCCTATTCCGTGCTTTGTGCCTAACAAATAACTCAAGCCATAACTTACGGCGTGTGCTACACCCACCTGACTGTAAGCAATACTCATTCCTCCTGCATAAGAAGCCATCATCAGTTTATCATCACATTCTTCGTTCCATTCTTTGGCATGTACAAATACGTCGCGGCAAAGTTGCAATGCTTTATCTCCATAGCTTTTGCTAAATTCATTCAAATAGGTTCCTTGTAAGCTTTCAATGCAATGTATGTAGCAATCCATTCCGGTATAGAAGCGTTGATTCACCGGTGCATCTTTTGTTAGCTCCGGATCCAATACTATTTGATCAAAAGGTGTGAAGTCGGAATTCATACCTAATTTTTTTGTAGGTCCGGTTAGTACTGTTGTTCGAGATACTTCTGCACCGGTTCCGCTCAATGTAGGAATACCTACTTTATAAACGCCAGCATGTTTCACTAAATCCCATCCTTGATAATCTGCCGAAGAGCCTGGATTTTTCATCATCAACGAAACCGCTTTTGCCAAATCCAGCGTACTGCCTCCGCCTATTCCTATGACGCCGCTTACTTCGCCAAATTCTTGCTTCAACTGTGTTGCCAAAGCATCCACATAAGTTGTCTTTGGCTCATAGGTAACATCTACAAATATGATTTTATCATTTCCAATTACCGGTATTTTATTGGGCAATGTTTTACCTTCAAAAAAATGATCTACTAAAAATATCATTGGCTTGCCTTCGCTTCTGTGTGGTGCAAGTATTTCATCTAATTGAGCAAATGATCCGCGGCCATAAATAACATAGCCAATCATTTTAAAATTACGAAATGCCATAATTAAAATTTGATTGCAAAATTAAATGAAAATGAGCGTCTCTATTATAATTCAATCTTCAATCGTAGATTTTTCGTTTGTGGTGATTACATTTTTTATTTTAATCGGTAAATGCATCGTTCGTTCATTCGCCCAATGCGCCGCCCAATGTGTCGCATAATGCGCCGCTGCGCTTGCATTAGGCTCAATGGATATATGCCTTTCAGGCAATGCCGAAAATTTGTATCGTTCAATTCACGTCCAATGCGTCGCCCAATGTGTCGCCTAATGTGTCGCTGCGCTTGCATTAGGCTCAATGGATATATGCCTTTCAGGCAATGCGTGTGATTTGAAATGTAGTAAAATTATTGGGGTGTCCATCAAGGCTGAAAGCCTTGTATGTGAATAGCACGAGGCGACGCCTTGTGCGAGATAAATATTTTTTCCGAGCCTCGCCCTGAAAGGGCAGCATATATTGAAAACCAAACAACACCCAAAGAAATCATCAATGAGCCTTTAACAAATCCGCTGCTTTATCTAAATCTTCCGGCGTATCTATTTCAATACCCATATAATCCACCTCTATCATACGCATTGGTACTCCGTTTTCTAAATAACGCAGACATTCTATTTTCTCTGCTGCTTCTAACGGAGTCATTGGCCATTGTGTGAACTGTATCAACGCTTGCTTACGAAAAGCATATACACCAATGTGTTCAAAATAAACAGTTGGGTAGTTTTTATCTCTCGGATAAGGAATCACTGAACGACTGAAGAATAAAGCATTCTTGTTTTTATCAACGGCTACTTTTACAAAATTGGGATCAAAAATATCTTCATCTTTTGTTAGCCGCTGCATCATAGAAGCAACTTGTACAGCCGGTTCGTCAAATTGGTTTAATAATTTTTCTAATGGTGCTCTTTTTACAAAAGGTGTATCGCCTTGCACGTTCACAATAATATCTGCATCCATTTTTTCTGCTGCTTCCGCTATTCTGTCACTGCCGCTTTCGTGTCGGTTGATGCTCATTACTGCATTGCCACCGGCAGCAATAATTTCTGTATAAATAATTTCACTATCCGTTACTACTATCACCTCGTCAAACAAGCCGGTAGCCGATGTGTTGTCATACGTGTGTCTGATAACGGATTTTCCATTCAGCAGTTGCATCAACTTGCCGGGAAAACGTGTAGCGGCATATCTTGCCGGTATCATAGCTATTTTCTTCATTGTGTAAAACTACGGAGCAAAATGCAAAAAATTTTCATCACTATTTTAATCTGCAATTAGTGTATTGGTACAAGATCAACGAACAATTTTTGGTTGTCAGCTTTTGTAATTCAATTCAATGTTACAAGTAATATTTTTTAAGAAAATTGATTTTTTCAAAAGGCTACTGTTTCAAAACCTAACACTCTGTCACTCTCCCTCCTTCAAAAATGGTTTTTTCAAAAGCAGCACAATGTCTTCATCTTTCTCTTCGGGATAGCCTTGGTCTATACCATAACGAATTTCTTTTTTATTCAACTTGCCAAATGTTCCCAATAACCTATCCCATATAGAAAATACAGCACCAAAATTGGTGTCGGTATAAGGTAGTTTCCAATGATGATGCACTTTGTGCATATTAGGCGAAATCATAAAATAGCTCAATGTTTTATCTAATTTGTCGGGTAGGTTTATATTGGCATGCGTGAAAGCTGTGGTCATTACTACCAATGTTTGATAAATCATCACACTATACATCGGTGCACCGGAAATAAAAATTAAAAGCAAAAAGAAGATACCACGCAGCAAGCTATCACCGGGATGATGACGCAAGCCTGTGGTTACATCCACGTTTGTATCGCTATGATGTATGATGTGAAAACGCCACAAGAATTTATTTTTATGCATGACCCAATGCACTAACCAGCTGCTGAAATCAAGCGCCAGCACACCAATGATAACCGCACCTAACACACCGGAATGAAACCAATAAATCAAACCAAATTGTTGGTGCAAACACCAATCAGAAAGTATGACGATTAAAAATGCAAGTCCTGTATGCAAAATAAGGTGCATCACAGTCAATACAAAGTTTACACCGGCGTGTTGCGCTTTATTCTTTTTGTAGCGAAGCGAAAACAAAGGAATGGCGCCTTCTATAATCCAAAAGAAAAGAAGACCGCCTACCAGAATAATCATTCGCTCTACCGGTCTTTGTTCCATTGTTTGAAAGTGTGCAATAAAGTTTTCCCACATAGTAAATAGTTAATGTATTAAAGTTAGTCTTCTTTAGGTTCTGAAAATTCATTGCCACATTTAAAACAGTGCAATGTTTTATCGATTGGTATTCCGTAATCAATTAAAAATAATCCGGCAAGAACACTGAGCCAGTTGGAGGCCTTTTTGGGTGTACTTACCTTTTCAATATTATGCGAGCCGCAATTGGGGCAAATCCATTTTTCTTTTTGTTCTGCTCTTATTTTATTTAAAATATTTTTTGCTTGTGCCCAATCATTTTCACTTACAAATAGTTTTATTCCACCGACAGCATTGGTCAAAATAGGATCTAAGGTTATTGTGTTTTCATCCTGCAGCCACGTTGTGATACCCGACTCCTCGAGCATCCCTTTCGCAATATGGGCTTCCACATAATTATTGTAGCTATGAAGTATTACAAAATTCAAAATGTATTTATTTTGAGATGTCCTAAATGCTTAGTCAAATATAAAAATTAACGGAACAAAAGACAGGTATTCTAAAAAATGAATAAAGCTCACTTTGTTGGTGAGCTTTATTCATATTAATTGCTTATTTCAGAAAATTATTGATTCAGCATCAAAGGCATTACCAACATCAATAAGTCTTCGTGTTCTTCTTGATCGGCAGGTTTTATTAAACCCGCTTTTGTAGGTGTAGATAATTGTACGATCACTTCTTCGCTTTCGGTAGCGGCCAACATTTCTATTAAGAATTTAGCATTGAAAGCAATTTTCAAATCCTCACCATCGTATTGGCATTTCATTCTTTCATTTCCTTCAAAACTAAAGTCTATATCCTGAGCGGTTAACTGTAATTCGCTTCCGGTGATGCTCAATGCTACCTGATTGGTGCTCTTGTTGCTAAAAATACTTACACGACGAAGCGCTCCTTGAAAATCGCTTCTATTTACAGTCAGATTGTATGGATTGTCAGTAGGTATTACTACTTTGTAATCGGGGAAGCGGGCGTCAATCAAGCGGCAGCTTATTTGAGTACTTCCATGGGTAATGAAAAGATGATTGCTGTTGTAGCTTAATGTTACTTCATCCTCGTTTGCCGGAATGGCATTTTTAATTAGGTTCAGCGGTTTTCTGGGTACAATAAATGAATCTGAGGTAGATCCCTTAACATCCGTTCTTTTATAGCGCACCAATCTATGAGCATCGGTAGCTACACACTGCATAAATGTTTCATCAAGTTCAAAATATACACCTGTCATTGCAGGGCGAAGATCATCAGTGCTTGTTGCAAAAATAGTTTCGCTGATTGCTTTTACCAATGCTTCTGCAGGCATGGTTAAAGAAGTGGTATCATCCGCCGTTGGTTCTTTCGGAAAGTTATCAGGATTTTCACCCATCACTTTATACTTACCATTGTCGCTGGTAATTTCAATTCCATAATTTTTATCGATATTAAATGTGAGTGGTTGATCCGGAATATTTTTCAAAGAGTCCAATAATATTTTGGCAGGAATACAAACTCGCCCGCTGTCTTTTGCTTCAATTTCCATCTGCACACGCAAAACTGTTTCGAGGTCGGTGGCTACGACGGTCAGTTTATTTTTCGCAACTTCAAATAAGAAGTCTTCCAATATCGGCAATACAGTGTTTGCATTAATTACACCGGCAATCTGTTGTAAGTGCTTCAGTAATGTAGAAGAAGAGGCTATAAATTTCATCTGAAATGTTTTTGTTTATGGTTGATACCACGACCGGTTTTTTGCAGTCGGGATTGCGCCATAATGTTTGTGGCGAAACTACTGATTTTTAAATAATAGCCAATAGAATTATGGCAAAGCATTGCTGATTTTTGACATAAAATAATTTACTTAAATCGCTGCTTTTTGCTCAACTCCTAATTTGGTTAATTCTGTACATCCGGTATTTTGACAAACTCGGCTGCTGAGGCTAAAGGGAGTTTAATGTGCATTTCTTCTTTTGATGATGCCGCCTGCAGCCTCTTTAATTGTGTTGGCAAAGACAAATGCTTTGGGATCTATTTCATAAACAAGGTTTCTTAATTTGCGTAGCTCTAATCTTGTAATAACGGTGAAAATAATATCGCAATCGGCACTGACATCAAACTTGCCCGGTAGGAAGCCTCGCTCCCCTTTATAAACAGTAATGCCACGGCCTAAGCTATTTACCAATTCGTATTTAATGGCTTCGCTTTTTCCGGAAATGATGGTTACGCCGGTATAAGCTCTAATTCCTTCTACTACATAATCAATAGTACGCGTTGCAGCAAAATATGTTAATACGGAATACAATGCTGTTTCAATACTAAAAACGTAAGCCGCAATGGCAAAGATGATGATATTGATACCAAGAATTATTTCAGTAATAGTAAACGAGGTTCTTTTTAAAGTATAAAGAGCCAATACTTCTATACCGTCTAATGCAGCACCTGCCCGCATTACAAAACCAATACCCATTCCCAGAAATACTCCACCAAAAATGGACATGAGTAATTTGTCTCCCGAAAAAAGAGATACATGAACCGAGTGAAAGAAATACATACAAAGACCCAACAGGATGATGCTAAGAAAAGTAAGAAAGGCAAATCTTTTGCTGACAGAAAAATAGCTAAGAATGATAAAGGGAAGATTTAAAGGAATGATGAACAATGGAGAAACGTGATGTGTGCCCTGGATTAGTAAATAAATACCGGTTACGCCACCATCAATAAACTGATTGGGTAAAAGGAAAAAATTAATAGCGACACTGGCCAACGCTACACCAAATAATATAAAGACTGCATCCTGCAATATTTCTATCGTATTTAATTTATTATGATGTGTGGCCCTGGAAGCAATGGCAGATTTTAAAGCTTCTGTTGTTTGTTCCTTTTTTTCTTGATTTTCTTTTTTGGCAGTTTCGGTGAAATATTCGTGACGTGACAGAAAATCAACTTGTAACAGCTCCCACTCTTGCCAAGTTTTTACCGTTCCATTTTTTTTAAACTCATTAAATAGTTTTCTTGCATTTGTCTCATAGTCGTCGCTACCTAAGTAAAAAAGATCTGCATCGCAAAGAATCTGAGCAAGATGGTCGGTGGGGGTTTGCGGCAGTTGTGTAGCCATTATCAGCGAACAGATTTGTGCAATCTGCTCAGTTGAATACTCAAAATCAGGCAGTATTTTATTGGCAAGCTGACAAGAAAGTTTTTCATGTTCCAGATGGCTTTGCAAAAAACCTGCATCGTGAAAAAGAGCAGCAGTTTTTAAAATAAGCAAATCATTTTCCGTTACGTTTTCTTTTGCAGCTAAATATTCTGCAGCGGACAAAACGCTTTTTGTGTGCTGCACATTATGATAAGTAAAATAGGTAGGAAGCCCCGTTTCCAGTTTTTGCATTAAAAAAGAGTAAACCTTATCAAATTGCATCATTATATTTTTTGGAGATTAATTCAAAACTTCATAAAGCATTACTTCTTCAGATTTGTTTTTCAAAGAAGTCTTTCCGATTGGTTTACATTCAAAAGATTGTTTTACTTTTTCGTAGCAGGATTGAGTAATCACTACCTGACTTTTTCCAGCCACACCTTGCAATCGCTGTGCGGTGTTTACGATATCGCCAATCACGGTAAAATCCAATCGTTTTAAAGTAACCGAACCAATATTGCCCGAAATCATTTCACCGCTATTGATACCAATAGATACTTTGGGGTTAAAACTATTTTCTTCCGGCAGTGCGTCAATTGCCTTTTTTATAGCAAGGCAGGCATCAATAGCTCTATCCAGATGGTAATCGCCTTTAAACACAGCCATAATACAATCGCCGATAAATTTATCTACCGTTCCGTTTTGAGCAATAATTTCTTTTACCATCACATCAAAATATCGGTTCAGCATTTTTACCACCGTATCCGGCGACTCTCTTTCGCTGATGGAGGTAAAACTACATATATCAATAAATGCAACGGAGGCTTCTAAGGTTTCATTTTCTGTCAGCGAGTTTTCATATTCTTTTGTACCCATAAAACTTAAAACATTCTCATCTACATACATTTTAAGAATATTATTTTCTTTAATGGCCTGTAGTGTTTCTTTCAATTGGCCAACATGCTTTATTGTTTTTTCCATTGTTTTTTCCAGATCATCAAAGTTTACCGGCTTGGTTACAAAGTCGAATGCACCCCAATTCATAGCGGTGCGTATGTTATCCATATCGCCATAGGCCGATACCATCACTGTTTTAATCAATGGATTTTCTTCTGATAGTTTTGAAAGAAGTGTAAGGCCGTCCATCTCGGGCATATTGATGTCGCTCAGCACAATATCAATATCGGAATGTGCTTTAATTTTTGCAAGAGCATCCTTGCCGTTCACGGCAAAAACAAATTCGTATTGATGCTCTCTAATTTTCTGACGAAATTTTTGTCGGATAAGTGTTTCCAGATCAGCCTCATCATCGGCAACTAAAATCTTTGTCATCATTTGTTGGTTTTTAATTTTTCTTTTAATGCAAGAAAATCTACAGGTTTGGTTAAAAAATCATCGGCACCTAATTTCATTGCTTCTTGGTAATTATCATCGTCGCCATAGGCGGTAATCATCATAACAATCGGTGGTGGTTTTTCATATTTTTCTTTGATATGCTTTAGCAGTTCAAGCCCGCTTATTCCGGGCATATTGATATCTGAAAGAATGAGCACTGCTTCATGTTCGTTTTGTTGCATAAACATCAGTGCTTCTTCTCCAGAAAATGCAAATGCAAAATCAATTTCGTTGTTTTTTATTTCTTTACGAAATTTTTGTTCAAATAATACTTTTACATCTGCCTCGTCATCTACAACTAATACTTTCATACGTGTTTTTTTATAATGGTAAAATGATTTTAAACGTAGTGCCTCGCCCAATCTGATCATCCGAGCGGGCATCTCCTTCTTTTGTTTCCACCTTAATTTCCCCACCGTGCCCCTTCGTTACAATATCATAGCTCAAACTCAATCCCAATCCTGTTCCAATGCCCGTTGGTTTAGTGGTAAA
>JAFDXF010000091.1 GCA_018268055.1 Bacteroidota bacterium
GCCGTAATTAATACAGGCTGTGAAATGTCGCAAACTACACTCGGCGCATTAATTTTTATGGTGTCGCATTTGTTGATGATTTTGCAAACGATGTTGGTTTGCATTGGATAATCTTCAAGGGTGTAGTTTATCGGATCGTTGACGATACTTAAATTTTCAATAATAAAATTACCCTGAAAATTTAATTGAGATACTGATGTTGGTTTACTATTTAAAAATTCTGTATTGATTCCAAAACAGTTGGCTGATGTATCACGAGCTAATATTCTAAAATCATCAATTTTATTATGATTTGCAGTTTTTGAAATCACATTAAAACTCGTAAAAGATCCTTTCTCTAAAAAACTTTGCCTTGTAAATATTTTATTTTGCTGATCGGAAAGAAAGGGAATTTTTTTTTGAAGAAAGTAATTATTATTAGCGTCACCTACTGCATAATAAAGTTCATTATTGGGCTTATCATGTATTTGTATATGTCGGGTATTAAATGAATCAATATAGATACTATAAACACAATCTCTTTTAAATCTGTTCTTAGCCGTAATGTATTCGCTTTTTATTGGATTGAAGTTTTTATCAAACTCAGTTATATAAAATAACTTGTTTATTGTATCTGTACCAATAAACTCTAAACCCATATATGTTGATGTAACAATTGTATTCCCATTTGCTTGTGGAAAATATGAATGAAATGCATGATTTTCATATCCCAAATCACTTTGGCTGTTAAAATAGCCCCAATTGCTACCTAATGAGGGCATACAATATACCTTTTTATCAAGAATCTGTTTTGTTACCATATCTATTTTTAAATATGGAAGTACCGGTTGCTCATGGTAATTATACGGATTGATACAGCTGTTAAAAAAATAAGCTGACCCATAAAGTTCTATTATATTTCCTGTAATCTTTGCATTATTAAAGCAAAAACTATACAAATTCTCAAAGAAGAATATATATGAAACGAAATTCCCTAATTGGCCATCATTAGACATGGTGCCTAAAAAAAATCTTTCCCCGGCATCTGTAGGTTCACCGCTGGCACGTAGCCCGATTAATAAACTATCAGTCCCGTAAGGCACTAAAAGACAGTCATGTGTAGAACGTTGATAAAGGTTTGACACATTGCTGAAACCAATTATGTTTTGATAAATTAAGTTTCCATTCTCTGAAAGAACAGCATACTGGTATGGCATATTACCATTAAGAGCAATATGCTCACCTGACAACAGAACAATGTTCCCATTGCTTGTTTGAACAATTCTGTCAATACCATAATCAGTTCCCAAAAAGCTAATCTTTTTACTCCACTGTATTTCGCCTCTATTATTAAACTTAATAAGAATATTTTTTTCCAAATAGGACATGTCGTTATTCTTGGTAAATCGTCCCTGATAGATCTTACCGCCGTCTTTACATGCAAATATTTTTATGATGTGCAATGAATTGTTTGCTTGTACACTATAGGTAAAATGTGTAGAAGAATCGACACAACCTGATTGTGCATTAATAAGATTAACACCCAATAAATAAATCAATAATAGGCAGATGCAATTTTTCATAAGTAATAATACCATTGGGTAACATTCAATAATTGTTTCCTAATGGTAAATTTTAATTTAGATACCAAGTTTCAGTAATCCAAGGACCGGCACAAGGCCCACCGTTTTGACTTCCGGTTTGTCTATTACGATACCGGACTTGTATATTACCGGGAGCAAGCCCAGCATTAGAACTTGTTTTTCCTACATTAATTTTAAACAAATTTTAATAATTAAAAAATTTTGCAATTAAAAAATCTACTGCAATGTAAATACAATTTTCAACTTAAAAAATGTGATTATTCCCAAAAAGTTGGGATAAAATATCAAGAAGTATGACGAAAAAATAATTTTTGGATTGATTTGTTCAACACACAATGCTTATAATATTTGAAAACTAATATCATCAATTATTCAATGCTGAGTTTAGATTCTAAAGCTCAAAAGCTGCCGGATTGCAGTGGATACCCCGCTGAAAGTTTTTGAGCAAGAGAATTTGTGGCGGAGTAGGAACGAACAGCCGGAATTCCGAAAACATTCGGGATTGAATAGCGAACTAAAAGTTGACAGCCCCAAATTATTTTTTACATTTTATGAACACCGCCGTTAATTTTTAAAAAAAGAGAAAGTACAATAGTTTCTTTCCCTTAGTTTTGCTCCCCGAAAAGCGTTTGCCTTTACATTCACCGCATATTAATATTTGCGGAAAAAAAAAATGCCTAAAGACAATTCCATCCAATCAGTACTCATCATCGGTTCCGGCCCAATCATTATTGGACAAGCCTGCGAATTTGATTACTCCGGTACACAAGCAGCACGTAGCTTACGAGAAGAAGGTATCAAAGTAATTTTGATCAATAGTAACCCTGCCACCATTATGACCGATCCAATGATGGCGGATCGTGTTTACTTGTTACCGCTTACCGTAGAAAGTATTGAACAAATTCTTCAAGAAAATAAAATAGATGCAGTGCTACCCACAATGGGTGGGCAAACAGCATTGAACCTTGCTAAAGAAGCAGAAGATCTCGGAATTTGGGAACAATATAATGTACGCTTGATCGGTGTGGATATAAAAGCAATTGACAAAGCTGAAGACCGTGAAAAGTTTCGTCAGTGGATGATAGAATTAGGCATTAATGTGGCACAAGCCAGAACAGCCAATTCATTTTTGGAAGGAAAAGATTTTGCGCAAGAAATTGGATTCCCACTTGTTATTCGTCCTTCTTTCACTTTGGGCGGCACAGGTGGTGGATTTGTACATGACAAAGACGGATTAGACGAAGCACTGAACCGCGGACTGCAGGCCTCACCTATTCATGAAGTGCTGGTAGAAAAAGCAGTGCTTGGTTGGAAAGAGTTTGAATTAGAATTATTGCGTGATGCTGCAAATAATGTGTGCATCATCTGCACGGTTGAAAACTTTGACCCGATGGGTGTGCATACAGGCGACTCTATAACCGTTGCTCCTGCAATGACACTCAGCGATACAGCGATGCAACTGATGCGCAACACAGCCATCCGAATGATGCGTGATCTGGGAAATTTTTCCGGAGGATGTAATGTTCAGTTTGCACTCAATCCCGATACAGAAGAAATAATTGCTATTGAAATAAATCCAAGAGTAAGTCGATCCTCTGCATTAGCATCCAAAGCAACGGGTTATCCGATTGCAAAGATTGCTGCCAAGTTAGCCATTGGCTATCATCTGGATGAATTGGAAAATCAAATTACTAAAACTACATCGGCTTATTTTGAACCTGCATTAGATTATGTGATTGTAAAAATTCCTCGTTGGAATTTTGATAAATTCAAAGGCGCTGATGACACACTTGGATTGCAAATGAAAAGTGTGGGTGAAGTAATGGCTATTGGCAGAAGTTTTACCGAAGCAGTACAAAAGGCCTGTCAAAGTTTGGAAAATAATGCTGTGGGCTTAGGTTATTATGGTAAAAGCCTGATGCATGCTGATGAATTGTTGGAATACATCAAGACGCCAAAATGGGATCGGATTTTCAGAATTAAAGATGCATTGATGGCCGGTATCTCCATCAGTTCTATTTCAAAAGCTACCAATGGAATTGATCGTTGGTTTCTATATGAAATTCAAAAAATTTGTGATATAGAAAAAGAATTGGCAAAATATGACCTCAATGATTTGCCTCTTGAATTATTAAGAACAGCAAAAGTGAATGGCTTCAGTGATGAACAAATAAGCAGAATTATTCAACACGGTGAAGAAGAAGATGTTTATCAAAAAAGAAAGGAAGCCGGCATCACTCGAGTGTATAAAATGGTGGATACCTGTTCTGCAGAGTTTGAAGCGAAGACTCCATATTTCTATTCTACATTTGAAGAAGGCAATCACAACGAAAGCAAAGTATCTGATAAAAAGAAAATCATTGTACTCGGCAGCGGACCAAACCGAATTGGGCAAGGTATTGAATTTGATTATTGCTGTGTGCATGGCTTACAAGCCATTAAAGAATGTGGCTATGAGGCCATCATGGTAAACTGCAATCCTGAAACAGTTTCTACAGATTTTGACATGGCTGATAAACTGTATTTCGAACCGGTGTATTGGGAGCATCTTTGGGAAATAATTGAACATGAAAAACCGGATGGTGTAATTGTGCAATTAGGTGGGCAAACAGCTTTGAAGCTTGCAGAAAAATTGAATGAAAAAGGAATTCGCATTGTAGGCACTTCTTACGAAAGCCTTGATATGGCAGAAGATAGAGGTCGCTTCTCCGATTTATTAAAAGAATTAGATATTCCTTATCCCAATTATGGAACTGCTTGGAATGTGGACGAAGCAATAGAAGTTGCCAATAAAGTAGGTTATCCAGTATTGGTGCGCCCTTCTTATGTATTGGGCGGGCAACGAATGAGAATCGTTATTAATGAAGAGGAACTGGAACAAGCTGTTGTAAGTTTATTAAAACATATACCCGGTAATAAAATATTGATTGATCACTTCTTGGATCGTTGTCAAGAAGCAGAAGTAGATGCAATTTGTGACGGTGAGAAATTTCATGTCATGGGCATTATGGAACATATTGAGCCGGCAGGCATTCATTCCGGTGATAGTAATGCGGTGCTACCTGCATTCAATCTTTCGCCTTTGGAAATACAAGATATGGTGGACTATGCAAAGAAAATAGCATTAGCCCTAAATGTAAAAGGTTTAATAAATATTCAGTTTGCCATTAAAGAAGGAAAAGTGTATGTGATAGAAGCAAACCCAAGAGCATCCAGAACGACACCATTCATTGCCAAAGCATACAACAAACCTTATCTAAACTATGCTACTAAGGTGATGTTAGATAAAATGAAAGTAGCGGAAATACCGGAAGAGAAACACTTGAATGGATTTGCCATCAAAGAACCGGTATTTAGTTTCAATAAATTTCCGGGTGTCAACAAAGAGTTAGGGCCAGAGATGAAATCAACCGGCGAAGCGATTCGTTTTATCAAGGATTTAAGAGACCCGTATTTCCGTCAGTTATACAAGGAAAGAAGTTTGTATCTGAGCAGATAATTTTTTTTGTCAGTTGTTTTCTTCGTTAGCTTTTTAAAAAGAAACGCACTCTCTTATTCAAAGTACCATAAATAGCCGTTTCTAATCACAAAGGAAACGGGTATTTCTTTTTTTGTTACATTACATTTTATATTAAAACTAACGGTGTTTAGCTTTTCGTCGAAAGTGGTTTCGCCCTCAATTCCAACACAACTCGGATCGCTGAACTTTTCTTGAAATAATTGAAACACTTTGTCCACGTATGCTTTATCTTTTGCATCGCTTGGTGATAATGTTTCCTCTAAATATTTTCTTTTGGGGTTATCCTTTCTATTATATGCAATCAATTGATATAAGCTGTCTTTTTTATTTGCATTGACTAAACGAACAATTTCTTTAGCAGTTTTTACTGCATAAATTTTTTTCAACTGAACTTGATCGGGAATTCCCCACTCTCTTTGAAAGTAGCGATACAATTCCTGTTGCCTATCATCAAACTGGTAATAACGATTTCTGTTTTCAGTTTTAAACGTAAAAACATCTTGCGGATTGGCGATGTCTAAAAGTCCACCATTACTTTTATCTATTAATAATAAGATTTCATCCCAATCCATTGCATTGTAGATAAGAACGCCCATCAGTACATAAAATTTTGTTCCCAGTATTTCATACCGAATGGCACCTTTGACTTTAACTAAATCGAGGTTCAAGTGTTTATTTTTCCAATTCTCTGCAAGTTTTACAAACTTGCTTTGAAGATTAGCACTATTTGCTTTTGGATTGTATAAACCGCGCATACGCATCATATTATCAGGCGTATTATTCGTGACATTCATATCCGTATTCTCTAATATCTCTTTGATCATTTTAGAATCACTTAGCTCTGTAGTGATACGAACTTGTGCAACTGCATCAAAACTAAAAATGGTAAAAAATAATATACTGAACAGTATTAGACGCTTAAAACTTTTCATTTTAAAACTTTAATTATCATAAAATTGGCAAACTTAAATAACAATGGGCAGACGAGTAGCCTAAACTATCTGTTGTATTTTTGAAAAAAAATGCTTCACAATACTATATTCAAAAATAAAAAAGCCGCATCATTGAGATGCGGCTGAGCAAGGTTTAATGATCAAGGTTTTTGAAAAGGCCCATTTCAATTAGTTTTGATTACGAAATATTTAAAGGTGATATGGTTTTCTTTTCAAGTGTGAAAATATCATGTATTTCAAATGCCGCAATTATTTTATTTTGATATAATTTGATTCATCATCACATCAATTCTATAATATTAATATTGTATTACATTGATTTCCTGTAACTTATAAATTTATTTTTTATCATTAACTTTGGCTTAGTTTCATTATTTTAGCCGTAAATTCCTCAAATAAAGCCTTAAAAAATTGAAAACTGTATCTGCTTTCTTATGGCAATTGGTTCAATCGATGACTACAAATGAAAAATTATTCTTCAAAAGGAATTTTGCAGGATGTGCTAATAAAGAAAAGCCACTTTATCTTTTGTTATTTGATGCCATTGCAGCACAAAAAAAATATGACGAAGAAATAATATTAAAAAAATTGAAGCCTGCACTCAATGCAAAAAACATTGCCTATCAAAAACATTACTTACAACAGCAAGTTTGTGCTGCCATTGCAGAATACGACAATCGTGAAAACACCTCACATACTATTTATAAGCAAATTTTACTCATTCGTGTATATCGCAAAAAAGGATTATTTGACGAGGCATTTGCAGTTTGGGAAAAAGCAGTCATCGCAGCCAGAAAAAATGAGGCATTTGCACAGCTTAATCTCCTTAAAGCAGAGTTTGAAAAAATAATATTATTAAGCAATACACATACAAGCTATGATAACCTGCACCATGTTTTCCAGGGAAATATTATAACTTATAGCGAGTACTCGGAAATGATTACTCTCAGAGATGTATATACAGAAGTGATATTTCTAAAAAGGAAAGCACACTTTGATTTAAATACCAAGCTTAAGAAAAGAGCAGAAGAATTATTAACCTTAATTAATAAAGTACACACTCGTCCTGCCAACAGGTCATTTTGGTTTAATCACTATTACACAATGTCAAAAGCAACATTGCTTTATTTATTACACCGACATAAAGAATCTTTAAAATTACTTAAAACCATTTGGGCTGAATGGAAAAAGAATAAGCACTTCATACTAAGCGATGGTGAATTTTACATCGAAATGCTCTATATGATTAATTATACGGGGATATTCATTGGGGAATATGAATTTGTACTGTCTGTTTTCAATGATTCTCTCAACAATGAAATTCAAGACCGTGTTCATAAAGCCAATTTTGAAACAAATAAATTCCTCGCTTTTAATAAAATTTACAACAAGACAGTACAATATGATGAAGTAGAGAAACTCTGCAATTCAATGAAGCATAAATATCCTCAATGGGAGCCATTTCTGAATACCGATCTTAATCGCACAACGAATATTTCCATGGGTATTAGTTTTTTTGTATTAGACAAATACACAGAAGCGCTTTATTACATAAAACGATCACTCATTGATTATAAAGACGGAACAAGGGAAGAGCAAATGGCAATCTCCAACGTTTTTTTACTGGTAATTACCTACTGTATGAATCACCCTAAACTGTTTGATGCGCAGTATAGAGCTACTTATCAATATTTTTATAAAAAAGAAAAAACACAACCTTTTGAAACTGCTTTAATTCAGTGCCTCCATCGAACATTTTATATGCAAGACATAAAAGCTAAAGCCATTGAATACAAAAAGGCTTTATCCATATTTGACAACAACAAAGAAAATTTTATTCAGCAACAAATGCTTGCAGTCTTTAATTATTATCGCTGGCTAAAAAGTCGTTTTTTAAGAATTAACTACCGCGATTATGTAACACAGGAAGTAAAAGGGAAATAGTTTGACCATTTATACTTTGAAGTTTAGATAGAAATCTCTATCTTTTCCCAATGGTCGGCAATCGTTTTTTGTTTCTTAAAAAAGCCCCGGCATTAAAACTACTTCCTGCAATGATGGCGGGCATATTAATTCAATGGCATTTTAAGCCTGACCATATTATTGCTCCGGTTCTATGTTTCCTTGGCATTGGTTTGCTGCTGCTCTTTTCATTTATTCCGCTATTTAAAAAATATAAGCTATCGGTTCTATCAGGTATTTCAATCTTTTTAATTTTCTTTTCGATCGGAGCGATATTAGTGCAAGTAAATGATATACGAAACAATCAAGATTGGATTGGAAATAAATATCAATCAAGAGACGGAATTGTAGCATCTTTAACTGAGCCGCTCTCAGAAAAGACAAAATCTTATAAGGCAAACGCCAAGATTGATTTTTTGATTGACAATGGAAATAGATTATCTGCTAATGGGAACATCATTATTTATTTTAAAAAAGACAGCACGCCAATAAATTTAGAATATGGCTCGCAAATTCTTTTTAAGAAGTCGTTACAAGAAATTCAAAACTCCGGCAATCCAAACGGTTTTGACTATAAACGATATGCATTGTTTCAAGGCATCACACATCAGGTGTTTTTAAAAACTGAAGAATATGAAATATTGCCAACTAAAAAACAAACATTATTAAATAATTTTCTATTTTCCACGAGAGAAAAAGTATTATCAACACTACGTACGTATATTCCGGGTAGCAAAGAAAAAGGGTTGGCAGAAGCATTGCTCATCGGTTACAAAAATGATTTAGACCAAGCATTGGTGCAATCATACACCAACACAGGGGTTGTACATATCATTGCTATTTCAGGCCTACATCTTGGACTTATTTATTGGTTACTCAGTTTGCTAACCCAACCATTAAAACGAAAAAAACATACCAAATGGATTGTTCCGATCATTATCATCTTGTGTCTTTGGATATTTTCTCTTTTAGCAGGCGCACAGGCGTCCATCATTCGTTCAGCAGTTATGTTCACTTGTGTTGTTTTAGGTCAAGCTATTGGCCGAAAAAATAATTCTATTTATAATACATTAGCTCTTTCTGCTTTGATGCTACTTTGCATCAATCCTTTCTGGCTTTGGGATGTTGGTTTTCAATTGTCTTATGCAGCGGTATTGAGTATTGTTATTTTTATGCGACCTATTTACCATTGGTTTTATTTTGAAAATAAAATAGTTGATTTTATATGGAAGTTAAATGCCGTAACTATAGCTGCACAGATACTGACTGTTCCATTAAGTATTTATCACTTTCATCAATTTCCCAATTATTTTATGCTGACAAATTTTATTGCAGTTCCTCTTTCCAGCCTTATTTTATTGGGCGAGATATTGCTTTGCGCAGTAGCCTATATTCCGGCAGTTGCTCTATGGGTAGGAAAGTTGCTGTATGTATTAATATGGCTGATGAATACTTGGATTGAAAAGATTGAAAGCCTTCGCTTTTCTCTTTGGGATGGGTTGTACATTGATGTTTTTCAAATGGTGCTTCTATTTTTTAGTATCACCGGAATATCTCTTTGGTTAATGAACCAACAAAAACGAAGTTTAATTTTTGGTTTATCATTTTTACTTTGTTTTATTGTTTTAAGAACCTTTTCATTTCAAGCTGCCTCAATGCAACAAAAAATAATTGTATATAATATTCCACAAAAAAAAGCGATCGATATTATTGATGGACGGCATTATCAATTTATGGGCGACACCGATTTGTTAGATGACGCTTTTCTCCAAAATTTTCACTTGAAACCTTCCAGAACTTTTTATCGTATCTCATCTTCAGAAACCAATACTGATATTTCGACAAAAAAATCATTTATAAAATTGGCCAATGCAAGAATCATGATGATTGACTCTTCATTACATTTTATACCGACATCAGAGAAATCACCAATAGACCTATTGGTCATTTCTAAAAACCCAAAACTTTACTTTACTCAACTCCATAAATCATTCAATATAAAACAGGTCGTATTTGATGGCTCTTGCCCTTCTTGGAAAGTGAAATATTGGAAAAAGGATTGCGACTCTATGAATATTCCTTGGTATGATGTAACTGAAAAAGGTGCTTTTGTAATGAACTTCTGAAATCCTAATTTTGCCTGCTCGCTGAGCTTAAATAGCTTCAGCAAAAACACTGATTAGCACTTTCTTCAAATATTTTAAAATGGAAAAAAGAATTCAATCTGCGCTCATCTCAGTATTTTATAAAGATGGGCTGGAGCCTATAGTTAAACTGCTTCACGAATTAAACATTACTATTTATTCAACCGGCGGCACACAATCTTTTATTGAAAAATTAAATATTCCCGTTGTAGCTGTCGAATCGCTTACATCTTATCCATCAATATTGGGCGGTAGGGTGAAAACTTTACACCCATCTGTTTTTGGAGGTATTTTAGGGAAGAGAAATGATGAAGTGCATAGAGCAGAAATGAAACAGTTTAATATTCCTGAAATTGATTTAGTGATTGTGGATTTATATCCTTTTGAAGAAACAGTTGCATCCACAACCGATGAAAAAACAATTATTGAAAAAATAGACATTGGCGGCCCATCTATGATTCGTGGCGCAGCAAAGAATTTTTCTGATGTAATGGTAGTCGCTGCAAAAACTGATTATACTGCATTGGAAAATATTTTAAGAGAACAAAAAGGAACGACCACTTTAGAACAACGCCGTTTATTTGCTTTCAAGGCATTTGAAACAGTAGCCCATTATGACGTGGCCATTGTAAAATATTTTCAAGAACATCCGGCGCCACAGCAAGAATCTACCTACTTTCTGGAATCGGCATCACCCGTTCACTCGTTGAGATATGCTGAAAACCCTCATCAAAAGGGAAGTTTTTATGGCCCCTTGGAAAAATTATTTACTCAATTAAACGGCAAAGAACTTTCTTATAATAATCTCGTTGACATAGATGCCGCACTTCAATTAATAAATGATTTGAATAGTTTAGGCAATACAACATCATTTGCCATTATCAAACACACCAATGTATGCGGCGCTGCTTTAAGAAATTCTGTAAAGGAAGCGTGGGATGCAGCATTAGCCGGCGACCCCGAAAGTGCTTTTGGCGGTGTATTGATTACGAATGGAATAATTGATGAAATTACAGCCCAGGCAATCAATGAAATATTTTTTGAAGTATTGATTGCTCCCGGATATGATATAGCAGCTCTTCAGATTTTAAAGACAAAGAAAAACAGAATATTACTGCAAAGCCTTACACCTATTGAAAATAATGTACAGTTTAAGTCTGTATTAAATGGAGTATTGGTACAAGAACAGGATAAAGGTAATTTTACTGAATGGAAAGAAATGGGTGGCAGAGCAATTAGTGATGTAGAAAAAGAAGATTTGATTTTTGCAAACATTATCTGCAAGCATTTAAAATCCAATGCTATTACTTTAGTAAAAAACAAACAACTGATTGGCAAAGGCTGCGGACAAACAAGTCGTATTGATTCTTTAAGACAAGCTATTGAAAAATCAAAACAATTTCAATTTGACTTGAATAATGCAGTGATGGCCAGTGATGCCTTTTTCCCATTTGATGATTGTGTGAAAATGGGGCATGAAGCAGGCATCCACTCATTTATTCAGCCGGGCGGCTCTATTCGTGATAAAGACTCAATTGAGTATTGTAAACAAAATCATCTGACAATGATCATAACAGGTATGCGCCACTTCAAACATTAAAATTTTATCCAATTAATATTTTTGATTTACATAAAACGGTGCTCAACACATCTGCTGATTATTTGAAAAAATTATCGGCATTTAATCCATTAACGATTCATAAGAAAGGAACCAAGGCAAAAGCTTTATTTGCTTTAGCATTAGTCTGCATTCTTTGGGGAACTACTTGGATAGCTTCCAAACAAGGCGTAAAGGGGATGCCGGCATTACAATTAGCCGGTATTCGTCAGATTGCTGCCGGGCTTATCTATATCATTTTTTTTATTTTCAAAAAACTTCCATTTCCTAAAGGCCGTCAATGGATTCCGGTGCTTGTACTTAGCTTTCTAAACTTTCTTATCAGCAATGGATTCAGTACACTTGGATTGAAATACAATGTGAGTGCAGGACTCGGTGCCATTATCGGTGCTATCTTTCCATTATGGATAGTGATCATTGGCTTGTTTTCTTCAAAAGATAAAATGCCCCGATTGGCCATCATCGGATTGCTTTTAGGTTTCGCAGGTGTCTGCATCATTTTTTATGACCATCTACAAGATTTCGTAAACCCTACTTTTCAATTAGGGATTTTATTTTCTGTAATTGCGACTTGGAGTTGGGCAATCGGTACTTTATATACAAAAAAAGAAGCAGCAAAGTTTAATCCTTACTTCAGCTTAGGTTTAC
Source organism: Bacteroidota bacterium (assembly GCA_018268055.1). Classification (GTDB taxonomy): domain Bacteria; phylum Bacteroidota; class Bacteroidia; order Chitinophagales; family Chitinophagaceae; genus JJ008. The sequence continues at coordinate 12,429 of JAFDXF010000091.1, forward strand.
AAATGTTTATTTCCGGAATATGTTTATATATATATGAAATCATATCGGGTGATGCAATGCCACTAAATGCTATTCCATGGCAATCATGGACATCCATTGCTTATCTGGTCATTTTCGGATCATTGATTGCTTTCGTTTGTTATCTCTATGCATTGCAGCGCCTCCCGACAGAGCAAGTTTCTATTTATGCTTATATCAATCCGATGGTAGCTGTAATTGCCGGATCACTTTTTTTCAACGATAAAATCACGATTTATATTACCGGTGGCGGACTTGTAACATTAATCGGAGTGTTTTTAGTTAATAGAGCATTCAAAGCCAATATACCTCCACCCGAACAGCCTGAAACAGAAGGGATCTAATGCATTATTTTATTTATAAATGATGCATATACATCTCGCCATCCTTTGAATTTTTCATCGGTGCCCAAAAAAGTATTGTGCCAAATAGTAATGAACATACCATTTACATTCTTTACTTCATTATAGTAATGCATCAATTCTTCAAATGATTGTTCAGCAGTTTGTTTTTGCTCATAGAATGAATTGGCTTCCATATAGCAAAATGGGAAAATTTTTAAATCAGTAACCTGCTCCACGTTTAAATCATACCAGTAAAATGGGACAGCAACAGATGCTCTAAAGCCGTTGATACTGCCATAGCCCATTGAATAATCTTGTTGAATACCTGCTTCCATTAAATAGCGATAAGTGTTCGGCAATTCAAACCGAATATAATGTTGCCTTGACTGAGTTACTTTTAATTTTACTATATCTTCTAACGTTTTCTTTTCGGTGCTCATTAGTGAATGATTATCGCCACTTTGCCAAGAAGGATGAATGCCCAATGGGTACTGCTCGGCTATCCGCTTCATCAAAGTCTGTACAGCGATTTCTGAAGGCAAATTATTTTTATCATATTTCCCATTTTTCACTGCAGTTAAAAAGAAATAAATCGGTTGAAAAGAATAAGGGCGATGTAAATCATTTAGCCACGAATAAGAATCAAATGGATCAGTTTCATTATTGTTCAAAACACTTCTTCGCTGTGCAAACCTTTTCAGGTTTCCTTTTAATAGATCTCTGAAAGCTCCTCCAGCACTACGTTGCCATGTTTTATATTTGAATGAGAAAGCTTCATCTATATCATAAGTCGGTAAAAACGAGAATTTATGCTGCTCGAACGTAAATTCAGAAAATTTTTCTTGCAAAACAGTTTTAAATTTCTCAACCCATATATTGACTAAGGGTTGTTCTAAAAAACTTTCTCTGAATGCTAAAGAGTTTACATGCGGATAACGACCATACATGTCTTTTTCATGCGGAAGATATTCTTCGTACCGGCTCAGTAAATAAAATGTTGCTGCAAATATATCGAAGTAAAAATCTCCTTCTGTTTGAAAGAAGCTCTTAACGCCATCTCGCTCAGTGACTGTGATCTCTTGTTGACTTATATTTTTTTCAAAAAGAAGTGTATGTGGCCTTAACCAAAACTCGTCAGGCAAAATTTTTGTATTCGTGTAATTAATTTTAATACCAGTGTAAGAAACAAACTCATTGACATCCGTTACAAATTGTGCATCTGCACCTGTAAGCAAGTTGCAAATAAAATTCCCTACATAACGAAGTCTGGGCGTTATGAAAGATGCATAAATAATCACTTTACAAAATATTATTACTTACCGTATTTTTCATTCCAGAGTTGATTGAAAGATTTTTTGGGGAACTCCATTTTACTTCTATGGTCCGACCAGCCTTTCACCATTGTGTTGACAATCCAGTTTTTGGTGTTGCCACCTGCTACATTCATCCACGATCGGCGCAACATTCCCAGCTTCCACATTTTCCACGCTATTTTTTCATTGAAGGAATGATGCCCTTGATCTACTGCCTCATGTCTATTTTCTACCAAAAGCCCATGAAGATTTATTTTCATTGGGCACACTTCTGTACAATTACCACAGAGTGTAGATGCATAACTCAAATGTTTCCATTCACTCATCCCCTTCATGTGTGGCGTAACAACTGCGCCTATCGGTCCGCTATAAGTTGTGCCATAAGAATGCCCACCAATATTTTTATAAACAGGACACGCATTTAAACAAGCTCCACACCGAATACAATGCAGACTCTCTCTTAATTTTTCATTTTCCAAAAGATTCAAACGGCCATTGTCCAAAAGAATGACATACATTTCTTCAGGTCCGTCGGTTTCATTAGGTTGTCTTGGTCCGGTAAAAATGCTATTGTAAACAGTAACGCGTTGTCCTGTACCAAATGTTGCCAATAAAGGCCAGAACAAAGCGAGATCCGTCATTGTAGGCAAAACTTTTTCTATTCCTGCAATCACAATATGCGTTTGGGGCAAGGCACTGGTTAATCTTGCATTACCTTCATTTTCAGTTACGGCTATTCCACCGATATCGGCTATAATAAAATTTGCTCCGGTAATTCCGATCTCTGCTTGTGTATATTTTTCACGAAGTTCTTTTCTTGCAGTCATTGTTAGTTCAGAAGGAGTAGCTTTTGGATCTGTACCTAATTTCTCTGCAAATAGTTTAGCTACATCTTCTTTGCTTTTATGCATCGCTGGTGTTACGATATGATAAGGGGGCTCACCATCTAATTGTTGAATGTATTCACCAAGATCTGTTTCTATACTCTCAATACCATTCTTTTCTAAAAAATCATTTAGGTGAATTTCTTCTGTCACCATACTCTTACTCTTCACGATCATCTTGCACTTTTTTTCTTCGCAGATAGTTTTGATTGCATCCAAAGCTTGCAGTTCATCTTCTGCCCAAATTACTTTAGCGCCTCTTTTGGTAATGATGGCTTCAAATTTTTCTAATTGTTTATCGAGTGTCTCTATAGCTTTCCATTTTATATTCTTAGCTTTTTCTCGAATCAGTTGCTCATTTACAAACTGTTGTTTCCCCAAAGGAACAGCTGCATTATATTTCCCAATATTAAAGTTGATCTTTCGGCGATGTTCCTTATCGGCAGCTTTCACCGTACTCTTTGCTAAAAAATATTTGGATGCTTCACTCATTATTTCTGTTTTGATTTATCCTGATGATGCATTTGAGCTGCCTTATCCAAAGCTTTATAAAATTCTTTTCCAAACCTTCTGATAATAGGCTCTTTTAAAAACTCATACACCGGCACATCTAATTTTTTTCCTAATGCACATGCGGGATTGCAAAGTTTTTCTCTTGCTTCATAATTCAATCTGTGATTGATACCTTTTTTTGATTTGTATTCAATGATTGGGAATAAATGACAACTGATTGGCTTTTTCCAAGGAATGATACCTTCATAAAATGCTTTTTCAAACGCACAGATAATCATGCCTTTCTCATCTCGCTTACCATAGATACACAATTCTTTATCGTTGGGATTAGTGGGAGTAACCCATCCAAATTCTTTGTGATAAACATATTTGCCTTTTTTTTCCATTACCTCCAGCGACTCTTCCGTCATATAGGGTTTTATTTTATCAACATATTTAAGAATTAAATCCAATTCTTCATCATCCAATGGCGCTCCGGCATCGCCTTCTTCACAACAGCCGCCTTTGCATTTATCTAAATCACAAACGAATCTTTTCTCGGCAATTTCATCACTGATTAAAATATTATCTACTATTATCATAGGCTCAAAGGTACATTTTCAATTGGCTTGAACAAATAAGGGTTTAGGCGTTTAGAGGTTTAAGTTTGTGGAATATGGATTTTTGTTTATCCTCTTTTATAATCCTCCTTCTCATCGTCCCATCCGGTTTCCTATCTTAAATTTTTCAGTACACTAATACCATATTTTCTATCTCCAGCGCAATGTATTAATCAAATGCAGTAAATCTTTTTTTAAAAAATCATTAACAATGCCCAATGAGTCTGCATTGGGTGTAGCGTCAAAATACAATGCCCCCCGTAAAAAATGTTTTGTAGAGTCTGTTAAAAAGAATTGATTGGCTGTAGCAGTATTTCCGCCCAATGAAAAATATATTCCTTCTACTCCATTGGGTGTTTTTATTAAGCTGTCTTCGATGCCGGTAGAGACTTCATCATGTTGTTTATGTGCTAATTTAAATGCGTCAGTAATTAAGGAATCAAATCCGTTTCTGTCAGGTACAGGCTTGTAGCTAACATGAATTTTGCCATTGAACTTTGGAAAATCAATATTGATCCACCAGTCGCCGGCTTTATCATTGAAAAAAGTAGAATCTTTAATTACTGTTCCATAAGTAGGGTATTCAAAAGTGTATGGATAACCTGACTGATCAAATAACTGATATTTTTTTTCGGGAAAATCAATTTTAAAATAACCCTTCTTCTTTCCTTGCGAATAATCACTATTGCATTGCGCTATTGAAACTGCGGCTATGATGAATGAAATTATTCTACCAATATTTTGTAAATACTTCATTGTCTCTATCGGGGGTTAATGGTAATCTTAACTAATTTTATTCGGTTATTCTCTGAATGTATGATGCTTAAATCAAAATCACCACAAGACACAATGCTACCTTCTGCAGGAATATCTCCTGCTATTTCCAATAACAATCCGGCTACTGTATCACTTTCTCCTTTTACTTTATCAAAAGTATCAGCGGGCAATTTCATGATGCGACAGGCATCCTGAATCAACGTTTTTCCTTCAAAAATATAATTGTGGTCGTCTATCTTTTTGTTTGCACTTTCCTCGTCATCAAATTCATCTCGTATATCACCGATTACTTCTTCTAAAATATCTTCCATCGTTACGATACCACTGGTGCCGCCAAACTCATCTACGACTATAGCAAAATGTATTCGCTTTTGTTGAAAGTCTTTAAGTAAATCTTCAATTAATTTTTGTTCCGGTACAAAAAAAGGCTGTCGCATTAACGTATGCCAGTCAAAATCTTCGGTATTATTCAAATAAGGAATCAAGTCTTTTGTGTGAATAATGCCAACGACATTATCCAAGCTAACTTTATACACAGGAATTCTGGAGTAATGCAATTCTTCCATTCTTTTAATAAGGCCGGAAAAATTCATATTGAAATCCACTCCATTTACGTCTAAACGGCTTTTCATAATCTGTCGCACCGTTATATTTCCAAACTTCACTACTCCCTTCATGATGTTTTTTTCCTCAGGCGATGCTTCTTCATCTGTCTTAACATCTATTTCTTCATCCATTTCCTGAATGCTCATGGCTTCAGTTTTTATGGTGCCGGCTCTTTTTCCAATACCATCGGCCAATGACACAAACCACTGACTGATACGGCGAAGCAGTAAATGAAGCCCTTCAATAATTCCGGAGCAACCATAAGCAAAACGAATATTATCCTGTGTAGCCCATACTTTGGGAAGTATGCGTCCAAAAAATACAATAACAAAAGCAATCACAGCAACTTTACTTAACAGTTCAATCACAAAACTTACTTCACCAAAAGAAATAAATTTATCAATAAGTGCATTCGATAAAACAATGATGCTAATATTGACAAATGTGCCTGCTATTAATAAAGAAGCATAAACTTCTTTTGGTTCATCCAATAAGTTCACAATACGTTTTGCTGCAGCATGTGGTTTTGTTTTTAATAGGTTGAGATCTTTTTTACTCAAAGAAAAAAGTGCCACTTCTGCACCAGAAATAATAAAGTTCAACACGAGTAAAACGCCTAAAGTTATAAACAATGCAGTGGCTCCTTGCAAATCAATTGAAAGCAAATGAAAAAGGAAATAATTGTTGTTGAAAGCGAATGACTGAATACTGTCCAAATCAGTTATGTTTTGTTTAATAAAAAAGCGAATGTGATAAACACCGCCGATAGTGGCAAAGTTAAAGCAACGCTACATTTGTATAAAATGTGATTTCGGCAGAAGTGAATGATTTATGCCCAATACTGAAGCAATCTTTTTAATAAGGCAATGTTTCTGATGGATCGCCTAATGGTAAATCACTTCCGCCCATTCCTTCCATTCCAGAATCATTATTTTGGCCTGGAGCATCAGCTCTTTTATCCAGCATTATCAAATTGTCGCCTACTATTTCAGTAGCGATTTTTCTATTGCCGTCCTTGTCTTCCCAAGTGCGGGTACGTAAACGGCCTTCAATATAAACAAGGCTGCTTTTGTGTAGATACTTATGTGCTAATTCTGCCAACCCACGCCAAAGTACAACAGTATGCCACTCTGTTTGTGAAACTAACTTTCCATTTCTGTCTTTAAAAGTTTCGGTAGTAGCAAGCGGGAATTTTGCTACGGCAATATTTCCTTCCAAATGTTGCATATCAGGGTCCTTGCCCAGGTTGCCAATCAGCATTACACGATTTACTCCTCTCATACATTTTAACTTTAAAGGTTACTAATCTCTGCAATTGGTTTGGCACTCTAAAGTTAGAGTATTTTTTTAATTATCAATTAAAGATGGAAAGTAGCTAAAGCATCTGAGAAATTAGATAAGAGCCTGCTCGCTAATGACGTTTATATAATTTTCCTATTATAGGCAGTGCCGACAGTTCTTTTTTCTCTACTTGCCCTACAAACCATGCAAAGAAAAATAACAAAGAAGTAGCTAATCCCAGGTTGAAAAAGCGATTACTCCAGATATGCACCAAACCTTCGTGTAAGCCATAAATTAAAATGACCATTACCAAATAGGCAATCAGTTTTTTTCTTGCATAAGGAACAGGATAATATTTTTGACCTAAGATATAACTCGTCACCATCATAAACAGATAACAAACGAATGTAGCAATAGCAGCACCAAGGTAATGTAGTTTTGGAATGAGTATTATATTCAATATGATTGTAATAGCTGCACCAATCAGTGTAATCATTGCACCGGTCATATTTTTATGTGTCAGCTTATACCAAATACTTAGATTGTAATAAATGCCGAGAAATATATTTCCTAATGCAAGCAGTGGTACCACATTCAATCCCTCTACCCATGCAGCCTTGTGTATGGCAATAAAAAACCAACGGAACACATCGATATACAAGCTGATAAACAAAAACATAAAGCAGCAAGCAATAACAAAAAACTTCATGATGCGTGCATAAATACGAGGTGCATTTTCTTCTTTACTTCGATTGAAGAAAAATGGCTCTGCCGCCATACGAAAAGCCTGAATCATAATGGTAATCAACACCGCAAGGCGATAAATATTTCCAAAGATGCCTAATTCATGTTTGGCCTGATGTTCGGGTAAGTCCACTACATGTTGATAGATCAATCGGCTGAGCATATCATTCACCATGCCACCCAATCCTACTATAACCAATGGATAAGAATACTGCATCACCTTTTTCCATAAGGCCGAATCGAAACGAAAATGGATTTTAGAAAATTCATTGCGCAGTAAAATAAAAGTCAATACACTACCGCAAATATTGCCAATCAGATAATAACCAATGCCAATATCTTTATTGTAAATTTTATTCAGAAAACTATCGGGATAAATTTGTAATACTTTGGGAATGACTCCTAAAAAAAGAATCACTACAAATACATTCAATGCTACGCCGGAAATACGGGCAAATGCATATTTCCTTGGCCTGTTTTCGAGTCGCAATTTAGCAAAAGCCAACGTACTAATGGCGTCAAAGAAAATGATTACTGCCATCCAGGTTACATACTCCGGATGGTCTTCTAAGCTCGCCCATCCTGCAATGGTATTTTTGTACAAAAAAAGAATGGCCGTAAATAAAATAGTAGATCCAATCAATGAAACGGATAATGTATCATACAATTTCTTTTGGTCATGCTCCTGTGCGAATTTGAAATAGGCTGTTTCCAAACCATAGGTAAAGAGCACATTCAGGAATGGAATAATTGCATATATCTGTGTAAGATCTGCGGTAGTAGAAGGCTGTGCAAAAATCAATGGGAGTGATAGATTCATCAAATAACCCAAAAAGCGACTGGCAATAGTAGGTAAGCCATACCATAAAGTTTGCCCGGCCAGTTTTTTTATGCCACTCAAGAGTTGGAGATTTTAGTCAAAAATAATTGTTACCAATTCAAAAAACTAATTCCTATAAAATAAAACAGCAATATTTAAGTTTATTGCAACGCTTTTTAGTCTTCTTGTATCTTTACAATTGAAAAATCAAACATTATGAAGAAATCTATTTTATTTCTGGTTGCTTTTATTTCCCTTTCTATTATAGTTCATGCCCAAGCTTATGAAGGCACTACTCAATATGCCAAGAAAAAACAGCAGGCTATTTTATGCGATTACAGCTACTCGACCGATGCCGTTCAAAATGCATTTGTGGCCAAATTGGCCAAATTGGGTTACAAGCCAAAAGAAGAAAAAGGAATTTTTAATAGAGACAGAGGGACTTTAGTATTTAAAAATACAGTGATTTCTGATATTTCTAACGATAGAATGGATTATATCCTAAGTGTAGAAACAAAAAGTCGTAAGGATAAAGATGCTTCTACCTTATATCTTATCATCAACAAAGACGATGATAATATTTTTAATAAAAATGAACTATATACTATTAATAATGCAAAAGCATTTTTGAATAATTTACTACCGGATGTACAAGCCTCAGATTTGGAACTAAAAATTAAAGACCAGGAAGACGTGGTAGCTAAGGCTGAGAAAAAACTTCGTGATTTAAAAGATACCCAATCCAGTCTGGAAAAAAAATTAGATCAAAATAAATCAGACCAACAGAGCACACAAAAAGATATTGAAGCACAAAAACAGGCATTAGGCGTGTTGATCGGCCAAAGAAAATCTAATTAAGGTTGCATAAATCTTGTATCGGTAAGAAAGGACGAATCTGTTAACGCTTTTAGAAACTGCGTAAGATTTGTTACGTCAGTATTTGTCAGATTGATTCCGCCAATCAAAGAAGGATCCAGCGTTGCACTCATTTGCACACCGGTGCGATAATGGTTGATCACCTGTCCTAAGGTAAGGAATCGTCCATCGTGCATGTAATTAGCAGATACACTCACATTACGCAAAGTGGGCACTTTGAATTTTAATGAATCACCACTCTTTCCGGTTATCCTCATTCTGCCATAATCTTTTAAAAAATCATCAACCGGCAAGCCGATATTTCGAAAGCTGTAATCGGTAAACATAGGTTCCGGATGACAAGAAGCACATTTATTCTGATAAATTAAATAACCGGCATTTTCTTGCGGTGTAAAAACATATTCACCTCTTTTGTATTTATCATATTTAGCATTTGCAGAAACCAAAAAGCCGGTGAACTGTTGTAAAGCTTTTAAAATAAACTCAGGCCGGATGATGAAAGAATGAAAAACCCTACCAAACATATCTCTATATTCTTTATCGCTCTGTAATTTTTGAAGAATATCATTGAAGGTTTCTCCCATTTCGTGGCTGCCGGTCAATGGTTGAACGGCTTCGTCTTGAAGTGAAGTATATGCTCCGTCCCAATGCAAAAATGGACTCCATGCCAGATTAAAAAGCACCGGAGCATTTCGCAAAGTGTGTGTATTATTCACGCCATGACTGCGGTCGTGTTCAAAAGTGCCAAATGCTGCTTTTTGTTCATGGCATGATGCGCAGGCATGATTATTATCAACTGAAAGCCTTCCATCATAAAACAACTTTCTCCCTAACTCAAAACCCTCTTTTGTCAATGGATTATCTTGATAGGTATAAAGTGGAGCGGGAAAGTATATTGGGATTTCTTGCGACATTAAGTGAAGATTTTTTGTGCTTTGCTCTTTATTACAAGCAGATAGCATCCAAGAAACTCCGGCAATGAGCAAAAACAATGAGGCAATAAAATATTTTTTCTTTATCAATAGTGTAATTTAAGTTTTTCTAAAAATCATTTTTTGAAATTTTTCTTCTGCCCGATTTTATTTCACCTTTTTTCTTTTTTGATTCTAATCGCTTTTCTTTCTCCGCTTTACTCACCTTAGTTGGTTTACGCTTTTTCGGTTCAGTTAGTGCTTTAGCAATTAAATCATTTAGTTTTTTAATAGCGTTTTCTTTATTAGACAACTGAGTACGGTATGCTTGAGCTTTCACTTGCAAAAAACCTTCCGTAGAAATTCGTTTGATCAATTTTCTAATTATCAATTGTTTTTGTTCATCAGTAAGCAAGTTTGAAGAAGCAACATGAAACGAAGCGATAACGGCAGTTTCCACCTTGTTTACATTTTGTCCGCCTTTACCACCGCTTCGGGTAGTTTGAAATTCCATTTCTTTGCTTATATCAATCATTTTAGACCGGTACTTTTGTAAAACAAAAATACGAACAATGAAGGCAGTAATTCAAAGAGTAAGTAAGGCAAGTGTAACTATTGAAGGAAAAATCAATGCGCAAATAGGTCAAGGACTATTAATATTAGTCGGCATTGAAGATGCAGATGCTGTTGAAGACATAGAATGGCTAAGCAGCAAAATTGTCCAGCTGCGCATTTTTGATGATGCAAATGGCATCATGAATGAAAGTGTAAGAGACAAAAACGGAGAGATTATTTTAGTAAGCCAATTTACATTGCAAGCCTCTACTAAGAAAGGAAATCGGCCATCTTACTTAAAAGCAAGCAAGCCGGAAGTGGCTATGCCAATCTATGAAAAAATGATCGTACAGTTAAGTGCTGATTTAGGAAAACCAATTGGCACCGGAATATTTGGAGCAGATATGAAAGTAGAACTAATTAATGACGGGCCGGTAACAATACTTATTGATACAAAAAATAAAGAGTAAATAAATTTTGTTTTACGGCAAACCAATTTGCTCAGTGTACACCTTTCCATTCTCTAATCCTACCATCAAAAAAAACGTTTTTCTGTTTATTGGGACATTTACAACAATTGATTTTTCATTAATATCTTTTTGCTCTACCACTCTATCTCCGTTTGTAGTCCATAACATTACATGTTGTATCATTTTCTCTGATTTAATAGTCAACTGTTTTCCGGAAGTGAGTACCTTGTAAGGTTTCGCCTCTTTAAGTTTTGATTGTCCATTACTTTGCAAAGCAAAAAGCACAAAAACAGAAACGAGTAAATAACAAGCAATTGATTTCAACACAAATTTTTGTATTTATAGGATACTTATATTTTAAAAGCTTTTAATTAACGGCAAGATTCGTGCTAAATTGCAGACTAAATACAAAGGAAATGTTATGACTTTACAACAAGCCCAACAAAATGTAGATAGCTGGATTAAAACCATTGGCGTTCGTTATTTTAATGAACTAACCAATATGGCAATCCTCACTGAAGAAGTGGGTGAATTGGCTCGCATTATTGCTCGCCAATACGGCGAACAGAGTTTTAAACCATCTGAAAAGCCTGCTTCAGAAGAAGAAGCACAAAGCAAATTGGGTGATGAAATGGCTGATGTACTATGGGTATTATTATGCCTTGCCAATCAAACCGGAGTTGACCTTACTGTTGCATTGGAAAAAAATTTTGATAAGAAAACTAAAAGGGACTCGGACCGGCATTTGAATAATGATAAACTACAATGAAATTAAACCATTAAGACATTAAGAAACATTAAGAGATAAAAAACACAAATAAACCATTAAGGCATTAATAAACATTAAGAGGTAAAAAACATATAAAAACCATTAAGACATTAAGAAACATTAAGAGATAAAAACACATATAAGCCATTAAGACATTAAGAAACATTAAGAGATAAAAAACATATAAAAACCATTAAGACATTAAGAAACATTAAGAGATAAAA
>JAFDXF010000092.1 GCA_018268055.1 Bacteroidota bacterium
GAGCTGCTGAAGATTCAATCAGCAGCTCATTTTTATCAGTACACTTTCTGTGAACTTATCCCGTTTTTTTGGGAAAATTCACATAATTAAAGTGCCTATATTGCAGCCTATTTTTTAAACCAAAAATGCAGATTATGAAACCTAACAAAAAACTATTGCTATCCGTAGCTATAGCCACCGGCATATTCTATGCTGCGTGTAGAAAGACGGATAGTGCAGTTACCCCCCCCCCGAGTAATTCGGTAATGGAAGAAAAATTCTTCAACACGCACAGAAGTAATGATGCAACCGAAAAGGCGCTTATCTCGTATTTACAAAGAGTGAACAATCAAAATTAATTCCTACAGATTAAAACAATTTTATGAAAATCTGGATATATATATTGCTTCAGCTTTTTACCCTTATGTCTTGTAAATTTAAAACAAGCACAAGATCTTTTGTTTTAAAAGAGTTATCAAAAGATACTACTTTTCAGTTTATCGTAAACAAAGAGTCTATAACTACGCTACAATTGAATGTAAAAGGCGAAGTGAATGACACCTGCTCTGTTTCAGGCCTAATATTAGCAGCTGGTAAAATTGATACTTTATGGAGTACTGATTGGTATAATAAAAAAGTAATTGTACCTTATAAATCTTTAAAAGCTAATAAAGGATCGCTTTATATTGAATGTAAAATTCTTTAGACGGGGTAAAATAAAAAATCAATAAAATAACTACACTCAATGAACGGTTGATTTAATTATTAACGGAAACTGCCTTGGTGGTGCTTATACAAGACCAATAGGTGGTGTAAAATCTATTAGAATATGGGTGCTAAATTAACAAATACTTTCTTAAGTATTCTTTACTAAGTTCAAGTAACAAGTGCAACACCTGTTCAACCCTTTGGGCGGATTGGTGGCAAAAACTGCTACAGTTCTTCGTTATAATTTTGTTGAGTATTTACGCTTAGTAATCACGACTTTGGTGTGAAGAGTGGCGTAAAACAGACTGCTGCAAACTTGGCGTAAGAAAATACTTCGCTGTTTGATTAGGTGCACGATTTCATTTTTTGTTTAGCGGTCATTGTCTGTCTCATTTTTTTAAAGCATGTTGGGTTAAATAATCAAAAAACAAATGTAAAATTCAGCATTAAATTAAGTCTTTGTTGACAAGCCAATAAAATGAGGCTACTTTATATTTTGTTCATTTTTCATTGCTTCGCAGTAGTATATGAAAATATGCTGTTCACTTAATTTCACAAAGCTCATCCCATCTTGTAGTAAATCGTTTGCTGCAATACTGCTGTTGCATCTTCCATCCCTGATCGGTTCCGGTGGCGGCATAGCGGATAATATGATCTCGCTGACTGAAATTAATATTATCAATCGCTTTCAACAGAAGAGGATTTTGTGCTTTACTGTTTTGTGAAAATATATTTTCCTGAATGGCATTGTCGGGAACTATATCGCTGAGTATTACACCTGCTTTTATGTAGCGAAATCCCTCTAAGTATATTTTGTCAATGAGCGGCAATGCGTATTGGATAAGTGTAGCTGTGTCCGAAGTGGCTTTAGATAATAGAGTGTATTGGTAAGCAGAGCGGGTGTTGTATTCTTGATTATCCTTTTCTCTTCGAAGGATAAACACCTGTATCATTTTTGCAGCGCTGAATTGTCGGCGTAATTTTTCTGCTGCACGCGATACATAAGTAGCTACTGCTTCTTTGATTTCATTTTTTTCAAATACCGGTCGGCCAAACATTCTGGTAGTAGCAATTATCTTTTTTGTTTCCAATGGATCAATCATCGGGATACAGGGAATGCCATTCAGTTCTTTAATCATGCGAACACCTACTACACCGCCTAAATTTTTTCTTGCCCATTCTTCGGGCAGTTGTTTTAATTGCCATGCCGTATAGATACCATAGCTGCGAAGCTTTGCTGCATACTGTCGGCCTATTCCCCATAGGTCGCCCACTTCGGTTTTTTCCAAAGCATCTTTTATTTTTTCGGGAGTGTCTAATACCATAATGCAGCCGGATTCTTTTTTATTCTTCTTAGAAAGTTTGTTAGCTACTTTAGAAAGTACTTTGCTGGATGCAATACCCACGGACACTTTAATACCTGTCCATTGTTCTGTTGTTTCTTTTATTTGTTTGGCAATGGTATAGAGTTTTTCATTGCTCGTATTGCTCAAATCAATAAATGCCTCATCGACCGAATATACTTCTACATTTTTATCGCCATGCAGCATGCGCAATGTTTCCATTATGCGCCAACTTATATCGCCATATAAATTGTAGTTGGATGAAAAGACGGCAACTTTGTGTTGCTCCAAAATCGGCCTTACTAAAAAATAAGGTGCGCCCATACTTATGCCCAATGCTTTTACTTCATCCGTACGTGCCACGATGCAGCCATCGTTATTGCTGAGCACCACTACGGGTTTGTCGGCCAAGTTGGGCACAAACAATCGCTCGCACGAACAATAAAAACTATTACAATCTACAATAGCTTTCATACGGCTAACGAATGAATGACATAAGTGACAACGCCCCACACGGCAAAGTCGTTGAACTCGGTGAGGTTGATATTCTTATACCGGCTATTCTCTGCAATCAAAAAAGCAGCCGAAAAATTTTTGTGAAAACGTCGCACCAATAATTCTCCATTGAGAATCGCTATAATGATTCTGCCGTTAATCAGTTTTAAGGAGCGATCCACAATCAGTATGTCGCCATCAAAAATACCTATATCTCTCATGGCGTCTCCTTTCATTCGGAAAAAGAAAGTAGCAGGCTTGTTGCGAATAAGTTGTTCATTCAGGTCGATGCCTCGTTCCATATAGTCGTCGGCTGCAGCGCCGAAGCCTGTGGCGTTAGCCGCTTTTACTTCATGTTGTGTGTATTGTTTGGAGCCTTTATAAGCCGCACCATAAAAATTTTCTCCTTCCATATTATTGAATTTAGAATACTAAATTAATTAGTATAATATTGCTAAACAAATTTGCAACAAAGAATTTTATTTTTTGCTGAATCTGAATGAGAAAGAGTGAAATATGGGGTGAAAAGAGTATTTGTTGCTTGAGTTTAATTGATTAAATAAAATCGTGATTCATCAATAATACAATAAAATTTGCTATAAGTATTTGTAATATTTGTATTACGAGAATAAAATTAAATGAACTTATATGTAACTGTTTCAATATTTCGCATCGATGAATAGTACTTTAGAGTGCTGAATAATAATTTAGTTGCCTTAGCAAATCACTAAAAAATTATTTTTTCGTCATACTTCTTGATATTTTATCCCAATTTTTTGGAAATTATCCCATTTTTTAAGTTGAAAATTGTATTTACATTGCAGTAGATTTTTTACACCATATTTAAAATTTTAAAAGTAAATGATGAGGATAAAGATAAAATACTATTTGATTATTGCAATGCTCATCATAGGAGGGTCTTTCTTGTTTTATGGATGCAAAAAAAATATAAGCATGGAACAGGAAATGGCGAAGACTGATTTAGTGCAAATTTTTAAGGAGAAACTTAGAAACACTCCTTCTTCTTCTATAGAAATAATAAATGCTAAAGGAAAAGGATATTACGGAGATCTATACGGAAATAAAATTGTCGGCGGTTTCGGAATAACTCAGCGAAATCAGAGCACTTGTCCGGATCCAGGTGATTCAGAATTTTCGCAAGAATTGGTATCAATAACAAGAGAATACACTTGTAATGTGGGTTATCGGTTTCTAGTAAAATATAAAATTATATCGGAGTTCACCCCACAGTTAACGAATGGTGGTTCTCTTTTCAGCAGGGGTAGAATAAAATTGGTAAATGGTGTCGGAACGCAAGTATATATCACCTCTACAAGTACAATCAATCAAGTAAGTTCAATAGTTAATAATGGAACTGCTGGAACAAACTCAAACGGTGATCCTATGTATGAATTCATAATCCAATATCGTTCTGAAGTAATTAATGAAAGTACATACAATTTGTCAGCAGCTGTTCAGTCAAACTTGACGTGCTACACCGATTGCTCTAATTATGCGACCTTAAACATAGGATTTTCTTCTCAACAACAAACTTCCGGTTCACAACAGAATACGCAGCCTTGTTTAAGAGTAGATAAAGTATATTGGGGTACTCGAAATGGTTCTACGCCCCCATATTTAGCAGGCTGTGATCCTGTGGGTAGTAGTTGTTTTCCGTATGGTTATGTTTATCCTCAAAAGCAGGAAATCGAATTTTTAAATAGTTCAGGAGAATGGAAAAATTTTTACTTATATCAAGGAGGAGATTCTACGCTTGCAATTTCAACACCTCTAATTAATTACTGGGATTTGTTTAAAATTAATGTAGGAAAAACAAATTCTAATGCTGGGCTTGCTCCCGGTAATATACAAGTCAGGTATCGTAATAAACAAACCGGAAGCCAAAATGGTGGGCCTTGTGTCGGCCCTTGGATTATTGAAACTTGGGATATTTACTAATTGATTATTAAGTCGCTGGCCAATTTGTTGGCCAGCCTTTTCAATGTTTTTAAAAAATGAAATGCTTCGTATTATTTGTTCTACTTTTTTTTCATTTTTCACTCAAGGCACAACAGTTTTGTGTTGATTCTTCAAGCCATATACAATATGTAACACAAGATAATGACTCGCTTCAAATTCTAAAAACTATTTTAACCAAAGACGGCTCTAAAATATCTATTGGATATTTTTTAAAGAGAATAAGCGGTAGAGACGACAAATTTATTTTTAAAATTAATAAGAAAGGTGAAATGGTCTGGTTCAAGAAAATCAAATCTACAGTTATCGGAGATGAATTCGACTTAGGCACGATTGAAGAGGCTTCTAATGGAAATTTATTTATCGGGTGCTTGCGATTTTTTACTGCTTCTCATTATTTTTTCTATTTAATTTTTTCTCCATCAGGGCAACTTATTTATCAAAACAGTATAACACTCACAAACAATGATATTGATTTAACGGATGCAAGTAACCTCAGTTTTTCTCTCATTTCTAAATACGGCTCCGATAGCATTCTTTGTTTGTTAACCCATCCGGTCATTCGAGGAAACTTTGAACCTAATTCATTTTCTTTAGTTACGGTAAGTAATAATGGAAACATTGGTCAGTCCCATACTTTTGTTCCAACTTTTGCCGACTCATATCCTATGTATAGTACTTTCTCTAAGTGTAAAATAGAAAACAATACAATTTTTTTGTATGGTAGCGCAGAATTTAATAATGTATGTCAAATTAATTTAAGAGAACATCTTACCTATACCTTTGTCAAGATTGACTGGACAAGTAAACAAATTATAGAAAATAAAGCATATTGTAGTCCAATTTCTGGACATGATGTATTTGGGTATCCAATTCTTGATGATATTTCTCATATTCAAATTGCATTCTTAACTAATGGGAATATTGTTTACTATCAAAGAATATATGGTTATGACATAAATGGAAGTGATAGTGTCGCAAATCTGTTTAAGGTTAGCGAATTTTCTCCTTTGTTTTCTCCTATAAGAGAAGAGTATGTTTGTTCAAAAAAGATATATTTCAATCAGAAAACAAGAGACTACAAAGTTTTTATAGATTCATCTGGCAATCGTTTCATTTCACTCTATACCTTAGATGGTTATAAAGTCCAATATGCTGTTGGTACAAATCAGGGTTCTTATTTACTTCAAAAGACTATTCAATTTCCAACACATGAT
The DNA here is from genome assembly GCA_018268055.1 of Bacteroidota bacterium. GTDB lineage: Bacteria > Bacteroidota > Bacteroidia > Chitinophagales > Chitinophagaceae > JJ008. The sequence goes on from JAFDXF010000092.1 coordinate 5,720, forward strand.
AATGATTATCAATTTGATTTGTATGAAGGTAAACCAGTGGAGAAAGGATATTTTATCACGTTTGATATAGTATCGCATACTAATAAAAATACCTATATTGATAATTTCAGATTAATGGCGAAAGACACTTCTGCCGAATGTTTTGGAGCCAATGAAAATATATTTTTTAACAAACCAGCCTATGGCTCATCGATAATATGGGATGGAACATACACTTCGCAAAACACTAACACACTTTCAATACAATCTTCTTACACCCTTGAAGATTATCCAATGCAAACCAACATCGTTTGCAAAATCATCAACAAATGCGACACCATAAAAATTAATGCGCCGAGTGTAGTTTGCGACATTTCACAGCCTGTATTAATTACGGC
>JAFDXF010000093.1 GCA_018268055.1 Bacteroidota bacterium
CTTCAACTTAATTCATGAAGATCCCGATTTTATCGGGACGACCCCCTTCAACTTAATTCATGAAGATCCCGATTTTATCGGGACGACCCCCTTCAACTTAATTCATGAAGATCCCGATTTTATCGGGACGACCCCCTTCAACTTATGTCGGGAAGACAGGATTCGAACCTGCGACCCCCTGGTCCCAAACCAGGTGCGCTACCGGCCTGCGCTACTTCCCGGATATTCAGCGGTGAGGGAGGGATTCGAACCCTCGGTACAGTTTAACCCGTACGGCAGTTTAGCAAACTACTGGTTTGAGCCACTCACCCACCTCACCTTTTTTAATGAACTATTTTCAGGGTTGCAAAAATAGCTTTAAACCATCAAGCAACCAAACAAAAATCTTAAACTTCCAATAAAATTTGAATTTATTTTCTTTTACCAACGTTACATTGCCGCTAATTGAACTTTTTGTTGCAGCTCCAACACGTTCTCCCTGAATATACCATCCGTATCCATCAAATCTTTTACCGTTTGGCAAGAGTGTATCACTGTGGTATGATCTCTACCTCCAAAATGCTCACCAATCGTTTTCAAAGAATTTTTGGTAAATGCTTTCGCAAGGAACATTGTTATTTGTCTTGCCTGCACAATTTCCCTTTTACGTGTTTTTTGAAGTAGCTTGTCATAAGATACATCAAAATAATCGCACACCATTTTCTGAATGGTTTCTATTGTAATCTCCTTATTAGACGATTTCACAAAATTGCGTAATACTTTTTTAGCTAAATCCAAATCAATTTCTCTTCTATTCAATGATGATTGTGCTAATAGTGATATTAATGCACCTTCCAACTCTCTTACATTGTTATTAATATTATAGGCAATGTATTTCACTACTTCTTTAGGCATTTCCAATCCATCATTCTTCATCTTACGTTCCAAAATCTCTATTCTCGTTTCGTAATCCGGCATCTGCAAGTCTGCACTAAGTCCCCAGCGGAATCTGCTCAACAATCTTTCTTGTACACCTTCCAAATCTTTGGGCGATTTATCAGAAGTCAACACCAATTGCTTTCCCGATTGATGCAAGTGATTAAAAATTGCAAAGAATGCATCTTGAGATTTTTCTGCTTTCGCAAAAAACTGTACATCATCTAATATTAATACATCAATCAATTGATAAAAGTGAATAAAGTCATTAATCGCATTATTGCGACTATGATCCATAAATTGGTTGATGAACTTTTCAGAGCTTACATATAATACAACTTTGTTGGGATGTAGTCTTTTTACTTCATTTCCTATTGCCTGAGCCAAGTGTGTTTTACCAAGACCAACACCACCATATATAACTAACGGATTGAAAGAATTAGCTCCGGGCTTTTCAGCCACTGTTTTTCCTGCTCTTCTGGCTACCCTGTTGCAATCTCCTTCTATAAATGCTTCAAATGTATATATAGCATTTAATTGCGGATCAATCTGCATTTTTTTCAACCCCGGAATTACGAAGGGATTCTTTACAGGATTATTTATAACGAGCGGAAAATCCATTTCATTATTTGAAAATGTTTTGAAACCCTGCCCGCTCACATCCATTGTCTTTGGCTTATTGCGACTATTACCGCTATCCACCATTATTCTGTATTCTAATCTTGCTTCTTTCCCTAATTCACGTTTCAATGTCTTCGCCAATAAATTTACATAATGTTCTTCAAGGTATTCGAAGAAAAATTGGCTGGGTACTTGAATAACCAAAACATTACTTTTTAATGAAACCGGTTTAATGGGTTCAAACCAAGTTTTGTAATGTTGCCTTTCAACGATATCATTGATTATTTTTAAACAATTGCTCCAAACTTTTTCTGCATTCTTCTCCATGAAACAGGTTAGTGATTTATGATGCGTTATCTATAGTTGTTCTTTTCAAACTGTCCAAAAAAATCTTCCACACAGTGTCAATAAAAAAAGTTGGACAGGAGGGCGAATATCACTAAAAGTTTTAATAAAAAAAATTTTTAGCCAATTGTTTTTTGTGAAACAAAAAGATTGTGATTTCCCATAATTTTTTTGCCTGAAAATTTGGAGAATTCAAAATCTATTCTACCTAATACTATTCCTGCCCAACCTACTTGATTTACAATAACATCACTACCTTTTTTGTTTTTATAAATGATTGGATTGTCAAAAAAAGTATGTGTATGCCCTCCAATTATTAAATCAATCCCTTCAGTTTCTTTGGCCAAAATTTCATCACTTATTTTATTATCCTTATATTTAAAACCAAGGTGTGATAAACAAATGATCATATCACATTTTTTTTCTCGCAGCAGTAAATCACTTAGCTCATTTGCTTTTTGCACCGGATCAAGATACTTTGTATTGCCAAATAAATTATCCGCAATCAGCCCGCTGCCTTCAATACCTATTCCGAATACACCAATCTTTAATCTTCCTTTTTTAAATATCTTATATGGTGCTGTTTTGTATTCCATTGGTGTATTGGTGAAATCGTAATTGCTTACCAACATCGGAAAGCTTGCATGATTGGTTAATTGTGTTGCTAAATTTTCCATCCCTGCATCAAAATCATGATTGCCGATAGTACAAGCATCATATTTCATGGCAGCCATTGCTTTGATTTCAGTCTCTCCTTTAAAAACATTGAAATATGGAGTACCCTGAAAAATATCTCCGGCATCCAACAACAATACATGCTCTTCTGCTGCTCTTATTTTTGAAATCAACTCAGCTCTTGCCGTTACACCACCTAAGCCTTGATTGCTGCTACCATCCATTGGGAAAGGATCAATACGACTGTGCGTATCATTGGTATGCAATATAGTAAGTCGAATGGGCGTAATATAATCTGCAGCTGATGCAACAGATGAGTTGAACATGATTGCACCTGAAGCAAGTGCCGCTTGCTTTATAAATTTTTTTCTACTGAGCATAAGTTACTCTATTTTCTACTTGAGCGGTAATATGTTTCCCTGCTGCGCTTAATTCTTTAATATAGTCAAACAATGCATCACGCACTAAATACCCTGCCGATATCTGCGGTATATTTTTCAGCATAATAGCATCATCACCACCATTTGCCACGTAATCGGGATTCACTACATTATATATTGCATCGGGATCTATTGGCTTCCCACCGATTAATACATCTATTGCTTTTTTACCTGTTTGCGAATCGACTATACGCATGGTCATTCCCGACATTGGCACACCACCTTGGCTTGCTGTCAGATCAAGGAATTTTTGCAACACATTACCCTTCAGTTTTTGTATAATTAATAAGTTATCAAAAGGCATCAACTCATAAATCTGCCCTTTTGTAATATTCCCTTTCGGTATTTCCGATAATCGGATTCCTCCGTAATTCACAAAAGCCACATCGATATTTGTTTTGTATTTTTTTTCAGCCATTTTAAAGCAAGCATCCGCCATAAAATTCCCCAATGAAGATTCCGGTAATTTTTTATCCAACAATTTGTCTGCATGGCCAATTACCACGCCCATATTTTTTTGCATACTGTCCTTATATGGCTTCACCAACGACTGTATTGTTTTGCTAACTTGTATGGTATCGCTTATTTTATAATTTTTGAATTGTAGTACTGTAGCTCTGTAAGTAACCTTGCAGGATGCGATGAATATTGAAAAAGAAATAATAAATAGTAGGAATAATTTTTTCTTCATGAGCTGTACACGATTGAAGGTATAAAGTTTTTAAAGAAGCGACAAGAACATTTTCTTTAATTATACAGAAAAATATTTTTTTGATTTCATAGCAACACAAAAATCTGTTTTTCAGCCCAACCCTTTGGGCGGGGTACCCCGCCCAAAGGGTTGAACAGGTGTTGCACTTGTTACTTGAACTTAGTTACATTTAAAATGTATGGCTTAAAAATTACATCTCAATCTTTACACTACCTTCGCATCTCCATTTCAGGATAAAAACCTGACAGTATGCAAAAAACAATTACTTTAAAATTACTTCCCTCAGAAGCTGCCAATGAGGCCATTGTAAAAAAATATATTGCGCAAACAGTAGCAAAGAATGAATCAGAAGTCTCCGGTTTTTATATTACCAAGCAATCTATTGATGCACGCAGTAAACAAGTTTGGATCAATCTAACGGTACAGGCATTTATCAACGAACCTTTTCAACAAAGAGCGAAACAATCCTTTCAGTTTCATGACGTTTCAAAAGCAAACAAATCGGTTGCCATTATCGGAGCCGGGCCAGCAGGACTTTTCGCCGCACTACAATTGATTGAAAAAGGCATTAAACCCATTTTGATAGAAAGAGGCAAAGATGTAAGAGCCAGAAGAAGAGACCTTGCACAATTGAATAAAGAAGGTGAAGTAAATCCTGAAAGTAATTACTGCTTTGGAGAAGGTGGTGCTGGCACCTACAGCGATGGCAAACTCTATACACGAAGCTCTAAGCGAGGTGATGTAAACAGAATTTTAAACCTGTTTGTTCATTTTGGAGCAGATGAAAAAATTTTATACCAAGCGCATCCACATATTGGCACGAATAAATTACCTCAAATTATTACGGCTATGCGTCACACCATTTTGGAATGTGGCGGCGATTTTCATTTTGAAAAAAAAGTGGTTGATTTCAAAATAAGGAATGAAAATATATCAGCCGTTATTACTGCAGAAGGAGATTCAATCATTGCAGATGCTTTCATATTGGCAACCGGACATTCGGCAAGAGATATATTTGAATTACTGCATCATAAAAATATTTTGATAGAGGCCAAGCCTTTTGCATTAGGCGTTCGAGTGGAGCATCCGCAGTCGTTAATAGACAGTGCACAATATCATTGCAATGTTCGAGATAAATATTTGCCTCCTGCCTCATATAGTTGGGTGCAGCAAGTAAATGGTAAAGGCGTTTTTTCCTTTTGTATGTGTCCCGGTGGCATCATTGCACCTGCAGCTACTGCACCCGGCGAATTGGTGGTAAACGGATGGAGCCCCTCCAAAAGAAATAATCCATATTCCAACAGTGGTATCGTAGTTTCTATTGAAGAAAAAGATTGGCAGGTATTTAAAAATAAAGGGCCACTCGCTGCAATGTATTTTCAACAGTCCATAGAAAAGAAAGCTTTTGCCGAAGGCGGTGGAAAATTTGTAGCGCCTGCACAACGCTTAGTTGATTTTTGTGAAAACAAAATTTCTTCTTCATTGCCTGATTGTTCTTATCTACCGGGTGTACACTCCGCTCCATTAAAAAAAGTATTTCCTGAATGGGTTTATAAAAATTTGCAACAAGGATTTAAAGACTTTAGTAATAAAATGCCGGCTCGCAATGGCAGAAATGGATATTACACCAATGAGGCAATAGTAGTGGCTACAGAATCAAGAACATCATCACCGGTGCGTATCCCACGTAATGCAAATACCTTTCAACACCCGCAAATAAAAAACCTCTACCCTTGTGGCGAAGGAGCAGGATTTGCCGGTGGCATTGTGAGTGCTGCGATGGATGGCGAGCGAGTGGCCAATGAAATTGCTTTATTACATAGTTAGTAATCCAATATGCAGTTTATCGTTAAAAACATGCAATTCACCTATTAAATTATTACTGCTACCTTTAACCTCTTTACATTTACACAGACAAACCAACCAATAATATGTCGCTACTTGAAGTAAAAAATTTAAAAAAGTATTTTGCTACGCAAAAAGCTGTTGATGACATCAGCTTATCAATTGACAAAGGCAATATTTTCGGATTGCTCGGTCCGAATGGAGCAGGAAAGACCACATTGATCAGAATGATTACCGGTATTTTTTATCCCGATTCGGGTGAAATATTTTTTGACGGAAAAAAATTTGATCCGGTGAATGATGTTGGCCTGATTGGCTATATGCCTGAAGAGAGAGGCCTTTATAAAAAAATGAAAATTGGTGAGCAGACATTATACTTGGCTCAATTGAAAGGCATGTCTCGTAAAGATGCTACTGCAAAAGTAAAAGACTGGTTTGTGCGCTTTGGCATGGAATCGTGGTGGAACAAAAAAGTAGAAGACCTTTCTAAAGGTATGAGCCAAAAATTGCAATTCGTTACTACTGTACTTCATAATCCAAAGCTGATTATTTTGGATGAGCCATTCAGTGGTTTAGATCCTGTAAACAGTAACCTGATTAAAGATGAAATTTTTAGATTGGCTGCAAATGGCTCTACAATTATATTTAGTACGCACAGAATGGAACAGGTAGAAGAAATTTGCAATAGAATAGCATTGGTAAATAAAGGACAAAAAATTTTAGACGGCACCATCAAACAGGTAAAGCAGGACTTCAAAGAAAATTTATACTCTATTGGAGCTGATAGTTTACCTGATACAACCGGCAATGAGCCTTATGAAGTAATCGGGAAAAAAGAGCAAAATTTTATTGTACGCATCAAACCCAATGACAAACCCAATGATGTATTGCAATATCTGTTGCAACAAGGAGTATCTATATCATCTTTTAATGAAATACTGCCATCGCTGAATGATATTTTTATCAAATTAGTAGAAGGCACTGAAACAGCAAGACAGTTTCAAAATATCAAAAATTAATTTTTAGTTTTTCAACTATTGCTTTATGAAAAAAATTGGACTGATCATAGTAAGAGAATATTTGACAAAAATCAGAAAGAAAACATTTATTCTAAGTACAGTATTATTCCCATTACTCTATCTTGCTCTTATAGTGGGTACAGGCTATATGGCGTCAAAAGGTGGGCGCAAATTAAATATTGCCCTCATAGATTCATCCGGAGTATTTACACCAGACAAACTCGGCTTAGCAAATATCAGCGATAGCAGTTCGTCTATTGCATTAACTACGCTTCCTGCAGATAGTATTAAAAGCAATTTTGAAAAATTAGGATATGATGGATATATCATAGTCCCTTCGTCTGCATCATGGGATAAACCACTTCCACCGCTCAGTTTGATGACTACTAAGACAATGAGTATGGAAGGCTCGCTACCAGTTCAAACAAAACTCAATGACCTATTGCGTGCAGTAAAAAATGAAAAATTAGGTATTGATGCTGAAAAGAAAACAATATTGGCACAAAACTTAGTGCTCATACCGCATAATGTAAACGACCTGAAAGCAAACTCCAATATTGCTTCGGTAATGGGTTCTATTTCAGCTATACTTATTTACATCATTCTGCTGCTCTATGGCTCTCAGGTAATGATGGGCGTGATGGAAGAAAAAACAAATCGTATTGCCGAAGTAATTGTTTCTTCCGTTAAACCTTTTCAATTGATGATTGGAAAAATATTGGGCATTGGATTAGTTTGCCTTACACAAATTCTACTTTGGGTAGTATTCATTTTCGTTATATATAACATTACAATAGCTTCCGGAAAAGTAAGTTCAATGAATGAAGTAATCGGTGGTATTCAACAAGTATTTACTAGCACCAATATGCCTTTGCTTATTTTCTGTTTTGTATTTTACTTGATCGGCGGTTTCTTCTTCTATGCAGCATTATTTGCAGCAGTAGGTAGTGCAGTAAACGAGGATATGCGTGAAGCACAATCGCTCAGTTTCCCATTGATGATGCCCATTATTTTTGCAGTAGCTACAATGTCGGTTGTATTGAAAGATCCTTCCGGCCCTATAGCATTTTGGGGAAGTATCATACCATTCACCTCTCCTATATATATGATGATAAGATTGCCTTTCGGTGTGCCGGCTACTGTTCCTTGGTGGCAATTGGGCTTGAGTATGGTCACATTAGTGGCAGGGTTCATCTTCACCACTTGGTTTGCCGGAAAAATTTACAGAACAGGAATTTTAATGTATGGCAAAAAACCAAGCTGGAAAGAACTCATTAAATGGGCGTTTCGGAAAAATTGAGTTTGGAACTGATTAATATCCAAACTCTTTATCAATAGTTTTCAGCAGATATAATTTTTTATCACTGAAGTATTCCCAAAACATCGCACCGGCCAACTTATGTTTGCGAACATAATTGCATTTTGCTTTTACGGATTCTTCATCATCGTAGGTGATAAATATTTTTTTATCTGCATTGAATAAATAAGGAGCTTTTGCGCCATCATCCCAATAACGAACATAACCTTTTTGATTGACCAAACTATCTTTAAGATAGGTATAACCGCCTCCGAAAATCGGTTTTACTGCTTTTGCATAGAGACCATTATTATCGGTTGATGCTACAATTTTGCCTTTGCCATAAAAACCTATTCCTATTACTATTTTAGAAGAAGGAACTCCGGCTTTCATCAGATTTTGAATAGACACATCTGCAGAATACATATCTGCATGCCCTTTAGAATTATAAAGATTGGTGTGATGTGCAGCAATCGTATCATAAGTGCCATCAAAATCATAACTCATTACATTGATAAAATCGGTATATCGTTGCACCTTCTTCATCTCGGTATGTTGCAAAAATTCTCTAGAGCCGCCAATAGCAGTAGTGACCAAATATTTTTTCTTTGTTGTATTGCTTAATTGATCCAGATGCTTGCGCAAGTATTGAAACATTCGGGTGTAGTTCTGCCTGTCTTCATCACGATATTTATTATTGTCACCTATCATCCCCGGATATTCCCAATCAATATCTATTCCGTCCAAATCATATTGAGCGACAATTGCTACTGCACTTTCCGCAAATTGTTGTGTGGATGTATCCGTAAGCATCGCATCAGAAAAGTTTTTACTCCAAGTCCATCCGCCTATGGAAATCAAAATCTTCAAATTCGGGTTTTTCCTTTTCAATGAATTTAAACTTCTAAAATTAATGGTATCTGTTTGCTCATTGTGCAGCCATGCTTTATTATCTTTTATATCTACAAATGCATAGTTGATATGCGAAAGTCTTTTAGCCTCAATTGAATCGGGGTTAATGAGCTGCCCATTATAACCACCAACATAGCCAATGATTACTGGCTTAGATTTATGTTGTGCAACACTCATATTATTATTCATTAATAACAGTAAAACAATCATCCACAAATAGTGTTTCATTATATTCATTTTTTATTATGTAATATAGGCACAAACACTTTAGCGAATTAACCATTTATAAAATAACTTTTTGCAGGAGTATTTTATTTAATCCAAAACTCTCTCCGTACTGAAAACACCGTTGTAATACGTCCACCTTCTTTAGTGCCATTCATAATAGGTTTAGATAGCTCACGGCTTAACTTCAAAGTAATCGGCCCTTTGGCCAAATTTTTCAAATCTTCATTCGCAACCACTATTTTATTATCATAAACAGGAAGATTTTTGTCAACACCATTACTGCGAAAAACAGTATCAGCAAGATTTACATTCAACAACTCACCTTCCTTAGTACCACTCAATTGAATAATTAATGAATCTGAGTTTTTGATAGAAGCGATTTCAGTGGGTACTGAGAAAGTAGAAAAATCAAATGTTTCGTTGTATTGTTTCCCGTTGGGATTGGTGAAACGTATTAGATGCTTTCCCGAAAAGTTATTCAAAGGTTGTTGCCATTCATAATAAGCACCTGTAATTCTTGTACTGTCTGCCTTTAATTCATGATCATCAAATTCTACCTTGCCCGGCTTACCAATGGTCAAAGTAGTGCCATTAACGCCGCCAAACCGATATTGCAATAAAACAGTGGCTTCCGAATTTTTCTCCTCTCCGGAAATTTGATAATCAAAATAAATTGTTTCAGGATTCACATCTTCTGCCCTACCTATTTCGGTGCTATTGCAGGAGAAAAACAATACAGACATTAAAGCACAAAAAGCGGAAAAAATAAAATATCTCATAACAAGGTTTAGCATTAATACCAAATACATGGGCAAGGTACGTTAAGAAAAAAAGAAAATTCTGAAAACAGTAGTCCGATAACCCATTAAAACTGCCAAAAGGCTGCTTTCTACTAAGGCAGATTGACTATCTTTGCAAACCTGAAAACAGGCCTTTCTGCCAATTTGGCTTAGAGAGGATTTCAGCATTTATTTTGACAATAAAAACAGAGTTTTTAATCCATATTGATTCAATAGTGCATTTTAAAATCACTGGATCAAAAATTGGACGAAGAATTATTAAATAATTAAAATTATCAACCTCTTATGATAGGTTTTATTTCAAAATTGTTTGGCGGCAGCAAGTCTGATAAGGATGTAAAAAAAATTGAGCCGTACGTTTCTAAAATCAACCAGCATTTTGCAACTTATCAATCATTAACCAATGATGAATTAAGAAGCAAGACGCAAGATTTTCGCAAACGCATCAAAGAACATTTAACAGATATCGAAGCAGAGATTGCAGCAAAGAATAAGGAAGCAGAAGATCTGCCGTTTAATGACTTGCTGGGGAAAGATGCCGTTTATCAAGAAGTAGATAAACTGAAAAAAGACAGAGATAAAAAAATTGAAGATGCATTAAATGATATTCTTCCAGAAGCGTTTGCAGTGGTAAAAGAAACGGCACGTCGCTTTAAAGAAAATACGGAGATGGTTGCTACAGCCACTCAATTAGATCGTGATTTAAGTGTCAAGAAAAATTATATCACTATAAATGGCGATCAGTCTGTCTTCTCCAATACATGGACTGCTGCAGGCGGGCAAGTGACTTGGAATATGGTGCATTATGATGTTCAGTTAATCGGTGGCATCGTATTGCATCAAGGAAAAATTTCTGAAATGGCCACCGGTGAAGGTAAAACCCTTGTATCCACGCTGCCTGCATACTTAAATGCATTAGCCGGCGAAGGAGTGCATCTTGTTACGGTGAATGACTACTTAGCTCGTCGTGACCAAGAATGGAATGGCCCTATCTTTGAATGGTTAGGTATTACTGTTGACTGTATTGATAAATATCAACCTAATAGTGAAGATAGAAGAAAAGCATATCTGGCAGATATCACGTATGGTACTAATAACGAATTCGGCTTTGACTATCTCCGAGATAATATGGTGCACAATGCAGATGAAATGGTGCAACGCAAACACCACTATGCAATGGTGGACGAGGTGGACTCTGTATTGATTGATGATGCTAGAACGCCATTGATTATTTCCGGCCCGGTACCTAAAGGTGAAGACCAGCAATTTCATATTCACAAACCAAGGATACAGCAAATAGTACAAGAGCAAGAACGAATCGTACGTAACTGTCTTAATGAAGCGAAAAAGCGTTTTGCCGAAGGCGATGACGATCCAAAAGGTGGTGGCTTATATTTATACAGAGCCTTCCGAGGCCTTCCAAAATATGGCCCGGTAATCAAATACTTGAGCGAACCCGGTGTGAAAGTAAAATTGCAAAAAGCAGAAAATTATTACATACAAGATCAAGAACGTAATCTTCATATTATAGACGCCGAATTACTTTTTCATATTGATGAGAAAAATAATTCAGTAGATCTTACAGACAAAGGATTAAATATGATCACCCGCAGCGGAGAAGATCCTGAATTTTTTGTACTGCCCGATATCGGCGTAAAACTGGCTGAAATAGAGAAAGTAAATTTAAGCACAGAAGAAAAACTACATGCTAAAGAAAATATATTGAATGACTATGCACAGAAGGCAGATCGCATTCACACTGTACAGCAGTTATTGAAAGCATATACGTTATTTGAAAAAGATGTTGAATACATCATTGACGAAGGCGCTATCAAAATTGTAGATGAACAAACAGGTCGTGTACTGGATGGAAGAAGATACTCCGATGGCTTGCATCAAGCGATTGAAGCAAAAGAAAATGTAAAGATTGAAGCAGCAACACAGACTTATGCCACTGTAACGCTGCAAAATTATTTCAGGATGTATCACAAACTTGCGGGTATGACGGGTACGGCCGAAACAGAAGCGGCAGAATTGTGGAGCATTTATAAGTTAGACGTTGTTTCTATACCAACGAATCTTACAATGGTTCGTAAAGACAAACAAGACTTGGTATATAAAACAAAAAGAGAAAAATATAAAGCCGTAATTGACGAAGTAGAAATTCTTCGCAATGCCGGAAGACCAATACTTGTTGGTACTACCTCTGTAGAAATCAGTGAACTACTGAGTCGTATGTTGCAACAGAAAAAAATTCCGCATAATGTATTGAACGCAAAACAACACGCCAGAGAAGCACAAGTTGTAGCCGAAGCCGGATTGCCGGGTGCCGTTACGATAGCAACGAATATGGCCGGAAGAGGTACGGATATTAAATTAGGTGCTGGTGTAAAAGAAGCAGGCGGGCTTGCAATTATTGGTACTGAAAGACATGAAAGCCGTCGTGTGGACAGGCAGTTACGTGGTCGTGCAGGTCGTCAAGGCGATCCCGGTACATCGCAATTCTATGTTTCACTCGAAGACGACTTGATGCGTATGTTCGGTAGTGAACGTATCGCTTCTATGATGGATAAATTAGGCTATAAAGAAGGTGATGTCATTCAGCATAGCATGATCAGCAACAGCATTCAGCGAGCACAAAAGAAAGTAGAAGAAAATAACTTTGGTATTCGTAAAAGATTATTGGAATACGATGATGTAATGAACAAACAAAGAAATGCTGTTTATGAAAAAAGAAATCACGCATTGTTTGGTGAGCGATTAGCGCTGGATATTGACACCTCATTCTCTACACTGGCAGAAGGCGTTGTTTCTTCTTTCAAAGAGCAAGAAGACTACGAAGGATTTAAAATGGCCTGCATTGTAAACTTTGGAACAGAAACAACCATCACTAAAGAAGATTTTCAAAAAACTGATTTAAACTCATTGGTTGATAAACTTTATACAGAAGTTACTGAAAAATATCAACAACATAAGCAAGAACTTAGCAGAGTTGCACTACCTGAGTTCAAACGCATCAGAGCTACGCAAGGCAGCCATATTGAAAATGTGATTGTACCTTTTACAGATGGAGTAAAACAATTTAATGGTAGGCCGGAACTTGCAGTATTGGCCAATCTTGATAAAGTAGTACAAACAGAAGGTCAGGAATTAGCTGTTGCTTTAGAGCGTAGCCTCACACTTAATGTAATCGATGATTCATGGAAGGAACATTTAAGAGCTATGGATGATTTGAAACAAAGTGTGCAGACGGCATATCTGGAACAAAAAGACCCATTGGTGATTTATAAAATGGAAGCCTATAACCAATTCAAAAGAATGAATGATGAAGTGAACAGAAACATTGTTTCATTTTTATCACATGCCAATATTCCAATTCAGGAACAAAGTGCTCCATTGAAAGAAGGCAGGCAACAGAAAACAGATATGAGTAATATGCATGCCAATAAAGAAGAAGTAGATGAAGCAGGACAAGATTATGCAGCTAATGAAAGAGACAAACCTGTTCCGGTAAGTGCAGCACCAAAAATTGGCCGCAATGAACCTTGCCCTTGTGGTTCAGGAAAAAAATATAAGAATTGCCACGGTGTGGATGCCTAATGAATAATAGATCAAAATAATTTCTTTAAATGCAGATAGTAAATTTTCAAATCACTATCTGCTTTTTTATTTTTCTTACTCAACAAAAAGAAATATGTTTGAATTTCAATAATTTTTTTAATTCAAAACCCAACAATGAAGAAACTGTTTACAGTACTTGCAATGGCAAGCGTTATGATTTCTTGCGACAGCAAGAAAAAAGAATCAACACCCGGTGAAGACAAAAGCGCAACAACTGTAGCGCCACCAGCAGCACCACCATCTACACCTGCTTCTGACGTTCCAAAATTTTCAGATCCGGAGGTTCAAAAAGCAGCAAATGATTATGCCGCATTTATGGCAGAATACATTGCAGCAAAAAAAGATCCAGCAAAACTTACTGCAATGCAGAAAGATATGGGAGAATGGATGGACAAAAGCGAACAAATTCATTCCGGCCTAGCACAGAAGCCTGATGAAGCAACTGCATGGGCAAACTGGGCAATGAAACTGCTGGATGAAGCAACAGCAGAAGCGCCTAAAGGAAATTAATTACAAAAAAATACCCTTCATAACGGAGGGTATTTTTTTTATTAGGCTATTGCAATAAACAATTAACTGAGCCCGAAAAATATTAGATAAAGTATTATCTCGCTAATAATTTTTTTTGAACAACTGTTTTTCTAATTTCACAAAAAAAATTAACCATTTATGAGAAAGGTCTTTCTGTCACTCCTATTCACCGTATATTCTTTCATTCAGATTTTTGGTCAACAAAACATTAACGGGAAAATTACAGATGCAAACGGTACTCCATTACAAGATGTAACTGTTAAGGCATTAAAAAGCGGTAAGATAACAGCAACCAATCAAAACGGTACTTTCACCATTACTTCAGCACCTGGAGATGAATTAGAAATTACTTCTATCGGTTTTAAAACTATAAAAGTTAAGGCAGGAAATAATCTCAACATCACCTTAGAACAATCATCGGAGGAATTATCTCAGGTAGTAATGATTGGCACACGCAGTTCCGGAAGAGCTAAAATAGAAACACCTGTTCCGGTTGACATCATTCATATCAATCAGATAGGAGAACCTACAGCGCGAATGGATTTAACATCAATCCTAAATATAGCCGCACCTTCTTTCAACTATAACAAACAAAGTGGAGCAGATGGTGCTGACCATATTGATTTAGGAACACTAAGAGGATTAGGCCCCGATCAAACATTAGTGCTCATCAACGGCAAAAGAAGACATCAAACAGCTTTTGTTGGATTATTTGGCGCTAGAGGAAGAGGTAATTCAGGAGCAGATCTAAACAGTTTTCCTCAAATAGCAGTGGATAGAATTGAAATACTTCGTGATGGTGCTTCTGCACAATATGGTTCAGATGCAATGGCCGGAGTCATCAATGTAATTCTGAAAAAAGACGTAGGCACTTGGACAATTGATGCAGGCTGGGCCGGTTATCTTGACAAAAAATTCAATGCCAACTATAATAAAAAAGACAAACAATATTATTACGGAAATCACATTGACGGAGGCACACTTTTTTTTGCTGCAAATTATGGCGCAGCTATCGGTAAAGATGGTGGGTTCATTAATTTCTCATTAGACTTTCGTGATCAAGCAAAAACATATAGACAAACAAAAGATACCAATGTGCTAACAAATCCTAAAGCACTGCCACTCAATACCAGCAGACGTGCATTTGGAGATGCATCATTATCCACTTATGGAGCAATGTACAATATGGAAATCCCGGGTAAACACAATACTACATTTTATTCTTTTGGAGGATATAATCATAAAGCATCAGATGCTTTTGCCTATACTAGAAATTACAGCGGTAGGCCCGATCGTTTTCCGATAGATGGTAGCGGCCATTTAATTTTTGATGGTTCTATTATGCGAACGGCTATTGATGGAGAAATATATTATAACCCACACATTCAAACCAATATAACAGACGCTTCTATCGCATTGGGTTTAAAAGGCATTACAGGAAGAGGATGGAACTGGGATTTAAGTAACACACTTGGCCGAAACAATTTCCATTATTATGGCGATAAAACTTATAATGCATCAATGATGGGAAAAACATCGCCCAATCATTTTGATGATGGTGGTTTTAATTTTTTGCAAAACACGGTGAATCTTGATTTCAGCAAAGCGTTAAAAGATATAGCACAAGGTATGAACTTAGGCATCGGTGCGGAATTTCGCTATGAGCGATACAATATTTTCAAAGGAGAAGAAGCCTCTTACAAAGGGTATCCAAATACTTATGATCAGGCACCCGGCTCTCAAGGTTTCCCCGGTTTTAGTCCGACAGATGTTATAACAGGAAACAGAAATAATATTGCACTTTATGGCGATGCAGAGATTAATGTTACAAAAAAGTGGCTTACAGATTTCGCATTGCGTTTTGAAAACTATTCGGATTTTGGTGCTATCGTAACCGGAAAATTTGCAACACGCTACAAAGTATCAGAGCATTTTAATCTGCGAGGCTCGGTAAGTACAGGTTTTCGTGCACCTTCATTACAACAAATAAATTTTAGTAACACACTTACTTCCTTCAGTGGCGGGCAATTGGTTCAAAGCCGTATTGCACGCAATGGCGATGAAATTACAAAGGCAGCCGGTGTGCCTTCATTAAAAGAAGAAAAATCCGTGAATACCAGTGTGGGATTTTCGTCATCACCTGCAAAAGGTTTCACATTTACTTTGGATGGCTATATGGTAAAAGTAAAAAACAGAGTAGTATTGTCCGGATTGTTTAGCGCTGATGATGCCACACTTCCGGTATCATTTACGAATAGCTTGAAAGCATTGAATGTATCTACTGCTCAGTTTTTTGCCAACTCAGTTAATACTACCAATTATGGTTTGGATGTTGTATTGGATTACAAAAAAAATTGGAGCAATGGCCACCAAAGTTTCAGAACAATATTCACCGGAAATATCCAAAATATGAAAGTGAATAAAACAAATATCCCATCTGTTTTAGATGATAGTTATGTTCATCGCAAGACATTTTTCAGCGATCGCGAAGAAGCCTTTCTCATCGCATCTGCACCCAAAGCAAAATTTGCTTTCAATACACAGTATCACATTAACAAATTAGGTTTTGGTATCGCATTTACTTATTATGGCAAAATGAAAACATTGGGTTTTGGATGGACAGGCCTCGCGTCAATGGCAGGTACAGGCGGCCCCGGCGATCCTACTATTTCAGGAAGCTTCACCGGTATAGATCCTTATGTAGATATTGACGGATACAGCGATGGCATACATGTAGCCAAAGAAGAATTTATATATAGAGGGAAAATGACCACAGACATATTTGCTTCATATAAATTTTCAAAAAAAGCAACGCTGTTTATTGGGGCAGATAATTTGATGAATGTACATCCAGATTATGCAGCAGTGCCAAATGCCCGTTATGAATCTTTCGATAATGAGGCAGGCGGACCTTGGGAATCTGTTCAGATGGGCTTTAACGGAATACGCATATTTGCAAAATTATATGTTCAGTTAAAATAGCAAAACAAGCCAATATCAACACTTATTTTCTTTCAGAATTCAGGTGAAAATCACTATTTTTGCCGCCCAATTATCAGGTGCATTTTTAGCATTTGAGAAAGGCCGGGGTAGCTCAGCTGGTTAGAGCACAGGATTCATAACCCTGAGGTCGGCAGTTCAAGTCTGCTCCCCGGTACTAAAAAAGCCTAAGTAATGAATAAACTACTTAGGCTTTTTGATTTTGAAAAATATTCTATCCCAACCCCACTTCATAATGCAATTCAGGAATCTCCACATCATGAAAATCTTTTTTCAAAAGTCTTTGTTTGAAATCTAACTGCACATTATACTCTCCGTGCACAATAAATAATTTTTTAACTTGCCTTGGATCCTGACAAGCAAGCCATTGGCAAAGATCGTCATAATCGCCATGCGCACTCATGCTGCGAATAGAACCAATTTCTGCATGCACTTCGTGTTTAACACCATAAATACCTACTTCTTTTTCGCCTGCAATAAGTCGTCCGCCTAACGAGTGTGGCTCACAATAACCGGTAAACAAAATAGTATTGCGACTGTTTTCAATATTATTGCTGATATGATGTTTTACTCTGCCGGCATCTGCCATACCGCTTGCAGAAATAATCACCATCGGTTCATCCAAATAATTCAATTGCTTTGACTGATCTACGGTCTGAATATAGCGCAACCCTTTAAATGCAAAAGGATCATTATCCTTTTGCATTAACTTCTGAATGTTATTATTAAAATATTGAGGGTACTCTTTAACAATTTCTGTTGCTTTAATACTCAAAGGACTATCTACAAAATAGTTCAGATTAGGTAATCTGTTTTCTAATTCGAGTTGATTTAATGAAAATAATAATTCCTGAGTTCTTCCTACACTGAATGCAGGCATAATAAGTTTGCCTTTCTTTTTCAAGCAAGCCTTTTCAATCCATTCAAGGAGCATATCAGGTGTTGTAGTATTATTATCATGCAAGCTATTTCCATAAGTAGATTCCATAATAATATAATCTGCCTGTGGAAAAACATCAGGTGATCTTAAAATAATATCCCGATAACGCCCTACATCGCCACTAAAGGTAAGTGTAGAATCCTGCCCGCCCCACTTACTTTCATTTATCTTGAGATTCACACATGCACTACCAATAATATGGCCGGCATCAGCAAACATTACCTGCACTCCTTCTATTATTTCAAACCATGTTTTATACTCAACTTCAGAAAAATGCGATAGAGCCTTCATTGCATCTTCCATATTATACAAAGGTTGCAGATCGGGTTTTTTATTAAATGAATGGCTTTTATTAGCATACTTTACCTCACTTTCTTGAATCTCGGCAGAGTCTTTTAATAGTACTTCTGTTAGCGATTTCGTAGCAGGCGTACAATAGATTCTACCGGTATATCCTTCTTTTACTAATTTAGGTATCAAACCCGAGTGGTCTATATGTGCATGAGAAAGCACCATCACATCAATTTCTTTAGGGTCAAAACCAAATTCACGATTCAGAAAATCTGTATCATCGCCCAGTCCCTGAAACATACCGCAATCCAACAAAACTTTTTTTCCATTCTTTAATGTGAGTAAATGTTTGGAACCGGTTACGGTTCTTGCAGCACCATGAAAAGCTACTTTCATAAATTATATTTTTTGTGATATTTTTTATTACCTCTTAAAATTAGGGATTATTATTTGTACCATAATATAATCATTGGTTAAACAATAAATTATAACCGCCCAATGCGCCCCCATTATCGTCGCCTAATGCGCCGCTGCGCTTGCATTAGGCTCAATGAATATTTGCCTTTCAGGCAATGCGTGCAAATTTGAAATGTCATCAAATTTTCGGAATAGCTGCCAAGGCTGAAGGCCTTGTTTACATTTAGCATTGGGCATCGCCCAATGCGATACAATTGAACAACGTAACAACATTCAATTCATTATCATCATTTGCAATCGTTGCCCAATGCGCCCCCATTATCGTCGCCTAATGCGCCGCTGCGCTTGCATTAGGCTCAATGAATATTTGCCTTTCAGGCAATAACTCCGTTAATTGAAAATAACGATCAAGGCTGAAGGCCTTGTTTATATTGAATATAATGGCAACGGCAAGTAGGTTTTTATAAAACAATCCATTTACTATGCATTTGTCTTCTTTGCTTTAAATGACCAAGTGATATAAAATTCAGCAATTTTATTTCCTTCGTTATCTGTACCAATAGATTGTGCAGTTACTATTCTCGCCTCCCCTGTATTCATTGTTTCTTGAATGGCATTTTCAAATAATTTTCCATCCACACATTCAAAATATGTTCTTGCAGTAGCTTTTTTAAAATATTCCGATTCCACTTTCACTACCAGCATACTCACCGCAGGATTACTCTTATATAGATGCGCCATGGCCAAACTACCTGTACTCATTTCTGCCGCCATACTCAGGCAGGCAAAATAAGTAGAATGAAAAGGATTTTGTGAAAGCCATTTATAGGGTACAGAAACCACGCATCGTTTTGTATCTACTTCTCTTATTCGTACACCTGCAAGAAATGCTGCGGGTAGCCTAAATAAAAGAAACATCCTGAATTTTACAGGATGTTTCATCAATTGTATAAACTTATCGGTATAAGGTGTCATTACAAACACAATTAATATTCTGTTACTGCTTATCAATTGCCACTATACTGGCTACTGCTTTATTGGTATTAGCATCAACTTTAAAATACATAGTACCTGTGTTCGTGCTATTGAATCGTGCACTTGGTATTGAAATATTTTGTACTGCTTCATTTACCTTGCCTTGATAAGTACTTTGCTTGCTCTGATTGATTGCATTATTCAATTGGTTATAATCCAATTCATCTTTACTTACTACAACTGCTATGTAATCTTTATTGCCCAGAGAATCTGCTTCCAATGATTGAGATTTTGGGAACAATCTGTAACCAGTGATACCACAATATGGTGAGTGCTTGGAAACTGTTTCTCCTTTTTTCAGATAAGGGAATAAAACGTAGCTGCTACCATCCGTTTCCTGACCGAATACATAGATATAACATTCTGTAACATTATTAATTTCCATTTTGAAACGAGTGCCAACTTTTATAGGAGATACCGTTTCAAATAGATTACTACCTGAAGAACGAAGCTTGATGTATTGTCTGTCAGCATTGTTTACAAGACCTATTGAACATTCCAATGGAATATTAGCTACATCACTTCTTTTGGGCATCGGATCCATGCCATAGGCTTCACGTACATAATTTTTAAAATCTCCGTAGCGTACCCAACCTATTCCATTGTTTCCCCATTGTGGTGTCCAACTGTTCATTATCTGAAATGCGCCACCAAATTTTCTATCATCATAACCGATGACACACATTGCATGTCCGCCCTGCCCCATTCCCGAAGCATCCATGTTAGTTGGTGTCCACAATTCTTTTCCCATCATATCTTGCATAAAGCTCTGACCTACCATCATACCGATTACCACCGGTACATCTTTTGCCAAATGCTCTTTTATTGCTCTTGTATTTATTTGTTCATTATCATTTGTAAGGCGTGTAAAACCATGAATTCTGAATTGCTGACCTTGTTGAATCTGAGTTCCCGTAGGCATACGATCGCAATCCTGATCGCTGTATGGATAATTGCTCAGTGGCACACCACCGTTTCTGCTCATCGCTTCCATTGCTCTTTGTACATAAGAGCCTTGGCATCCGTCTAATTTAATTTGATTGTATAAATAAGATGGGCTGAATTTTATTTGATTAGGATCGGCATGTGTTGCGGCCGAAAATAAAATTGTTTGTGCTGCATAAGCACTGCTCCATGCCACACAGCTACCTTGCTGGCCTTGATCGCCTCTTTCCGGCGCAAAGCGTAGTAGAGATACTGCTTCCGGCAATGCTTTTTGGTTAGCAGGATTTTTTGGATCCAGTTCCTCATAGATAGATGCTTTATTAAAAGTGTCCTTATTGAAATTGTAACCACTTTGAGAAAAAAGATTTTGCACTGCTTGTGTACTGCATCCGCTGCCTTTTCCCAATAGAAAATAAGCGCCTACTGCAAGAGCAATTAACAAAATGGAGCCTTTGCCTCTGAAAAGGCTTAATAACAAAGGTAGCAGTCCCATTAAACCACCACCGCCGCCACCGGGGAAATTGGAATTACCACCACCACTATCATCTTGTTCGTTCGGATCAAATGGGTCATCGGTCATTCTAATTGGCATAACAGAAGTTTTTAGTTTGTTTAAAAGTAAAAAATTATGATGAAACAACAACCTAAAAGGATGCTGCTCGTAATTTTTTTTCTAAAATTGGCTAATTCCCTAAAGATTTAAAAACTCAATTTGATTTTTAGTCAAATCTTCCATATTATCTCTTCTACGAATCAGATTAGGCACATCATCTAAAAATAAAACTTCGGCAGGTTTATAGCGTGAATTATAATTAGATGCCATTTCAAAACCATAAGCCCCGGCATTTTTTATTGCGAGAAAATCTCCTTCACTCACTTCGGGCAATAACCGAGCTTCTGCAAAAGTATCTGTCTCACAAATATTGCCTACCACATTATATTTTTTTAATACACCATCTGGATTAGAAATATTTTCAATTTCATGCCATGCATCATAAAACATCGGACGAATCAAATGATTTAATCCGCTATCTACACCCGCAAATAAAATATCGCCTGATTGTTTCAACACATTCACTTTAGTAATCAAATATCCGGCTTCGCTTACTAAAAATTTACCGGGCTCAAACCAAACTTGTAAATGTCGCCCTGTTTCTTTTTCAAAATGCTCAAATTTTTCTTGTACTCTTTTTCCAAGCTCATGCATATCTGTGCCGGTTTCATTTTTTTTGTAGGGCACTTTGAAACCTCCACCTAAATCTATCACTTCTAATTGTGAAAAATGTTTTACCAAATCTAAAAGTAAATCAATTCCTTGTACAAAAATTGAAACATCTTTTATCTCGCTACCGGTATGTATATGCAAAGTGCGAATGTGTAATTTGGTTTCTTGCTGCAATTTTAAAATTAATTCAATGTCTTCTATCGGAATACCAAACTTACTATCACTATGTCCGGTGGCAATTTTTAAATTTCCTCCGGCCATAATGTTTGGCCTTAAACGGATGCCAACCGGATAACTATTTCCATAAGCGTTTCCAAATTTTTCTAAATTAGAAATACTATCAATGTTGATATGCACACCTGCTTCTTTTGCATTTTTTATTTCATCAAAAGAAATATTATTCGAAGTGTATAAAATTTGGTTCGGTGCGAATCCTGCTTTCAACGCCAATTGTACTTCATTAAATGAACTGCAGTCCACATTGCAACCAATGCTTCGGATGTATTTTAAAATACTGATATTGGTCAACGCTTTTGCAGCATAAAAAAAACGTGTATCTGCATCTTGAAAAGCATGCAACAATTTTTCATACTGCTCTTTTATTTTTTCTGCATGATAGACATAAAGCGGAGTACCAAAACCTTCGGCTGCTTCTTTTAGTTGTTGAGGGCTAAGTGTTAACGACATCTGTGCGAATATAGTACAAACACAAAAGAAGTACTACGTTGAAATTCAAATTAATGCACTATGTAAATTTGGAGTTCATTTATTTCCGATATCTTTTAAATTCTGAGCCATCTTTCCAACCGGGCCACTTGCTTTCATTAGCTAATCGGTTGCCAACTAAATACAACAGCTTCAAATCGTCAATAGCGCCATTCAAGTCCCAAGTATTATCATATTCATCAGTTGGGCGATGATATTTTTTACTGGTGTACTCTTCATCTTTTTGTGCGCCATACTCTTTTGGCTTACCTATTACTTCACTGCCAGAGCCAATGTAGAGTCCGGGTACACCTACTTTAGCAAAGTTGAAATGATCGGAGCGATAATAAAATCCTGATTCAGGATGCTTTTCAAAAACTAATTTTCTGTCTAGTTTATCTGCGGCATCTTTCAGATAATCTTCCAAGTCTGATTGACCTTTGCCCACTACTGTAATATCTGCAGTCTTTCCCTTTACATTCACAATATCCATATTGATAATGCCAGCGGTTTTATCCATTGGGTAAATGGGATTCTGTGCATAATAAGCCGAGCCCCACAAACCTTGTTCTTCAGCAGTTACTGCAAGAAAAATGACTGTGCGTTCGGGTTTTTCTTTTTGATTTTTAAATACTGAAGCTAATTGCAAAAGTGCAGCAGTGCCGCTTGCATTATCTAATGCGCCATTATAAATAGAATCGCCTGCTTCATTTGGTTTCCCGATTCCTAAATGATCCCAATGCGCTGTATATATCACATATTCATTAGGCCGTTTGCTTCCTACTATTTTACCAATTACATTTTTAGAGTTGTTGTAGGTGGTTTTAACTGAAATCTGAGTAGTCAATTTTTCATTCAATGAAAATCCTTTAAATCCCGGAACAGACGCCTTTTTAAAAACAGTAGAATCATACCCCGCTGTTTCCAATAATTTCACTGCTGCATTTTCCGAAATCCATCCTACGATATCGCAATGCTTTACATCTTTTCCTCTTTCATCCAATCGCAAAGCAGAGCTGTTCCAATGATTCTGAGGAACACTAAATGGGTAACTTGCAGCTTTTGTATTATGAATCACCAAACAGCCTTTGGCGCCTTGCCTTGCTGCTTCTTCAAATTTATAAACCCATCTGCCATAATAAGTCATTGTATCGCCTCTGAAGAGTGTGGTATCCACGCCAAAGCCCGGATCATTGACCATTACCATAATCACTTTTCCTTTTACATCTAAGCCTGCAAAATCATTCCAATTACGTTCGGGTGCATCCACACCGAAGCCTGCAAAAACAAGTTCATCCGCATTGAAACTTACTGATGGCACATCTTTATCCGTCCAGATTACATAATCATCAAACCCTTTAAGACTGAATGTTCCATTCTTTGATTCTACTTTCATTTCAGGGCTTGCTTTTGTTTCAATGTTTGCCATTGGCACATCTTGAAAATAGCTATCATCATTACCGGGTGCTAACCCAATTTCTTTGAACCGATTTTTCAAATAATCTACTGTCAATTCTTCGCCTTTGGTAAAAGGTTTTCGTCCCATAAAAGAATCAGACGCCAACATTTTGATATCGCTTGCAAAAATATTTGCATCAAATCCTTTGAATTGTTCGCCGGCATCTTTACTGCTTTTGCAGCTCGCAAGAATGAAAATGATAGCTAAAAGTTGAAAGAGGGTTTTCATTAGAAAAAATTTACTCGAAAAGTAAACTATTATTTTAAAAACCATAGTAAGATTTTTTTATAGCCTTTTAAACTTTTATCTATAAAAAAGCCGGAGTTTAAATCTCCGGCCAATCTTATAAATATATATTTTCAGCTATCACTCTCCCGCGTCCGTATTCACTACTAATTCACCATCTTCTGCTACCGAAAGCATTTCACCTTCGGAAGTTTCATCTTCTTTTTTCTCTTCTGTAGGTTTGATAATGGTAGCTTCTACTTGTTCGGCTATTATTTCTTTCAACTTTGGTAAGTCATCAGAAGTGTTGATGCCAAAATAATCCATAAATGATTTGGAAGTAGCATATAATAATGGCTGCCCCGGTGCATGTTCATTTCTGCCGGTAATCACAATCAATTCTTTTTCCAAAAGTTTTTGAATGGCATAATCGCAGCTTACTCCACGAATAGATTCTATTTCACTTTTGGTTACCGGTTGTTTATACGCAATGATGGCCAATGTTTCCATTGCTGCGGTAGAAAGTCTTTTCAAAAATTTATCGCCATTCAACTGAGCGACAGTTTTATGAAATTGAACTCTTGTTAAAAACTGCCAGCCACCGCCACTCTGTTTTACTTCAAATGGATAAAAATCAGCGCTGTATTTTTCTACAATTCCTGCCAATGCTGCTTCTACTTTATCCAACGTAATCTTTTCTTCCAGATCGGGGAACGCATTTACTATTTCTACTATTTCTAAGGTAGTAAGTGGTTTTTCGCTGGCAAAAATCAACGCTTCAATATGTGGTATCAGGTCGGATGTTGTCATAAGTTAATAATTCAAAAAAAAATCAAATTGTAATTTAATTGGGAAGCAAGATAACTACTGAATGGAAAAAGTGAAAATCAGTTTATGCACAATTATTCATCACTTTTCAAGATAGTATATTTCCAAAAAAGCAATGCTTAAAAGACAAAATCACAGCAATTATTATAAATGAAAGGCAAAATTTTGCTGAAGTTATTCTTACTCATTTCCCACAACTATAAACCCTAAAACTTTCAGCATACCTACCCCTTCTGCATTATCCTTGAAGTGCAGCAGCGCCACTTACAATCTCAGTAAGTTCGGTTGTAATAGCAGCTTGTCTTGCGCGGTTGTAAGATATTTTGAGTGAGCGCAACATTTCATTGGCATTTTCACTCGCTTTATCCATTGCCGTCATTCTTGCGCCATGTTCAGATGCATTAGAGTCCAGCACTGCTTTGTACAATTGTGTATTTAGAATCTTGGGCATCAATTCAGCAACCAAAAGTTCTTTGGATGGATCGTACAAGAAATCTGCTTTCATTGCAGCTTTACCTGGGTTATCGGTTGGCTTATTTTCAGATTTTGGTATAGGCAAAAATCTTTCTACTTCAAATTTTTGAGTCGCAGCATTTTTAAATTGGCTATAAACAAGCTCTACTACATCAAATTGTTTTTCTGCAAATGCCTTCATAGCTGCTTGTGCGGCTTGTTGTACGTGTTCAAAAGTCAGGTTTAGAAAAATGTCTTTGTAAGCAGCGTCAGTATTATATTTATTTTTTACAAAATATTCAAAACCTTTTTTACCAATTCCCCAAACTGTTACATTCCCCTTTTTGTGCTGCTCCGGGTATTTTTCATTGATGGTATTTCTTGCTAATTTTATCACATTGGCATTGAAAGCACCACAAAGACCTCTATCGCTGGTAATCACTATCATCAACACTTTTTCAATCGGTCTTTCTGCTGCAAGCGACATTCCTTCTCCGGCTTCACTATTGCTCACAATATTGCTCAGCATATCTTGCAATTTCTGAGCATAAGGACGCATTTGCAAAATAGAATCCTGTGCTTTACGCAGTTTGGCAGCACTTACCATTTTCATTGCTTTGGTAATTTGCTGTGTACTTTGTACTGACTTTATTCGGTTTCTTACTTCTTTTAACTGGCCGGCCATTTGAATTATTTTAGCGTTGTCGGTTTTTATGTTTGTGAACAGATTGCTCCGTTCTTTCCCCCATCCAAACCATTGAAAAAAGCTCTCTTTTTCAGGCCGCAAAGGTAGGGTGTAGAGTTGGAAAATCCTGAAAAAAGAAAGCGAAAATAGTACTTTATGCAAGCCTATTTTCGCTCATATAAGAGGCTATCAATTAAATCTTTTTATCAAAACCCAATTCCCGTAGAAAACGGGGAAGGCATAATGTCTAAATCATCCAATTCAAACATCTCAATACTGAGCTGAACTCCTTCGGGCTTTACAACTATTTTGTCCTTAGTAACTTTTTTAAACCCTGCTTTTTCAAAAATAAATTTATAGATGCCCGGTTTTAAATCTTCCAAGTTAAAAATACCATCTTCATCTGTTGTGGTAACTTTTTCTTTTTTGCTGGCAAGCATAGCAGTAACACTTACATCTTTCAGTGGTTTCTTTGTTTCTGCATGTATTACTAAACAAATAGGATCATCCTTTGTAGTTTTTTCATCACCAGGTTCGCTTTGTCCTGCTTTAGAAGCAATTGCGAAAGTGAGCGTGAAAGCGAATAGCAACAACAATTTGCGTTTCATATCACAGTGTTTTGACGTGTTAAACGACAAGGTTTATGGTTCTAACAGTTCAGAGCCCATAAAATTAAGTCATTTCAATTGGATTGGCCAAAGCTTTTATGAACTCATTCCACATATTTTCCACTATCGCTTTTGCAGGCAATATTTCGTGCAAAATGGCACTTACTTGGCCTATTTCTAATTCACCTTGCTCCAAATCGCCTTCAAACATGCCTTTTTTAGCTCGAGCCCGGCCAAGTATTTCCATCAATTCTTCCTTTGTGGCACCCCGATGTTCGGCTTCTTGCACCTTTTCGGCAAATTCATTCTTCAATAATCTCACCGGAGTTAGTTTTTTTAATGAGAGCATTGTTTCGCCTTCTTCAGCATCAATCACCGCATTTTTAAAATTAATATGAGAGGATGCTTCTTCGCAGGCCACAAACCGACTGCCTATCTGCACACCGGCTGCCCCAAGTACCATTGCGGCCAACATTTGTTTTCCGGTAGCAATTCCTCCGGCAGCTATTATAGGAATTTTTACCGCAGCTGCCACTGCCGGTATCAATACTAATGTTGTTGTTTCTTCTCTTCCATTATGTCCGCCGGCTTCGAAGCCTTCGGCTACCACCGCATCACACCCTGCTTCTTCTGCTTTGTGTGCAAATTTTGAAGAACTCACAACATGCACCACAGTTATTCCTTTTTCTTTTAATAATCCTGTCCATGTTTTAGGATTGCCGGCAGATGTAAAAACGATTTTTACACCTTCATCTATGATGATTTGAATATGCTTTTCAATGTCCGGATATAGCATGGGTAAGTTTACCGCAAAAGGTTTTGAAGTTGCCGCTTTACATTTTTGAATATGCGCTTGCAATACATCGGGATACATAGAACCTGCTCCAATTATTCCTAATCCTCCTGCATTACTCACGGCACTGGCCAATCGCCAACCACTTGCCCATATCATTCCTGCTTGAATGATGGGATAATCAATACCGAAAAGTTTAGTAACCCGATTTGAAAATGTGTTCATCTATTTCAAATAAATTTTAAATAAAGATAAACACTTCGACTTGCTTGATGCAGTATAAAATATTTTATCCTAAATCAATGCTTGTATTATCGCCAATATTCAGCGAGCGGGTTTCGCCTCTAAGGTTTGCATCACTTCCGATTATCGATTCATCCAAAACAATATCCAATAAGTTGGAAAATGAGCCGATAATAGAATTGCGGACAATGGATGAACCAATAATTGTGTTTTCGCCTATTGCAACGTTTGGCCCGATGATAGAATTATTAATGCTACAACCGTCGCCTATACTAACTGGAGGAATAATGACCGTATTTTCAAATTGATTTGCATTAACCGTAGGTGAAAACTTTTTCAACAACGTAGCATTCGATTCCAGCAAGGTTTCTTTCTTGCCACAATCAAACCAATTCTCTACTTTAAATGATTTGAACTTTACGCCTACTTGAATCATACAATCCAATGCATCAGTAAGATTATATTCTCCATGACTTTTTAATCCGTGTATTATATTTTTTTCAATGCACTGAAACATTTGTGCAGTCTCCCGAATTTTATAAATACCCACCATAGCCATATTTGACTTTGGTATCTGTGGTTTTTCTACAACATGTAAAATATTACAATCCTCATCAATTTCTGCTACGCCAAAATTTCGGGGATCATCTACTTTACGTACACCAATCATGGAAACGGTGCTTTCTACTACTTCTTTTACATTGTATTCGCAAATTGTATCTCCTAAAACCACAATAATTTCATCATTGGCGATTAAATTATAGGTCAATCGGATTGCATGACCTACACCTTGCCTATCTCCTTGATGAACATAATGTGCACTGATTTCCGGATGTTTTGCTTTTACATAATCTTGAATTTTATCACCAAGATAACCGACAATAAATACAAATTCGTTCACACCGGCTTCTTTCAACTGGTCAATAATTATACTCAATACTGTTTTACCTGCAAGTGGTATCAGCGCCTTGGGTTGTGTGTAGCTGTGCGGACGTAGTTTGGTCCCAGCACCGGCTACCGGTATTATAGCTTTCATTCAGCTTATTGATTTGATCACTAATAAAAAGCCAACGAAAGTAAGATATTTAAAATAAATAAGTTTTTTGCACAATAACGGCTAATCAATTACTTACCATTATTTTTGCTTTATGCAAAAAGACAATCTTGTTTTCGAACTCATCAACAAAGAGTTGGAACGTCAGCGAAATGGTATTGAATTAATTGCTTCTGAAAACTTTACTTCTTTGCAAGTAATGCAAGCTATGGGCACTGTACCTACCAATAAGTATGCAGAAGGCTATCCTGGCAAACGCTATTACGGCGGCTGCGAAGTAGTGGATGAAATAGAATCATTGGCGATAGATCGTTTGAAAAAAATATTCAACTGCTCTTGGGCTAATGTGCAACCACATAGTGGTGCATCGGCAAATGCAGCAGTTTTCTTAGCAGTGATGAAACCACACGAGAAATTTTTAGGCCTTGATTTGAGCATGGGCGGACACCTCACTCACGGAAGTCCAGCAAATTTTAGTGGCAAGATTTACAATGCAATTCATTATGGCGTAACGAAGGAAGGCATTATCGACTACGATCAAATGGAAGCAAAAGCGAAAGCCGAAAAACCGAAAATGATTATTTGCGGCGCTTCAGCTTACAGTCGCGATTGGGATTACAAAAGAATCAGAGCTATTGCAGATAAGGTAGGTGCAATTGTCTTTGCAGATATTGCTCATCCTGCAGGACTTATTGCCAAAGGTTTATTAAACGATCCGTTCGACCATTGTCATATTGTATCTTCTACCACACATAAAACACTCAGAGGACCAAGAGGCGGTATCATCATGTTGCGCAATGATTTTGAAAATCCTTGGGGCATAAAAGACCCGAAAGGAAATTTGAGAATGATGAGTTCATTACTTGACCTTGCTGTATTCCCCGGTTCACAAGGTGGGCCATTGGAACATGTTATTGCAGCAAAAGCAGTTTCCTTTGGCGAAATTTTAGATGATAGTTTTACAACCTATGGCAAACAAATCATTAGTAATGCACAAGCTTTAGCAAAATCATTTGTTTCAAAAGGATACAATCTAATCAGTGGCGGCACAGACAATCACTTGATGTTGATTGATCTACGCAATAAAAATCTTACGGGCAAAAAAGCACAAGAAACTTTGGATAAAGCACATATTACTTTAAATAAAAACGCAGTACCTTTTGATGACAAATCTCCGTTTGTTACTTCAGGTATCAGAGTAGGTGTGCCTGCTGTTACTACACGAGGAATGAAAGAAAATGATATGGAAACAGTTGCTTCATTGATTGATAAAGTATTGATGCATACAGAAAATGATTCTGTGATTCTATCTGTAAAAGAAGAAGTAAAATCATTTATGAAACAATTTTCGCTTTACCCTGAATTAGGCTAATCGTTTAAATACAAGTTATGTTACAAAGAAAACAAACCCTTTGGCTGCTATTAGCTTTAACCTGTAGTTGCCTTACTTTCTTTTTTCCTTTTTATAGTGGCGATAAGTATGTACGAGAACATATTGTACCCAATGGCGTATTCCTGGGTGATACCACTTTTTTTGTCTTCGTTACTACATTATTTACATTGCTGCTTTCAGCTTTTGCAATTGGGCTTTTTAAGAAGCGAAAAATGCAGTTTTGGATAACACTTTTATCATTGGTATTATCTGTACTTACAATTGTATTTTATTTCAGAGGAATAAAAACCAATTTCCAAGGCGGCCACATCTTACTGACCAGCATTTTCTCTTTTGCAATACCGGTATTTTTATTCTTTGCATTACGCGGAATTCGCCATGATGAAAAATTAGTTAAGAGCCTTGACAAGCTGAGATAATCAGAGATAAGGAGCGGTAGGGCTGTTCTTTTTCTTTTTCAAATCAGAAGGCACTCCGGCAAACACTAATTCGCCACCGGCATCACCTGCTTCCGGCCCTAACTCAATCACCCAATCTGCTGATTTAATCACATCTGTATTGTGCTCAATCACAATGATAGAATGCCCTTGCTCTATCAATGCATTGAAAGAAGCTAATAATTTTTTTATATCATGAAAGTGTAAACCGGTTGTTGGTTCATCAAAAATAAATAAGATCTTTTCGCTATATCGACCTCTTCCAAGAAAGGATGCCAGCTTCACTCTTTGTGCTTCACCGCCTGATAATGTGTCGGATGATTGGCCTAATTTGATATAACCCAAGCCAACATTACTCAATGGTTGAATAGCATTCGCTATGTTTTTCTCTTCAGAAAAAAATTGAATAGCTTCGTCCACACTCATTTCCAACACATCAAAAATATTTTTATCCCTATATTTTACTTCCAAAACTTCTTCCTTAAATCTTTTTCCTCCACAGGATTCACAAACCAAATGCACATCTGCCAGAAACTGCATTTCTACTACCTGTTCTCCTTCGCCTTTGCAAGTATCACATCTGCCTCCATCCACATTGAAAGAAAAATGTTTGGGTTGAAAGCCACGCATCTTACTCAATGGCTGATGCGCAAATAAATTTCTGATTTCATCATAGGCTTTAATGTAAGTAACCGGATTACTTCTGGACGATTTTCCAATCGGGTTTTGATCCACCATTTCTATTTGCCCGATACTTGCTATATCGCCACTTATTTGTTTGTGGTGTCCGATTTTGTCGCCAAATTCTCCTTTCAGTTTTTTTAAAGCAGGATATAGAATTTGTTTTACCAAAGTTGTTTTCCCACTACCACTCACACCACATATAACATTAAAAACATTCAGTGGAAATTCAACCGTTATATTTTTCAGATTGTTTTGACGAGCACCCTCCACTATTATGCTTTTATTCCACTTCCTTACTTGCTTCGGCGGATCTATAGAGAGTTGATGACTTAAATATTTTCCGGTTAAGCTATTGGGATTTGAAACAATTTCTTCATAATCGCCTTCGGCTACTACTTCACCGCCAAGATGCGATGCTAATGGCCCCATATCGATAATATGATTGGCTTCACGCATCATCATTTCATCATGCTCTACCACCACCACAGTATTATGCAGGTCACGAAGCTCTTTTAATACCTTAATCAAATTAACAGTATCTCTGGAGTGAAGCCCGATTGAAGGTTCATCTAAAATGTATAATGAATCAGTAAGATTGCTACCCAAACTACGAGTTAATTGAATACGTTGACTTTCTCCACCGCTCAATGTATTGGCTAAACGGCTCAAGGTCAAATAAGACAATCCGACTTTAATAAGTGTATCCAATCTATTATTTAATTCAATTAGAATTCTCTTGCCAATCTCTTGCTCATGAGTAGATAGTTTCTTTTCTAAATCACCGAACCATTTCTTTAAGTCTCTAATCGGCATTGCACTCAATTCGCCGATATTCATATCGTTTATTTTTACAAACAATGCTTCTTTGCGCAAGCGATAACCATTACAGTCCGGACATTCAGTACGGCCACGATAGCGGCTTAACATCACTCTATATTGAACTTTGTACAACTGAGATTCTACATCTTTAAAAAAATCATGAATACCAATTCCATCTACCCCATCCCAAAGTTGTTTGTATTGCTGCTTAGTAAGATCGGCAATGGGTTTATGAATTGGAAAATTGATACTCTTTGCTCGCTTAATAAAATTTTGTCGCCACCAATCCATTTTCTCTCCTCGCCATGCTACCACTGCACCTTCATAAACACTCAATGACGTATCGGGAATAACCAAATCAGGATCAACGCCCAACACTTGAGAAAAACCCTCACACGTAGGGCAAGCACCATAAGGATTATTAAACGAAAAAAGATTGGGTTGTGGTTCTTCAAAAACAATTCCATCTAATTCAAACCGGTTGTTGAAATGTAAAAGCCTTTGATTATTTACTTCCAAATACATATCACCTTCGCCTTCATAAAAAGCAGTGCCAACAGAATCGGCAATGCGATGCAAATCATCTGCATCAAAATTCTTTTTGATAATTCTATCTATCAGCAGATGTGTAATATTTTTGGCTTTCAATTCTTTTAGAGATAGTTCAAGTAGGTCTTCAATTCTGTGTATTTCACTAGCAGCAATATCTGAATCAATGCAACTATAAACTCTACTAAAACCTTTTTGAATTAAAATATTCAATTCTTCTTTTGCATCTCTGTTTTTATGTTGTTTGAAATCCGATAAAATAAATATTTTATCGCCTTCGTTCAATGATTCAATTGTTTTCAATACATCAGTTACATCATCTTTTTTTACCACTTTGCCTGATATTGGAGATATCGTTTTTCCAATGCGAGCATACAGCAAACGCAAATAATCATAAATCTCTGTCATACTGCCCACCGTGCTGCGTGGTGTGCGGGTAATTACTTTTTGCTCAATCGCTATTGCAGGACATAAACCTTTTATATAATCCACATCCGGTTTATTCATCCTATTCAAAAACTGACGTGCATAAGCACTAAGACTCTCTGCATAACGTCTTTGGCCTTCGGCGTACAATGTATCAATCGTAAGTGAAGACTTTCCCGATCCGGACACTCCGGTAACGACAATAAATTTATTTCTCGGAAATTCCACAGTTACATTTTTCAAATTATGTACTCGTGCACCTTTGATGAAAATATTATTTGTGGAAATTACGGTACCCGCATCTGAGGAATTATCCCTTTTTTTGTTTGTATTCATTATTAAGAATACAAATGTAAACCATTGAGTAGCTTTATGTTCCATTTTAAGTCTTAACATTTTTTTTGCAATTCAAAATGAAATTATGTTTACAATTATTTGACAATTAACCAAAAAGGATTACTTTTAAACCTGATATCCGTTCATTATGAAAAACTTATAAATTTTTATACGCCTATCGCCAGACATCTACACAGTTATTAACATTATTTTTTAGTTGGAATCCATTTACCCATACTTGTTAAAAACAAGTAAGGAAAACTAAACTGTTGTAGAAATATGAAAGCATTGTCTAAAAAATCAGACCACGAATTAGTGTACCTTTTCTCCGAAGGGCAATCCGAAGCGTTAGAAACATTAGTGCTACGCCATAAGGACAAACTTTACACCTCTATTTATTTTTTGGTAAAAGACAAATACCTTGCTGAAGATATTTTTCAGGAAGTGTTTATTCGTGTTATCGACACGATGCGTGGTGGTCGATATTCGGAAGAAGGAAAGTTTTTGCCCTGGGCAATGCGTATTGCACACAATCTGTGTGTAGATCATTTTAGAAAAGTAAAACGTACTCCGGTTATCCGTACCAGCGAAGACACCGATATTTTTGAAGTGCTTAATTTTTCAGAAGGTAGCGCAGAAGATAAAATGATGCGTCGTCAAAGCCATGATCGTGTAAGAGATTTATTAAATAAGCTTCCTGAAGACCAACGCGAAGTAATCATTCTCAGGCATTATGCCGATATGAGTTTTAAAGAAATTGCTGCTGCAACCGATTGCAGTATTAACACCGCTTTAGGCAGAATGCGCTACGGATTGATTAACTTGCGTAAGATGATGACCTATAAGCAAGCTGCTGTATAAAGATCTTGTCATTCTGTATCTCCACCCGGAGTTAAGGAGTTCTGATAAAAGAATTTTCTTGCTTGCCAGACCGGAAGGCTGCTACAGAATGACACCAAACTGAAAAGCCTCTCATATATTTTGAGAGGCTTTTCTTTTTATATTGTATCAAGCATTCTATTTACTGCTATGCTTTTTAAATGCATCCAATCCATGTTGCAGCCATGTCAAAAACTCAGCAGCACTTGGTGTGTAAAACTTAGTTCTTAATAATGCTTTTTCATCGGGGCTGATGATAGCATATTGAGGTTGTGAAGTAGCATGGAAGTTTTCTAATTGAAACGTTGCCCATTTATCACCTACCGTTACGATGTGCTTTTCTACACCGTCTTTGGTTTTGTAAACCATTTGCTGGCAAGAAGGTAATTTCAATTTCTCATCCACATATAGAGAAACAAGTATATAATCCTCCTTCATCATTTTTTCCACTTTAGGATTGGTCCATACTTTCTCTTCCATTCTACGACAGTTCACACAAGCCCATCCGGTAAAGTCTATCAATACTGGTTTGTTCTTTTGCTTTGCAAGTTGAATAGCTTCTTCATAATCTAACAATGGCTTATCACAATTTATAGGAGCGCTGTAAACACTGTAGCATACAGGTGGTGGAAAACCGCTGATTAATTTTAAACGTGCTGCGGGTGTATTAAATAATCCGGGAACAAGATAAATTGTAAACGCCGCAAACATTGCTATAAAAAATATTCTTACCGGCGTAAATTTTGTTTTAACTCCAGAACTTCTTTTTTTCAGTATCCCTAATAAATAAAGTACAATACATACTCCTATCACAATCCAAATGGCAATAAATACTTCACGTTTTAAAATTCCCCATTGCTTTACATTATCTGCATTGGCCAAAAACTTGACAGCTAATGCAAGCTCTACAAATCCTAACACCACTTTTATATCAGTCATCCATCCGCCGGATTTGGGTACTTTTTTCAACCAATTGGGGAACATAGCGAATAAAGCAAACGGAAGTCCTAAGGCAACACCAAATCCGGCAGCTGCTGCCGTTAATGGCCATGCGCCTTGTTCTAATACACTTGCCAAAAATGTTCCGAACACAGGTCCGGTGCAGGAGAAAGAAACAATGGCAAGAGTTAATGCCATAAAGAAAATACCGGCAATACTACCGATACCTGCTTTAGCATTCATTTTATTGGCTACCGATGATGGAAGCGTTAATTCATAAAGTCCAAAAAATGATAATGCAAACACAATAAATATGACAAAGAAAAACAAGTTCAGTCCTACGCCTGTTGAAATATTATTAAACACCTCCGGATTGGTATGTCCTGCTATGTGAAATGGAATCGTAAATAATACATAAATCAGAAAAATAAAAAAACCATATAGAAATGCTTTTTTAATACCACCGCCTTTATTCTCAGATTGCTTTGTGAAAAAAGAAACAGTTAGCGGTATCATCGGGAAAACACAAGGCGTAAGCAATGCAACAAAGCCGCCCAATAAACCTAATAGAAATATAGCAAGCATGCTGCTATTTTTATTGATATCGTCTCCATATTCTTCTACGGGATGCTCAATATCTATAGAAGGAATTAACATTCTGAAACTACAGTCTGCCCCACCCTCTAAGGTTGTAGAAAACGCATAAGTATTGCTTGGTTGAAATTCATCTAAGCCTGCCCCAAAAGAATAAGTAAGTGTACCGTGCAGTTTTGCCGGCACAGTTCCTTTAATTTGAATTACTGCTTTCCAGATTACAGGTGATTCAAAAATACCAAAAGCCGAATCTTCGGACAAAGGTGTTTTCACAAGTTTGGGCTGCACACTAAAAGTAAATGGGCCTTCTTGCGTAATCAATGAATCAGAAAAAATTAGCTCTGATGTTTTAAAATCATCAACAGAAATATTAGGCGAATAAAGTTGCTTCCCGGATAACGGCGCTACTTTAAAATCCAATTCATATTTTCCTTCACTAATTTTTTTACTTTCTACTGACCAACCTTTTGTTGAAACAGAATCCTGTGCTCGCACACCTGATGTCAACATTAAGGCAAATATGAAAAAGTAAGCTTTTGTTTTTGCAATTTTTATTAAAGCAGTCATTTCTTAAAAAAATAAAACGGGCTCTTCGCAAAACCCGTTGTATGATTATATAAATAAAATATTTTTAGTTTAAAGCCACATTGAAATTAACGGTTTTCGGTGGCAAACATTTTTTATCATCACAAGTCTGAAACTCTACCGATCCTGCAAAATTCGTTTTCACATTCGATTTCAATTTTACGGTCTGTACAAAGGAAACTGAACCTGAATATTGATTTGCCGAAGTGCCTAATGTGGCATCTTTAAATTTCTCCATTTTTCCCACTTCTTTTATTTTATCTTCTTTGGTAAAAAGCGGATTATTGGTTAGTGTAAAAGTGGTAGGCATAGCGATCGCATCAGAGGGTTGTGATTGTGAATAAAGATGCCAGCCACTTTGAATTGTAGCCTTCATGGAAACTTCATAAACTTTATCTGCTTTCTTTTTTGCCGAAAAAGACCACACTATAGGATTTAGCTGCGCATTACCAGCTATAGTAGCGGAAATCAAAATAATTAAAAAAGTAAATTTCTTCATTTTCAATAATTTATACTGTTCAAAAGTAATTAAAGTTCTTAATTTGGTATGTAACCAAGATAACAAAAACAGTTAAAGCAACGATAAGATGTAGTTTTTATCCTACAAGTTGCTCATTCATTAACAGATTCTGAATAATTTCTCTCCCATCAATATTATTCAAAGCTAAAGAGCATGCTCGCTCCGGATGTGGCATCATTCCAAAAACATTTCTCGTTTCATTACATATTCCTGCTATGTTCCTACTTGCACCATTCGGATTAGCAGCAGCCGTTTTATTTCCGTTTTCATCGCAATAATAAAAAAGTATCTGTCCGTTTGATGCTAAATTATCCAACGTTTTATCATCGGCATAATATCTTCCTTCTCCGTGTGCCACAGGAATTTTAAAAATTTTCCCTTCATCATTTGTAATAAAAGTATTCTTACAAATAAATTGCTGCTGATCGTTGCGCAATAAGGCTCCGGGCAATAAATGCGATTCGCAAAGAATCTGAAACCCATTGCATACGCCAAAAACCTTACCACCTGATTTCGCAAATTCTATCACACTTTGCATCATTGGGCTAAAGCGAGCAATTGCACCGCATCTGAGATAATCACCATAAGAAAATCCACCCGGAAGTATAATACAATCTTCTTTACTAAATGATGACAAGTCTTTGTCTTTGTGCCAAAGCATCGTAACATCTTGCTGAAGGTCATACTTTAGTGCATCATACATATCTCTGTCACAATTGGACCCCGGAAAGACTACTACTCCAAATTTCATAATAGAATCGCTTAGAGCGCAAAGATAAGCATAGTCGGTAAAACCATTCTCGATAACATCTCATTGAGAAAAGACTTTTTCGGGCTGTTTACTTTTCTCTTAGCTTTAATTTGAAAAATCATTAAAGCATACTTATGCGTCAATTTTTAAATACTTTTATTGGGTTTATTATTTTCCTGATTCCACATATTGCTTTTTCTCAGACGATGGATAATGACTCACTACCCAACCATGAAAAAGATTTAAAAGACATATTGCAAAATATATTTAAGCACAAGAAGGCAACAAATTTAAAACCCAAAAAAAATTTTCAACTATCCGCTTATCCGGCAATTGGATATTCCACAACCACCAGTTTGGCTGCTTCTGTAGGAGCAAGTGCATTATACACGTTGCACGGAGCTTCGAAGCAATCAACTTTGTCCACGAGTATTACATACACGCTCAATGAACAAACGCTGATACCCTTTCAGGCAAACCTCTGGGCAAAAGGTGATAAATTCAACATTATTTTTGATTATCGTTATATTAATTTCCCCTCCGATGCTTTTGGCTTACGAGGTAGGAAAAGAACAGATAGCAGCTATTCTATAAATTTTCAATGGTTAAAATTACACACCACTGTCTTAACAAGAATTGCAAATAATTTTTACATAGGAGCCGGAATTAATGTAGATCATTTTTGGAATATAAACGAAGAAGACTTGTCTGATACAAGCCGAAGAGGTTATGTTTCTGCATTTGAGTATTATGTAAAAAAGAAAATACCTCCTCAAAAACAAATAGCAGTAGGGCCTTCCGTTAAACTACTTTTTGATTCAAGAGATAACCCTATAAATGCATCAAAAGGCACATACTTATCCGGAAGTTTTCAACCTTATATGAAAGGATTGGGCAGTGATAATAGTTGGATAAATGTGATTTTGGAAGGAAGAAAATATTTTCATTTTTCAGAGAAGAAACAAAGCGTATTGGCCCTTTGGAGTTACATCTGGCAATCTTATGGCAAGGTTCCTTTTCTGATGCTACCCAGTACCGGTTGGGATGAATATTGGAATACCGGAAGAGGAACTCCACAAGGACGATTTAGAGGAAAATCCATGCAATACTTAGAAGCAGAATATCGATTCCAAATTTCAAAAAACGGATTGATTGGCGGTGTAGTCTTTACAAACTTTCAAAATTTTTCCAATGAACTATTTACTTCTTTTTCAGATTACAGAGGAAGAAAATCGACAAATGTTGCAGCAGTTGGAGCAGGCACAGGAATACGTATCAAATTCAACAAGTTTTCAAAAACTAATATTGCTTTTGATTTAGGCTATGGTCAATTATTTCCTCGTACTTGGATAGCAGTGAATCTTGGAGAGGTTTTTTGATTGGTGTTAAACCCAACTATGCCCAAAGTATTGCCATGCCAACACAAAAATTAATGAAACCCAAAAAAGAATTACAGGAACGATTTTATAAGATGAATACAAATATGCACAGGCATGAAATGCAGCAAATGGCACTGCAGCAATAATCCAACCTTCAAAAGATTGATTTTCGCCCACCAAAGGAAGAAAAAGTGAAATCAATAAATAAAGTAAAATCAATGACCATCCTTTGCGTACTTGTATCAACATACGTCTTAAATTATTTTGCACATACCAAGCACCCACTAAAAAAGGAACAACGATAAGAAATACAGCACCTGCCAGCCAAAGTGATTGTTGCACTGAGGGAAGTTGCACATCTATTGGAGGGAATAATGTATGCCAACTCCATTGATCCGTAATAAAAAGATATACTGCATAAAAATAGTATGGAGTAGTAACACCCAGCAAACTAAGTACCCACTCATTAATTTTAAATGGGCGCATGATCATGATCGCCAATAAAATCCAAACAGCAATAACGATGGACGGGAAATAAATAAAAGTTGCAACACCGGCAGCAAATGCAGCATTAAAAATAATTCCACCGGCTTTTTCATTATTATAAATCTTAAACAAGGAAAATATAATAAACAGAAAAATAGTATTTACAATAAGCGGAGCAGAAAAATAATTCCAATCAGGGAGCAAAGTAGTGAGTAATAAATAAGCCATACCGGGGAGGTAAGTTAATTTCCCCATCAATCTTTGAGAATTTACAAACCGATTGAGCATAAGCCCTTGCATCAAGAGTAAAATCAGCGTCAATAATGGATATAGCTTTGAAAAAGAATTTGCTGTCGGCTTTAATATTTCAATTAAAGACTGATATAATATTCCATCATCAGCTTTGGGCAATTCAAATACGGCACGATTAAAAATCGGTAATTTGATTAAAATTCCCAATACAACCAATAGAAATACATTGGCCGGGTTTTTTGTTTTAAATATTCCTGTCACAGTATTTGAACGAATAAAGATTAATTATACTCCACTTTTGCAAAGCAAATATAATTACGATAAGCACAAGGAATAATAAGTTGTCGGCTACTTACCTGTTTTCCGTACTTAGGCATAAAATCATACCCTTTATCTAAGTTTTTTAAAGTAGGATTACGTGCTAATTGTCCGTCGGGCGCTATGCTGAAATCCGTCAATAAATTATTTCGCCTTTCTTGCAAATTGAATAAAAAGTGAAGTTCGCCACCGGTGTTCACGATTTGATAAGACAAAAGATCGTCTGACGAATCATCATATTGGCTTTTTCCAATTACATTATTCCACTCCAAAGTCCCTTTTGATGAAAAAGAAAGTACTGCTATGTCATCCGCATGATAGCGAACAGCTTGGTTATTATTAAACCGCGGGCCATTTAACCAATAATTGTTGTAATAAGGATAATAATAACTACTGCCATAAGAACTCATATAAGGTGAGCCATATAAATAATCCCATCGGTTCCATGTATTGAAGCGTGAAGTGGTATAATAAGATTCGCTGCCAATTATAAAACCACCATCCTTTCTCATTATAAGGTTTCGGACAAAATAATCATTAAAAGCAGATTTCATTGAGGCGTCACCTTTAGCATCACGTCTCAATTCTTCGGGGAAAGCATAGGTGGTTTCTGCATACGAACCGGCAAGTTGCTTATCCCAAACATAAAAATAATATCCTTCTACATTACCTCTACGCTCTTTGTAATAAAATGAACTCACTAAGTATCTTTTATTATTGTTGTCCACTTTAATATTTATTTCATCCAACCATATTTTATCAAGATTCAAGTTTACACCAAGAACAGAATCAGCTACAGCGTTTTTGAATACCAATTGAGCAGCGGTAATATTATCATTGCTGTTTCTTTGAAATTTTGTAAATACAAAATCACCGTCATTGTCCAACTGAAATTCGCTTAAATATTCATTTCGCTCTTCCATCGGTATTTGTAATTGGCTTTCCTTCATAAGACTCAGGTTAGCGGTAAATAACTTTGTAGTCAACCAATACATTTTCCGGTTCTTCATATTTATTTTAAAAACCATCATCTTACTCTTGTCATCACTGCTTACCACAGAATATAATTTATTATTCGCAGCAAAACCAATATGTGTTGTATCCAACTCTACAGGCTCGCCAAGTTTATTCCCCATACCATCTACTTTGGCTGCCATACAATAAACTACATTTTTCTTTTGGTACTGATATATTAAATAGCAAAAATCGCTGTAAGGGAAAAAGTCAATGTTAATAACTCTGTCTCCGGATGGCATATAATCTTGTACCGAAGATGCAATTTCTTTCATGTCATTATCCAGCACAGAAATAAGATGCCGATTAGCTCTTGTGTTTTTATAGATTAAAAAATTTCCACTTACTTTTCCTGCAATTTCAAAAACCATTTTTCGAGTATCGTCTTTATCCGGCTCTGAATAAACAATTTTTTGAGCACTCCCCTGCAAAACAACTGCAACGAAAAAAAGAAAAAATAAAACTCGCTTCTTCATCATAATGTTCATATAAATAAGTTCAGTTTATTAAATTATTTCCACTATCAACGGATGCGGCAATTACCCAAATTACATTGCTGACTATTATACCCCGAAGTTAGTTGCATTCTCTGAGTATTTTTTCCATAAAAATCAATCACAAGTTATGATTCTCAAAAATAAGCCAAAGCGATGGTCAAAATTTTACTGCCCCCAACTTTACATTATACTCAAATTCAACTTTGTAGTAATAAAAACCGAAAAGTGCATTTTCATTTTACACTTACAACTGTTCTTTTGTGCTTAAAAACAAGTTCGGAAAAAAATTAAAGAATAAATTTTATTACTTGATAACAAGTGCTATAAATTTGCCTGTTAAAATCAAAGTTAACTTCTCAGTAATAACTTACCGACCAACACACTATGTCCATTAATACAAAAAAAGTTTCTGCCCTTGGGCTTTTGATAGCTCTTGGAATTATTTTTGGCGATATCGGCACATCACCGCTTTACGTTTTTAAAGCCATTGTAAATTCAAAAGAGGTATCAGAAGATCTGATTATAGGAAGCCTTTCCTGCATCATTTGGACACTTACACTCCAGACGACAGTAAAGTACATGATTCTAACACTCAAAGCAGATAACAAAGGCGAGGGTGGCATTTTCTCTCTATATACTCTTGTAAAACGGAGAAGAAAATGGCTGGTTATCGCTGCCATGATTGGTGGTGCAGCACTTATAGCAGATGGTATGATTACACCTCCGGTAACGGTCACTGCCGCTATCGAGGGTCTAAAACAAATACCGGCAGTAGGAGAAATATCAACTAATACAATTATAACTATAACCATAATTATCCTTACGTTGCTGTTTTTAATGCAGCAATTCGGATCGGGATCGATTGGTAAATTCTTTGGGCCGATAATGTTTATCTGGTTCATCATGCTGGCGATTATGGGCAGTATTCATCTTTTTGATTATGGGCGTATTTTCCATGCATTCAATCCTGCTCATGCGATTAATTTATTAGTCAATTATCCAAATGGCTTTTGGATCTTAGGCGCTGTATTTCTTTGTACTACCGGAGCAGAAGCGCTTTATAGCGACTTAGGACACTGTGGTCGTGGCAATATTCAAGTATCTTGGATTTTTATAAAAGTTTGCCTTCTCCTGAATTACTTAGGTCAAGGAGCTTGGATTCTGGCCAATTATAATCATCAGCAATTCGATACTTATGCATTGAATCCGTTTTTCGGCATCATGCCCGACTGGTTTCGATTAACAGGAATCATCATTGCAACAGTAGCAGCCATTATAGCCAGTCAGGCACTTATTTCAGGAGCTTACACACTGGTAGGCGAAGCAATACGTCTGAACCTTTGGCCAAAATTGAAAATCAAATATCCCTCTGAAGAAAGAGGCCAATTGTATATTCCCGGTGTAAATCTTTTGCTATTCGTAGGTTGTATTGGCATTGTATTACATTTTAGAAAGTCAGATAATATGGAGGCGGCATACGGATTGGCCATTACGCTCTGTATGATTGCTACTTCCATTTTATACGCCAATTATCTTGTCCTTAAAAGAACAAAACCCATTTTCATTTATTTATACCTCATCGTATATTTTACGATTGAAGGAGCATTCTTAGGAGCCAACCTAAGCAAATTTCCTCACGGCGGTTATGTAGCATTAATTGTAGGAGGAATCTTATTTGCCGTTATGTATATCTGGTATCGTGCCCGAAAAATTAAAAATCGTTATGTGGAATTTGTTCGCATGGAGCACTACCTACCAAAAATTCAGGAATTGAGTAATGACCGAATGATACCGAAATATGCCACACACTTAGTATATCTGACAAGTGCCAATAATGATAAAGAAATTGAACATAAAATCATTTATTCCATTCTCAATAAAAAACCAAAACGGGCAGACATCTATTGGTTTGTACACGTTGATACGCTGGATGAACCATATACTTGCGACTATACTGTAGAGCATATTATACCCAATGAGATTATCCGTATTGATTTCAAGCTCGGATTCAGAAGACAACCACGTATCAATTTATTGTTTCAGCAAGTTGTTGAAGAACTAGCTGCAAAACGAGAAATTAATATTTCGGCCAAGTATGAAACCTTTGACAAAAACAGAGCCCCGGGCGATTTTCAATTTGTAGTATTGGAAAAATATCTGAGCCAGGATAGAGAACTTCCTTTCTTTGAAAGAGTCATAATGCAATGTTACTTCTGGCTCAAAGAAGTAAGCCTTTCCGAAGAAAAAGGTTTTGGTCTTGACCAAGGTAATGTAACTGTCGAAAAATTTCCATTGATTATTGGCGACGTACAACGATTACCACTAAGAAGATTGAACCAATAAAAGAATTCTTAATATCTTCAAGGCTACAAAACTATTTGCTTGCCTCCATTTGTTGGGTATATTTTAATTGGTATAGCAATACTATCAGTATTAGCTTATCTGCTTCAGGAGCGACTTATTTTCAAACCTGAAAAGCTAAAACAGGATTTTCAATTTCGATATGATGCACCTTTCAAAGAATATTTTTTTGATATTGAACAAGGCGTACGCATCAATGGTTTACATTTTTACAGAGAAAATCCCAAAGGTTTGATACTTTATTTTCACGGAA
Organism: Bacteroidota bacterium; assembly: GCA_018268055.1. Classification (GTDB taxonomy): domain Bacteria; phylum Bacteroidota; class Bacteroidia; order Chitinophagales; family Chitinophagaceae; genus JJ008. The sequence continues at coordinate 44,340 of JAFDXF010000093.1, forward strand.
ATACACGAAGTATAAAAGGATGGGCACGCTACGCAAAAGACTTTTACCGATATGATTACGATGTTGTACTCGTTGACTACCGCGGTTTTGGCAAAAGCACCGGAAAGCGTAGTGAAAAAGATATGTTGAACGATATGCAATTTGTGTATGATAGATTAAACGAAAAATATAATGAAGATCACTTAATCATATACGGCAGAAGTATGGGTAGCGGATTTGCTACCAAACTGGCATCTGATAACAATCCAAGATATTTAATTTTGGATGCTCCGTATTTTAACTTTCTAAGAGTGATAGAAAGGTTCTTACCTATTTTGCCTGTAAGATTTGTACTCCGTTATCACTTGCGCACAGATAAATGGTTACCCAATGTGAAATGTCACACCTATATTATCCACGGCACGAAAGACTGGTTGATTCCGATAAAACAAAGTGAAGCACTACAAAAAATCAATCCTAACAAAATTACACTCATTCGTATTCAAGGAGGCGGACATAACAATTTGCCTTCTTTTCCCGAATACCACCATTTTATCAGAGATATTTTGAAATATTAAGTTATTATCATTCATCTGTTAATGTTTTTCTAATTAGCTTCTTTTGGCTTCTTATTGGACTATTATTTGAACAGTACTTAAAGTAAAAGGAGGCTATTATGAAATCAAAAATCTACATACTTATTTCACTGATGTTTAGCGCTACGCTGTTTAGTTGCAAGACAGTAAGTAAACTGTATGACAAAGGCAACTATGATGAAGCCGTAGAGCTGGCAGCTAAGAAATTGCAAAAAGACCCGAATGATGTTAAACTAATAAGCATGATTCAAGATGCTTATCAATATGCACTTACCGGCCATGAAAATAAAATCAGAAGAAATAATGAAAGCACCAATGAATTAAAATGGGAATGGTTGTATAACGAATATACTGCATTGCAAAAAATGTATAATGCAATAAATAAAGTGCCTGAAATAAACAATATTATTCAACCTACTGATTATTCATCTTACATCGCTACGTATTCGGATAAAGCCGCTGATGTACGTTATAGCAGAGGCCTTTCACTAATGAATGGTTATAACAAAAAAAATTTCCAAGATGCTTATAATGAGTTTAAAACAGCGTTGAAATTCCGACCAAACGATAGAGATGCTATTGTAAAAATGGATGAAGCCTATCAAAATGCTGTGACCAACATTATCATACTGCCATTACAACAGCCTTGGAACTATAATTACAGCACCTACAATAACAATAACATAAATTATGGTGCGCAGAATTTTGAAAACGAATTATTGCACAATCTTCAATTCTATGGTAGAAATAATTTTGTAAAATTTTACAACGATTGGGATGCACGCAGAGACAATATCAGAGTAGATGAAGTTTTAGATACCCGTTTGAACACAATGGACATTGGCAGATATGTTGATAATCGCAGTACAAGAAAGGTAACTAAAGAAGTGGTAATAAGAGAAATCGTATATAAGCCCGATTCAATTGTAAAAGTATATGGAACTGTAACGGCAGAAATAACAACAACCAAAAGGCAGATGATTTCTCAGGGAAACATGCAAGTAAGTTTAAGAGATGCCGATGGCCGATGGTTGTGGAATGATAATTTTTGGAGTACTAACCGATGGGAAACTGAGTTTGCCACTTACACCGGCGACGAAAGAGCATTGAGTGATACAGATAGACAACTGATCAATCGCAGAACGCAGTTGCCACCACCGGAAAACGAAATATCACGAAACCTAATTAATGACTTGCAAAACAAAGCGCTCACACGCATCAAAGAATATTTTAACAGATATTAATCCGTACCAATTATTACTAAAGGGGCAATCAAAATTGTCCCTTTTTAATTTAATCTTTGCACAACATTAGAAAATACAATTTTGGTTAATATGTGGAAGCGCAAAGCAATTAAATGGCTAAAAATAATTTTTATAATATATGTTGCAGGCGGCATTGCATTGTATTTTTTGCAAGATGCCATTTTGTTTCACCCCGTTACATTAAAAAATAATCATCGTTACAATTTTCCGGAGCCACATAAAGAACTACGAATGGCTGTATACGAAAAAGACACTATAAGCCTGATCAATTTTTTAAGTACTGATACTATCACAAAAGGAGTTGTTCTATATTTTCATGGCAACAAAAGAAATATTTCTTGGTACAATCGTTTTATGCCGTACTTCACAAGGCATGGATATGAAGTATTGATGATTGACTATCCCGGATATGGAAAAAGCACCGGCAAACTGACTGAAGAAAAACTATATGACTGGGCGCACAGGGTTTATCAAATGGCATTACAGCGTTTTAAACCGGAAAGCATCATCATCTTTGGCAAAAGTATGGGTACGGGCATTGCAGCTCAGTTGGCATCTATCAATCAGTGTAAGCAACTAATTTTAGAAACTCCTTACTATGATTTTCCTTCTGTCATCAGTCATTATTTACCTATCTATCCTATACGCTGGATGTTGCATTACGAATTGCCCACTTACCGTTATTTACCAAAAGTAAAAGCGCCTATTACCATTTTTCAAGGCACTGATGATCGGCTGGTAACTTACAGCAATGCGATTAGACTTAAACCATTACTGAAACAAGGCGATGAATTTATTACCATTGAAGGCGGAAGCCATAATGATCTTTTTCAATTCAAAGAATTGACCGATAAGTTAGACTCTATTTTAAGGCTACAATAATTCTTTCAATTGAACTTTCGTTTTACCCACTTTCAATTGATGGCGCACGCCAATTTTTATTGCATAATTTTTATCGGTGTGGCTCACCGGAAATTCAAAACAAACAGGATATTTATATTCACTTACAATATCAAAAAGCATTTGATGAAACTCAGAACCAAAAGGCCTCTCTGTATCTTTTGTATCAGAGAAAATTCCAAACACAAGTCCATTCAGATCTTTTAGTTTTCCTGCTCTTTTTAATTGGTGCATCATACGGTCAATATTGTATTGATACTCGCCTACATCTTCAATAAAAAGAATTTTTCCTTTTGTATTTATATCCGAACGAGAACCAATCAAATGTGCCAACATTGCAAGATTCCCTCCTATTAATTCACCCATACCTTCGCCTTTGCGATTCAAAAAATGACCATCACAGTGATAAGTTGTTTTTTTCCCTTTCAATACATCACGAAGCGAAAGCACATATTCATTTGTATTGCCCCCATCATTGAAGGCAGCAGCCATTGGTGAATGAATCGTTGAAATTCCAAAATTGGAATAGATATGTGCATGTAAAACAGTAATGTCGCTATAGCCGATAATCCACTTAGGTGATTTTTTAAACTTTTTAAAATCAATAGAATCAATAATCCTTCCCGTTCCATATCCGCCTCGCCCACATAGAATAGCTTTCACATCAACGTCATCCAACATATTTTGAAAATCAATCAGCCTTTCTTCATCAGTACCGGAAAAATAAGTTTCGGAATGACCGCCAACAGTTTTACCCACTTTTACATTATAGCCCCACTCTTTTAATGTTGCAATACAAGTGGTTACTTTTTCTGCAGCCATGAAACCGGCGGGGCATACCATTCCTATTGTATCGCCTTTCTTTAAAAACGGAGGTAGTTTTATCATTTTGCTAAAATACTTTAAAAAAATTTAAGAAAGAAGTGAACGAAAAGATTAAAAAGTTGCACTTGTTAGTTGAATCTGCCTACGAAAATTATTATCTTTAATACTATTATGGATAATGAAAATAAACTAACATCCGAAATCTCAAAAATTCTTGCACGAAGAAGGGATATTATCAAACAATCCATCAACAGTAAAACTTTATTACTATTTTGGAATATAGGAAAGTATTTTCATGATTTACAGAATGACCAACGACAGTCAAAAACCAAAAAAGAAAATATTCACTTTGTTTCAGAATGGTTAGCTCTACACTACGGACAAATTTTTGACGAGAAAGGGTTATCTCAAATGCTGCAATTTTATAAATCCTTTCCTCAACTTACTAAAGATAATTATGAATTATATCTTGTTGATTGGGATGATATATTAGAACTATTAAAAGTATCTAATTCAAATAAGCAACAATTTTATTTTAATCTAAAAATAAAACAAGGGTTAAGTACTCAGGAATTAAAACAAGCTATCCGGTTAAATAAATATACCGCAACCAATAAAGAAACAACTGCTGATTTGCATCAATTGTTGAGCAGTAAGAAAAACAAAAAAGATGCGGAAACACTCAAGCACATAATTGAAATAAACGACAAGAGCATAACCTCTTTTTTCATTAACACATTTACGAATAAAATATTTCCCCATCTAATATCAACAAAACAAATTCAAAAAATCCCAAAGCATTTAATACATTATGAATCACTCATCAATTTAATAAACGATTATAAAAATCAGGTAAAGGAAGGATTAGTCGAGCATTTCAGCTATTTGTATTGGGAAATAGGAGCTACTTTAAATCAAAAAAATCAAGCTATTAAAAAAACAAGAGTACAATCAGTCGACAATAAATATTTAAAGAAAATATCACAACCGGATGAAAACCTATTCAGTCTTAAAGAGTTGAAAAAAATGCAGCAGTTCGCACTGTATTTTCCTGATGCACCCGATGCTGTTCAGGTTTTAAAATCACTCAGCATGAATCAATTGAATATTTTGCTGCAACTACATAATCATAATGAATTTAACTTCTACTTTGATCTATTATTCATACAGAATCTCCATCTCAAAGATTTAAAGCAAAAAATAAATTTAAAAAAGAATAAGTCGATCCCCACAAAATATCAATCAGCTATATTAGCAACGTTCAGACAAAATCTGCTCAAAGAGGTACAAATAACAAAAGCAGGTAACTCTATAGTTCAAACTACTTCCTTAATAATCAAATCTAATGTAGAGATAAAAACAAATTACAATATTCTTAAAAATAAACTTTTCCTTGATTTGCTCATGAGGGCTTAACGAAGAATATGCAACAAACGTAAACTTTCTAAATTATCAAAATCGGTTGCATTTGTTTAACTATTTTTGCGGATTATTTACGACAATTCAATTATGGATAATCCAAAAAGATATTTAATTACTTCTGCCCTACCCTACGCCAATGGTTTAAAACACATCGGGCACTTAGCAGGTGCATATATTCCTGCAGATATATATGTGCGCTACTTACGGGCACAAAAGCGAGATGTCGTATTCGTTTGCGGCAGCGATGAGCATGGTACTGCAATTCCCATTCAGGCCGCAAAAGAAGGGACTACTCCACAAGCTATTATTGATAAATATCATGAAGCAATGAAACAGGACTTTGCAGACCTGAGTATCAGTTTTGATATTTATCACAGAACATCTTCGCCACTTCATCATGAAACAGCACAAGCCTTTTTTACAAAGCTGAATGATGCAGGTGAATTAGAACTAAAAGAAACCGAGCAATATTTTGACGAAGCAGCAAAAACATTTCTTGCAGACCGATACATAAAAGGCACTTGTCCCAACTGTGGAAGCGATAGAGCTTATGGCGATCAATGCGAAAATTGTGGCAAAGCATTAAGCCCCGAAGAATTAATCAATCCAATTAGTACATTAAGCGGTTCAAAACCCATTAAGAAAAAAACAACACACTGGTATCTTCCATTAGGCAAGCACGAAGAATTTTTAAAGAAATGGATTTTGGAAGAACACAAGAATGACTGGCGTGCAAATGTAGTGGGACAATGCAAAGGATGGATTGAAGGCGGATTACAATCAAGAGCCGTAACGAGAGATTTGGACTGGGGAATCAAAGTGCCGGTGCAAGGTGCAGATGGTAAAGTATTATATGTATGGTTTGATGCACCAATTGGTTATATCAGCGCTACAAAACAATGGGCAATTGATAATGACAAAGACTGGCGCCCTTATTGGGAAGATAAAGAAACAAAATTGGTTCATTTTATTGGAAAAGACAATATCGTTTTTCATTGTATTATATTTCCAATCATGCTCAAATTGCATGGCAATATTTTGCCCGACAATGTGCCTGCCAATGAATTTTTAAATCTCGAGGGAGATAAAATGAGTACCAGCCGCAACTGGAAACTTGAAATGCGTGACTACATTAATGACTTTGTAAAAAAAGATAATGGCGGCGGCCAGATGGTGGATGCATTACGTTATTACCTCACAAGCATAGCTCCAGAAACAAAGGATAGTGAATTTACATGGAAAGGTTTTCAAACCGCTTACCGAAGCGAGCTCAGCGATGTGTTTGGGAATTTTGTCAATAGAACTTTTGTATTGATGCACAAACTCTGTGGCGGCAAAGTCCCAGTTTTTCATCAAGACATTTTAGATGAAAATGATAAAACAATTATAGCAGAGTTCGAAAATACAAAAGGTTCTGTTCAATCAGCCTTAGAGTATTATCATTTCAGAGATGGACTTTTTCAAGTGATTGAATTAGCCAGAAAAGGCAATCAATACATGCAGAAAAAAGAGCCATGGATTGTGGCAAAACAATTAACCGAAAATCCAGATGCGCAAAAGCAAATAGATAATTGCATTTATATCTGTTTACAATTGTGTGCCAACCTATCTATACTCATTAATCCATTCTTGCCGAATACGGCAAAAAAAATGTTGTACATGATGAAAGTAGTGGACAAAATGCTGGAATGGGAAAATGCAGGCAAATTGAATTTACTCAAAACAGGCTATTCGCTTCGCTCACCGGAAATTTTATTTAGAAAAATGGAGGATAGCGAAATAGATGCTCAAATAGAAAAATTAAAATCCGGTTTAACAAAAGAAACAAATAAAAAAGTGGAAGAAATAAAAAACACAACTGCGAAGTCTGAAATCGTCTATGATGATTTTGCAAAATTGGAATTAAAAGCAGGAACTGTTACTGCTTGCGAGAAAGTAGAGAAAGCAGATAAACTTCTAAAATTAGAAGTTGATTTAGGAGCAGAAAAAAGAACCATCGTTTCCGGTATTGCATTACGATACAAACCAGAAGAAATGGTGGGAAAACAGGTTGTAGTTGTAACGAATCTTGCACCAAGAAAAATGAAAGGAATAGAAAGTCAAGGAATGATATTGACTGCAGAAGATAAAGACGGAACGCTACAATTACTCAAACCTGAAAACTTAGTTGCACCCGGCTCTAATGTCAGCTAATGGATACAATAATTTTTTACAAAAAGGTCAGATCAAAAAAGTCAGACTTTTTTTATACGTTTTCTCGAGAAATAATTGACTAAGGAAACTCCACTTTAAGAACGCATCCTTCACTGGGAGCAGATTGAATAATAATTTTGCCACCTATTGCAATTGCCCGATTATTCATATTGATTAAACCGATGCCTACATTGTCTTGTTTTGCAGTATCAAATCCTTTTCCATTATCAGAAACGATTAACACATTCATATTTCCATTTCTTTCCAATAGAATACTCACTAAAGAAGCATCGGCATATTTGATTATATTATTAGACTGCTCTTGAATAATTCTGTAAAGATGTAATTTAACAGTTTCCGTTAATTGTTTTTCTATTTCCGAATCAATGCCCACATTCACTTTGATATTTTTGAAAGCTTCCAAGTTGTGTACAACATTTACAATATTTTCATGCAAAGAAGATGATCTTACAGACAAGGTATTTAATGAATGAGAAAGTTTTCTAATCTCGTGCATCGCCAACATTTGATATTCAATAGCCTTCTCCAAAAGTTTGTCTGCATTCTCCGGCGTTTGCTTTGCAGTCTCCATATAGAGTTTGGCGCTTAAGATTATTTGGTTCACATTATCGTGCAGTTCGCTGCTGATATTTAGCTTTTCTCTTTCTTGCGCTTGAAGTACTGCCAATGCAATATTTTTTTGAGCTTTTGCTTGTTCATCTATCAACTGTTGTTTCATACGTCTAGCTTCAGTAATGTCTTTTATTGCTCCTATCATACGCACCGGTTGATCTTGCTCATAGAGAATTATAGCTGAGTCTTTAATTATTTTGTAAGTACCGTCAGCATAAATAAATCTGTATTCATCTTGCCAGCGTTCATTTTTTGCTAACAATGCCTTATCTAAACTATCTTTTACACGTTCTACATCCTCCGGATGAATTTTACTCATTGACCAATCAAGACTTTTCCCAATATGTTCAGATGCATATCCCGAAAGTTTTACAAATGTTTCACTTCTATAAATTTCATTTTTTTTCAAATCAAAATCCCATATAGCATCAGAAGTGACTTTTGCCGCATAATCAAATCGTTCATTGCTAATTGTCAGCTCATGCTCTGCTAAAACAAATTGAGTAATATCTGTCATAGAAACGACCACTGCATAAGGGCTAAACTCCCCGAGATGAATCAATGCCTCAGTGTTAATAGATACCCAATTCATTTGCCCGTCTTCTTTTTCAAAACCCATCACTACATTTCTTTGCGGAAAACCTGTTTGCAAACTCACTAATGCAGGATATTGTTCGATTGGGAAAGGGGTGCCATCCGGTTTTATTCCTTTCCATGTTTTGCTATTTAAACTACCTTCTACTAACAAATATTCTTCCGTAATTCCAAGAATCTCCGTTGCGTTTTTATTGCATAATAATATTTTCCCTTTTGTATCCATGAGCATAACACCGCTCGAAAGTGCATTGAGCAGCCCATTAAACTTTTTATCAGCAGCGGCTAGCTCTAACTCTTTCCGGGCAAATGCTTCCAGATTATTACAAACTATTACAAAGTAGAGTGGCTTATTTGAAGAATCAGATACAAGCGTAATCGTTACCTTATATTCCAATGTTTTTCCTACATAATGCTGGTATGTAGCATGCCCTTCCCAAAAACCTGTTTTAAAAAGATCCGCTTTCACATCTTCTACACTCCATCCTACAATTTTAATATCATCAATATCTAATAAATTAATACTGGGAATCTCTTCATCGGTACAATTAAAAACAATTTTAGCACTTTCATTAAAATAGGTAGCTTGGAAGTCTATGCTTGTGTGGATGATTAAATCAGCTGATAAATTCAAATTTAAATTAATGTCAGCCAAATTATTTTTTACTACAGAAAAATAATCGGGAATTCTTTTACCGAATGAAGATAATAGATTCATTGAGCAGGTATTTTCAATTTTTGGATATTAAGACAATTCTCACACTAAGTTCGGAAATAAAATTTCAAATCCTTCTATTTTACCATTTTCTCTTTTCTATATTTTTAGATACAGTAAAATCCCTTTATCTGGCTAAGAAAAATTACGATACGTTTATTTTGTAAAAACTAAAATAACTTATCTTCGTTCAATAAATGGTTGCATAACTAACTAATTTTATTTTATGTCAAAAAGGATAATTAAAAAGGTAGCTGTATTAGGTAGCGGTGTTATGGGTTCTAGAATCGCATGCCACTTTGCAGGAGCAGGTCTTCAAGTAATACTATTAGATATTGTTCCAAAAGATATTGCTGCTGATGCTAAATCTTCAGAAAGAAATAAAATCGTAAATGATGCACTTTCGGCTGCAATAAAAAGTAATCCATCACCTGTTTATTATAAAGATGTTGTAAAAAAAATTACCACGGGAAACTTCGAAGACAATATGAAAGATATTGCTTCTTGTGATTGGATTATAGAAGTAGTGATAGAGCGATTAGACATCAAACAAAAAGTATTTGAGCAAGTAGATCAATACAGAAAGCCGGGTACTTTAATAACGTCCAACACATCAGGCATTCCAATTCACCTGATGGCAGCAGGAAGAAGTGATGATTTTAAAAAACATTTTTGTGGCACACACTTTTTTAATCCACCACGCTACTTAAGGTTATTAGAAATTATTCCTACTCCTTATACCGATCCGGAAGTAATTAATTTTTTGATGGAGTATGGTGATTTATTTTTAGGAAAAACAACGGTGCTGTGTAAAGACACACCTGCTTTTATTGCAAACAGAGTCGGGGTGTTTAGCATGATGTCAATCATGAACATCAAAGAAAAATTGAAATTGAGTGTAGATGAAATAGAAGCATTGACCGGCCCCATTATCGGCAGACCAAAATCTGCAACATTTCGCACAGGCGACGTAGTAGGTTTGGATACATTGGTAAAAGTAGCAAAAGGTGTTGCTGAAAATTGCCCCAATGATGAAGCAAAGGATCAGTTTACAATTCCCGCATGGTTAGATAAAATGATTGCTAATAATTGGCTCGGCGATAAAACAGGTCAAGGATTTTTCAAAAAGACTAAAAATGTAAATGGTGAAAAAGAAATATTGACATTAAACTTAGACACACTTGAGTATGGGCCAAGAGTAAAACCAAAATTTGCAACTCTTGAAGCCGCCAAACCAATAGATGATTTGTATAGCCGATTAAAAATGCTTGTAGCAGGGCAAGACAAGGCGGGAGAATTTTATCGCTTATTTCATTATGGTTTATTCTCTTATATCTCACACCGTATTCCTGAAATCAGTGATGAACTTTATAGAGTAGATGATGCAATGATGGCAGGCTTTGGTTGGGAAATCGGTGCTTTTGAGAGTTGGGATGTTTTAGGCGTTGCAAAGACTACAGAAGCATTGAAAGCATCCGGCTACAAAGTAGCACCTTGGATTGAAGAAATGCTCGCTATCGGAAATAAAAGTTTTTATAAAGTAGAAAACGGGAAAAAATATTGCTATGACCCTGCTTCCAAATCTTACAAAGCTTTACCCGGCGGCGAAGCATTTATTGTAATGAGCAACTTCACAGATAAAGAAGTGTGGAAGAATGGAAGCTGTCGTTTATACAATCTTGGCGACGATGTACTCGGCTTGCAATGGTTTACCAAAATGGGCAGCATCGGTGGTGATGTATTAAGTGGTATCAGTACAGCAATTGATAAAGCAGAAAAAAATTACAAGGGCTTGGTCATTGCAAATGAAGGCGCTAATTTTTCGGCCGGTGCTAATGTAGGAATGATATTTATGCTGGCCATAGAACAAGACTATGATGAATTGGATATGGCCATTCGTATGTTTCAAAATACAATGATGCGAACACGTTATTCTTCTATTCCGGTTGTCGTTGCACCACATGGATTAGCATTGGGCGGCGCTTGCGAATTAAGTCTGCATGCGGATAAATGTCATCCTGCTGCAGAAACTTATACCGGACTTGTTGAGTTGGGCGTTGGTTTGATTCCGGGTGGAGGCGGCACCAAAGAATTTACATTGAGAGCTTACGATGAAATGCATGAAGACGAGCCGGAAACAATCACATTGAAAAATCGTTTTCTTACTATTGCAACTGCTAAGGTAGCCACTTCGGCACACGAAGGTTTTCAAAACGGAGTGTATCGCAAAGGCTTGGATGAAATAGTAATGAATCAAGGCAGACGCATTGCCGATGCAAAAAAATCTGTGATAGAAATTTTTGATAGTGGCTATGTTGCTCCCGTACAAAGAAATGATATTAAAGTATTAGGACGCTCTGCATTAGGCGCACTTTATTCAGGCATACATGGAATGAATACTGCAAAGTACGCTACCGATCATGACTCTGTTGTTGCAAAAAAATTAGCTTATGTAATGTGTGGTGGCGACTTGAGTGAACCAACATTTGTTTCTGAACAATACATATTAGACTTAGAAAGAGAAGCCTTTTTATCTCTTTGCGGAGAAAAGAAAACATTGGAAAGAATACAAAGCGTATTGAAAAGCGGAAGACCAATCAGGAATTAAGAGTAAGAAAGAAGTGTTGAAAAGTGTAGAATGATTTTATAAAACAGTTTAAAGCTTGTTATGCCTTTGAACCTAAGGCACAAACTAAAAATCTATTGAAATAATATTAAGCAATCCTTTCATGGTTATTAGCTAATCGTTGATAATAACCTTGCCTATTTCATTCAGTATCTTCTACATCTTACTCTCGCACTTTTAGCATTGGCCAAACAGTCTGATTTATTCCGTTTTGTAAACGTGCATAGTAAATACCGGTGGGCAATCTTTCTGCATTAAATTGTATTTGATCGCTGACGGGACCTGCATAATCTTTTTCAATTAAAGTTGTAATCAGCCTTCCAAGCGTATCAAAAATCTGAAGTAATGTATGTCCTCCTTGCGTTTTAAAATAAATAGTTGTGTTTTTAGAATAAGGTGCAGGACTGTTCCATATTACTTTATCTATATTGCCGGAAGGAGGTGTTGTATTGGTGCAAGAGCCCGGTTTTACAATGGGCAGATTTTGCAACTGATTATTGATATTTGGAGGAAACAAACCATCCACTACCGTTTTATCTAAGCAAAACCAATTTTGCATGATAGAAGAATAAATACTTCTGAAATCATATTGCATTGGCACATTATCATTCACCGTTGCCACAGTTGGTATTGTAGGATTAGTACCCAACATACCGGGAACTATTTTGGACCCAAATAAGAACATAGGTGCAGCTGAACCATGGTCGGTTCCAGTACTGGAGTTTGATTTTATTCTTCTTCCAAATTCACTGTAGGTCATACCAATTACTCTATCTTCAACACCAAGATATTTTAAATCATCTTGAAATGCTTTGATGGCATCGGATACACGACCTAATAAGGTAGCGTGTGCTCCTATAGAAGTATCGCCGTTGGTAACCTGAACGGAATGTGTATCAAATCCGCCAAAACTTGTCATATAAATTCGGGTCTTCAAACCACCTTTCACCAAACGTGCTACAATTTTTAATTGATCGGCTAATGAGTTGTTGGATGGATATGTGCTTTGTTGTGTCACTGCATTTGCTGCGTTTTTTATAGATGTAGCATACTTCTGTGTTTGCTGATTGATGGTGCGTATAAATTTCAACTCTTTTCCGGCTTTTGTGTTAGGCACTGGATCTACTACACCGGTTACCAAATTATAGAAAGAAGTTGGATTGGTAATACTCATTGCCATATTTACACTTGGCCCTTGCGTTGTAAGTGTAGTAGTAGAACCTATTTGTATCGCTAAGGGATCAGGCATATTACTATTGGGATAGCCTGTTGGAAAGTTTGGATATTCATAATTCAAATAACGACCTGCCCAACCATTATATACCTCTTGATCACTGTTACTACCACTCATCCATATATCGGTAGCCCTGAAGTGAGAAAAGTTGGGTTGTGGATAGCCAACTGCTTGTATGACTTTTGCTTTACCATCGGTAAACAGTGATTGCAAACCAGTCATAGCAGGATGTATTCCTGTTCCGCTCACTCCGGCAAGTGTAAGAATTTTGTTTTGTGCAATGGCAATATTAGTTCTTGCATTATAATAATTGGTGTAATCACTAATCGGTAACACCATATTCAAACCATCATTTCCACCGGAAAGTTGAATGATTACCAAAACGTGGTCGGTAAGTGTAAGACCACGCATTAACGCTTGCACCAAAGGTGAATTTTCATTCAGTGCTTTTACCGAATACCCATTTATCACTTCGGGCAGTATAGCCGCAGCAGGAAGCGTACTGAGTAAAAAATCTTTTCTTTTCATATTCTAATTTTGATAATGAATAGATTTACATTAATTGGTATTCAGAAAGATTAAAAAAGTATTGAAACAAACTTTTCAGTCTTGCATTGATTGTATTAAAATTGGCTGTAGTAGGATTTGATGTATATGCTGCCCATGCATTAGCCCAATAATAATCCCATTGCTGACCGGTAAGTAATATTTGTGTTTTAATTTGTGCTTTTGATTGCGCTGATAAGTCATTCCTAAAGAATATTCTCAATGCATCATCAATCAAGTCATTAGGATTTCCGGGATTGGGCAATAGTTGTGCAAAAGCCACACAATTAAATTGCACTCTGATATTATTCACTGAATAGCCATTCAAAATCATTGTGTCGGTAAATTGATTTCGTTTGGGTAATGAATCTGAATTAATCCATAATTCATGAAAACTGGGTTCTTGATAGTAAGGTGGCATTCCCGATACATTAGGTGGGTCGTGCAAATTTTGTCCCATATTTACCATCCAGTTATTAAACAAACTCCACATACCATAGTTAGTACTCCAATCAGTAAGAGAGGGGAATTGTGTATTCATTTCTCTGATAGAGCCAATAATATGATCCGCCGGTGTTTTGATATAACACCCACGATTCATTACATCAAAAAAATGTTCACTCTTAAGCAGTGCAGCAAGCATCGGTACAATCTGATAATTATTGGTGCGGAAAATATCCGCTAAAGGAGTAATTACATTTGCTTCTACTGCAGCATCAATATCATAATATACAAACCACCGATAAAATTTTCTTACAATAAATTTTGCAGGCTCTTGTTGTGCAAAAATCATATTGAGTAAATCAGTTAATTCCAATTGCCCCGCTGTTGCGCCTGTTCTTCCGGTAATAACTGTATTTCCAAAAAAAGAAGAAAATGTTTTATTGACAGTACTATGTCTTGAAGGCGTAAACATAGAATTATAAGTAGTGCCGTTTATTTGCCAACCTGTAAGTACTTTAGCAGCTTCTTTTACATCACTTTCTGTGTATTTTGAATCAGGCCCTTTGCCAATAGTGAATAGTTCCATCAATTCTCTACCATAGTTCTCATCCGGCGCTGAAGCATTATTCAAATAGCCATTGAGGTAGCGAAGCATCGATACATCTTTGGTGATAGCATCCACTAATTGTTTGAAATTTCCTAAAACATTTTGTCTGATTAAATCATGTTGTTTATATATCCAGTTTGCATTGCCCACATCTACTGTTTCATTGCCAAAATGATCAATCAAAAACATCAATAATTTTTCACGAATACTACGATCCTGATTAACCATTACACCCACCCACCATTTTTTATAGGAAGCCCTGCGTTGTGATTGCACTGTGCCATCGCCATTAATATCGTTGACCCAAGTAGTGCCTTGTGCAATATTCCCATCCGGATTAGCGGCACTTACAGAAGTAACATATTCTTTAATAGGTATGGCAGGTGCGGGTGCTGTAGGCGTAAGCAACTCATCTACTGCCTGTGATAATGTCTTTGTTTTAAAATAATCTATATCTGCTTTTGCAGCTCCAAACATAGTTCTCTTCAGCAAATGAATGACTTCATTTTCACTCCATGTGCCTGTGTAAGGATTGATGCCGGACAAAGTGCGGAAAGGTTTAGAAGAACCACTGTCTTCTACTTTGTGCCGATTGCGGTGTGCAGCCAGAAACTCTCTTCTGTCCATAAGCATTGATTTTAAACTGCCCTAAGAAACAAAAACGAAAGACAGTATTTGAAAATAAAACTAAAATTAATTTTAGAATTTCCAAACAATCTTTATGCCTAAAACGAACGATTAACAATCAAGTGGAACAAAAATGAATGACGAAACTGAAAAAGCTACAAATTTTCAATAATACCGGCAATTCCCTGCCCACCACCTACACAGGCTGTAATCATTCCATACTTTTTGCCCAGCCTTTTCATATCGTGTAGATTCTGTATGGTCAATTTTGCTCCGGTACACCCAAGAGGATGGCCGAGTGCAATAGCGCCACCATTGACGTTTACTTTAGCAGGATCCAATCCGGCTTCTCTGATTACTGCAACCGACTGTGCTGCAAATGCTTCATTCAATTCTATTAAATCAATTTGAGAAAGATTCATTCCGCTTTGCTGCAACACCTTTGGTATTGCCGCAACAGGACCAATGCCCATAATACGAGGATCCACGCCTGCTACGGCACTATTTACCAATCGTCCGATTGGTTTTAATCCTAATTCATTCATCATCTTCTCGCCCATCACAATTACAAATGCAGATCCGTCTGATGTTTGAGATGAGTTTCCGGCAGTAACTGTGCCGCCTTGTGCAAATGCCGGTTTCAGTTTTGCCAACACTTCCAATGAAGTATCTGCACGTGGTCCTTCATCTGTATCCACAACGTATGATTTTGTTTGCCTCTTACCTTTTGCATCTACATAAACATCTTCTACTGTTATTGGTAAAATGCCTGATTTAAAATGACCGTCTTTTATTGCTGCAATCGCTTTTTGATGTGAGTGAAAAGAAAACTCATCTTGCATTTCCCGGCTTATCTGATAATCTTTTGCCACTGCTTCCGCTGTTAGTCCCATATTGAGATAATAATCAGGAGCATCTTTTGCTATATTGTAAGATGGAACTGTTTTCCATCCTGCCGTAGGCACTAAACTCATACTTTCTGTACCACCTGCAATGATACACTCAGCCATACCGGAACGAATTTTTGCAGTAGCCATTGCAATCGTTTCCAACCCCGATGCACAATAGCGATTTACTGTTACACCCGGCGCTTGAATACCCAATGCCCTTGCTGCAATAATTCTGCCTACTTGCAAGCCTTGTTCAGCTTCCGGCACTGCATTGCCTACGATTACATCATCTACTCTTTTTGCATCCAGCTGCGGCACTGATGCCATCAATCCCTTAATTACTTCAATGGCTAAATCATCCGGGCGATAAAAACGAAATCCACCCTTCTTAGCTTTCCCTACTGCTGTTCTGAATCCGGCTATTATGTACGCTTCTTGCATGATAATATTAAAAAAGTTGTTTATGCAACTTTCTAATATCAAAAATAAAAACTATTGTGTGATTCACCAAAAAAGGAGGCATAAGATCCAACGTATCCTACTTCCTCAAAACACATTATTTTCGTTGCAACTTACAATTCAATCATGTATCGCATTCTTAGGAGTTTGTTATTTTTAACACCGCCCGAATGGGCGCATTATTTTTCTATGAACTGTCTCCGGTTATTTTGCCGGATAGGTTTAAAAAAGTTGATTCAGAAAATATATGCACCCAAAACAAATCAATCAACAAAGATTTTTGGTTTGGAATTTTCAAACAAAGTAGGCCTCGCCGCAGGCTTTGATAAAAATGCAGCATACTTGAATGAATTAGAGGCACTAGGTTTTGGCTTTGTAGAAATAGGAACAGTGACACCGCTTCCTCAAGTCGGCAATGAAAAGCCTAGATTGTTCCGCTTGCCAAAAGATAAAGCTTTAATCAATAGAATGGGTTTCAATAATGATGGCGCAGCAGTCATTGCTTCCCGATTAAAAAAATGGAAAAAGAAATCTTCGTCTTTAATAATCGGTGGCAATATTGGTAAAAACAAAATAACTCCGAATGAAGATGCATGGAAAGATTATGAAATCTGTTTCCTTACACTACATCCCTACGTTGATTATTTTGTAGTCAATGTCAGTTCGCCCAATACGCCGGGGCTTAGAGCGCTTCAAGAAAAAGAATCGCTACGAAAAATATTAACACATTTACAATCACTCAACAAAACACAAACTGTTCAAAAACCTATACTTCTGAAAATAGCTCCCGATTTGAATCAAGAACAAATAGATGACGTGATTGATTTATCATTAGAAATAAAATTAGACGGATTGGTTGCTACAAACACAACTATTCAAAGAGAAAACTTAAATACAGCTAAAAATAAAATTGAATATATAGGCGCAGGCGGACTTAGTGGTTTGTCGATTAAAACAAAAGCAACAGAAATAGTAAACTATATTGCTGAAAAAACAAAAAGGCAAATTCCGATTATTGCATCCGGCGGAGTTTTCACAGGTGCAGATGCAGTAGAAAAATTAAATGCAGGTGCATCATTGGTGCAAGTATGGACAGGGTTTATTTATGAAGGTCCATCAATAGTAAAACGCATTAATCAGGCTATTGAAGCTTAATCCTTTCCATTAATCAAACGTATATCCCAAACAAAATGTCAATGGCAGTTTCACTCCGCCATTATACGGATAAATATTTCCATTACTAAAATGACCAATATTGATTTCGGCATTTACTTTTCTATTTTTCCCAATAAAAGTACCAATGCCTAATATATCCTGAAAAGTGAAATGCCTTCCGGTTAGTTCATTATCCAAAATGTTTTTTGAAATAAATGTTGGCCCTGCAATGGAATAAAAGAAATATCCATCTGCTTTCTTAGTATGCACCACATTAAAACGCAAAACAGGAAATACAGATAAAGTAAAAAAGTTCTCCCGTTGTTTTCTTGTTTGCCAAACGCCTGCGCTCACGCCCCAGTCAAATGAAAAAACTTTTTTAGCGTGAAAAATATTTCTATGATAATGAATAGCAACGCCTGAGCGAACTTCTACATCTCCACCCCAGAAAAATGGTATCGGGCTTTTTTCAGAAGCAAAATTATTAACACCATATCCTAATCCATTTGTCGATACGCCCAACTGAATTGTATTTTTCGGAAACTTATATCCTGCTTTCTTTTTCTCGTCTATTTTTTCTTTAGCAAGCGGCCTCATATTGTAAGTGAATCCGGCAGAATAAAAATATGAAGCAGGTTGTTTTTCATTTTTATTTTTAGGAGTATAAGACACACCGGCTATTAAATCCCATTTTTGATTGACGCGGTAGCGAAGGCCTGTTTCTAAAAAAGTAGTTGCAAAGCTTGTATTTTTAACAGCCCATTGATTGTTTACTTTAAACCCTTTTCGGGTAACAATTCCTAAACCTGCTTCACCGTACCAAGACATTCTATCAGTAAATGGTATCTGATCTTGTAAAGTAAGACCTACTATATTCATCCAAACAGTATGCGTAGTGTTATCGCCATTTACATTTTTATACTCTACCCAACCAACGGGACGTAGATAATGTATATTAGCTGACAGGTTTTTATTAAACCGAAATCCCATAAGGTTAACGCGTACTCCAATAGGTGGAACATGAACAGAAGCAACAGAAAATCCGGGTTCTAATTGTTGCTCATTAAAATTATAATGTAAATTACCGATGCTTACTCCGAAGTTTCCGTTGATTAAACCCGGTGGGTATTGTAGTCGTTTATTAGAAATTACAGAGTCGTCTTGTGCGTTTAAAACAGTGATGGGCATCACCAAAAACAAAAGACATAGTAACTGAAGTCTATTTTTATTCATATACATTTTAGAGCTACAATAATAGATAATCCTTGAGAAAGATATTGATTCAGTTAAAAGAAAATTATACGGCCAAAAGTACAGCAGCCACAACGCCCGCTGTTTCTGTTCGCAGCCTTGTATCCCCAAGACTCACGGGTTGAAAATTATTTTTCAAAGCAAGTTCTACTTCTTCTTGTGTAAAATCGCCTTCAGGGCCAATAAGGATGCAAGATTGACGAGCTTCCTTTTTGATTTGTATCGCTAATTCATTTTTCTTTTCATCGTAGCAATGTGCAATAAACTGCTCCTCTAAAGATTGTAATTTATCAACTACATCTTGAAACACAACCGGCTGATGCAAAATAGGCAACCAACATTGTTGCGATTGCAACATTGCACTGATGCAAACCGCATTCATTCGATCATGACGGAATTTTTCTCTTTCAGTTCGTGTGCATATCATTGGGATTATTTCCGTTACCCCAATTTCTGTTGCTTTTTCCAAAAACCATTCAAAACGATTCGCATTTTTAAGCAATGAGATGGCGACAATAATTTCTTTTTTATTGGAGGGTACTGTAGCTGTATGTTGTATTCTTACAGCACAATGTTTTTTATTAGCCTCTTCAATAATGCAATGAATCAGTTGTCCTTTACCATCGGTAATGCTCAATTGCTCGCCTACTTTCATACGCAGCACCTGCACTACATGGCGACTGGTATCTTCATCCAAAAGAATCAGATTTTGTGCAGTATTAATTTGATTGACGTAAAAAAAAGGAATTGACATAATGAGAACATTCGCTAAAAACTAATATCATCATCATCTTGAATATCATTCATCTTACTACCGGTCTGTATAAAAACTTTTGCGCCTCCATCACCATCAATATCGCTTACCGGTTTCCAATTTCCCGGCAGGCCGGGGCCGCCAAAGCTATCACCTTCATCTTCTACAAACTTTTGAATATGCAGCAAGCCTCGCAACTTGATTGTTTCTAATGAGCCATTACGATGTTTAGCAATCCGTACAAAAGTCTCGCCTTTATTACTCTCTCCCATTTCATTTTGTGTGATGTCGTGATATTCTGGGCGATAAAGGAACATTACCATATCTGCATCTTGTTCAATCGCACCTGATTCACGCAGGTCACTCAATTGCGGCATTTTATTACCGTCTTTTCCGGCGCTTCTTGTTTCTACAGCACGACTCAACTGTGATAAGGCAATAATAGGCACACTTAATTCTTTGGCAAGTGCTTTCAGGTTTCTGGATATGTTACTGATTTCTTGTTCACGATTGGAATTTCGGTTTTCACTTGTACCACTCATTAATTGCAAATAGTCAATGATGATTAAGCCTATATTATGCTTCGATTTCAACCTTCTGCATTTTGCACGAAGTTCAAAAATGTTTAATGCAGCTGTATCATCTATATATAAAGGTGCCTGAGAGAGTTTCTGTATGCCTCGTGCATACAGTTGTTTCATCTCATGTTCTTCTAATTTGCCGCGGGCAATTTTTTCTAACCATATTTCGCTTTCGGCAGAGAGAATACGTTGCACCAATTGACTCGCACTCATCTCTAATGAAAATAATGCAACCGGCGTAGGTTTGGTCGCACTCATTACAGCATTTCTTGCGAGGTTTAATGCAAAGGCTGTTTTACCTACCGAAGGTCTTGCGGCTAATACAATCAAATCTGTATTTTGCCAGCCATAAGTAACTCTATCCAATGTAGCAAAGCCACTTGGTACACCGGTAATATCTTCGTTTTTATTTCTTAAATCTTCAATACGCTGAATGGTGTGCACTAATACAGAATCTAATGTTTCCATATTATTGCGTAGGTGATTATTGATGATTTCAAATAATTTGCTTTCAGCATCATCGAGCAAGTCAAACACATCGGTTGAATCTTCATAGGCATCGCCAATAATTTCGCCACTGATACGAATCAATTCACGTTGAATAAATTTTTGCAAAATAATTCTTGCGTGTGCTTCTATATGTGCTGAAGAAACTACTGCATTCGTAAGCTTTGTAACATAATAAGCACCACCCACCATCTCCAACTCTTCTTTGAAACGAAGTTCTTCTGCCACTGTAAGGATATCAATGGGTTGATTTTTTGTACTCAAGCTTTGCATCGCTCTGAAAATGCGTTGATGCGCTTCTACATAAAAACATTCAGGCTTTAATATTTTAACTGCACTGTCAAAAGCAGTTTTCTCCAGCATTATAGCGCCCAATACTGCTTCTTCTAAATCTTTTGCTTGAGGTGGTACTTTTCCATAAACCATAGTACCCAAATCCAAAGACGATTTTCTTCTTTGCTTCCTGTCTTTATTCAAATTCGTTAAATCCATTGTTCCTTTATTATAAATTGCCCTTTTGGCAAACTAAGATTATTAAATTATCAATCCATCTTCAAGCAAATATTCATTTTCAATTAATGAAAAAAATGCCCTTCTGCTCGTCCGTGGCGAATATAGGCCGCCACAACTATGTAACGCCTGACTTAAACGTTTATTTATTTCTACACCTTGTATTCACCTGTTTTCTTTGGTTATTCACATTATTTTTTCAAAAATCACTTTGCCAATTTAACGAATTTCCCTAAGCATAAAAAGGATAATTTTTTCACACCAAATTTTTATTCATAAAAAAGCCGGACATAAAGCCCGGCTAATTTTAAAGTAGTATTTAATTTAGAAAGCTTTCTTCTCTTTATCTTTTTTCAAATTATATTTTTCTTCGTAGCGCTCATCCAATTGCTTTTGTTTATTATCCAGATTTATTTTTCTTCCCTGAATAAAAGCATCTGTAACATTATTGGTGCTTATGTCCAGAATATCGCCGCTGCTGATGATAAAGTTGGCTTCTTTGCCCGGTTCTATACTTCCTGTTTTATCATCCACGCCCATCACTTTCGCTGCATTGAGTGTGATTGCTGCCAAAGCATCTTCTTTACTCAATCCATAAGCTACTGCAGTGCCTGCATTGAAAGGAAGGTTGCGACCACGAGTATTGGCATCTTCATCTGTAATGGCAAAAGTCACCCCTGCTTTCTTTAAAGCAGCTGCAGATTTATATGGTTGATCCACATCATCATCATTGCCGGTGGGCAGACTGTGCATTTGCTGAAGAACAACTGATATATTATTCTTTTTTAATAAATCGGCAATTTGCCAGCTTTCACTTGCGCCTACGATTACCACATCAAAACCAAACTCTTTTGCAAAATCCAAAGCCACCAACATTTGCTTTACTTGATTGGCATGTACATAGAATTTTTGTTTTTTATCAAATAGATTTTTTACGGCTTCATACTTAAGGTTTGTTTCTTCATGTGTTGGCACAGCATTATAGGCTTTTGCCTCTCTGAAAAATGCTTTCAATTCTTCAATCTTATCCAATCCTGCTTTTACGGGATCTCCTTGTCCCATACTTGGGCTTGGACCAAATCCTCCTCCAAAACGACCGAAAGAAGGACGTGCCATCAATGAAGGCATGTAAAAATGCATTCCGGCATCTGTTTTCAATGCTGCATCAGTCCATGTCCAAGCATCCAATTGCACTACAGAAGATGAGCCTGCAAGGAAACTTCCCTCCGGAACAATATTCGCTTCTAAGATTCCATTTGAACGCAGTGTATTGATTACTTTAGAATCGGTATTATATGCTACTATCGAACGAACATTGGGATTCATATCACCAATTTCTCGCACATCTGAAGTAGCTTTTACGGCTGCCATTTCTTTTAAGCCCAAAGAGCTTGTTGCCAATATCAATCCGGGATAAATTTGCTTGCCTTGTGCGTCAATCACATTTGTTTCTACTGCAGGTATTTTTATATCATTACCTACTTTTTCTATTTTCCCATCGCGAACTACGATGGTTCCTTTTTCTATTACTTTACCATTGCCGACATGTATCGTTGCATTCGTTACGTAGAGTACACCCGTTTGCTGCGGTGCAGGCACCACATTGGCTTGGCCGATAATGGCCGAAGAAAATGCCGAAGCAATGATGATTGAAAATATTTTTTTCATATATCTGGTTTTTTAGAAGTTAGTATTATCTGAATCTATTACGAGCATACCATGGCTATGGCCGTGATCTTCACAAGTGAACATTATGCTGTAAGTTGGCATAGCTGGTATTACAAAACCGCCGCTTCTTTTTTCTCCAACCATTTTTTTAATCAACCTTTCTTTTTCAGCAGCTACATCCTTTTGCAGTTGCTCATCTTTTTGTCGGTCAAAGTAAACAGTACCATCTACAATCGTGTATAAAGATTTTGCGTAAATGCTCAATGGACTATCGCTCCACACTACCACATCTGCATCTTTACCTACTTTAATGCTTCCTACTTTATCTTGTACATGCAGCATCTTGGCCGGATTGATTGTAACTAACGATAATGCTTCCTCGGCTGTTAATCCACCATACTTCATTGTTTTAGCAGCTTCTTGATTCAGTCTTCTTGCCATCTCGGCATCATCTGAATTTATTGCAACATTCAAACCGGCTTTGAACATAATAGCTGCATTATAAGGTATGGCATCTTCTACCTCTACTTTATAAGCCCACCAATCGCTGAATGTTGAAGCATTAGAACCGTGCTTCAACATTTTATCGGCTACTTTATATCCTTCCAAAATGTGCGTGAATGTATTGACTTTAAAACCCATTTTATCGGCAACTTCAATTAGGCCGGTTATTTCGCTTTGCACATAAGAGTGGCAGGTAATAAATCTTTTATTATCTAATATTTCTACCAATGCATCTAATTCCAAATCTCTGCGTGGTTCATTTAGATCTGCGACAGATTTTTTGGCTTTTACTCTCTTATCTTTTTCTGCATTGTAGGCTTCCCATTCTTTTTTATAATCTTTTGCTCGGGTAAAGGCATCGATGAATACCTGCTCCACACCCATTCTGGTATCAGGGTAGCGTGTATTGCCCCCCGGAATATTAAAATTGGAACGTTTTACATTTTCACCCAAGGCAAATTTGATAAATGGATCAGAACCTTTAAATTTAATATCTTCTGCATTTGCACCCCAGCGAAGTTTTATCAATTGCGCTTGTCCGCCAATCGGATTGGCAGAGCCATGCAATATTTGAGAAGTAGTAACACCACCACTCAACTGACGATAGATATTTATATCTTCCGGATTGATATTATCGCCAATTCTTACTTCTGAAGTTACAGATTGAGCACCTTCATTGATAGAAGCAGCAGCAATGTGTGAGTGCTCGTCAATAATACCCGGAGAAACGTGTTTCCCTGTTCCATCAATTACTCTTGCGCCGGGCTCATTCAGATTTTTACCTACTGCGGCAATCTTGCCATTTTTTAAAAGTACGTCTGTATTTTGCAGTACACCTTCTTTTTCACTGGTCCAAACGGTAGCATTTTTAATTAAGATAGTTTCTTGTTTTGGCAAATGGGCTTCATCACTTCCGAACGGCATAAACGGATAAGTAACACTTCCTACACTCGGTGCTATTCTTTTCTTTGCACTATCCACTTTCGGTTCGACAGCTTTTACAAAAACGGCAGTCCATGTAAGCTCGTTGCCCAAAGTATCCAATCCTGTTCCATTCCACTCTGTACCATTACTAATACCGCCCAATCTTACTGCATTAGCCGGAAGTTCAGAAGGCATGGCACCACCTCCTCTATTAAAACCGCCTCCAGGAAATCCACCACCAGTTTTTTTCGTAGTATCAGCTGCTGCAGGCATTTGAGGCATTGTTCTTTTTGCCATTGGCGCAAAAGCCAATTTTATTTGCTTACCATCAAAACTGAATTTTGTATTCAAAGTATCTTTGCCCCACATCGTAGCGCTATTCGTACTTTTTACATCCAATGTATATTTTTCTTCTCCTTTAGGAGTAGTGATAGAAACATTATAAACACCGGCAACATTATCTTCATTTTTTACATTGTATTTCGTGCCTTGAATATAATTGTAAAGAATTGTTGTCTTATCATTGAAGATAGGCCCATTGGTAATTAAGAAGTTTGCATACTTACCTGCATCCAAACTTCCTACTTTATCATAAATACCCAAGGTAATAGCAGGCATTTTTGTAAGTGCTTCCATTGCCTTAGCTTCACTCAAACCATAATCCATTGCTTTGCGAAGATTGGTCCAAAAACTATTTATGCTTGATAAATCTGCAGTAGTAAGACAAAAAGGAATGCCTGCTTTTTCAAAAGCCGCACATTGTGTAGGTGCAAGCTCCCAATGTTTCATTACTTCCAGCGATACCAATTTTGCTTCTGCCGGATCTTCTACATCTTGTGTCTGAGGATAATTGAGTGGCAATATAAATGTAGCACCGGATGCTTTCATTTCTTTCAATCGTTGATATTCATTTTGTCCTGCTTTTATGATATACTGAACACCGAATTCTTTTCCAATTTTATCAGCTCTTAAATCATTCCATTTATCATTGCCTTCAAAAATTTGTGGTAAATTTTGATTGTCATTCCATGATTGAAGTGTTGCATTAAAGCCTTCTTGCCATGGTTTTGTTTTATACCATTGTGCATCCAAATATGTTTGACGTAGTAATGCAATGTATCCCATCAATGAACTGGGATAAGCTTGTCTTGAAGTTCCCTTATTGAATGAATAATTGGCGGATGCTCTTTCTTTTAAAATAACAAGATTTTCTTTGGCATTAGCCAATGTAACAACAGCTCCTGTTCCTCTTGCTACTCCATCTTTAATATGAGTAAGCACGGTACCAAATCCTGCTTCACGAAATGGTTTAGCGCCGCTTTCATTCACATTAAATAATTTAAATACATCCACATCAGATTTTATTGCTTCGTTCCATCCATAAGGGCCTCTTGCATTTGATTCTGTCTGTATCGGTTGATTGAAGTTGAAAAAACTACCAGCGCTCTGCTGTTGACGAGCAGGGGTTCCATAATCGGTATAAATATCAATGAAAGATGGATAAATGAATTTGCCTTTGCAATTTACTTCTACCGCACCTGTCGGGACAGCAATGCCGGAGCCTACCGACACTACACGACCATCTTTAATAATTAATGTAGCATCGCTGATAGAAGAAATTCCATCTTTTAAAATAGTAGCATGTGTAAATGCATAGTAACCATGTCGTGGATCCGCAACTCCATTCTCGGGAAATGTGGGCTGCGCCAGCAATGGAATACAGATCAACTGACAGACTACTGCAGTGAGCCAGAAACCGATTTTTCTCATACAAAATGAATTTTTAATGAACCCCGAATTTAAAGGAATCGGGCTAAGATTTATCAATATTTTGACAAATGGTAAAGAGTTCATAGCAATTGGCTGTTTTACTTCCTCAAAACTTTGATTACCTTTGATATTCACTAATTTTTTATCTATGGCTATCGCCAAAACAAAAGTTACTGTACCCGATTTCTCACTATCGCCAAGAATTGATCAGGTGGGTGTTGAAGAAAGGGCTTCACGCTTTACTAAGCGTAGTATTAAAAAAGAAACAAAGCTGAATGGATTAAAGCTCGTTTTGAATATGATTGACCTTACTACGCTGGAAGGAAAAGATACTGATGGAAAAGTAAGACAGCTCTGTTACAAAGCAATGCATCCACACGATTCTATTCCCGGAATACCAACGGTGGCTGCTGTATGTGTTTATCCAAGCATGGTAAAAGTGGCTAAAAAAGCATTGGAAGGCTCAGGAATCAAAGTAGCTTCTGTGGCTACAGCTTTCCCCAGTGGACAAGCACCAAAAGACATCAAAATAAGAGATACAAAATTTGCAGTGAATGAAGGCGCAGATGAAGTGGACATGGTCATCAGCCGAGGTAAATTTCATGCGGGCGAATATAATTTTGTTTTTGATGAAATCTCTGCTATTAAAGAAGCTTGTGGCAATGCACGATTGAAAGTAATCTTGGAGACCGGAGAATTAGGCACTTTTGATAAAGTAAGAAGAGCAAGCGATATAGCAATGTATGCCGGAGCCGATTTTATTAAAACATCAACCGGAAAAATTCAGCCTGCCGCTACTATGCCGGTTACCTTGGTAATGCTGGAAGCGATTCGTGATTTCTATTATAAAACAGGAAAAATGATTGGCATGAAACCCGCCGGCGGTATTTCAAAATCCAAATTAGCATTGCACTATTTAGTAATGGTAAAAGAAGTATTGGGCGAAGACTGGCTGAACAATGAATGGTTTCGCTTTGGTGCAAGCAGCTTAGCCAATGATGTGCTGATGCAAATCGCTAAAGAAAAAACAGGTTTGTATCAATCGGCAAATTATTTTTCTATTGACTAAATAATCTCACTATTTCTTTTAATAAAGTATTAAAACCTTTAATGATAAAATGGCAAAAGCTGTATCAACAAAAAAGAGCAATACCATCAAATTAAAATTTGACACTTCATGGTCTTATGCACCGGCTCCTGAAAGTAAAAGTGCTGCAAGCATCAAACCACAATACGATTTATTTATTGATGGCAAATGGACCAAACCACAAAGCGGCAAATATTTCAGCACGATAAATCCTGCAAATGAAGAAAAGCTAAGCGAAGTAGCTGAAGCCAATGCTGCCGATGTGGACAAGGCAGTGAAAGCAGCGAGAAACGCTTATGAAAAAGTATGGAAGAAAATGCCGGCTAAGGAAAGAGCAAAATATATTTTCAGAATTTCCAGAATGATGCAGGAAAAAGCGAGAGAGTTAGCGATCATTGAATCATTAGACGGCGGCAAACCCATTCGTGAAAGTAGAGATTTTGACGTACCCACTGCTGCCAATCATTTTTTTTATTATGCAGGATGGGCGGACAAATTAGAATATGCTTTCCCGAATCGCACTACTGAACCTTTGGGTGTTGCAGGACAAATAACACCTTGGAATTTTCCACTATTAATGGCTGCATGGAAAATTGCACCGGCATTGGCTACCGGAAATACAGTAGTATTAAAGCCTGCAGAAACTACTCCTCTTACCGCTTTGAAATTAGCCGAAATAATTCAAGAATCCGGATTGCCGGATGGCGTAGTAAATATTTTAACAGGTGCAGGAGCTACAGGTGCCGCAATAGTCAATCATTCGGATGTAAATAAAATTGCATTCACCGGTTCTACTGACGTGGGAAAAATAATTCAACGTGCTATTGCAGGCACAAATAAAAAAGCAACATTGGAATTAGGTGGAAAAGCAGCCAACATCATTTTTGAAGATGCTCCTTTGGATCAAGCGGTAGAAGGAGTCATCAATGGAATATTTTTTAATCAAGGACATGTGTGTTGTGCCGGTTCACGTCTTTATGTACAAGAGTCAGTGGCAAAACAAGTAATCAGAAAACTTCGCGATCGATTAGAATCACTCATTATTGGTGATCCTTTGGATAAGAATACGGATATCGGTGCTATTAATTCCAAGCAGCAGTTAGACAACATTCATAAATACATAAAAATAGGGTTGAAAGAAGGCGCTGAAATGTATGAGAGCAGTTGCCGTTTACCTTCAAAAGGATTTTGGTGCAAACCAACTTTATTTACCAATGTGGCACAAAGCAGCCGCATTGCACAAGAAGAAATTTTTGGCCCCGTATTATCTATTCTTACTTTCCGCACCGATGATGAAGTTATTGAAAAAGCAAATAACACACCTTATGGACTTAGTGCCGGTGTATGGACAGATAAGGGTTCTAAAATATTTAACATGACCAAAAGAATGAGAGCAGGAGTAATATGGGCAAATACTTTTAATAAGTTTGATCCTACTTCACCCTTTGGCGGATATAAAGAAAGTGGTTATGGAAGAGAAGGCGGCTTACATGGATTGTTGCCTTACCTAAATCTTGTATCATAATAAAAAACTGTTGAATCATAAATAACTATTTAAACATCATTGAATGGAAAAGACAGTAAAAAAATCTTCACTCACCATTAGTGAAAACGGTTTAGAAAAAAAATCTTCTACTCAAAGATTAGAAGTGTTGAAGACCTATAAAATCTATATTGGCGGACAATTCCCTCGTACAGAATCAGGCAGATTCTATCAACCCGAAAATGCAGCAGGAAAAAAATTAGGCAACATTTGCCTCAGCTCCAGAAAAGATTTTCGTGATGCTGCCTTAGTAGCAAGAGGCGCTTTTGGCGGATGGAGTAGCCGTGCTGCATTTAATCGTGGACAAATTCTTTATCGTATGGCAGAAATGCTGGAAGGAAGAAAAATTCAGTTCATAGACGAGTTAATACAACAAGGAGCAACAAAAGCAAAAGCAGAAAAAGAAGTAATGCAGTCAATCGACCGATTGATTTATTATGCCGGATGGTGTGATAAATTTCAACAAATCTACAGTGCTGTGAATCCTGTGGCTTCATCACATTTCAATTTTTCAGTACCCGAGCCAATGGGAGTTGTTGCTATCATAGCTCCACAAAGTGATTCATTATTAGGTTTAGTATCAGTAATAGCTCCGGTAATAGCTGGTGGCAACACTTGTGTTGTATTAGCCTCGGAAACAAAGCCGCTTTGTGCAATAACATTCGCCGAAGTACTCAATTCTTCTGACCTTCCGGGTGGCGTTGTAAATATTTTGACAGGAAAACCAAAAGAACTCAACGAATGGTTTGTAAACCACATGGATGTAAATGCAACCGTTTACTGCGAAAATGATTCTACTGTAAAAACAATGATGCGAGAAAAGAGCGCTCAAAATTTAAAAAGGGTATTTTTCTATGAATCAGTGAAATGGGATAGCGAAGCAGGACAATCTCCCTATTACATCATGGATACTCAGGAAATAAAAACTACTTGGCACCCGGTAGAAAATATTGCAGGAGCTGGAGGTGGCTACTAATAATTGAAAACAACTTGAACCAAAAAATGAAATTCTTACTCCCAATCATATTTATTTTTTTTAGCGCTGAAGTTTTTTCACAAACTACAGACAGTAGCTCGATCGTAATTCACAAAGACCCACGCCTTGACTTGCTGATAAAGAAACAAGCAGAAGTGAACCGAGTAACCGGCCTTGAAGGCAAAAAAACAGATAAAGGCTATAGGCTTCTTGTCATCAGTACCAATAGTCGCGACGAAGCGATGGAAGCTAAGACCAAAGTCTATACTTATTTCCCTAATATGAAAGTATATCTCTGGTACCAATCACCTTACTTCAGAGTAAAAGCAGGAAATTTTAAAGAACGTGGTGATGCAGAAAATTATCAAAGAAAGTTCAATGTGTATTTCCCCAAAGGAGTTTTTGTTATGAAAGATATAATTGAAATGAAAAAAGGTAAAGGACTCAATGACGAAGGAATTAAATAGTCCGGATTTTGCAAACAATATTTCTATTTTCATATCATTGACTACTTTTGCCTAATGCAAGAAAAAATAAAAGCATTAGCAAAAAAATACGCCGCTGAGTTTATCCAAATACGCCACCATCTACATCAAAACCCTGAACTCAGTTATCAGGAATTTGAAACTTCAAAATTTGTACAGCAAAAACTAACCGAATTGGGTATCCCCTATCAAGTGATGGCCACCACAGGTGTAGTAGGCCTTATCAAAGGGAAAAATCCGGATAGCAGAATCATTGCTTTGCGGGCAGATATGGATGCGCTTCCTATTGTAGAAGAAAATGATGTTCCTTATAAATCAAAAAATAAAGGTGTAATGCACGCCTGCGGGCATGATGTGCACACTACCTGCTTACTCGGTGCAGCAAAAATTCTAAACGAACTAAAAGAAGAATGGACAGGAACAATAAAATTAGTTTTTCAACCCGGTGAAGAAAAAAATCCGGGTGGAGCATCGTATATGATAAGAGATGGCGTATTGGAAAATCCTTCGCCACAAGCCATACTTGCATTACATGTAAATACCATTTTGGAAGTAGGTAAATTAAGTTTTAGAAGCGGCAAAGTAATGGCCAGTGCTGATGAATTGTACATTACCATAAAGGGACAAGGCGGGCATGCAGCATCACCACATATTACCATTGATCCGATACTCATCGCATCACATCTCGTGATTGCATTACAACAAATCATCAGTAGAAATAACAATCCTTTTAATCCATCTGTACTTTCTATTACTGCATTCAATGCAGGCTCGGCAACAAACATAATTCCTAATGAAGTAAAACTAATGGGCACTTTTCGTGCAATGGATGAAGATTGGCGATTCAAAGCACACGAGTTAATAAAAAATACTGCAAAAAATATTTGTCACTCAATGGGTGGCGAGGCCGATGTACATATTGACGTGGGCTATCCCTGTGTAATAAACAACGAAAAGGTAACACAAACAGCAATGAAGCAAGCAATAGAATTTATGGGTAATGATCAAGTAAGTGAAACAGAACTACGTATGGGCGCTGAAGATTTTGGCTATTATGCACAAAAAATTCCTGCTTGCTTTTATCGATTAGGAACAATGAATAAAGAAAAAGGAATTACCTCAGGTGTACACACACCTACATTTAATATTGATGAAAATGCAATAGAAATTGGAATGGGCATTATGGCTTGGCTGGGGTGCAGTATCATTCCTTAGTTTTTATCGTTTTTAAATATTCAACATTACCCAATATAATTTACTACCTTGCATATCCTTTAAATTAAAATCCTGTGCAGAAAGGAAGACAATAAAACTATTATATGTCAAACGAACTTCGCAAACAACAAGCACTTGAATACCACGCAAAAGGCAGACCCGGAAAAATAGAAGTAATACCTACAAAAGAAGCAAAGACACAACGAGATCTGTCTTTGGCTTATAGCCCCGGCGTAGCAGAGCCTTGCAAAGAAATTGCAGAAAATATAGAAAACGTTTATAAATACACTGCCAAGGGAAATTTGGTAGGAGTAATCAGCAATGGTACAGCAGTACTGGGGCTTGGCAATATTGGCCCCGAAGCCGGAAAACCGGTAATGGAAGGTAAGGGCGTATTGTTTAAAATTTTTGCCGACATAGATGTTTTTGATATTGAAATCAACGAAACAGATCCTGAAAAATTTGTGCAAATTGTAAAAGCATTGGAACCCACTTTTGGCGGCATCAATTTAGAAGACATTAAAGCGCCTGAATGTTTTTACATCGAAACAGAGTTGAAAAAACAAATGAACATTCCGGTAATGCATGATGATCAACACGGCACCGCTATTATCAGCGCTGCTGCTTTACTCAATGCATTGGAATTACAAAAAAAGAAAATAGAAAAATCACGGTTTGTAGTAAATGGTGCAGGAGCTGCCGCTATTTCTTGCAGCAAACTATATGTAGCATTGGGCGCAAAACCGGAAAACTTTTTAATGTTTGACAGAAAAGGTGTACTGCACAAAGGGCGAAATGATATAGAAGAACTAAAACTACCATTTGCCAATGGAAAAGAAAATACTACGCTCGAATCAGCCATGAATGATGCGGATGTTTTTATTGGACTCAGTGCCGGCAACACAGTCACACAAGCCATGGTGAAAAGTATGGCAAAGAATCCAATTGTATTTGCAATGGCCAACCCCGATCCGGAAATCAGTTGGGATGATGCTACAAGTGCCCGTAAAGACATTATAATGGCTACCGGTAGAAGTGATTATCCCAATCAAGTAAATAATGTGTTAGGATTTCCATACATTTTTCGCGGTGCATTAGATGTTAGAGCTAAACATATAAACGAAGAAATGAAATTAGCTGCCGTAAGAGCATTAGCCGAACTTACAAAAACAGCAGTACCCGATATTGTAAATATGGCCTATGGCGAAAAGCACATTACTTTCAATGAAAATTATATTATTCCCAAACCTCTTGACCCCCGACTACTGGCAACAGTAGCTCCGGCAGTTGCAAAAGCTGCAATGGAAAGTGGAGTGGCTCAACAACCCATTACCAATTGGGATACTTATATCAATAATTTGAATAAACGCCTCGGTATAGAAAATCAAATGATGCGCTTAATTGGAAATAAAGCTCGTCGCAATCCGAAGCGTATCGTATTTGCAGAAGCCGATAATGTAAAAATTCTTAAAGCAGCACAAATTGTATTTGACGAAGGAGTCGGTTATCCTATCTTATTAGGCGATGTAAATAAAATTCAAACCATTGCTTCAAAAAATGGTATCGACCTGACCGACATACCTATTTTTGACCCAAGAAGTGATGATTCGGAAGATAGAAGAAACAAATATGCTGAACTCTTTTTTGCGAAAAGAGGCCGAAAAGGCTTCAACGCTTATGAAGCAAAAAAAGTAATGAAAGACCGCAATTACTACGGCTGTATGATGGTAGAATGTGGAGATGCCGATTGCATGATCTCAGGGCTTTCAAAAAATTATCCCGATACAATAAGACCTGCACTTCAAGTAATAGGCACAGAAGAAGGCGTAAAGAAAATTGCAGGAATGTACTTAATGCTGACCAAGCGTGGGCCATTATTTTTAGCAGATACAACAGTAAACTTTAATCCGACTGCAGAAGAACTGGCAGAGATTACATTACTTGTTGCAAAGGAAATACGACAATTTAATCTTGTTCCACGTATCGCTATGTTAAGTTATTCCAATTTTGGAAGCAGCAATTCAGCAGAGGCAAGATTAGTAGCCGAAGCAAGAGCTATTGTGAAAAAGAAAATGCCTTCACTTGTTATTGATGGAGAAATGCAAGCAAGTTTAGCTTTCAACAATGAGTTGCTCAAAGAAAATTATCCATTTAGTGAGTTAGTTGACAAAGATGTAAATACACTTATTTTCCCCAATCTATCATCCGGAAACGTAGCCTACAACCTGATGAAAGAAATTGGAGCGGCAGATGCCGTTGGGCCAATTTTATTAGGATTAAAAAAACCGGTACATATTCTTCAATTGGGTAGTTCGGTAAGAAATATATTAAATATGGCTCAAATTGCAGTGGTAGATGCACAGCTAAAAAGTGAAACAGCTACCGAAGAAATAATAAAAAAATCACGTTGGTGGAAACGATCTCGTAAAACAACCAAGGACAAGTAAGCAAATTGAATTAAAAAAGGAAAATTGACTATTCCATAGTCAATTTTCCTTTGTATTTTACAACCCGTATGACAATTTTTACCGAAATCGGCCGATACCTTTTGATGATTAAAGGAATGTTCTCTCGACCTGAGAATAAAAAAATGTATTGGCGAGAGTTAATGCATCAGTGCGTTGAAATTGGCTTTGGGTCATTGGGTATTGTAGCCATCATTTCTGTATTTATCGGGGCAGTATCTACCATACAAACTGCCTATCAATTAGTCAGCCCATTAATCCCAAAATCTACTATTTCACAAATCGTAAGAGATACTGTTATTCTTGAATTTGCACCCACACTCGTATGTATTGTATTGGCCGGAGTAGTAGGAAGCAGAATAGCCAGTGAATTAGGAAATATGCGTGTAAGTGAACAAATTGATGCACTTGAAATCATGGGGATCAAAACCAAGACTTTCCTTATTTTACCCAAGATCGTAGCAGCATTACTTATGATTCCTTTATTGGTAAGTATCGCAATGGTCTTAGGTATATGGGGCGGGCGACTTGCCGGCGTATCGTCAGGTATTATTTCAGGTCAGGAATTTGATAGCGGATTAAAATTAGCATTTGATGCATTTAATGTGAAGTTTGCACTGATCAAAGGTTATGTATTCGCATTCATTATTTCTAGTATCCCCGCCTATTATGGATATTATGTGAAAGGTGGCGCTTTAGAAATAGGAAGAGCAAGTACTAAAGCCGTAGTGGTCAGTTGCATTATGCTTCTATTTGCTGATTACATATTATCAGCTTTACTTCTAAATAAATAGAAATGATTGAAGTAAAAAATATACAAAAGAAATTTGCTGAAAAAACAATCATTCAAGATGTCAGTGCCCAATTTAAAACCGGACAGTGCAATCTGATTATTGGAGCAAGTGGTAGTGGTAAAACAGTGCTGATGAAGTGTATCGTTGGCCTTTTTCATCCCGACTCCGGCGAAGTACTGTATGACGGGGCAGACTTTACCAAAATGGAACATGATGAAAAAACAGAAATAAGAAAACAGATTGGAATGTTATTTCAAGGCTCTGCGTTATTTGACAGCTTGAATGTAGAACAAAACATAATGTTTCCATTGAATATGTTTACCGATTGGAATTTAAAGAAAAAAATAGACCGAGTAAATGAAGTGTTGGCAAGGGTAAATCTAACTGGTGTAAACCGAAAATTTCCTGCCGAATTAAGCGGTGGTATGAAAAAAAGAGTTGCATTGGCACGTGCTATTGTGCTCAATCCTAAATACCTGTTTTGTGATGAGCCCAATTCTGGCCTTGACCCACAAACATCATTAGTGATAGATAAATTAATTAAAGAAATTACGACAGAATATAATATTACTACCGTTATCAACACACACGATATGAATAGTGTGATGGAAATAGGCAATTACATACTTTATATGTATCAAGGAGTAAAAGAATGGGAAGGCAGTAACAAAGAAATAATCTTTAGTAAAAATAAAAAACTAAATGATTTCATATTTGCTTCTGAATTTCTACAAGATGCCAAGGACATGCGTATGCTGGAGCAAGCCGGAAAAATTTCCAATGTCCGAAACATGGACGATCTTTTATCAAAAGAGAACCCTCACAGCTAAATAAATCTTAAATAAATTCTCGTTTAATTATCTTTGCATCTCAAAAAACAAAGAGGACTTATGAGTATTCTTGTAAATAAAAATTCAAAAATTCTAGTTCAGGGATTTACCGGAACAGAAGGCACTTTTCACGCTACTCAAATGATTGAATACGGCACTCAGGTAGTAGGCGGTGTTACACCGGGCAAGGGTGGAACGAAGCACCTTGACAGACCGGTTTTCAATACAGTATCTGACTGTGTAAAAAATACAGGAGCTGATGTCAGCATTATTTTTGTTCCGCCTGCATTTGCAGCTGATGCTATTATGGAATCTGCAGAAGCTGGAGTAAAACTGATTGTATGCATCACCGAAGGCATTCCTGTTCAGGATATGGTAAAAGTGAAAAATTATTTACAAGATAAACCGGCACGTTTAATTGGACCCAACTGTCCCGGAATCATTACTTCAGATGAGTGTAAAGTAGGTATAATGCCCGGCTTTATTTTCAAAAAAGGCAGAGTGGGTATAGTATCCAAATCAGGTACATTGACTTATGAAGCTGCCGATCAGGTAGCTAAGGCCGGATTAGGAATTTCTACCGCAATTGGAATCGGTGGTGACCCAATTATAGGCACTCCTACAAAAGATGCAGTAGAATTATTTATGAACGATCCCGAAACAGATGCAATAGTAATGATTGGTGAAATCGGTGGCGGCATGGAAGCAGAAGCAGCAAATTGGATTAAAGCAACCGGGAATAAAAAACCGGTCGT
This sequence comes from Bacteroidota bacterium, assembly GCA_018268055.1. GTDB lineage: Bacteria > Bacteroidota > Bacteroidia > Chitinophagales > Chitinophagaceae > JJ008. The sequence goes on from JAFDXF010000093.1 coordinate 80,669, forward strand.
TGGTTTCATCGCCGGGCAAACTGCACCTCCCGGAAGACGTATGGGACATGCCGGTGCTATCGTGGGTGGTGCTGATGATACTGCTGCCGCTAAAATGAAAATTATGAGTGAATGTGGCATCCATGTAGTAAGCAGCCCTGCTGATATTGGCGCTACAATGAAAAAAGTATTGGGCTAAACCCAAAAACATTATAAAAAAAATGAAAGAGCCTCAGAAATTATCTGAGGCTCTTTTTCATAGGGCACGAATCAAAAACTATCTTCCTCCATTTCTAATATAATCTGATAGTTCAGTCTTACTGCTTGAATAGGTCAACGCATCATTTACCTGATAATAATTTCCGAGATCTGTTGTTTTACGATAAGCATATTTTGCAAGTTCTAATTTGTTTTTCTCAAATGTAAACAAGCTCATTAATTCTTTTATCTGATAAGTCGTAAAATAATTTCCATCAATGATTTGCTTAGCAAGATTTAGACGAGTCGTTTCAAACCACTCATTCTTTAATGTCTGCTTTGCATTGTTAAAATCACGATCGTTCATTGCATTATTGTATCCGTAACTATTTCCATATCCGTTATTATAGCCATCATTATTACCATTTCCATTATTCTCTATCCAATTCCCATTATTATCAAGATTTCTTTGATCTATAAATGCACGGCCAAAACGATTAATCATAATGTCCACAAAACTGCGTGGTTGAACGTAGATTGAATTTGAATACAAAACATCTTGGCGCTCATTACGTTTGCCAAATATGTCCCAACCGCCGGAGCGATTGTCTTTAAATATCTTTACTGTGTGATATCCGGGTTGAATATTATCTGCTAAAACATTGCCATTTCTACCTGAATAATCTCGCCCATCAATGGTTATTCTGATTGCATCTGAACCCATGTAAGACACAGACAATTTGCTATCATTAAAACCCGTACCAGCAAATGAACAAATGCTCAATAATAATGCGGTTAAAATTGTGTACACTTTCTTCATAGTAATTTATTTTTATTTTTGTATATGTATTCGCTATAAGATATAAATATTAACAGAGGCTTACTTAATAATAAATTATAGCTACCTTCATATTTACAATTCCTCTTTTAAAACATTTTCCAAACCTGTGCCACAAAATTATTTTTTCACTAATGAAAAGTTAAAGAACTAAAAAGTGCTTTATGCAAAAAATGTTTCAACTGCATCTCTTAATAGTCATCTAATTTTATACTGTAAAAAAAGTACACCGTATGCCCATCAAAAAATTATTTTTAATCCCCATTTTTCTTCTTTTAATTAATATGAATGTAAACAGCCAAGACCCCGGAAAAAATTACGAAGCAGAGTGGAAAAAAGTAGAAAGCTTTTCACAAAAAGGTTTACCAAAATCTGCATTAGAAGAATTACAAAAACTGCTTGTACTTGCCAAAAAGGATGGCCAAGATGCACAAATAATTAAAGCCTTAGCTTACAGCATTAGTTTACAAAGCGAAACAAGAGAAAAGAATAATAGTTTTACCATCACTGATATTGAAAATGAAATAAAAGCTTTTAATAAAAAAGAACCTGCCACTTCAATTCTTAAAAGCCTGCTGGCTGAAATGTATTGGAACTTTTACGAACAATACCGCTGGCAGCTATATGATCGTACAACTACTAAAAATTTTAAAAAAGAAGACATAGCTGCCTGGGGCGCAGAAGATTTTCATAATAAAATAAGTGAATTATATCTTGAATCCATTGTGGAAGAAGCTTTGCTAAAGAAAACCTCCCCTGAAGCGTACAATGCAATTATCATAAAAGGGAATGTACGTCATCTGCGTCCTACACTATACGATGTATTGGCTTTCAGAGCACTCTCCTATTTTGAAAATGACGAAAGAGATATTAAAAAACCTGCTTATGCTTTTGAAATCAATGAAGCCGCAGCTTTTGATGCTGCAGCTTCTTTTGTAACAAAGAAATTTTCTACAAAAGATAGTTCTTCCTTAAAACATAAGGCATTAATTATTTATCAGAAACTCCTCGCCTTCCACCTGAACGATGCAAAACCGGATGCTTTGATTGATGCAGACCTTCATCGTTTAAAGTTTGTAAAAGAAAATAGTACACTTTCTGAAAAAGATGCTCTATACACAAAGGCGTTGAAGCAAATAACAGATAAATATAATGAACTACCTGCCGCATCTCAGGTATGGTATTTAATTGCCGAACAGTATGTTCACGCTGCAGAAAATTATAAACCTTATGGTGACACAACCAATCGATATGATAAAATAAAAGCATTGGATATTTGCAATAAAATAATCCAACAAAAAGATTCCTCTGAAGGGAAAATTAATTGTCAAAATTTACTTCAGGAACTGAACAGCCGATCGCTCGCTTTTAAAGTGGAAAAAGTAAATATTCCAAATCAACCATTTCGTTCTTTAGTGAGTTATCGTAATATTTCTAAAATATATCTGCGTCTCATAAAAGCAGACGCCAAGATGAGAGAAGCCCTTGAAAAAGGAACTGATGAAAATTATTGGACTACACTGATAAAGACTCCTTCATTTAAAAACTGGGAACAATCGCTACCTGACACGAAAGATTTGCAAGAACATAATGTAGAAATAAAAATAGATGCACTCCCTTTAAGTGAGTATATTTTAGTAATGTCGGATAGTAAGGATTTTAGTAGCACTCAAGCAATTTTGGGTGCTCGATATTTTTATGTTTCCAATATTAGCTATATAAACAGCGAACAAGATTATTTTGTATTGAATAGAGATAATGGTCAGCCACTTTCAAAAGCTACGGTACAAGTGTGGGAACAAAAATATGATTACAAGGTTTCAAAATACATAATTACAAAAGGAAAACTATACACAACAGACGCCAACGGATTTTTTAAATTAGAAAGTAATAAAAAAGAGGATTATTACACTAGTCTTCGCTTTGAAATTACACATGGAAATGATAAACTATTCTTAAATGATCAAATAAATAACAGCTATTATTCCAATCAGCAGACCGAAAAAACTAAAGAGTATAATTCAACATTTCTATTCACGGATAGAAGTATCTATCGCCCGGGGCAAATAGTTTACTTCAAAGGCATTACAATAACTCGCAATAATGCCAATAATAACAGCACTGTAAAATCTGGTTATGCCACTAAAGTAATTCTCATTGATGCGAATTATAAAGCTATTGACACTATCAATGTCCGCACAAATGAATATGGTTCTTTCAATGGCAAGTTTCAACTACCACAAACAGGGCTGAACGGAAGTTTTACACTTAGTACACCTTCAGGTGATGGTGGCACATTAAGTTTTAGAGTGGAAGAATACAAACGTCCAAAATTTTATGTGGATTACGAGCCAGTTAAAGGCACCTATAAAGTAAATGATAAAATAAAAATAACTGGAGTAGCAAAAGCTTATGCGGGAAATAATGTAGATGGTGCTTTGGTAAGTTTTCGTGTTGTACGTAAACCACGCTTCATCTATGATTGGTTATTTTGGCGTTGGTGGCAACCACCGGTAGAATCTATGGAGATAGTACACGGCGAAGCAAAAACGGATAAAGACGGAAAGTATATCATAGAATTCACAGCTATCCCTGATAGTAAAATTGATCCAAAATTAGAACCTGTTTTTGATTATGAAATTACCGCTGATGTTACAGATATCAATGGCGAAACAAGAAGCGGTGAGACTACTGTATCCGTGAGTTACAAAGCGCTTATGTTGTCTGCTAATGTTCCGCACGCACTACCTTACGATAGTGTGAAAAAACTTTCTATCAAAACAGAGAATATGAATGGCGAATTCATACCTGCTCAATTAAAAGTTACAATAAGCAAATTAAAAGCAGAAGATCGCTTAATACGCAGTAGATATTGGGAAAGACCCGATCAGTTTGTCATGAGCAAAAGCGATTACATTAAATATTTTCCAAATGATGAATACGACAATGAAACAGACAATAAAAGCTGGGATAAAAGCGAAACTTCTTTTGACAAAACTGATTCTTCAAAAGCATCAGGTGAATGGTTGATCACAAACGGCAAATTCAGTCCGGGATTTTATGTAATTGAAATAATTGCAAAAGATAGCAAAGGGGAAGAAGTAAAAGAATTACGCTACTTCGAACTGTATGATGATAAAAGCAAAAATTTTGTACTGCCTCAATATTTATGGACCGGTATTATCAATACTGTAGTACAGCCCGGAGAAACTGCAAGTGTAGAATTAGGCTCTGCAGCCGATAATTTATTTGTAGTGCAACAAGTCAATAAGAAAAAAGAAAATAATACTGTTAATACAGATTACTCTTTTATTAAATTGAATAATCAGAAACAAAAATTTTCATTTAACGTCACAGAAGCAGATAGAGGAGGATACGGCGTAGGATGGATTTTCGTGAAGAATAACAGGTATTATCAGTTTGTAGATAATATAAGCGTGCCGTGGTCAAATAAAGACTTAACCATAGAATATGCAAGCTTCAGAGATAAAACACTTCCGGGCAGTGAAGAAAAATGGAAAGTAAAAATCACTGGTTATAAAAATGAAAAGGTTGCAGCCGAAATGCTTGCCTCTATGTATGATGCATCATTAGATCAATTCTATTCACAAAATTGGTCTAAGCCTAATATTTGGCCAACAAACTATTTCAATAACAAATGGAATGGTTATCAAAATTTTGGACAAATTACATCTCAACAAAAATACGTACCTGATGAACCTACGAAGTCTGTAGAAAAAATTTATGACTTCCTATACCCTTCTGTAATTCTTTCTCCAAATTATTTAGGTGATTTAGCACCACTATGGGCAACAAGACCTTTGGATTATGCATTTACTGAAGCAGGAGGAGCTTCAAATCACCTTTATTATAGAGGAATGGCTGCAATGGATATGGCTGCTCCTTCACCCAAAATGGCAGAAGGAAGAATTTCAGAAAACAACGGAAATTTGGGAGGACTTTTAAAAAAAGAAATTAATTATTTGCCTGATACTATCCAACAAGTAAAAATAGAAAATCAGATTCCTCAATCAGGCGATGTAAAGATCCGTAAGAACTTTAATGAAACAGCATTCTTCTTGCCTGATTTAAGAACGGATAGTACCGGGGCTATTGAATTTTCATTTACTATGCCTGAAGCATTGACAAGATGGAAGTTTATGGCATTGGCGCATACCAAAGATGCATCATTTGGTTATAGCACAAAAGAAATTATCACTCAGAAAGATTTAATGGTGCAGCCAAATGCCCCACGTTTCCTTCGCGAAGGTGATAAGTTGGAATTCAGCAGTAAGATTGTAAATATGACGGATAAAGAAATAACCGGTACTGCAGAGTTACAACTTTTTGATGCCACAACTAATGAACCGATTGATGGCTGGTTCAGCAATATGGCCGCCAATCAATACTTCACTATGGGTGCAGGACAAAGTGAAGCAGTTAGTTTTCCTATTGAAGTTCCTTATCTATTCAACAAAGCATTGGTATGGCGTATTATTGCCAAATTCGGAAACAATAGTGATGGTGAAGAAAATGTATTACCTGTACTTACCAACAGAATGTTGGTAACAGAAACAATGCCTTTGCCCATGAATGGAGTCGGAACAAAGAATTTTGTATTTAATAAATTATTAGAATCCAAAAATTCAAAATCATTACAAAACTATTCGTTGACATTGGAATATACTTCCAATCCAGCATGGTATGCTGTACAGGCACTGCCCTACTTGATGGAATATCCTTATGATTGTGCAGAGCAAACATGGAATAGATATTATGCAAATTCATTAGCTGCTTATATCGCCAATTCATCACCCAAAATAAAAGAAGTGTTTGAGAAATGGAAGATAAAAGATACTGCAGCATTGATGAGCAATTTAGAAAAAAATCAAGAATTGAAAGCAGTGTTGCTTGAAGAAACGCCTTGGGTTTTAGATGCTAAGAATCAAGCTCAGCAAAAGAAAAACATAGCATTACTTTTTGACATGATTCATCTGAGCAAAGGCTTAAACACTGCTTTTGACAAACTGAAACAAAATCAAAGTTCCAATGGCGGATTTGTATGGTTCACCGGCGGACCCGATGATCGGTATATGACACAGTATATTGTAACAGGTATTGGACACTTGAAAAAACTTAATGCTATTGCGAAGGGCCAGGAAGGCAACTTAAAATCTATATTAGACAAAGCAATGCTCTACTTGGATAATAAAATAAAACAGGACTACGATAATTTGATTAAATACAAAACAAATTTAAAAACATATACTCTTGGATATTATGAAATACAATATCTGTATATGCGTAGTTTCTTCTCTGATTATCCTATTAATAAAGCTGCCCAAACCGCTTACAATTACTACCGATCAAGATTACCCATAAATTGGGTGAAACAAAGTAAATACATGCAGGGAATGATTGCGCTTACTTTAAATAGAACAGGCGATACAAAAACACCTGCCGCAATTTTAAAATCATTAAAAGAAACATCTATTACCAATGAAGAAATGGGCATGTATTGGAAAAATCAAACAAGAGGCTGGTTTTGGTATGAAGCACCAATAGAAACACAGGCTTTATTAATTGAAGCATTTCAAGAAGTAGGAAAAGACACAAAAACTGTTGATGCTTTAAAAACGTGGTTGCTTAAAAACAAACAAACCAATGATTGGAAAACAACGAAAGCAACTGCAGAGGCTTGCTACGCACTTTTGATACAGGGAAGCCAATGGTTAAGTAATGTACCTGCAATTGAAGTAAAGCTTGGCAACACCGTTGTCAAATCTACCGATGTAAGTACAGAGGCCGGTAGCGGTTATTTCAAAAAAATAATTGAAGGAAATAAAGTTGAAGCCGAAATGGGTAAAATAGCGGTGACCGTAAAGGCTACTTCTGACAACAAAGTAAACAATCAAACATCTGCCACATGGGGTGGTGTATATTGGCAATATTTTGAAGATTTAGATAAGATTACAACAGCTGCTACTCCATTAAATCTTTCAAAAAAATTATTTGTAGAAAAAAATACAGATAGAGGCCCAGTGATTACGCCGGTTAAGGAAGGCGATGTGCTGCATGTTGGCGATAAAATAAAAGTACGCATTGAACTTCGTGTGGATCGTGATATGGAATATGTACACATGAAAGATATGCGTGCATCTGCTACAGAGCCGGTTAACGTATTGAGCCAATACAAATGGCAAGACGGATTAGGATATTACGAAAGCACAAAAGACGCCAGTACAAATTTCTTCTTTAACAATTTACGCAAAGGCACTTATGTATTTGAATATCCATTGTTCGTTACACATACCGGAAACTTTAGCAATGGCATTACGACCATACAAAGCATGTATGCTCCTGAATTCAGCAGCCATTCCGAAGGCGTTAGAATTACAGTAGAATAGAAATTGATTGAGGATTTAAAAATGAGGATTGCAAATGAATTTGCAATTCTCATTTTTTTTAAAATGCCTGCATTAATACAAAGCACTTTACTTTTGTTCTATGCAAGTGGACTATATCATCATCGGTCAAGGAATCAGCGGCACTTGGTTGTCCTATTATTTACAAAAAGAAAATAAATCATATATTGTAATTGACAACAAACTTCCCGATGCTCCTTCAAGACTGTCAGCAGGAATTATCAATCCAATTACCGGTAGAAGACATGTAGCCGCATGGATGATTGAAGAATTATTATCCTTCTCGTTGAATGCTTATAATGAAATGGGCAACCTGTTAAACATAACTGCTATTTCAAGAAAAAATATCATTGATTTTTTCCCAAGTGCACAGATGCGGGATAGTTTTCAAAAGCGAGTGGCCGAGCAAGCCAATTATCTCTCTTTGGAAGAAACAATTTCTTACAGCGACTATTTTAATTACGAATTAGGTTATGGTATCGTTACTCCCACATATACTGCACATTTAGAAAATATTCTGCCCGAATGGCGTAAGTATTTACATCAAAACAAAAAACTGATAGAAGAATATTTTGATCTACAATTTTTAGAACTCACTGACAACTACGTTCAATATAAAGACATCACAGCCCAGAAAATTATTTTCTGCGATGGCACGGCTTCGGCACAAAATCGATTCTTTAATTTGCTGCCCTTTGCACCCAATAAAGGCGAAGCACTATTTTTGAATATTAAAAACATTCCTTCCAATTATATTTTTAAAAAAGGAATGATTTTAGTACCGCTGGCTTCACCCGATAGCTGGTGGATTGGGGCTTCTTATGAATGGGATTTTAAACATACCGATCCTACAAACGAATTCAGGGAAAAAACGGAAATGCTACTCAAGCAATGGCTAAAAGTTCCGTATCAAATTACCAATCACATTGCAAGCGTTCGCCCTGCCACATTGGAAAGAAGACCGTTTGTCGGATTGCATCCGCAATATCCGCAAGTGGGTATTCTAAATGGAATGGGAACAAAAGGTTGTTCTTTGGCTCCATATTTTGCACATCAACTTGTTCTTCATCTGTGTCACAATCAACCTATCACACCTGAAGCCAATGTTCGGAGGTTTACCAATGTACTTTCTCGTAAAACGAACAATTAGAAGGCCTCCGTTTCACTTATCTTTGTGGGTCGGGAAAATGACATTTTACTCATCTTCCCAAAATTTATTTATTATTTACGAAGCAAAAAATTATGTACAGAACACATACCTGTGGCAACTTAAGATTATCCGATAAAAATAACGTTGTAACGTTGGCCGGTTGGGTACAGACAGTTAGAAAGTTTGGCGCAATTACTTTCGTTGACTTGCGTGATCGTTATGGCATTACACAATTATTGTTTGGAGAAGAATTAACCAAACAATTAGATGAGAATCCTTTAGGCCGTGAATACGTGCTGCAAGCCATAGGAATAGTAAATGAACGCAGCAATAAAAATTTAAACATACCTACAGGAGAGATTGAAATTGCTGTTTCTTCTTTTTCTATCTTAAACAAATCTGCAGTTCCGCCATTCACCATTCAGGACGATACAGATGGCGGTGATGATTTAAGAATGAAATATCGCTACCTTGATTTGCGTCGCAATGCTGTAAAGAAAAATATTGAACTACGCTATGCGGTAAATCGTGCAGCAAGAAATTATTTGCACAGTCAGGGGTTTATGGATATTGAAACACCATTTCTAATAAAATCTACTCCAGAAGGTGCAAGAGATTTTGTTGTTCCTTCCAGAATGAATCAGGGAGAATTTTATGCATTACCACAATCTCCACAAACATTCAAGCAATTGTTAATGGTGAGTGGTTATGATCGTTATTATCAAATTGTAAAATGTTTTCGTGATGAAGATTTGCGAGCCGATCGACAGCCGGAGTTTACACAGATAGATTGCGAAATGGCTTTTGTAGAACAAGAAGACATCCTGAATATGTTTGAAGGTTTGGTGAAATCAGTTTTCAAAGATGTAAAAAATATCGATTACACAGAGTCAGTACAACGAATGACTTGGGAAGATGCAATGTGGAATTATGGAAATGATAAACCTGATATTCGATTTGACATCAAACTCTTGAACTTAAAAAAACCTGTAACAGTTTATACAGATAAAAGCGATAATGCTGTTTTAATTAACAATGCAGATTTTAAAGTCTTTGATGAAGCAGAAACAGTCATTGCAATTTCAGTTCCGGGATGCAGCGAGTATAGTCGTAAACAAACTGATGAATTGACTGAGTGGGTAAAGCGCCCGCAAATAGGAATGAAGGGATTAGTATTTATAAAAGTAAATGCTGATGGGACATATAAAAGCAGTGTAGATAAATTTTATTCCGAAGAAAAATTAAAAGCAATCGCCGATGCGGCAGGCGCAAAGCCCGGAGATTTGATACTCATTCTTGCCGGTGCAGAAGAAAGAACTAGAAAAGCAATTAGTGAGTTGAGATTGGAAATGGCAGAACGATTAAACCTACGCAAAAAAGATGAATACAAACTACTTTGGGTTGTAGATTTCCCATTGTTTGAATACGATGAAGAAAGCAGCCGTTGGGTAGCACGTCATCATCCGTTCACATCTCCCAAGCCCACACATATAGACATCATGATTAACAACAGTCAGGTAATAGAAAATGCTGCTGAATATTTAAAACATCCGTACGCCAACATAAAGGCAAACGCCTATGATATGGTGTTGAATGGAAATGAAATAGGAGGAGGCTCTATTCGTATTTTCCAAAGAACATTGCAGGAAAAAATGTTTGCTGCACTGGGAATGAGCGCAGAAGAGGCACGACATAAATTTGGGTTTCTGTTAGGCGCATTCGAATATGGCGCACCGCCACATGGTGGCATTGCATTTGGTTTTGATCGCTTATGTGCTATTTTAGGTGGCAGTGAAAGTATCAGAGATTTTATTGCATTTCCTAAAAACAATTCGGGCAGAGATGTAATGCTCGATGCCCCTTCTGCTATTGATGAAAAACAGATGAAAGAGTTAGGCATTAAAATAGGAAGCTAATTAACCTACTTAAATAATTAAGTATGAAAATAAAACAATTTTATACCATAGCGATAATATCATCATTGATATTATTTGCTTGCAACAAAAAAGAGCCCATTGGCAAATGGAATGACATAATAAAGCTGTCTGGTAAAGATTTTACTTTTAAATCTGGCGGCGATTCTGTTTTGATAACGGCTCAAGGAAAATGGTGGGGCATTGACTGCATAGCATTAGATAGTGTAAGATTAAACATCTTCAATCCAACCGGCGATGTTTGTAATTTTATCTACACTGATAATAACTTAGCAATTACAAGCAGAGATTGCAATACACTTTTCATTAAAATGAATCCAAATCTTAAAGGCTCAGAAAGAGTATTAAATATAAGTTTAATGGCCGGAGATTATAGAGATGGTATCAAAATTACGCAGGCTAAATAAAATCTATCCGTTCAATAACTTTCTTAATCGCTCACTTAGTTTTTCAGCATTGGGTAGCATTGCTTGTTCTAAACCCATATTCATAGGAACTGCAGGCAGGTTCAAAGCGCCTAAAACATCTACCGGTGCATCCAACCATTGAAAGCAATGCTTAGATATTCTACCCGCTAACGATTCGGCAAATGAATTATTTTGCTGCTCTTCTGTAAGCACCAAACATTTACCATGTGCTTTCACTCGTTCAAAAATAAGTTCTTCATCCAATGGAAATAAAGTACGCAGGTCAATTACTTCTATATTCTCTGTAAATTTTTTCGCAGCCGCTTTTGCCCAATACACGCCCATTCCATAAGTAATGACGACACAAGTTTCACCATTTCTAATTTTATCGGTTGAAGCTTTTACTACAATATTAGCTTTGCCAAATGGTAAAATATAATCGTTTGCAGGTTCAATCGTTTTTGCATCTTCTGTTCCGGGCACTTTACTCCAATACAATCCTTTATGCTCCAGCATCACTACCGGATTCGGATCATGATAAGCTGCTTTCATTAACCCTTTCATATCGGCAGCATTGGATGGATAAGCTACTTTAATTCCTTTTATAGACAATAAAGTTGTCTCCACACTCCCACTGTGATATGGTCCACCTCCACCATAAGCACCAATGGGCACACGCAGTATCATTGATACAGGAAACTTACCACAAGTCAGATAACAACTTTTTGAAACTTCAGTAACCAATTGATTAAACGCCGGATAAATATAATCGGCAAACTGAACTTCAACTATTGGCTTCAATCCCATTGCACTCATGCCTACACATGAACCTACTACATAAGCTTCTTGAATAGCTGTATTGAACACACGGTGTTCGCCAAATTGTTCACCTAAAGTTGCTGCTTCACGAAACACGCCTCCTAATCTTTTCCCTACATCTTGACCATACAATACCACTTCAAGATGCTCTTCCATTAATTCTCGAATGGCAAATAACGCTGCATCTACCATAATTACTTTATCCGCATTAACGGGTGATCGTTCTCCTACTTCATCTTTAATATTTGTCGGAGCGAAAACGTAATCGGAAACTGTGGATATATCCGGCTCGGCGGCTGCCACTGCTTTAGCAAATTCAGTTGCTATATATGATGCTGCTTCTTGTTCTATTTGAAGTAATTCATCTTCTGTTATATTTAATTGTAAAAGTTTATTACGTAATTTAGGAGCAGGATCATTCGCTAAATGTTTTTTCCAATCTTCATCATCTCTATAATATTCTTTTCGTACGCCACTCGTATGATGCCCTAACAATGGAACATAAGCTTGCACTAAAAATGGTTTACGTTCACTGCGTACATAGGTAATTACTTCTTCCATTGTTTTATAGGACGCTTCAAAATCGCTACCATCTACTTGCACTCTTCCTAATCCTTTGAAGCCGGCTGCATATTCAAAAGCATTGGCTACTCGTGCTTCCTTTGAAGTAACACTAATTCCCCAGTTATTATCTTGTACTAAATAAATAATGGGCAGTTGCTTTAAAACAGCAAACTGCAATGCTTCACTTATTTCTCCTTCTGTAATACTTGCATCACCTAAAGAACAAATTACAATCGGCAGTTCACCATTTTCTCCAACCTTCAACTTATCGGAAAGATATTTTTCTAAATATTGAACACCTTGCGCCACTCCGGTTGTAGGTATTGCTTGCATACCGGTAGCACTACTTTGATGAATGATTGTCGGCTTATCTGCTCCTCTGTAGTTTGGATGTGAATAATATTCACGACCTCCCGTGAAAATATCATCGCCTTTTGCCAGCAATTGAAGCATCTGTTGGTATGGCGTGAATCCTAAGCCCAATATCAGGCTTTCGTCACGATAATAAGGGCTTACAAAATCGTAAGGTTTTAATTGAAATGCAGTTGCTAATTGTATTGCTTCGTGTCCCCGTGATGTGGAATGAACATATTTACAAATCGATTTGTTTTCTTCATAAGTCTCAGCCATTGCTTTTACCTGACTCATCAATCTGTATGCCCGCAATAAAATATCCTTTTCCATCATTGCCACAAACCTAACCTTTTTTTCTTTCAGAATAAATTGAGAATGTGATATAACATATCACCATTTTAAAATGATAAAAATCAAAAACATAAAAGAAGCAATCTAAAAATCTAATTAAATTGATTATTTTATTTCTAACTCAAACACAGTATCATCTTCTAAGAAGCCTTCCAATTCATCACCTACCACTACTTCGCCAACACCTGCGGGAGTTCCTGTAAAAACCAAATCGCCGATATTCAAAGAAAAATAATTGGATATATAAGAAACAATTTTATCAAAGTCATGAATCATCTTGGATGAATTTCCTTGTTGTACCAGTTCTTTATTTTTATAAAGGCAAAAATTTATATCCTTTTGATCCTTAATAGTCGCTATAGGAATCCAATTACCTATCACGGCAGAATTGTCCCATGCTTTTGCCTTTTCCCAAGGCAAGCCCTTTTCTTTTAATTCATTTTGAATATCTCTCGCTGTAAAATCTATTCCAGCAGTTATGGCATCATAATATTTTGATGCATGTTTTTCAGGAATATATTTTCCGTTTTTATTAATACGCAATACCAATTCACATTCATATTGCAAATCATTGGTAAACTCAGGATAATAAAATGGTGAGCCGGGCTGCAATAAAGCGCTTTTGGGTTTCATAAATATTACAGGTTCGTCGGGGACTTCATTCCCGAGTTCTTTAGCATGCGCTACATAATTTCGGCCTACACAAAATATTTTCATAATCAATTAGTATAGTTAATAAATACATCGGATACATGAGGTGTGCTCATCCCATATATTCATGGTCATCAAAATGGGCAATTGGATTTTAATCGAAAGAAGACTTGCAAAATATAAAATGAATTTCATATCTCATAGCGAAAACGTCTGATTATTTGTTTGATTCATTGCTGTGCTAAGTCCTTGCAACACAAAAGTCTCAATAGCTTCAACCGATTTATTGATTTTTAATTGAATCAATGGCTCTTCATCTTTTTTCCATTTTCCCAGCACATAATCAACTTGTCTGCCTTTTGGGTAATCATTCCCCACGCCAAAACGTAATCTGGGATAATCTTTTGTGCCAATTGATTGTTCAATACTGGTAAGGCCATTATGTCCGGCATCACTTCCGGAAGGACGAAGTCTCAGTTTATCTAATGGCAATGCAATGTCGTCTAGAATTGTCAATGTATTTTGAACAGAAATTTTTTCTTTATCCATCCAATATTTAACTGCTTTACCACTCAAATTCATAAATGTAGTAGGCAGAATACAAATACAAATACGTCCTTTTAATTTTATCTCCGAAATAAAGGCATGACGGTCGTTGCTAAAAATGCCGCCGTGCTTTTGCACAAAAGCATTCACCACATCAAAGCCGATATTGTGTCGAGTGTGCGCATATTCATCGCCAATATTTCCCAAACCGGTAATCAAAAATTTCATTGTAAATCAAATATCGTATTTAGTATTATGCGAACAAAAAACCCGCTCAGCAAGCTGAACGGGTTGGTATTATTTTTATAAAATCTTATTTTTTTGCAGCGGGTTTTGCAGCAGCAGGTGCGGCAGCGGCAGCAGCTGGGGCAGCAGCTCCGGCAGCAGGTGTAGCAGCAGCTTCTTCTTGCTTCAATTGTCTGGTCATTGTTACAGATGCAATAGGAATACGAGGAGAGTTCATTATCTCGTAATTATCTACCTGTACATCTTCCACACGAATGTTTCCATTCAATTCAAGTTTATCGATGCTCACTTCAATTTGCTCTTTCAGATATTTAGGAAGCGTTTTTACTTTTAATGATTTCATTTTTACCACTAATTTACCGCCATCCTTTACACCTGGAGAAGTACCTACAAAATTCAAAGGAATTGTTGCAATCACTTTTTTATCTTCTACGAGTTCAAGAAGATCGATGTGAATTAACTCATCTGTAATCTTATCAAACTGAAGGTCCTTTAGAATAGTGCGATAAGTTTTTCCATCTACTGTTACTTCTGCTATCTGGAAATTTGGTGTGTAAACCAACTTTCTGAATGCGTCAGCACTTGCCGTAAAATTAATTTCCTGAGCTCCGCCGTAAATTACACCGGGCACCAGTTCCTGAGAGCGGAGGTGACGGGTGGCTGTTTTCCCGAATCCGGTCCTCAGACTACCTTCGATCGTAATCGTTTTCATTTTTTGTTTTTTATTTTATGTTATTAAATCCTACTTAATGACCACCGGTTGTTACCCCTTTTCCTCTATTTCGTTTGCTATCATCTTTTCTTTGCGAATGAATAAACAAACTGGTGATACTTTTATTTTCAAAAGCATTGCGAATAGCTACTGCAAAGAGCTCTGCTACACTCAGTACTTTTATTTTTGAACTTTCTTTTCGTACAGGTATCGTATCGCAAACAACTACTTCTTCCAATACACTGTTTTCAATATTTTCGTAAGCTTTGCCACTCAATACCGGATGCGTAATCAATGCCCTTACCGACCTTGCACCTTTTTCTTTTAAAAGACCTGCACTTTTTGCCAAAGTCCCGCCGGTATCACAGATATCGTCAATGATAACAACATCTCTGTCTGTTACATCACCGATTACTACCATGCTCGCAATTTCATTAGCTCTCTTTCGGTGTTTATCACAGATTACCATTTCTGCGTTAAAATAACTGGCAATTTCCCTAATTCGGTTCGTTGCTCCTACGTCAGGGGCGGCAAAGGTAAGGTTTTCGAGCTTAAGACTTTCAATATAAGGGATAAATACAGCGTGACTGTCTAAGTGGTCAACAGGAATATCAAAATACCCTTGAATTTGAGGAGCGTGTAGATCCATTGTGATAACCCTATCAGCTCCGGCAGCAACTAACATATTGGCTACCAATTTACTACCAATAGCTACACGAGGTCTGTCTTTTCTATCTTGACGGGCATAGCCATAGTAAGGAATCACGGCTACTACTTTTTCAGCAGATGCCCTGCGTGCTGCATCTATCATTAAAAGCAGCTCCATTAAATTATCAGCCGGGGCAAAGGTGCTTTGTATCAGAAAAACGTAGTCGCCACGTACACTATCAAGAAAAACGGGGCAAATTTCTCCATCACTAAAACGTTGGATATTTACTCTACCCAAATGAGTACCATACCGTTTACAAATTTGTTGGGCGAGCTCTTGTGAGCCTGTGCCGGAGAAAATTTTGGCTGATTCCATATTTTGCAAATGAAGTAGTTCCCAAAAATAATTTTTGGTGCGGCGAAGATACTATTTCAAATATTCGCATTAAAATAAACAGCCTGCTTTCTCTTTTTTTTCTACGAAAGCATTACCATTATCTTGGAATAAGATTAGATGGACTTTTCTGAGATGCACTAAGCACTTTGCCGGACTCCATATTACAACTGTAAAATAATGAAGAGCAAATAAAAACGGAAAGTAGTAGTGCAATAACATACATTGCAATAAAAAAGATTACAGGGTGCAAAGACCCTGTAGCATTGAGGGTTTTTGTTTTCATAGATGCCGTATTAAATTTTTAAAATGAGCGGCGACTTGTGCTAAATGTGGTGGATAATTTTAATATAAAAATATTAGCTAATTTGGATGCATGCAAGAGCACAACTACTCAATTAAAAACTGGTCGAAAGACGATCGACCAAGAGAAAAATTACTACTCAAAGGTGCAGAAAGCCTTAGTAATTCTGAACTATTAGCCATACTGATACGTAATGGTACACGTCAAAAATCGGCGGTTGATTTAGCCAAAGAAGTTTTGAAAATAGGCAAGGATAATCTGGTGGAATTAGGTCGTGTATCAATTAAAGATTTAATGAAAGTGAAAGGTATTGGCGAGGCTAAGGCGCTTACCATTGCAGCAGCTTTGGAATTAGGCAGACGAAGGCAAGCTACTGAACCTTTGGAAAAAACAACAATTAAAAGCGGCTCAGACGTTGCTCATTATCTTCAAGCAAAACTTAAAGATTTTCATCACGAAGTCTTTGGTGTTGTTTTCTTAAACAGAGCCAATAAGATTAAACATTTTGAAATCATCAGCAAAGGAGGTATTACCGCAACGGTTGCTGATCCACGGATTATATTAAAGCGGGCGTTGGAGGAAAATGCAGTGAATATCATTTTATGCCATAATCATCCATCAGGGAATCTCAAACCAAGCAATGCTGATCTGGAAATAACACGGAAAATCAAAGACGCTGCAACGCTATTAGATATTACTGTATTGGATCATATCATCATTGGCGATAATCAATATTTCAGCTTTGCTGATGAAGGAATACTTTAATAACAAAATAACACTTGCAGAGATTAAGCTTGTGCATTTGGCCCGCCAAAATTTAAAGGCATTTGTACTTCTTCTAAATCTTTAATTGAACCGTGTAGCGATTCATATTTCTGAACATTATCTGCAAGCGCTTTCATAAACCGTTTTGCATGTT
The DNA here is from genome assembly GCA_018268055.1 of Bacteroidota bacterium. Taxonomy (GTDB): domain Bacteria; phylum Bacteroidota; class Bacteroidia; order Chitinophagales; family Chitinophagaceae; genus JJ008. The sequence continues at coordinate 98,108 of JAFDXF010000093.1, forward strand.
GTGGGGTGAATATAATTCTGGATTTCACTTTGCTTTTAGGTGTTCCGGGCATTACATTCACAAAATCTATTACGAACTCAGCATGTGAGTGTGTAATGATTGCTAAGTTGGCATACGTTCCTTCAGCTATTTCCTCAGTTATTTCTATATTGAGTTGATTGTTTTCTTTTATTTGATCTGTCATGTTTTTTAAATAAATCAATTATTCAAATAAGCAAAGGCTTTTTTAAATGCAGCATCCGGATTGATGGTAAAATCATTGCTTTCTAACACTGCTGATAAATCTTTCACGCCTTTGAATTCTTTAGTTACTGTTGTTGCATTAGGTTTAATTTTTTTGAGACCTTTTGTTTGGGCATCTGCATAATAGTATTCAATCTCCAGATCAAATTCTCGCAATTCAGATTGCACATAATTCGTGCTTACATAGCCTAAGTCGCTCTTGTATTTTTTATAAATGCTGTAGTGTGGGCCACTAAAAAGTTCTAAAAAATAACTTTTCTCTTTTGAACCTAATACAGCGCCATAGACAAACTTCATTGGCATAGAAATTCCTCCTTTTATATCTTGTTGAAAGAAAAAGGAATCAACAGATCCCGGTTCTCTTATCAATGGCTTATCAGGATTAGAAGTAGAATAAAACTCCAATTCCTGGTTATAAGTATTATAACTCAATTTGATATTGTAAGCTTTAGTATCAGTTGTAAACATATCACCTTTATGTGCTTCACCAAAAAGATAGGGTGTTCCGATTACTTTGAAAGCGCCTACCATTCTATAAACGCCCTCTCCTGTTTGTTGCATCAAAAGACGATTATGATTTAAAGCCGGATCTGTCCAAGCGCCATAGTTTCCAGCTGATGTAGGCACATTCATAGATGCCTGTCCATTTGCAGAGATCTGAAATATTAAAAATGCGGATACAATATAAAGATGAACTGTTTTCATTAAAAAATATTTAAGAATACAAAACTACATAAAATCACACTTTAAAGATGATTAATAAAAAAAGGGGTTGCATTTTAACAACCCCTTTTGAAAGAATATTCAAACATGAAAAGTATATTATCTAGCACGAATATACTTCCAATGCTCAGTTACATGCCATCTACCTAATGTCCAATCTAAATCAATAGAGTGATCTGAATTGTTGAACCTGCTATTAGCTCCAACTGTAAACACTTGTGTTAGGTTGTTGAAGTTCGTAACAGAAGCAACTTTGTCCGTTGCCGGATCGAAAGTAAGTATCGGTCTAATACCTGTATTTGCAAAACCACCAGAAGATAAATTCTGTACAATATAGTTTGCATAAGGGAACCATTCATCATAGAATAATCCAGAAACAGGTCCTTGAGTAGAAAGTGAATAGTATCTTGGATCGGTAGGATCATAATATAAGCTACCAGGATAATATCCGCCATATATTCCATTTGCATCTACGCAAGTACCTGAAGTAATCTGATAGAAACCATCATACTTATTCTTTAAAGAAAACTCAATAAGTAGGTTTTTGAAATTTGCAGGTATAGAATATCCACCGGTTACTGCGCTAATTGTAAATCCAAGTGCATAAGAATTATTTGGATCCATTGGCACTGTAGTAGGTATATTAATAGGTACTGTAGCATTAAGTTGACCTGCAGGTATTGTAATAGTCAAAGATGGTATGTTATAATAAGCAGCCGGCATAGCTAACATACTCGTGCCGTTAGCAGTATTATAAGCAGTTCTCAGATTATCATTTGGTGTTAAAGTAACCTGAACATCAGACTTTGGTGCTTTCCCTGCAAAAATATCTACAAAAAGTACATTTTCTGCAACTTGTAGCGTAGCACTTCCGGCATCTAACCCTACGGTATATTTATCAGATGTTGCTAATGGAAAGCCAACAGCTGGAGGTTGTGTATCAGGGTCATTAATACCATAAGTATGGTTTTCAAAACCCTTGTCCTTTAAACATCCTGTAAATGCTACTGCCATAGCAGCCAGAATAAACGTTGAAGAAATAATTTTTTTCATATTCGCAATTTTATTCATTTAGAAATTAGTTAAGATCCCAGAATACTCTGCTGTATCTTGTTATAGTACCTTGTGCTGCTACATTAGCAGTATTATAATTATACTCAGATTGAGGATAAAGGTAACGTACAGGAATGTTGTCAGCAGGAGTAATTTGAGGAGATACAGAACGTGCTGGTCCTGGTGTATATCCGGCACCATCGCCATAAACAAAAGTACCAGTTGGGGCCGCAGAATTTGTTCCAATTACTTTTGTTGCTACCTCAGAATAAGGTACTCTTCTCCAGTCGCACCATACTTCTAAAGTATTGATACCGTTTAAAGCAAACCACTTTTGGGAAAGAATAGTGAACAAACCGCCGGTAGGTCCGCCTACGCCAACAGGAGGAGCAGTGAAATCTACATCCGCAAAACCTGCGTTATAGTTTCTGTATGCTTGAGCAGCAGCGGCATAACTTGGAACCTCAAGATATCTGAAACTTTCATCCATAGCTGAATTGCATAATGCTTGAGCTGTAGGGCCGGAAGTAATCCATCCACGCAATCTCGCTTCTGCTTGAAGGAATAAACTTTCTGAAGCAGTGATTACAGCTTGAGACGCAGTTGCTGATTTATAAATACCAGGGCCATATCCTGCTAATTTAGCAGCTGCGTAGGTATCATTAGGAGGAAGACCATAAGGAACGCCAACTAATCCATCGCTACCAGCTACATATATTCTTTGAGCACCTAATCCAGCAGCGGCTACTCCAACAATTACTCTTGGATCGCCATCTCCTTTGTAATATTCAATTCCCCATTTGTTTGCTTTATAGTAAACATCATTTGTAGAAGAAGTACCGTCTGAACCAGTTTTATAAGCATTCCAAAATGGGTTGGGTTTGCTATTTCCTGTATAACCGGGATTAATCATTGCATCTTCACCTGCACCTAAGAATCCACTTCCTTCTGCATTAATGATAGCCATTTCAGCAGCTTTGTCAATTGCCCCAACAGCATAAGCATGAATGAGCATACGAAGTTTCAATGTGTTTCCAAATTTCATCCACTTAGTCTTATTCCCTTGGAACATGATATCATCAGTCGCAATTCCCTTGTTAGGATTTGTTGTAGAAACAACAGCATTTTTGATTAGGTTCATTCCGATATCTATTCTGCGGAATAAATCTTTGTAGATGTCTAATCCATTGTCATATTTAGGTGTAGGGTTTCCACTACCTTTCATTGCTTCAGAATATGGTACATTACCATAAACATCCACTAAGGTTTGGAAATTAAACGCCTTCATAATCTCTCCAATACCTTGATAGAAAGTTGCATTGGCTTGTGCGGCCTTAGAGATTACAATTTGATAATTATAAGAATTATTGTAGCAATTATTCCAAATACCATTTCCAAATCCGGTTGTGATTTGATATGTTTCTTCCAATACGCTTGGAGCATACGTTCCGGATCTTGCCCAATACCCCATCCAGTTTTGGATAGTACCCCATTGCTGCGCAACGATTGTACCGGTTGCATTCATTGCAGCAGGCATTACTACATTATACGCTACAGTACTATCTGTAGGGTTATTAATATTTTGGTTTATGTTAAACTGACTTTTACGGCAGCCTGTACCTGCAGAAAGTACCAGGGCCGAAGCAATTCCAACATAAATCAGTTTTTTAAGTTTCATATTCATTAATTTTTAAAATTTTTAAAACTGTATGTTTAAGCTAGCTCCGAAAATTCTGGTCGGAGGTGTGTTATCTAAACTACTAACGCCCTGTGCGTTTCCGGAAGTGTTAGAAAATTCAGGATCTGTCCATTCATTTGTTTTTGGAAGGAACATAAACAAGTTTCTTCCGCTTACTGAGAATGTAGCTCCTTTCACAGCGCCTTTCGCAAATCCAAATAATGATTTTGGCAGATTATAACTAAGACTCATTTCTCTGATTTTCCAGAAATCACCACTCACTAAATAGTTGGTGTTTGCAGAAGTGTTAACTGATTGAGACCAGAAATCGTAGCCACCACTCTTCATATAAATGTTGGTATTGCTTACATATTTGGTACCATCCCAATAAGATGAATTCGGGAAAATAAATGGCATACGAGCATTTTGACCGCTTCTATAAGAAATACCCGAGAAGTCCATACCAGTTCCTAAATTACCTGTATAAATCATTGCACCACCGTGATAATCAGCTACAGCATTGAATGAAAGTTGTTTCCAACTTACAGAAAGATTCAATCCAAGTAAATGCCTTGGCTGTGTGCGACCGAAAGGTTTGATCACAGGATCAACAGTTGGGAAACCTGTAGTAGCATTCACAATCACTCGGCCTTGATCGTCTTTTACATAATCAGTCAATTGGAAAATGTATGCAGGTTTTCCTACGATTACATAGTTTCCATTACCAATACCTAATTGGCTTACGCCTTCAATAATCTTAGTTACTTTATTATCTTGGTAAGTATAGTTTGCTTTAAAATCAATATTTACTTTACCAATCTTAACTAATGGTGTTAATCTTAAATCCAATTCAACACCCTGATTTTTAAATGCCGCAGCATTTTGTCTCGCACTGGTAAAACCGGTAGCTCCGGAATATTGTACGTCCACAATTTGATTGGAGTTATCTTGAGTGTACCAAGTTGCTTCAAGATTTACTCTTCCTTTAAACAAACCTACTTCAGCACCTACCTCATTGTTTATAACAAACTCAGGCTTATATTTTGAAAGGCGTAGAAGGCTTGATGCAGTATAACCGCTCAATGTTCCATAAGGGAAGCCAAATGCTAAACCATAAGTATTTTCAAGACCTTGTGCTCCAAGGTTTACGTTACCTGTCTTAGAATAAGCTCCACGTACTTTCAAATATGAAATTACTTTGCTATTCTTGATTGCTGGTATCGCTTCGCTTAAAACAACAGAAGCGTTAACACCTGGGTAGAAAAATTTAATATCCTTAAAATTAAAATTATAGTAGTATGCAAGACGGCTGTCTATATCATAACTTCCTGTACCTTCAATAAAAGCCCATCCTTTGTAACCAATACCTACTTTACCAAAGAAACGCTCCAATCTTGTTTTTGAATCGCTTTCAGAAAGACCCGGATCACCTTTACGACCGATTACGTTAAATAAGGTAGGGAACGCAAGGTTATTGCTTGACACGCTTATAGATTTTGCATTCGTTTCACGGAATGACTGACCTACTAAAGCATTTATATCAAAAGCGCCAACTTTCTTTCTCGCAGTCAAGAAAAGTTCTGAACTGATACGACTAGAAGTGCTTGAACCATCAGCAACCTGTGAGTTAATATCTCCTGTTTTTGCAATTGTTTTAGCTTGCTTTGCCCAATCACTATACTGATAGGCATAACCCTTATTCTTAGAAGTTCCATTAGAGATAGTAGCACCTAAACGATAAGTCGTAGTCAACCAGTTTGTTAATTTATAGCTCAACTCTAAGTTTCCAAAAATATCTTCACTTCTTCCGGTTGCACGGAAGTTATCAATCATGAAGTATGGATTTGAATAATAGTCATTATAGAAACCGTTCGGGCTTGCCCAAAAATCAGTTCTCCAGTTTTTGAAACGAGTCAAAGGAATTTGCATTGGAGTATTTAATAAATTCCAATAAACAGTGTAATCACGACCGTTACCGAAGCTTGATCCTGCAGTTACATCGTAATTTCCTTTTGTATAGTTAATACTATAAGAAGCTTTGAATTTATTGTATTCTTTATTTGCAGCCATGTGAATTGAAACCCTTCTATTCACATCCTTTGGCATAATACCCTGTATCAATACATTCTGTGCACTTAAATAGAAATCTCCAGTAGAGAAAGACAAATCAGTCTGATTGGTAATACCTGTATTCCAGAATTTCAATTTCTCTTTAGGTAAAGCAATGTAAGGAACTTTGTATTCAGAACCATCAGGTCCTACACGACCAATTCTACGAAGTGAGCCATCAAAGGCATCACCATAGCACTGGTTTTCAATTGGGTCATAAACTCCGTATCCCCACTGATCAACACTAGATCCTGATCCAAACTGAGTTTGCAGTTTAGGCATAAAAGATACTCTTTCTACCTGTACTGTATGACCCACACTGATCTGAGGATTAGACTTGTTACCTTTTTTAGTAGTCACTACAATCGCACCATTGGCACCATCAGGGCCATAAATAGCAGTTGCAGAAGCAGACTTTAAGATTGTTACGTCTGAGATGTCGTTAGGGTTGATTGAATTGATATAACCTAATGAAATAGGCACACCATCCAAAATCAACATTGGTTGGTTATTACCGGTCAACGAACGAATACCACGAAGTGTAATCCTTGTATCCTGGAATACACCGTTGTTCGTTTGCTGAATGTTCAGACCTGAAACTTTACCAACCAGACCGTTCTGTAAGTTTACAGATTTAGCCTGAGTCAGTTCTGCAGCTTTTACCTTAGAAACAGTATAACCTAATTCCTTTGGTTGAGCTCTTTGTCCAAGTGCTGTAACAACAACCTCAGTACCTGTTTGAATTGTTCTTTTCAATTCTACAGTAACTGTGTTTCCCGCTCCGATTGTTACTTCTTTAGGCTCTAAACCTGTGCTTGAAATAATCAGCACATCGCCGGTTTTGGCATTGATACGAAACTGACCATTATTATCAGTTGTAGTACCGGTTTTAGTTCCTTTAATTAATACAGAAACACTGGGTAATGTAACGCCAGCGTCATCGGTAACAGTACCGGTAATCACCCGATGCTGACCGAATGCAAATGCTGAGAAGAGCATAAGCATCGTAAACAGTGATGCAATTTTTCTCATGTTAACGTTTAGTTTTAAAAAATTAATGCATTGAATATCAACAAAAAACGACAATTTTCAAGGGTTAAGGATGCTATTAAAGACAATACATTGCCTGAATATGCTGCCGCAAGTTAAAGTTTTTTTTAACAAATAGTTAAACCAATCAAAAAAAAAGTTATTTTTTTGAAAAAATCCAACGAATTTGGAATTTAAGCTCACTTTTTTTATTTCCCTGAATTTGATCCAACCCTGTTCCAATTGAATTTCTACCCTTGTATATATATTGTGCCCAACGAAGCCAACAGGATATTTGTTTATTTATATCATAATTCAGGTTTAAATAATATCTAAAGCCTTTGCCATAAAAAACCGGTATAGAATAACTATATAATACATCATTCTCATAAGCATAAAGTCTTGAATTGTAACTATTTGTCTCAAAATATTGCAAACGCAGCGCAGCGGCCATCGGAGATATCATTGGTTTATACAAAAAGTCTATAAAAGCCAAGAATCCCTGCTCTGTGGCATCACTATTGTGATTATACCAAAGCATTTCAACACGATTTCGAAGTGTTACTGAACTATTTATTTTGTAACTAATCTGCGACCGCCAGTTTTGTTTGGGAATGGTTATAATAAAATTTGTTACAGTAGCATTATCCGGTTGATTAGCTTGTTTCGTCTCCGACTTAAATCTTGAATAAACTTCCACTTGTTTGGAAGGCGAATACGTTAACTGTATCTGATAGTCTTTTCCTGAACTGGGTGCATCAACTAAATATTTTAACCATGGAAATTTGTATAAGTCGGCATAAGCATCAATTCTCCACGCAACGTTAGGGCGAGTACTGATCCCTATATAAAAACCTGTTTCATTAGTAGGATAAGTGTTCTCTGTAAATGCATTTCCGTTTACCGCTTGATAACCTTTGCTGATTGTTCTTTGCAAAAAAGAAATATCAACACGAGGATCGACACTCATCATCAATCCATTCACAAAAGCTGTGTTTGATTTTTTATCTATTGCAGCTTCGCCAAAAAAATGAATATTCTTAAAAGTGTAGCTATAATCAACACTATAATTATTCCAACTCTTTCCGCTAATCGCATAAAGGTTATATGGTTCATTTCTTTTATTCACAGAGGCAGAAAAGCCATAGTAAATTCCATTAAGCCCAATATGCCCTTTCAAACTTCGATAAACAATGTTTCCTCCATAAGATGTTTGCAGTAAATTATTCTTTTTTTGATTTTCATTATCTGTACGATGGTAGCCCATCGTTAAAAATGAAGAAATATAATCTTCTTGATTCACCGTATCGGCAACAAAATTTACGCTTAGATTTCTAAATGAAAAAAATAGTGTTGATTCAATTTTTTTCTTCTTCAAAGTAATGCCTGCACCACGATGAAAATAGTATTCTCCTGCTGAACTATAAGGCCTTAATGTTGCCGACTGTCTTTTCGTTCCTGCTATATCCAAACTCTTTTTAAACGCAAGGCTTTGCCATTGAATTAAGCCTTGTCCCATATTCACCGTAAAATCTCCCAATGCAAATGCTTTGACTATACCTAAGTTTCGAGCAAACAAATGAGCAGAGTAAAAATCAAAACCTAAGTTTTGTTTTCCTTTGAAAAATTGCTCACCAGCATCTTTATCGCCTAACAATCCATATTGCAATAAATTCTTATAAACATATCGATAACGAAATAAAATTCTTTGAGGGCTACCCAAATATTTCGTTCCTGCAGTTGATTGATCAAACCCTTTAGACTTTTCAAGTACCTGAGCAATTCTAAATAATAAACTATGCTCTCCGCCTCTAAATCTTTTTAAAAAATCTTCCATTACTGAAATTGGTGAAGAGATGGTGATATAAGGCAATATTTTCTTTATCGTATTAATATCCCATGATGGAATAGCTTGCAATTCATAAATATTTACAAATTTTCCCAACAAATTTCTGTACGCTATAAGGTTTATTATTTGCAAATCAGAGAGCAACATTAATTGCTTTAGTTCATCTATTTCAGCAATATTTATGTTAATCGGTGATTTACGAAACTGTTCCAATTCTACGAGATAGGTATCGTCTTCCGTCTCTCCCATCTCAGTATCCGCAATCAATTCTAATTGTTGTTGGGTATTATTCGTTACTTCCTGAGCATTTACATTTAAAGTAACAATAATTGTGAAGCATAAAACAAATTTCAATATGGTTATTGGCCTTTTCACTTTGCTTTCTTTTCAAAATGATAAATAAAAAGCAATCCTGGTGTAAGGCCGAGTTGCGGATGATAACTTGCGCTTACATCAATACGGAATGTATTGAGCATTAATCCAACACCAATCCAACCCGAAGCTGTAGTAGATGAAATGCCAACTCTTGCCATCAATTGTTTTACAAAACGATATTGCAATCCGGCATTAACGTTCACCGATTGGTCTTCTTCTTTCTGTACTTCCATACTCGCCATAAATTTTTCACTCGCATCATAGCCTATCCCGATTGTATAAAGCGATGAAAGCTTCTCTTCATTATTCTTCCCAAATTTCCCTCCTACCGGATTGCTAATCTGTATTCCTGTATGCAGTTTTTCAGTAAGATGCAATAAAGCACTTACTTCAAATCCAATAGCAGAAGTAGTACCATATTCTGTAATGCGTATATTATGAAAATTAAATTGAGCGCCTACATCTATTTTATTTCCCAACGATCTTGCATAAGCTAAGCCAACCAAGGTTTCATTGTAGTCTTTAAATCCAGAATAGTTTGTTTTCAATCCAAAATTTCCGGAGGATGTTTTTATTCCTGCCACTGCAGTATAGCTACTTAATTCGTTTAATAAAAAACGTCTTTCACCATAAATACCTACAGCATTATTTTTCAATTGAGCCAGTGCGGCCTGATTGGCAGTAAAAGAAAAAATATCTGTGTGATTCAAACTATACGCACCAAAACCTAAATATCCGGCAGCAACAGGTCTTCGCAAAACCTGTGCATCAATTTTTATACATATAAAAAACAACAAAAGTGGAAGAAAGAATTTTCTCAATTGCAGTGGTTTAATAAAGAAAATTATCAAAAGAATATGAGGTTGCAAAATAAATTCTCATTTAATTTTTTTGAAGGAGTTACCTTTGCACGTATGCAGATATTGGATGGTAAAAAAACGGCACAAGCCATAAAAGAAGAGCTGAAGCTAAATGTAGCTCAACGAAGTGTTGAGGGTAAAAAAGTGCCGCATCTTGCAGCAATTTTAGTAGGTAATAATGGGGCAAGCGAAACGTACATTGCTGCAAAAGTTAAAGCCTGTGAAGAATCAGGTTTTCGTTCTACATTAGAAAGAATGGATAGTGATACATCTGAAGCAAAACTTATTGATGTCATTCAACAACTCAATACAGATCCTGATATTGATGGCATTTTAGTACAACTTCCTTTGCCTTCGCAAATCAACGAAGAAAATATTATCAATGCTATTGACCCGGATAAAGATGTTGATGGATTTCATCCGGTCAATGTAGGTAGAATGGTTTTAGGGCAACCGGCATTCATTCCTGCAACACCTTACGGAATAATGCTTTTATTAAAACATTATAAAATTGAAACTGCAGGGAAACATGCTGTTGTTATAGGCAGAAGTAATATTGTAGGCAGACCAATGAGTATTTTATTAAGCGACAATAAAAATCCGGGAAATTGCACTGTCACACTTTGCCATTCAAAAACAACAAATCTCAAAGAACTTTGCTTGCAAGCAGACATCATTGTAGCAGCATTGGGCAAGCCCGAATTTTTAAAAGCAGATATGGTAAAAGAAGGTGCAATTGTTGTTGACGTAGGTATTACACGAGTGAAAGATGATACTAAAAAGTCAGGTTTTAAATTAAAAGGCGATGTGGCTTTTGATGAAGTAGCACCAAAATGCAATTTCATCACACCCGTACCCGGAGGTGTAGGGCCTATGACCATTGCTGCACTTTTGAAAAACACATTCAACTCCTGTATTCAAAAAAATTAATATATCCTTTGGAAATTAAAGAAACCATACTACTTCCGGTGATGGAACATTTCTACACCATTCAGGGTGAAGGATATCATCAAGGCAGAGCAGCCTATTTTATTCGATTGGCCGGCTGCGATGTAGGCTGTGTATGGTGCGATGTAAAAGACAGCTGGGATGCAAACAAACATCCTTTATACAAAGTTGAAGACTTAGTTGCTACAGTAAAAACAACTCCTGCCGAAATTGTAGTGATAACCGGTGGCGAGCCTTTAATGCACAATCTATCTGAACTGACTGCCGCATTAAAAGCAGCAGGATTGAAAACACATATTGAAACGTCAGGTGCTCATCCACTAAGTGGCCAATTAGACTGGGTATGTGTATCTCCAAAAAAATTTAAAGTACCACTTCCTGATATTCTACCATTGGCCAATGAACTGAAAATAGTGGTTTATAATAAATCAGATTTTCAATGGGCAGAAAATTATGCAACAATGGTTTCGCCAAAATGTAAACTTTTTTTACAGCCGGAGTGGAGTAAGGTAGCGGAAATAACGCCACTGATAATTGAATGCATCAAACTAAATCCTAAATGGGAGTTGAGCATTCAGGCACATAAATATATTAACGTACCCTAAGCAACTGAATCTTAACTTTTCTCTTCAATCGTTAAGCATAATTTTACAAAAGTTACGTTTTAATTAAAGACAAAGTAAATGAAGTATAATCGCTCAATATTAATGTGGGTGCTTTTTGCCATTAACATTGATAATCTCAATGCACAAACTTACGACCCAACGAAAGTCAATAAAAAAGCGAAAGGCTATTTCACTCAGGCTATGCAGCGCTTTGATGAAGGGAATATAATTCTTGCAACGGGTTTATTACAACAAGCAATTGAGCATGACAAAAATTATGCTGAAGCCTATCTTGCATTAGGCAGTATTTACAATCGTTTAAAGAATTATAAAAACAGTGCTGCAAATTTCGAAAAAGCATTTGCCATTGATTCTGCATTTGGTTTCGATTATCGCTCGCAGTATGCAACGCAATTAGCAGGAATGGGAGCATTTGAAAAAGCGCTTGACATTGTAAATGATATTTTAGCAAAAAAACCACCGAAACAATCTGCTGCACTAAGCGCATTGCAAAAAAAACAACAGTCTTATCAATTTGCTGTTGATTATGCAAAAACACATCCAATAGCGAATTATGTTTTTGCACCAAAAAATTTAGGAATCAATATCAATTCATCAGCACTTGAATATTTACCAAGTCTGTCTGTTGATGGCAATGAATTGATTTTTACAAGAAGGTCTGAAAGTCATGATGAAGATTTTTATGTTTCCAAAAAAATAAATGGTGAATGGAGTCCTGCTCAACCCGCAGAAGGCAATATCAATACACCACAAAACGAAGCAGCATTGACACTTTCTGCGGATGGGCAATGGATGGTTTATTCCGCCAGTGGAAGAAAAGACAGCTATGGCAACTACGATTTATACATGGCTCAGAAAACACCTGAAGGATGGGTGGACACGTATCATTTTGGATTAGGCATCAATAGCGATCAATGGGAATCACAACCATCTCTTTCGCCCGATAGAAAAGATTTATACTTTGCCAGTAGACGACCGGGTGGCTATGGCGGTATTGACATATATGTTTGTCATCTGCAGCCAAATGGATATTATAGCCAACCGGAAAATCTGGGGCCAAATATCAATACTCCGGGTGATGATCAATGTCCTTTTATACATGCCGATAATCAAACATTGTATTTTACTTCCAATGGATTGCCCGGATATGGCGATGATGATTTATTTGTAGTAAGAAAACTACCAAATGGCGAATGGGGCAAGGCGGAAAATTTAGGTTACCCCATTAATACTATTGAGAAAGAAGGTACTATGTGTATCGCTACTGATGGCAAAACTGCCTATTTTGCTTCTGACAGAACAGATAGTAAAGGCGGATTGGATATATACACTTTTGAATTAAGAGAAGATGTAAGACCGATAAAAACTCTTTGGGTAAAAGGTAAAATCACTGATGCAAAAACAAATCTACCCGTAAAGTCAACTGTTGAACTAACGAACATAGCGAACAAACAAGTTATCTCCAATATTCAAACCGATGAGGATGGAAGCTATTTTATGACCTTGCCGGTGGGAAAAGATTATGCATTTAATGTAAACAGTAAGGGTTATTTATTTTACTCTGACAATTTCTTAATGGCAGGCCATTCGCCGGATTCCACATACCAAAAAAACATTGCATTGCAACCTGTAAAAAACAATGCAAGTATTGTGCTTAAAAATATTTTCTTTGAAGTAAACAAATATGAGTTAAAATCTGAATCACAAACAGAGCTTGACAGGTTAGTGCAATTGCTCAATGAAAACCCTGCACTCAAAATTGAAATAAGCGGATATACTGATAATGTAGGCAAGCCATCGGATAATCTTTTATTGAGTAATAACAGAGCAAAAGCAGTAGTAAATTATTTAATCAGTAAAAAAATTGTTGCAACAAGACTTGTAGCAAAAGGTTATGGCGAAGCAAATCCAATTGGGGACAACAAAACAGAAGAAGGCAGAGCAACTAATAGGCGAACAGAAATGAAAATTATCAGTCAATAGTTTTTCATTTGTTCCATTTATATTTGAGTTTTACCTGAAATAAAAACTATGCATCCAGACCTGCTTTATCAAATAGCGCTGACCCAAATTCCTAATATTGGACCGGTACAGGCAAAAATATTATTGCAGCATTGCGAAGCAGAAGAAATATTTCATGCCAAAAAACAGTTTTTAGAAAAGATTGATGGCATAGGGCCGGTAAGAGCAGCATCTATTACAAGTTTCAAAGATTTTTCAAAAGCAGAAGAAGAGATTGCATTTATTGAAAAATATAAAATCAAACCACTGTTCATATCGGATAAAGATTATCCTAAAAGATTATTGAATTGCTACGACTCTCCTACGCTGCTCTATTACAAAGGAGAGGCGGATTTGAATGCAATGCAAATCGTTTCCATCATTGGCACAAGAACAAATACAGATTATGCAAAGCAATTCGTTGAAAAAATAGTAAAAGAATTAGCCGCACAAAAAATAATTGTTGTAAGTGGGTTAGCGTATGGGGTGGATGCATTAGCGCATAAAGCATCTTTAAAATTTAAAACGCCCACTATTGGTGTATTGGCGCATGGTTTAGATCAAGTTTATCCCGCAGAACATTCGGGAATGGCAAAAGATATGATCAAAAATGAAGGTGGTTTACTTACAGAATTTTCTAGTAAAACAAAACCGGATAAGCATAATTTTCCGAGTAGAAATAGAATTGTGGCAGGAATGAGCGATGCTACCATCGTTGTAGAAACGGGAATGAAAGGTGGTAGCATGATTACTGCAGAACTAGCCAATGGATATAATAAAGATGTTTTTGCACTGCCCGGAAAAACCACAGATGCAAAAAGTGTGGGCTGCAATTATTTAATCAAAAGCAATAAAGCAATTTTGCTAACAGATACAGCACAGTTATTGCAAGCAATGGGCTGGGCTATAGATACTAAAAAGACTAAAAAAACACAACGTGAACTTTTTATAGAGCTTACCCCTGACGAAAAAATTATTGTACATATTCTAAAAGAAATTGACGCTGTACACATTGATGAGATAAACCTAAAAAGCGGACTTAGCAGCGGATCTATTGCGGCAGCCATACTAAATTTAGAATTACAAAACGTGGTAGTATCTTTACCCGGAAAATTATATAAACTATCGTAAAAATATAAAATTGAAAGCCTCGTTATATAATCACTACCCTTATTTCCGGTCATAAATTATTATTTTGAAAATATCTACAACATATAAAATAATTTCTCTTCTAATAGTTAGCCTATTTTTTTCTACACAAATTTTTGCACAAGCCTGCACTACTATTGGCCAAACACCTGCTACTGCATTTCCGGTTTGCGGCACTACAGTATTTCATCAAAGTACTGTACCACTTTGCTCTACCAATGATATTTTTGTTCCGGGTTGCTCCGGTGATGGTGCATTGTATCAAAATAAAAATCCATTTTATTACAGATTCACTTGTTATGTGGCAGGCACATTAGGATTTTTAATTAAACCTCTTGCTGCCAATGAAGATTATGACTGGCAACTTTATGATATAACCGGACATAATCCCAATGATATATTCACCGATCGCTCATTAGTAGTCACAGGTAACTGGGCCGGCTCTTATGGGAATACAGGAACATCTGCTTCAGGAGTGAATTATATTCAATGCGCTTCCAGCCCTGCTGATAATAAGCCCACATTTGCTGCAATGCCCAACCTTATTGTTGGTCATGAATATCTTTTAATGATCAGTCACTTCACAGACGGGCAAAGTGGTTATGATTTATCATTTGGCGGAGGCTCGGCAGTAATCACAGATCCTACAGAGCCTCATTTACAAAAAGCAGAAGTAAGTTGTGATGGCACAGTTATTACATTGACATTAAATAAAAAAATGCGTTGCAACAGTATCACATCAAACGGAAGTGATTTTATTCTTGCACCTGCATCGGCAACAATAGTATCAGCCGTTACAGACTCTTGTAATTTTGGCTTTGTATTTGGAAAAGTAACACTTACTTTATCTAATCCATTACCTGCCGGCAATTATCAATTAGTAGCGGTAAATGGCTCCGATGGAAATACATTAAAAGACAATTGTGATAGAACAATACCGGTGAACGAACAAACGCCCTTTAAATACACACCGCCGCAACCGATAAAAGCAGATAGTATTGGTAGAATGAAATGCGCACCCGACTCCATCGTAGTGTATTATCCTAAAAAAATTAAATGCTCTACTATTCCTGCCAATGGAAGTGATTTTATTGTAACAGGACCAACAACAGTAAATGTAGTAAGTGCAGGCGGTCAAAATTGTCAGAATGATTTAACTGATGCAATTGTAATAAAATTTGCAACGCCGATTTTTACAAAAGGCACTTACAATTTATTAATAAGTCCGGGGCTTGGAGGAAATCCTATTTATGATTTATGCGGTCAACCCATTCTTCCTCAAATATTAAGTTTCGCAACAGTAGATACTGTAAATGCTGATTTCACTTTCACAAACAATATGGGTTGCCGCCAAGACACACTTCGTTTTTCACACAATGGTGCGCATGATGTAAACTTCTGGCAATGGAATTTTAATAACGGCCCATCAATATTTGCACAAGCTACAACCCAATTATTTCCGGCTACAAGTAATAATACAGCTACGCTTACAGTAAGTAATGGCGTATGCAGTGATACAATTACGCAAACCATCAAATTAGACAATGAAGTAATTGCAGATTTTGAAATGGATAGAAATATTTGTCCCGAAGATCCACTCAAAGTAACCAACAAATCTGTTGGACAAATTGATCTTTGGAAATGGACTTACGATGTTTTGGGTAGTAGCAATTTGAAAGATCCACCTCCATTTTTATTTCCTACAATAAATCGTGAAGCCTATTACACTGTAAAATTAGTTGCCGCGAACACTGCATTAAACTGCAAAGACAGTGCTCGTAAAACTTTAACTGTTTTAGATTTTTGTTTGATTGATGTACCAACTGCTTTCACTCCCAACAATGATGGACTGAATGATAAATTCTGGCCACATAATGCGATCAAAGCGGAGAATCTTGTTTTCAAAGTATATAATCGTTGGGGGCAATTGGTATTTCAATCTCAAACATGGCAGGATAAATGGGATGGAACTTTTAATGGTGTGCCACAGCCTGCAGGTGTATATGTATGGATGCTGAGTTACACACATCGTGACACGCAGCAGAAAGTGTTTAAAAAAGGAACTGTGACGTTGATAAGATAAGAATAGGAAACTCAAATTGGCTGTTTTTTATTTTTCTCTTTATCTTTGCAAATGGCAACAAAAAAATCTCCCCGTAAACATACTTCACAAAATTTCTTTGGTGAAGGGCTCACATTTGATGATGTATTATTAATGCCCGGCTTTAGCCAGGTGCTTCCGCGAGATGTGGATATTAGTTCTCAACTTACAAAAAACATTCGGTTGAATGTACCCCTTCTTTCTGCAGCAATGGATACTGTGACAGAAGCTGCTTTGGCTATTGCATTAGCTCGAGAAGGTGGCTTGGGCATACTGCATAAAAATATGAGCATTGAAAAACAAGCAGAACAAGTACGAAAAGTAAAAAGAAGTGAAAGTGGATTGATTATTGACCCTGTAACATTGACGGCAGATGCCACTATTGGGGATGCCCTTAGATTGATGCGTGAAAATAAAATTGGTGGTATTCCAATTGTAGATAAAAACAGAAAATTAGTGGGCATACTTACCAATCGTGATCTGCGCTTTGAAGACAATCTGAAAAGAAGAGTAAGCGAAGTGATGACCAGCGAAAATCTTTATACAGCACCTGAAGGAACAGATTTAAAAAAAGCAGAACAACTTTTCAAAAAAACCAAAGTTGAGAAACTGCCCATTGTCAATAGAAAAGGCGAACTAACCGGTTTATTTACCTATAGCGATATTTTAAAATTAAAAAGTCATCCGAATGCGGTAAAAGATAGTTTTGGAAGATTGGTGGTGGGTGCAGGAATCGGCATCACCGGTGATGTATTAGACAGAGTAGATGCTTTGCAAAACGTGGGTGTTGATGTAGTAGCATTGGATAGTGCACATGGACACAGTAAAGGTGTTATAGACGCATTGAAGAAAGTGAAGAAGAACTTTAAAGGATTAAGTGTTATTGCAGGCAACGTAGCAACTGCTGCCGGAGCAAAAGCATTGGCCGATGCCGGAGCAGATGCGGTGAAAGTGGGAATAGGCCCGGGTTCTATTTGTACAACAAGAATCGTGGCAGGCGCCGGTGTACCTCAACTAACTGCTATTATGGAAACAGCATCTGTACTCAAGCAAAGAAATATTTCATTGATCGCCGATGGCGGTATTCGCTACACCGGCGATATGGTGAAAGCACTCGCAGCAGGAGCAGACTGTGTGATGATGGGAAGCATTTTTGCCGGTACAGAAGAAAGCCCAGGCGAAACCATCATTTTTGAAGGAAGAAAGTTCAAACAATATCGTGGCATGGGTTCTTTAGGTGCAATGGCCACCGGTAGCAGCGATCGCTATTTTCAAGATGTAGAAGACGATGTAAAAAAGTTCGTTCCCGAAGGTATTGAAGGAAGAGTAGCATACAAAGGGTTATTAAAAGAAGTTGTATATCAATTTACAGGCGGCCTTCGTGCCGGAATGGGTTATTGTGGTGCGGCCAATATTACCGAATTACAAAAAGCAACTTTTGTAAAGATTACCAATGCAGGTATGCGTGAAAGTCATGCACATGATATTGAGATTACGAAAGAAGCTCCGAACTATTCAAGAAAATAATTTTGAGTTATTCAAATCAAACAGCCAATGAAAATAAATAATAGCTCATTGGCTGTTTTAGTAGGCTATAAAGTAGTTATCCTTCATCCGGCACAACAAAAGTTATTTTTTGTGTCATAACAGCCCTTAGTTTTACTCCATTCTGAACCGGCGCTTCCCATTTTGAACTTGCTTTTTTAATTACACGAATTGCTTCTTGTTCCATACCAAAGCCCTGATTGCTTAATGCCTCGGTTGAAATAATATTTCCATTTTCATCTATCATAAACCTAATAACAACAGTATATCTTCCTGCTGACGCATTATTTGAAACAGGGATTTCTGGATTAAGATTTTTTTCTAAAAATTGAGTCCAGCTTCCCGAAAATTTTGCCGGAACTTCAACAGGAATAAATTTATCAGGCTCTTTCGTTACAGGCTCGTCTATAACACCTTTCCCTTCACCAATATTTGCACTTTCATTCTTTATCGGAACATCTGTAGGATCTACGCCATCCACATTTTTATCACTGATATTTCCCTTGCCCACTTCATCCATTGTTGGTGGAGGATTATTCAATATATCTTTATTCACTAATTTAAAATCAGTATATGCAATTTCACGTTGTTGTGGCGCTTCAGGTTGTTTAGGTTTTTCGGGTTCGATTATTTTTTCAGGTTCTTTGTTATTCAAATCACTTATTGTCACTTCACTACCCATTCTGTAAGATATGTTGGTATTTTTAGTTTTGCTAGCCAATAAAATTCCACTAATCGCTGCAAGAATAATCAGGCTTGTAGTCATCAACGCTTTATTAATTCTTCTTGAATATGTTTTGCGTAGCATATAAGCGCCATATTCTTTATTACGTCCTTCAAAAATAATATCTAATAAATCGGAAGTTAAAATTTGATTGGTTTGCATAGCAGTTGTGTTTATTATTCAGATACAGTTTGCATAGCTTTCCACAAAACTTTATTTTTATGGAAATTTTCATGACTTGCATCGTCAACATTTAAAATTCATAGCTTGAAAAAATACAAAAATCTATCCTTAGCTATTACAAGTGGATTGTTACTTTGGGTTGCTTGGCCGGTATCGCCGCTTACTTCTTTAATTTTTGTGGCATTTGTGCCATTGTTATGGATTGAGTCCTCAATAAAAAATAGAAAAATATTTTTTGGCCTTACTTACATCACAATGTTTGTTTGGAATGTTGCGGCCACTTGGTGGATTTGGAATGCATCAGCACCCGGTGCTGTGGCAGCATTTTTTGCAAATAGTTTTTTAATGTGCCTTCCATGGTTGGGCTTCACGATTGTAAAAAAATGGAAAGGTGAAATAATCGGTTACCTCTCATTGATTTCGTTTTGGATGTGTTTTGAATTTATTCATTTACACGATTGGGGTTTAAGTTGGCCATGGCTCACATTGGGAAATGTATTTGCAACGCATACCGAATGGATACAATGGTATGAATATACCGGTGTAAGTGGCGGAAGCCTTTGGGTATTACTCAGCAATGTATTGATATTTGCCCTTTTAAAAGAATACAAAGAAAACGGAAGGACAAAAAAATATTTTATAGAAATGGGTAGTTTGTTGATTATTCTAATTGCTCCCGTTCTTATATCTAAATCATTTTCAACTAAAATCAAAGGCGAACAATCAAATACGGGCAACATAGTAGTAGTACAGCCCAATATTGATCCTTATACAAAAGTTTCGGAAGAAACAGGTTCATTTGAATGGCAGTTAAATCGTTTAATTGAAACAAGTGAAAAAGAAATAGACAACAATACAGTATTAGTGGTGTGGCCGGAAACTGCATTATACACTCCTTCCGGAATACAAGAAGAAACATTAAAGAAGAATTTATTTCTCGGACCTTTTTGGTCATTTCTTGAAAGAAATCCACCAATATCTTTGTTCACCGGAATTGAAAGCTTCAACGTATTTGATCAAAAAACAAAATATGCTGAAGCAATGTTTGGAAAATTTGTGGAAACATACAATGGTGCAATGTTAGTAGATAGTAGTGGAGCTTCAGCATTTTATCACAAGAGCATGTTAGTGCCCGGGGTAGAAACGCTTCCGTGGTTTTTAAAATTTTTAAGTAGTTGGTTTGAAAAATTTGGTGGCACCACTGCCGGTTATGCCAAACAAGATGAACGAACTGCCTTGAACGAAAAGCACGGTTATAAAATTGCTCCTGCTATTTGTTATGAAAGTATCTATGGTGCTTTCATGAGTAAATACATAAAAAATGGAGCCAACCTCATTTGTATTATTACCAATGATGGCTGGTGGAAAAACACACCCGGACATGAGCAACATGAAAGCTATGCACGACTCCGTGCAATCGAAACAAGAACATGGGTAGCAAGAAGTGCCAATACCGGCATCAGTTGCTTTATTGATCAATTTGGAAATGTAATAGATTCACAGCCTTACAATACCCGTGCGGCAATCAAGTTTCCGGTTCCGATTGTTAATCACGCACCAACATTTTATGTACGACATCCTGATGTATTATTTGAGATAATGACAGGCATCAGTATCATTTTATTTCTTTGGATTACCTATTTAAAAATTGCAGAAAAATGGTTTAGAAAAAAGAGAATTTAACATCAATGATGAAAATGGATAAGACAATAACATTCCAATCTAAAAAAATATTCTATCGCATCTCAGGAAGTGGTTCTCCAGTAGTGCTTTTGCATGGTTTTGGAGAAGATCATCGAGTGTGGGATGAAATGGTTCAATATTTAGAAAAGAGTTTTTTAATCATTACACCTGATTTGCCCGGTAGTGGAAATTCTGAAATGCTTGAAGAGACAAGTATGGAAAGTATGGCCGATGCAATCAATCATATTTGCAAAGAAGAAAAACTTGAAAATTTCCAAATCATCGGTCATAGTATGGGTGGTTATATCACCTTAGCATTTGCAGAGCAATATGAAAAAAATATTGCCGGTTTTGGCCTATTTCATTCTACGGCTTATGCTGATAGTGATGAAAAAAAAGAAACACGAAAAAAGGGAATTGAATTTATTAAAACTCATGGAGCCTTTGATTTTATCAAAGCTATTACACCTAATTTGTTTACAGAGACAAACAGAACAGAAAAATCTTCAGAAATAAATTCATTCATTGCGCAACAACGCAATTTTAAACCCGAAGCACTCGTTTCTTATTATGAGGCTATGATGCAAAGGCCGGATAGAACAAATGTTTTAAAAAATACAAAAAAAACTGTACTTTTTATTATGGGAAAATACGATGCAGTAGCTCCGTTAAACGATGTACTTCAACAATGCCATCTTCCGGAAATATCGTACATTCACATCCTCGAAAAATCTGCTCACATGGGTATGATTGAAGAAAAAGAAAAGAGTAAAGAGATTTTGAAGATTTTTTTGACAGAAACAAATAAAAAAAATTGAAACAACCTATTCAGTAGTTTGTTGTAGATCTAACCACTATGAGAAAACTAATATTACTTATATCTTTCGTTCTATTTTCAGTAACCTACTCTTTTGCAGCACATATCAAAGGAGGTTTTTTTACATACAAATATTTAGGACCGGGATCAAATGGCGGATTAAACTACCAAATCACGCTTACTGTGTATATGATTTGTAATCCATCGTCTGGGCAATTATCCAACCCGATAAATTTCAGCATATTCAATGCAAGAACCAATCAGTTTATCCAAAATGTAAGTGTCAGCATTAGCAATCAATACAATCTCGGCAAAGTTCAAGATGATCCATGTATCACTGGTGATCAAACCGGTTGCTATTATACAATTGTAGTTTATGATTTAGCGTCTATAGAATTACCCTCTTCGCCAGATGGTTATACCATTGCATATCAGCGTTGTTGTAGAATTGCAGGTATCAATAATTTAGTAAATAGTGGCAGCGTTGGCAACACTTTCGCAACAACTATACCCGGCAGCGCTTTAGGTTTTGACAAAAATAGTAGTCCTAATTTTGCCGTTAATGATACTGCTGTTGTATGTGCAGGAAGTTATTTTCAATATTCTTTTCATGCTACCGATTCTGATGGAGATTCTTTATCTTATTCTTTTTGCGATGCTTATACAGGAGGTTCACAAGCCGATCCTTCGCCTGCAACGGCTTCAAATCCACCTTATGGCCTTGTACCATATCAATCTCCTTTTTCAGGCACACTCCCAATGGGGCCCGGTGTTCAAATAAATTCTATTACCGGTTTAATTTTCGGAACAGCACCTGCAGCAGGTGGAGAATATGTAGTGTGCGTATGTGTGAGTGAATATAGAAATGGTATTTTAATTGGCACTACACGAAAAGAATTGCACATTAGAGTTGGAGATTGTAGTCCATTAAAAGCATTGCTCAATCCACGACCAACATTTTGTGAGGGTTTTCTCCCGGCTGTTATCAATTTTCAAAACGATGCAAATGGCAATCCGGGAAATACTGAGTACAATTGGGAGTTTGGAGATCCCGTAAGCGGTATCAATAATTTTTCTACACTTGCAAATCCTACGCATACTTATGCAGATACTGGTGTTTACACTGTTAAATTAAAAGTTGCTTTACCCGGAGGCTTATGTTCTGATAGCACAGCATTTAAGGTAAAAGTTTATCCGGGATTCTTTCCGGGCTTTACTACTGCAGGAAGTTGTTTCACCAATCCTTATCAGTTTACAGACACAACACGAAGCAGATATGGAACGGTAAGTGTTTGGAGTTGGGATTTTGGAGATTTGTCAACACTCGCCGATACATCCCATATTTTTAATCCTCAATGGACTTATCCATCGCCGGGGCCAAGAACGGTAAAACTTATTGTCGGTAATAGTAAAGGATGTATTGACTCGTTGACAAAAGTGGTGGATATAATAGATAAGCCGGTAATTAATATGGCTTTCAAAGACACATTGATCTGTGTACCCGACCGGGTTATGCTTTCGGCCACCGGCACAGGTTCATTTAACTGGACACCGTTAACAAATATCATTAACCCCAACACAGCAACGCCTACTGTAAACCCAACAACGAGCATCTGGTATGTAGCAACACTTACCGACCACGGTTGCACCAATCAAGACTCTGTACACGTACGAGTAACGAATGGTGTTAGTTTGCAAATGCGATCGGATACTACAATATGCTTAGGCGATCCGGTGCAATTATTTGCCATCTCTGATGGATTACAATACAGTTGGACTCCGGCAGCTACTTTGAATGATCCAAATATTATAAACCCAATTGCCACACCTACCGGAACAACTATTTATACTGTAACAGCAAATATTGGAAGTTGTCATAGTTCAAAACCAGTTAAAATAACAACGATTCCTTATCCACAGGTTCACCTATCGCCCGATATCACCATTTGTTACAATACACAAACACAATTAAACGCAACAACTAATGGCTCATCATTTATTTGGTCGCCTGCACAATATTTGAATAATCCGAACATTCTCAATCCAATTGTGAGCCCACCACGAACTACAAAATTTTATCTGAACGCTTATGATACACTTGGCTGTCCGAAACCGGGTGTGGATTCTGTTATTGTAACTGTGAATCCAAGAATAAGAGCTGATGCAGGTCAAGACACTATTGTAGTTGTCAATCAACCTTTACATTTTCAAGCAAGCGGTGGTGTATCATATAATTGGAGTCCATCAATAGGATTAAACAATACAAATATTTCTAACCCTATTGGTATTTATGGAAGCAATATTGATAGCGTAAAATACAAAGTAGTAGTAACTGACAATATCGGTTGTGCAGATTCGGCTTATGTAACAGTAAGAGTCTATAAAGTAAAACCAACAGTTTTTGTACCCACTGCATTTACACCAAACAATGACGGATTAAATGATGTGGTAAGACCAATAATGGTAGGCATCAGCAAACTAAATTATTTCAGTATCTACAACAGGTGGGGACAATTAGTATTCACCACCACACAAAACAGAAAAGGATGGGATGGAACATTGGGAGGCAAATTACAAAATTCAGGCGTCTTTGTATGGATGGTAAGTGCAGAGGATTATGAAGGGCAACATCTATTCTTAAAAGGAACGGTAACATTAATCAGATAACATTACAATGAAAAAAATTGTATTAATCACCGGAGCAACTGCTGGCTTTGGCGAAGCATGTGCACATAAATTTGCAGCAAATGGTGATGATTTAATTATCAATGGAAGACGAACAGATCGACTTGAAAAACTATCAGTAGTATTAAAAAATAAATATCAGGCTAACATACTCTTACTTCCATTTGACGTAAGAGATGAAAAAGAAGTCGCAGCAGCAATTAACTCGCTTGAAGGCAATTGGAGTAAAATTGATGTATTAGTAAATAATGCAGGACTTGCTTTGGGCCGAGATTATTTTGACGAAGCCAATTTAGAAGACTGGAATACGATGATAGATACAAACGTAAAAGGTTTTTTGTATGTCGCCAAAGCGGTGTCACAACTCATGGTAAACCGAAAACAAGGCCACATTATCAATATGAGCTCTGTAGCCGGAAAAGAAGTGTATGAAAAAGGGAATGTATATTGTGCTACTAAATTTGCAGTGGATGCGCTCAGTAAAAGTATGCGTATAGATTTATTACGCCATGGCATAAAAGTAACTTCAATCAACCCCGGAGCAGCCGATACTGAATTTTCATTGGTTCGTTTTAAAGGCGACGAAAACACTGCAAATAAAATATATGATGGACTAAAGCCGCTCTCTGCTGCCGATGTAGCAGACGTTATTTATTATTGCACTACTCTTCCCGCACACGTTTGCATTAACGATTTAACACTGACTTGTGTTCAACAAGCCAATGCTATTTACTTTAATCGTCAACAAGACAAATAATATATTTTAAAAATCTGTCTTACACACTACTTAGCTGAAATCGTAATCGGGAAATTGGCCTGATAATTGTCGTAGTTTCCCTGCGAAAAATTGCTTTTATAAAAAAATAATTATAGCGTTATTATAATTTCTAATATCCTGTTATTACATTTATGCCAAGCAAGATGAGCTTCTTAAATCCAATTATGAAAAAAATATATTTCAGTTTATTATTCATCGCATTGACGTTTTTCAGTTCAATCAATGCACAAGATGTGATACGGTTACAATCTTGCAGTAATGAATTAATTGGTAAACAAGTGGACAGCTTGAAATCTATTTATAAGTCTGAAGGATTCAGTTTATTGAAAGAAGCTTCTATAAGTATGGAAAGCGAATTTGAACTTCCGGTGGTTGTTCCTCTTACAGAAGGCAGTTGGTATCAATTTGTTTTTATCGGTGATATTACTTCACGGTTATACGAAGTGCGGATGTATGATTGGCAGGAGAGAATGGTCGTTTTTCGCCAGAACAAATGGGGTGATGTAGATGGCAATGTTATCTCCTATAAATACATTCCTAAATTTTCTGAATACCACATGATGAAACCGGTACAGGTTAACAAGAAAAAGAAAAAAGATCTCTGCGGGTATGTCATGCTTTTTAAAAGAACGGCCGCCAATAGTGACGCTACAGCCGCTACAAAACTTCCTTAAAATATGCCTACTTAGGCAGTTGACAAATTCAATGCTACCGTAATAATTAGTTATTTTGCAATTAAGGCAGTGAAATAACATACAAAATATTTACAAGATTATAAATGGAATTTAAACTTAGGCGATGGGATATTTCTGATTTAGACAGTTTGGTGAAATATGCAAACAATTGGAACATTGCCAAAAATATGACCAACAAATTTCCGCACCCTTACACTGCATCTGATGGAAAATTATTTATAGAATTTGCAACAAAGGATAATCCAATACACATTTTTGCAATAGATATAAATGGCGAAGCAGTCGGTGGAATTGGCATACATCCTCAGACAGACATATTTATTAAGAATGCAGAACTTGGTTATTGGCTGGCAGAACCATATTGGGGGCAAAAAATCATCTCTAAAGCAATCCAGCAAATGATTGATTTTGGGTTTTCAACTTATGACATTGACAGAATTTTCGCAAGGCCTTTTGGAACAAATATTCCCTCACAAAAAATATTGGAGAAAAATAATTTTATTCTGGAAGGACGCTTTGAAAATATCCTTTTTAAAGATGGGCAATATATTGACGAACTGGTGTATGCAATAAGACGAGAAAATTGGAAGAGATAAAAGTTTGAACAATCCATTTCAATTTGACATCCTTCAAATATTGTGTTCCTGACTTGTCCGGTCGTTAATTCTAAAAAGCCGATTGATTTGGCGGTCAATTGTTTAGTACATATTGACTATTTCGGCTTATTTTGTAACTTTGCAGTAACAAAATTCAAGATTCTGGATATTGCAGAACAGATAAAGAAGATTAGAAAGGAAAAAGGCTTATCGCAACAAGATGTAGCCGATAAACTTTCTAAAGGCAGGGTGCAATACAACCGTATAGAAACGGATATATGCAACCTTACAATGAATATTTAACAGCGTATTGCTAATGTGTTGGATATAAATGTAGTTGAGTTTTTTGAAGCTAAAAACAATGATACAGAAGTGCATACTGTGAATGAACCGCTTTTGCAAAAGGTGCGTTTACTGAAAGAACAGGGCGAAGTACAGAAAAACTCTATCTGCAATATGATTGACACCGCCATTGCCAACAAACGCCTAAAAGAAGCATTGAGCAACGCAATGAGTATTACCATTTAAAAATTTGAGCAATGAAAGTTTTATTAGACATAAAAGACAACAAAGCCACTCACTTACTGGAAGTGCTGAAAGGCTTATCGTATGTAAAGGCAAAAACGATTTCTGACGAAAAGGCTTTGCTGATGGAAGAGATTAAAGAAGCTGTTGAAAATCTTGCTTTGGTACGTAAAGGAAAATTAAAGGCTCGTCCTGCAAAAGATTTGTTGAATGAGTTATAATGTTCTTACTATACCGCCTTTTGATAAGCAACTTAAACGACTGGCTAAAAAATACCCTTCGCTTAAAAATGATTTTGCCGGACTCTTGGAAAGTTTAGAACAAAAACCCGAACAAGGCACTAATCTTGGTAACAACTGCTACAAAATACGCATTGCCATTGCTTCCAAAGGTAAAGGCAAATCTGGTGGTGCAAGGGTGATTACCAATTTTGTGATTGCCGAAGAAACCGTTTTTCTTATCTCCATCTATGATAAATCTGAAAAAGAAAACCTGACCGACAAAGAACTGGACGAACTCCTAAAATATGTGCCTGAATAAAGCAAAAGCCACCGATTAGGTGGCTTTTGACTTTAGATACGTTGCAATTTAAAAGTAATTTCGTTTAGCGACAAAACCCTTTCTATTCCTGAACTATCAATTAAAAGAGCATAATTAAAAGGGGGATGGTTTGTATAAAATCCATTTTGAAAACCTACCAACCTATCAAATTCAAATTCTTCTTTGCTACTGATAGTTTCGTTGTTTAAAATATCTACTGCTTTGCCGTTTGAAAAAACATTAAGATTATGTGTAGGCATTGCTTCTATATCATTCATTCTACTGCTTGCTCCGTTATAATCCGCACCATCACTATAAATTTCTAAATACTCGTATAGTTTTAAAACTTTTCTCTCTACAAGTATTTCCCAATTGGCTTGTAACCAATTTCCAATGGAACTTTCATCTGATGTGTATTCTCGCCCTGATAATAACGGCACTACAACATCCCAACTTGCATTTAGGAATGAGGCAAAGGCTTTTATTTCTTGACTGATATCCATAATTCTACTTGAATAAACTATTTAGAAAATCAATCTCTCCTTGTGTTGGGGTTCGCTTGAAGCCTTTTGAGCCTGGCAAAAAGTTATCAAACTTTACTTTGTTTAAAGTACCTGATGGTGCATTGGGATGTAAATTTGGAACCAATTCTTTTACTCTTGCTGCATTAATATCCATTTTGCTACCATTCTTAAATAGCACTTCAACTGCATTTCCATTATTTCCAACCCTTGTGGTAGTTGATAAAACATTCTCTCCAAATTGCACTCCCCCCTTAGCGGCCTCATCACCATAAACAAGCACTTCTTCTGCAACCCTTGCAGCAAACTTTCCTCTCTTCAAATTTAACAACTTGGCCGCCTATTTTACAAATTTTAATTTGGCTATCCATCCAACAGGAACAAACCATAAAGCAGCTTCAAGGAAAAACTCATCACTCTCCCTTGTCATCTCTGCAACCTTACTCCTTTAATTTGTTAAGTCGTCAAATCGATACATCATCTCACGCAAACTCGGTTGAGCAATCTGGTCAATAGATGCATGTTGAGCATTTAAAATCTTCATTACATCATTATAGAGATTTTGTTGCGGCCATTTCCCCTTCGGCATGGCTACTACTACTACTTCCGGCAATGCTTTTGCAGTTTCAGGCGTCAATCATTTTTCAGGTTCAAGCCCTAAAGGATCATTAAATAAAAAAGGAGTGTTATGTGCAAAAGAATAAGTTGATTCTTCCCAATTTGCTTCTGCCAATTCGTCAATTTGCCAAAATCGCCCTAATTGTGGGTCAAGGCTTCTGAAGTTTGTTTCATAAAGTTCTAAACCACTTCCATCGCTGAACTCTTTATTTGCCAATTCTGTTCCTTTATTAAACTTAAACTTATTCTCTAAACTACTTGCTGCTTTAGAACTAATCCCTTGTTGGATGAGTCCGAAAGGATAATAATGCGTCTCTTCCAACACCGGCCCGCGATAATGTGTTACTTGTAGATTATCAAAGTACACAGGTATATTAGTTGTTTCATTACTCACCCGCCTCCACTGCATTACGGACGGGCAGGCGAATACATAAAGATAACCGCTTTTGGTTGCACTGTTGCGGGAGATAGTGTGTATTTTTAATGTATCATCTACACCTACAAAGGCAAAACAAGTTTGATAGATTCCCATTATTTAAAATTCAACTCTATATTCAAGACTTTCTTTTTATTCTCAAACTCGGTTAAATTCATAGGCCCCGTTACAAGGTTTTGAATAATACTATCACAGTTAGCTTTTGAACAATCCATGTCTGTAATAACAAAATCTTTGTTGATAATCCAATAATTTTCTCGTTTCTCTTGTATATGATATGTTTTAGCAATTACCCATTTTTTATTAGATGTAGTGTTTTCTACATATTCCAAATAATGTCCATTTTTATCAAAATGTTCATTATAGCTTCTTGGTATTAAATAACTTCCAGATACACATTCTCCGTAGTTTTTACCTGAGCACCTCACTATTATTCTATCTTCAACCCTGTCCCCTTCTAATAAATAAATACCATTGCCTAAATTCGTTGAATTACACCCTAACAATAAAATTGCCCAAAATATTAAAAGTTTTTTTTTGCTTATCATAATCTATTGGTTCAAGTAGCCAAGTCCATAATAATATATTTTAAACCCATGACGGTCATCTAATCCAAATTTTTGTCGCTCTTTATCAATTAACCAAGAACGAACTTTACCACCACCTCTATTCCAATCATAAATCGCTGCATCATCATTTACTACTTCAACACTCAAATTTTCACGACTTCGTAAAATTAGATTAATCCTACCCATTGCATAAACTGTGGATTCCAACCTTTTATTAAGTCCTAAAGGGTCTAAATTTCCTGGGTTAAAGAGATTAACAGGAGTAATTTCATTTTCCTTTGCAAACATCATTTGATTAATATTCCCAAAGTCTAATGAAGAAGAATTTACATATAACATATCATTTGGATCGTCACTTAATAATGCATTTGGATGAGCTTTTGCCCATGCTATCCCTTCTTCTCTTGTTGGAATGTTTCCGTTGTAGTCAGGTCTGCTTGGTAAATTTGTAAAGTGGTCTGTTAAATTAGCCATTGCTTTGGGTGTCATGTTACTGATACCAACATCTTTCTTTAAAGCTTCCTCATGCCCCATTCCTTGATTAAAGTCTTCTTTTTTCATTACAATGGCCGTTCCTTGTAGTCCATTATTATCAGTACCCAGGAACTTCCCATCAGTTCCATAAATAGGACTATATGTTGCCTTGCCATCAGGGTCTATTTTATTTATGGGATTATTATCGAATGCAACGTATGGTGATTGCCATGGAAATTTATTTGCTAACGGGTCAATAACATGCCATCTTCCAATCTGATTATCATACATCCTTGCTCCATAATCCATCCACTCTAAACCTGAACCATCAGAGAACTCTCGCTTTTGTTCTTCTTTACCGTTGTATTTGTATTTATTTTCAGGAGAGCCGAA
>JAFDXF010000094.1 GCA_018268055.1 Bacteroidota bacterium
CGGTTCGTTGCAGGGCATTCACTGCAAAGGGCGTTAGCGTTTTTTTTCCATAACTAAAAATTTTGTAACCCCAAATCTAACGAAACTCGCTTTAACTCATTGCTGAAAGCAATGTTGGTTCAACGTTTTGCCGCTTTGCGAAGGCGGGGATTTTTAGCACAAAAGTTCATTAGATGCATAAAGCTTGAATTTAGCACTTGACTGTCAAAGAAGCACGAAGCCCCCGCTTTTGCAAAACGGCTGTTAGCGGGTCGTTGTTCTTTATTCGTTGTCAAGTCGGTCAAACGTTTTTTGTATTGAATAGTCTTTGTTTTTGTATTCACTATTTGGAATGTCAATGATAAAGTCCTGAAATGTCTTACCGTTACTTGTTCCTAATGAACCATAAATGATTTGAATATTTGTCGTGTCTTTTTCTTTGCAGTGTTCACAATAGTGTTTTAATTCTTTCTTATTTCCGTTTTTGTCCACATAAAAGTATTTTGAACCTGAGAGTCTTATGGACTGACCTTTAATCGTAAACTTTGTTTTCAAGTGTCCATTGTCTGGAATTCTGTAAACTCTCCATTTTCCGTCAAACTCTTTTTCTGCTCCGTCTTGAACTCCATATTCAATAACTACTTTTCCTTTATAGTTGTCAGGAATCAGAAAAATATCATATGAAGCACTGTCTTTTTCAATTAGTCCATAAAGCACCAGAAATGGTAAAAGTCCCCAAAATATTTGCCAGCCAGTCTTGATGTTTTTAAATCCTAATGCAATTAAGATTTGTATTAGTCCGATACCGCACAAAATGAAAAACAAATAAGTCGGCCAGGCTTGTGATACAAACATTAAAATGTTCAGTCCGATACCAATGAGCAATGTTATCAGTCCCGTCCATAGTAATATTTTATTTGTCTGTCGTCTCATATACAATGCCCGCTAACTCTTATAAAAGTATCCGACAAGCCCACCTAAAAAAAGCCCGTAGTTAAAAGATATTGGCGGGCTTGTCGGTTTACTTTAACGTTGGCCGACGTTTGTGCTGTTTGTATAGTACAAATTATTTTTGTAGTTGTTGGTCAGCGCAGTTTTTGGTGAGCGGGTTTTATACTTTTTAAAGAACATTTAATCTAAGTTAATACAATAGCTGCATATAGCGATTAAGTTTTTCAAAAACAGACATGGCAAAGCCAACATCCTTCGGGGATGTAAAAAAGTGAAAACATTATTTGTTCATAGTGTACATCGGCTTGTCTAAAAACACAACCAGTTATGTTGGTAGCATAATGAGATAAAATCATTTTAAACTACCTTAAACATTTTATACACCTTCCCGTACAATCCAGAAACGTTTAACCCAAATTAAACTATATTCATCAACCTTAAACTATTCTAAACCCTGCTCAATAGATATTCCCCAGCCCAAAAGCTGCCGGATAGAAACGGATACCCCGCTGAAGGTTTTGTGCTCAGATTTTGTGGCGGAGTAGGAGTGGATAGCCGGTACCCCGAAAGTTGAATAGCGAACAAAAAGCTGACAGCCCGAATGGATTCTTTTTTGATAATTAATTAAACAATTGGTTGTCAGTAGTTTGTGTTTATGTATATGAATGGGAAATATTATTGTTTTTGAGGTGCTAAGCACTTGGATTTATACTATCTTTGCACCCCCGAAATATTTAACCCCTTCGGGAATAAAAACATGTTTGAAAACATTATTAAAAAACAACTAAACGCTGATGCACAGGAGTCTGCCGGAGCTGAACAAGCCGAAGCAGCTACAGCGGTAACAACAACACCTGTGGAGGTGGCAGCAGTAGAAACTGCACACGACGATTTTGATTGGAGCGTGGACAAGCGCAATGTGATCTCCTACACTCCGGAAGAAAAAGAAAAATATCATGATGTGTACGACAAAACTTTCGTGCAATTGAATGATGGCGAGTTGATCAATGGATTAGTAGTGGGTCTTACAAAAACAGATGTGGTACTAAACATTGGTTTCAAATCTGATGGTTTGATTTCGCTGAACGAGTTTCGCGACCTACAAGGACTCAAGGTGGGTGATGAAGTGGAAGTAATGGTAGTAGAGAAAGAAGACAGAGAAGGTCATCTGAACCTAAGCCGCCGTCAAGCACGCATTACTCGTGCATGGGAAAAAATAATGGAAGTTCATAAGACCGGTGAAGTAGTTACCGGAAATGTAACTTCTAAAACAAAAGGCGGATTGATTGTAGATGTATTCGGTATGGAAACTTTCTTACCGGGTTCTCAGATTGATGTGAAGCCTGTTACAGACTACGATCAATTCGTAGGCAAAACAATGGAGTTCAAAGTAGTGAAGATAAACGAAGTGATTAAAAACGCCGTTGTATCGCACAAAGCACTTATTGAAAGTGATATAGAAGCACAACGTGCAGAAATCATGGGCAAGTTGGAGAAAGGACAAGTATTGGAAGGTACTGTGAAGAACATTACTGACTTCGGAGCCTTTATGGATCTGGGTGGCTTGGATGGTCTTCTGTACATCACCGATATTTCATGGGGTCGTATCTCGCATCCTGCTGAGGTGTTGAAGATGGATCAGAAAATCAATGTAGTGGTACTTGATTTTGACGATGAGAAAAAACGTATCAGCCTTGGCTTGAAGCAATTGACGCCGCATCCTTGGGATGTATTGGATGAAAACATTGCAGAAGGAAATGTTGTAAAAGGTAAAGTAGTAAACATTGAAGACTATGGTGCATTCTTGGAAATCAATCCGGGTGTAGAAGGTTTGGTACACGTATCAGAAATCACTTGGGCTAACACACCAATCAATGCAAAAGAATTCTTCAAACTGGGTGACGAGCATGAGGCTAAAGTAGTAACGCTCGATAAGGCTAGCCGTAAAATGAGTTTATCTATCAAACAACTTTCTCAAGATCCATGGACAGATATTGAAGCTAAATTTGCTGAAGGTAGCAAGCACTTAGGGTTGGTAAAAAACATTACTAACTATGGTGTGTTTGTAGAATTAGCACCGGGCATTGGTGGTATGATCCACATCAGTGACCTGAGCTGGTTGAAACGCTTTAATCATCCAAGTGAATACACAAAAGTTGGTCAGAACATTGATGTAATCATCATGGGTATTGATAAAGAAAACCGCAAACTTCAATTAGGACATAAGCAATTAGAAGAAGATCCTTGGAATGCACTGCAAGATACTTTTGCAGTAGGTACACTTCATGAAGGAACTGTAAGCCGCAGAGATGATAAAGGTGCTACAATACAACTTCCTTACGGATTAGAAGGATTTGCTCCTAACCGTCATCTTGCAAAAGAAGATGGAAAGAGTATTGCCGCAGATGAAACTGCTCAGTTTATGGTGATTGAGTTTGACCGTAATGAAAAGCGCATTGTAGTTTCACACACACGTATCTGGGAGCAAGGGCAAATAGACGCAGCAGAAGCAGTGAAGAAAGAAGCAAAAGTAGAAGCTGAAAACACTCGCAAGGCAGTGAAGAATGTGCAGGCGAAAGTGGAAAAAGCTACTTTGGGCGACTTAGGCGTGTTGGCTGATTTGAAAAAGAAGATGGACAACGGCGAATCTGCAAGTGAGCCTAAATCAGAATAATTAAAACTGAATTAAATCTATAGAGTGCATTGGATTATTCCAATGCACTTTTTTTTTGAGCAATAAAGCTTAATAAGAGTTGTTAACTAAACTGAGCATTGAACAATCATAATCATAGAACACCTTTATAAAACTCAGTTCAAAATACTTTTGCGAAATTTGTATTAGTGTAGTTAGTCAGTAGAAAGCATTTACTATTGCATAATGCATTTGATAATTTTAGTGTTCAATATTTCATATTCTTGTTTTGAATACATTTGTTTAACTTGTTGCAGAATTATTGAAGATGCATTTTAAAAATAATATTAAAGATTGGTTTGCAAATTTTCATCCGGTAAGAAAGATCGTGTATTTCGTTGTGGGTATGGTGAGCTATCCCGGACTTAATATAATCAACAAACTCAAGATTTCCGGTACGGAGCATATTGAAAAACTTCCTCGTAAAAATGTTTTATTTGTCAGCAACCATCAAACCTATTTTGCTGATGTCATCACTTTCTTACAAATTTTTTGTGCCATTAAGTGGGGAAAGAAAAACAGGCTTGGCGTTCCTTATTATTTGCTCAACCCGTTTACAAGGGTAAACTATGTAGCCGCCGAGCAAACAATGAAAGGAAGTTTTGTAAGCAGATTATTTTTGCTGGCAGGCGGCATTACTGTGAAGCGTACATGGAATAAAGACAGTAAAGAAAAAAGAAAAGGACTGGATGCTTCGGATACCAGAAAAATTTTCAAAGCATTAGAGAATAATTGGGTGATCACCTTTCCGCAAGGCACTACAAAGCCATTTGCTCCCGGAAGAAAGGGCACTGCATTAATTATTAAGCAAACAAAACCAATTGTGGTACCTGTCGTCATTGATGGATTTTGGAAAGCATTTGATAAGAAGGGTTTGAAGCTTAGAAAAAGAAACACCGTTTTATCGGTAAGGTTTAAAGAGCCGCTTCCTATCAATTATGATGATACATCAGAAAACATATTGGCACAAATAATGGATGCCATTGAGCAAAGCAAAGAGTATATGATAAATGGAAAGCATCAATGGACCAATGAAAGCCAACCCAATTAATCTTTCACGAATAATGCTTTCAATTCGGTAGCATCATTGGGTTTTAATTTTCCACCCAAGATCAAACGAAGCTGTCTTCTGCGAAGCGCACCATCAAATAATTTAATCTCTTCCTGTGTCTCGGGAATTAATTGTGGTACTTGTCTGGGCTTATTATGTGGATCCAAAGCAACAAAAGTATAATAGGCCTCGTTGCTCTTATATTTATATTGTTGAATTAAGTCTTCGCCATATACTTTCAAATAAACTTCCATTGAGGAATTAAATGCTCTGGTGACCGTTGCTTCAATATGCACAGCATTGCCTAATTTAATAGGATTTTCAAAAGAAATATTATCAACAGATGCAGTAACTGCAGGAGCATTGCAATGCTTTTGAGTAGCCATTGCAGCAGCTATATCCATCCAATACATCAGACGACCGCCCATCAAATTTCCAAAAAGATTAGTATCATTGGGTAGTACCAACTCAGTCATTATAGTGTGACTGTCAGAAGGTTTTTTTGAGTCCATTTTTATCATTTGTGCAAATGTATAAAAGTGAAGCGAGGATTAAAGTCATTTGTTAGAAAATCAGAAACATTTACATTTGCCCATTCTTATACTATAATTGTTTATTTATGAGTGATACTCCTGTTATTTCATTTGACAATACTGAGTTGGCATTTCAATATAAATCTGATAAGGATTTAAAAAAAGCAAAGTTTCTTTATTCGCTGATGGGGAAGCCTTGGATTGTAAAAATGGGCGTAAAATTAGCACCTTGGTCGCTTAATGTTGGTTTGCCTGTGAAAGGATTAATTCGAAATACTATTTTCAGGCAGTTTGTAGGTGGTGAAACATTGGAACAGATAGCACCGGTAGCACAATTATTGGCAAAATATAATGTACAGATTATATTGGACTATGGTGTAGAAGGAAAAGAAGGCGAAGAAAATTTTGACCATGCTCAAGAAGTTTTTATTAAAGTAATAAATTATGCAGCAACACAACCCAATATTCCATTCATGGGAGTGAAGATTACCGGCTTTGCAAGATTTGCGCTGTTGGAAAAAATGAATGAACTAATGCAACAGCAGCAAGGCTCATTGATGAAAAAGTATTTGTTGATGCTGGATTTGTTATCGACAGAGGAAAAAGAAGAATGGCATAGGGTTCGCAATCGTGTGATGCGTGTGTGTGATGCGGCTTCGAAAAACGGTATCGGCGTTTCTATTGATGCGGAAGAAACGTGGATCACTGAGCCGTTAGATGCATTAACGATAATGATGATGGAGACATTTAATAAAGAAAAGGTAGTAGTGTATAATACTACACAACATTATCGCACCGATAGACAACAGTTTTTAAAAGATTCTTATGAAGCTGCTGTAGAACGCAATTTTATTTTGGGAGCCAAATTAGTGCGTGGTGCATATATGGAAAAAGAAAGAGAACGTGCTGTAGAAAAAGGTTATCCTTCACCCATAATGCCTGATAAAGAAAGCTCTGATCGGGATTATGATGAAAGTGTAAAATTTTGTATTGATCATATAGACAGAGTGGCTTTATTACTTGCTTCGCACAATGAAGAAAGTAATATGTTGGCAGTAAAATTATTGCAAGAAAAAGGCTTACCACTGAACCACCCGAGAGTGCATTGGAGTCAGTTATATGGAATGAGTGATAATATCACATTCAATCTGGCACACGCAGGATGCAACGTAAGTAAATATCTTCCTTTCGGACCGATTAAAGATGTGATTAAATATTTGATGCGCCGTGCCCAAGAAAATACTTCTGTAAAAGGACAAACAGGGCGTGAACTTTCATTAATCAATAAAGAAATAGAGCGAAGAAAAGGGAATAGTAAAATGTGATGAATTAATCATTGAAAGTGAATAGAGGAGATCCGAATATTCGGATTAATCTTTGCATTTCTAAATGATGTGTCAATAAATACTGAAGCTTTTATATCTAATGTGTGCTCTCCAAATTCGTTATTGATCATTCATAAATCATCATTCAATTAACAGTTTCCCCACATTAGAATTTCTGAAAATTTTATAATCGTTGCTTTACTGTAACTTGCATCAATGCAACAATATCTTGACCTGCTGAAGCATATATTGACCAGCGGAACAGAAAAAACAGATCGCACGGGCACCGGTACTAAAAGTGTATTTGGGTATCAGATGCGGTTTGATTTACAAAAAGGATTTCCATTAGTTACTACCAAGAAAGTACACCTGAAAAGCATCGTATATGAATTGCTTTGGTTTTTGCGAGGCGAAACTAATATTGCTTATCTGAAAGAACATGGTGTGTCCATCTGGAATGAATGGGCAGATAAAAATGGTGACTTGGGCCCTGTGTATGGCAAACAATGGCGCAGTTGGGAAGGAGCAAATGGCGTAGTAGTAGATCAGATAAAAGATTTGATAGAACAAATAAAAAAGAATCCCGATAGCCGCCGCTTGATCGTGAGTGCTTGGAATGTAGCAGATCTTTCAAAAATGGCTTTGATGCCTTGTCATAATATGTTTCAATTTTATGTGGCAGAGGGGAAATTGAGTTGTCAGTTGTACCAGCGCAGCGCTGATGTATTTTTGGGAGTGCCATTTAATATTGCATCGTATGCATTACTTACGATGATGATAGCACAAGTTTGCAATTTACAACCCGGAGATTTTGTACACACATTTGGCGATGTACATATTTATAGCAATCATCTGGAGCAGGTAAAACTACAATTAAGTAGAACCCCTTATCCATTACCTACAATGAAACTGAATCAGGAAGTAAATGATATTTTTAATTTCAAATTTGAAGATTTTACTTTGGAAAATTATCAAAGCCATCCGGCTATCAAAGCACCGGTGGCAGTGTGATAAAATATTTTATACCTGATTTTTAATTGAAAACGATTGGAACAATGATAATTTCATTAGTTGTTGCGGCAGCAAATAATAATGCAATAGGAAAGGAAGGCAAAATGCCATGGCATTTACCAAATGATTTGAAGCATTTTAAAAACATTACTTGGGGAATGCCGGTAGTGATGGGGCGAAAAACATTTGACTCATTAGGTAAACCGCTGCCGGGAAGAAAAAACATTGTCATCACCAGACAGAAAGAATGGGCAGCTGAAGGCGCTATAAAAGCTGAAAATATAAAAGACGCTTTATTTATCGCTCAGCAGGCAGATGCCAATGAAATAATGATCATTGGCGGTGGCGAAATTTTTAAATCAATTTTTAATAGAGCAAAAAAAATTTATATGACGAGGGTAGAAGCAGACCCCGAAGCCGATACCTTTTTTCCGGTAATAGATCCTGCAAGATGGCACTTGATGAGCCAACAGAATTATGAAGCAGATGAAAAGAATGCCTATAATTATTCATTCCAAACTTGGGAACGATATTAAACTGATAAGCTGTAATGTATTCCAAACCAAAATTAGCTTTTAAATACATTCACTATCTGCTAACTGCCCATAACGGCAAAGGCCATGGGATGCATTCACCTTTCGTTTTTGAGTTGATACAAAATATTTTGAATGATAAGAAGCATTATGAAGAATACGAAAAAGTAGAAAATTTAAGGAAAAACTTACTTGCCGATAATGCAATAATTCAAGTTGAAGATTTTGGAGCAGGCTCATCTGTAACAAAATCAAATAGCAGAACTATTTCTTCTATTGCTAAAAATGCTGCCAAGTCAAAAAAGATTGGACAATTGTTGTTTAGAATGGTAAAGTATTATCAGCCAAAACATATTGTGGAGTTGGGTACTTCGCTGGGTATTACTTCATCTTATCTTGCATTGGCAAATCCTGATGCTGTTATGACGACAATGGAAGGTGCAGAAGAAATTGCAAAAAGAGCAAAAAGGCATTTTGAAAAACTAAATATTGCTCATATTGAATTGGTCAAAGGAAATTTTGACGACACTTTAGAATCTGTTATTCAACAATTTCCAACCATTGATTTTTCATTTATAGATGGCAATCATCGGCAAAAACCTACAGAAAGATATTTTCAATCTTTGCTTGAAAAAACAAACAATAATTCTGTTATGATATTTGACGATATTCATTGGAGCAGCGAAATGGAAGCAGCATGGAATAACATCAAAAACCATCCATCTGTTCGCTGTAGTATTGACTTGTTTTTTATTGGTATGGTATTTTTTCGGCAGGAATTTAAAGAAAAGCAACATTTCGTAATCCGTTTTTAGCAATGTTTTTAATCAATGAGGCAAATGAAGAAAATCAGGATGTATGGTAGTCTTACAACTCTAAAAATCAATATCTTCACGCCCGTTTTATATCCATCTTCTTTTTAATTACGGATTATTATGACAATTGGCATTCTTAAAGAACCAAATTACGAAACAAGAGTATCTTTATTATCTGATGCAGTAGCGACACTGACTAAAAAATCAATTACAGTTATTATAGAAACTGGAGCGGGTGAAAAAGCTTTTTGCAGTAATTCTGAATATGAAAAATCAGGAGCTCAGATAAAAAGCCGTAGCGAAGTTCTCACGTCGTCCGATTTGATTTTAAGTATTCAACAACCGAGTGATGAGGAAGTGGCTCAGTTGAAATCAAAAATTTTAATTGGTGTATTTCAACCGTTGTATAAAGTAGATCAAGTAAAAAATTGGGCAACGTCAGGGACTACAATTTTTTCTTTGGATATGTTGCCACGCACTACAAGGGCACAGGCAATGGATATATTAAGCTCTCAAGCAAATATTGCAGGTTACAAAGCGGTGCTAACTGCAGCAAATATTTATAGCAGATACTTTCCTATGTTTATGACTGCTGCCGGAAGTATTGCACCGGCAAAAGTTTTAATATTGGGCGCCGGTGTAGCAGGGTTGCAAGCAATAGCTACAGCAAGAAGACTGGGTGCTGTAGTAGAAGTATTCGATACTCGCCCTGTCGTGAAAGAAGAAGTGCAAAGCCTCGGTGCAAAATTTATAGAAATAGAAGGAGCCGCCGATGCAAGTAAAGCGGGTGGATATGCCGTAGAACAAACAGAAGAATACAAACAAAAACAACAACAACGTATTGCAGAATGTGTTGCCAAATCAGATATCATTATTACTACGGCACAGATTCCCGGAAAGAAAGCTCCGATTCTTATTACCGAAGCAATGATTTATTCCATGCGTAATGGCTCGGTGATTGTGGACTTAGCCTCAGCAACCGGTGGCAATACACCTTTTACTAAAAATGATGAAACAGTTATTCAAAATGGAGTGAGCATCATTGGAAATTCATCTTTACAATCAACAATGCCTTCGGATGCCAGTAAAATGTATGGAAAAAATGTATTGAACTTTTTGCAATTAATTATCAATAAAGAAAATGCATTGAACTTAAATTGGGAAGATGATTTGGTAAAAGGATGTTGTATTACATACGACGGGAATATTGTTCATGAAAGATTAAAATAATAGGATATGAATGAAATACTACAATGGATAACCCTGCATCAAGAGATGATTTACATTGTCTTGTTGATGATTTTTGTAGGAATTGAAGTGATTGGACACGTGCCGAGTGTATTGCATACGCCATTGATGAGTGGTGCAAATGCTATTCATGGTGTAGTAATTATTGGCGCAATCATCGTAATGGGAAAAGCCGAGAGTGATAATTATCTGGCTTTGAGTTTGGGATTTCTTGCGGTGATATTGGGAACGCTGAATGTAGTTGGCGGATTTGTTGTTACCGACCGAATGTTAGAAATGTTTAAAAAGAAGAAAAAATAATTAAGAAGATATTATGGAATTCAGCATACTTACACTTTGTTACCTCATTGCATCTGTAACATTTATCATCGGGCTTAAAATGTTATCCAATCCTGCTACTGCACGAAAAGGAAATTTGATAGCAGCAGCCGGTATGACATTGGCTATTCTTGGAACTATTTTTTTATACGAAGAAGAAGGAAAGAAGTTAGGAAATTACGGTTGGATCTTCGGAGGTATTTTAATTGGTAGCATCATAGGTACATTGGCTGCAAAAAAAATTAAAATGACCGCAATGCCGGAGATGGTGAGCATGTTCAACGGTATGGGTGGCGCTTGTGCAGCATTAATTTCTATCGTAGAATTTCAACATATATCATCAGCATTTTCATTGAGTAATCAGATAGCAGGATTATCTTCTACAACGACCGGCCATGTTTTAATTATCGTTTTAGGTTTGATTATTGGTTCTGTTTCTTTTGCAGGAAGTATGATTGCTTGGGGTAAATTAAATGGAACAATTAAAGATTTTTCATTTAAAGGACAACACATTTTTAATATTACATTATTACTAATCATACTTGCGCTTGCTGTTTATTTAATAGGATGGATGCCAGCAAACGGAATGTTGTTCTTCAGTATTATATTGGTGCTTTCACTTTTGTATGGCGTATTTTTTGTTATGCCTATAGGCGGTGCGGATATGCCGGTGGTGATTTCTTTGTTGAACTCTTTTACCGGTGTAGCAGCAGCTTGCGGTGGATTCTTATACGATAATAAAGTAATGCTTACCGGTGGTATATTGGTTGGCGCTGCAGGTACATTATTGACCATCTTAATGTGCAAGGCAATGAATCGTTCGTTGATGAATGTATTGCTTGGATCTTTTGGAGGAAATACTGTATCGAGTGGAGGAGGAGCAAAGCAACAAGGAGCTTACAAAGAAATTACTTTGAGTGATGCCGCTGTGGTGATAAGTTATGCCAATAAAGTGCTAATTGTTCCCGGATACGGGCTTGCAGTAGCGCAGGCACAACACGCCTGTCACGAATTAGAAAAACTATTAGAAAGTAAAGGTGTGGAAGTGAAATATGCGATTCATCCTGTTGCCGGACGTATGCCCGGACACATGAATGTGTTATTGGCCGAAGCAGATGTAAGTTATGATAAACTATTAGAAATGGAACAAGCCAATGAAGAATTCAACACAACGGATGTTGTATTGGTATTGGGAGCAAATGACGTAGTGAATCCTGCTGCTAAAACAGATCCGGCATCACCTATTTACGGTATGCCTATTTTGGATGTAGAATTAGCCAAACATTGCATCGTTAATAAAAGAAGTATGAAACCGGGTTATGCCGGAATTGAAAATGATTTATTCTTCCAACCTAAAACTTCTATGCTCTTTGGCGATGCTAAGAAAGTGTTGCAGGATTTAATAGGAGAAATTAAAAACCTCTAAGCGGTATCTTTGTAATAGAAACTTAAAATCTTATTCATTGGAATTACCTGCACTGCTGATAAAATCATTGCAAGATGTAAAAGGCTTTAATAAAGAGGCATTTGAAGCAGTACATAATTCTGGAGAACAGATAACATCAATAAGGCTTAGCCCTGTTAAAAAAATAAACGATTTTCAAAAGCATTTCGAAATAAATGCTCCAGTGCCATGGTCGAGCTTTGGTTATTATTTAATGAGCCGCCCTTCGTTTACTTTTGATCCTCTTTTCCATGCCGGCTGTTATTACGTGCAAGAAGCGTCATCTATGTTTTTAGAGCAAGCCTTAAAGCAATCAATAGATGTCACTCAGCCGTTGAGAGTTTTAGACTTATGTGCGGCACCGGGTGGTAAGTCCACGCATATTCAATCCTTGATTTCTGATGAAAGTTTATTGGTAAGTAATGAAGTAATTCGCTCCAGAGCAAGTATTCTTAAAGATAATATCATCAAATGGGGCTGTGAAAATGTTGTAGTGACCAATAATGATCCGAAAGATTTTTCAAAATTGAGAGGATACTTTGATGTAATAGTGGTGGACGCACCATGTAGCGGAAGTGGATTGTTTAGAAGAGATGATGAAGCTATCAATGAGTGGAGTGAAAACAATGTTGCTCTTTGTGCGCAGCGACAACAAAGGATTCTGGCTGATGTTTGGCCTGCTTTAAAGAAGGATGGAATTTTAATTTATTCTACTTGCTCTTATTCTCAAGAAGAAGATGAAGATATTGTAAAATGGCTGAAGCAAAATTATGAAGTAGAACAAATTGCATTGTCTATTGCAGATGAATGGAATATTGTTGAAACGGAATGTAGTTGTCGTTTTTGGCCTAATAAGGTAAAAGGTGAAGGCCTTTTTATGACAGTATTCAGAAAAAAATCAGAAGAGCAAACGGTCAATTTTAAATCAAAGATGAATTTGTTGTCACTTACAAAGGCAGAACTATCACTTGTAGGAGAATGGGTAATTGATGCGGAGGTTTCATTGCTCAAAAATGAAAATACAGTTTATGCTTGGCCCAAACAATTTTTAAATGATTTTCAATTTTTATTACAACAATT
Source organism: Bacteroidota bacterium (assembly GCA_018268055.1). Taxonomy (GTDB): domain Bacteria; phylum Bacteroidota; class Bacteroidia; order Chitinophagales; family Chitinophagaceae; genus JJ008. The sequence continues at coordinate 12,981 of JAFDXF010000094.1, forward strand.
GAAAGTGTTGTACTCCGGCGTAAAGGTGGGCGAATTAATGAAAAATAAATTAGTGCCGGATCATGCTTTAGCAATGAGTTTAATGGTTGCTGAAAATATTCGGCATATTGAACTGAATGAAGATAATGCAATCGCTTATCTGCAGCGAAAAGAAATTCATGTTGTAACAGATGAAAAGGGCTGGGTACTTGCGACTTATAAAGATTATCCGCTTGGATGGATGAACATATTACAAAGCCGTATTAATAATTATTATCCTAAAGAACTCAGAATTTTAAAAGAAAGGCCTTAGGTTTCGCCCTATTTTTTGCATCTTTGTAAGGTAAACTTTAAGCATGAAAAAAATTTCTGCAACTGTACTTGTCTTATTTGTTTTAACCTTTTTTGTGAATGGGCAAAAGACTGAATTAGTAATTCAGAAAAGTAATAAAAGTTTATACATTGAACATAAAGTAACAAAAGGAGAAAGCTTTTATGCAATAGGCAGAACATACAATGTGCCTGCAAAAGAATTGGCAGAGTTCAATAAAATTGACATCAACAAAGGTTTGCAGATAGATCAGAAATTAAGAATCCCTCTTACTGAATCCAATTTTACACAAAAAGGTAATAGTGGAACTCCTGTTTATTTCAAAACAGAAAATGAAGAAAAACTAACTACCGTGAGTAAGAATTATGGCGATGTTTCTGTATCGGCTTTAAAATCTTGGAATGATATTTCGGGTGATGTAGTAAAGAAGAACGGTAAATTAATTGTTGGTTTTGTAAAGAGTACTCAGTTGCCTTCAGTAACGATTAAGCCAAAGAAGCAAATTGAAGAAAAAGAAGATGCTAAAACGAAGGTAGAAGAGAAAAAGGCTGAGGTTAAGAGTGAGGTTAAGAATGAGATTAAGAGTGAGGTTAAGGCTGAGGAAGTAAAGAAAATAACTCAACCTATTGTAGTGGAAACAAAAAATCTGAAAGTAGAAGGAGCCGGATATTTTAAATCAGATTATGAAATGCAGATTAAGCAGACGCCAATAGCACATGAAGAAACACTTACTTCAGGAATTTTAAAAACAACAAGTGGTTGGGATGATGGGAAATATTATTTGCTTATCGATAATGTTTCGCCCGGAACAATTGTAAAGATTGTCAACCCTACGAATAACAAAGCCATATTTGCTAAAGTACTCGGAGAAATGGCCGGTATTCGTCAGAATGATGGTTATGGAATGCGGATTAGCAATGCTGGTGCAGCAGCTTTAGAAGTTTCAGATCAAGAAAAGTTTATTGTGAAGGTTACTTATTAATTCTATTGCCTCTAAGAAACTCTACCGTTGTCATTTTCTTTTTACCCTCTAATTGTAATTCTTTTACATTGATGTAGCCATCTGCACAAGAGATGTGTATATAGGTTTTATTATCTGTTTTGAATTCACCCGGCATTGATTGATTATCTGAAAGAACAATTTCTGTTCTGAAAATTTTTAAAATTTTCCCATTCAGCATTGTAAATGCTCCCGGAAAAGGAGAGAGGCCATGTATCAAATTGTGTACTTCAGTTGTACTTTTGCTGAAATCAATTTTGCAAGTATCGGTAAATATTTTTGGCGCATGGTGTAAAATATTAATTTCAACAAATTGTGCTTGAGGCTTTTCATTCAGCGTTTCATTTGCAAGACCTTCAACTGTTTTTACCAATAATGCAGCGCCCACCACTTTCATTTTATCATGTATTTCGCCTGCTGTTTCATTTTCACCAATGGAAAAAGATTCTTGAAGTAGAATATTGCCAGTGTCTATTTCGTGTTTTAATTTGAAAGTGGTGACACCGGTTTCTTTTTCACCATTAATAATTGCCCAATTAATTGGTGCAGCTCCGCGATATTGCGGTAATAAGCTACCGTGTAAATTAACCGTTCCCATCGGCGGCATATTCCAAACAATTTCGGGAAGCATACGGAATGCAACAACTATTTGCAAATCTGCATTCAGCGATTTTAATTCCTGAATAAACTCAGGATTCTTTAACTTTTCCGGTTGTAAAATATTTAAGTCATGCTCCAATGCATATTTTTTAACGGCACTGTGTTGTAATTGCATACCTCTTCCGGCAGGCTTGTCCGGTGCAGTTACCACTGCAACAATATTGCAACCGGCTTTTACTAATGCATCTAAAGAAGCAACTGCAAACTCCGGAGTGCCCATAAAGACAATACGTAAATCCGAAATATTTTTTACAACCATAAAGCCCTTTTCAATTATTCGGGCGAAGTTAAGTTTTGTAGTGCAATAGATTCATCACAATCCTTTATTAAAGAATATAGCTCCTTCAACTGCTGCACTTGCTTCTGCTCCGGTAGGTCCCAATTTGGCTTTTGCAGCGGCAGATGCTTTCACGCCCCATCCACACTTAGAATCATAAACCAATACTGCACTTTCAGAAAGATTAACAGGCAATCCTTTTATCATTGCAGCAGGGTTGATGCCTATTCCTGCAGTTACTTCATAGCTTCCATCAGCATGAAATTCAACAGAACTGGTAAATAGCCCTTTAGAAAATTCGCCGGATACATTTACTGCATTATCAGATTGTGCCTGCACACTTCCATCAGCTCCTTTTGTATAAGTTTTGGATGATTCAATTGTAACATGATCAGATTGGGTTAAAGTAATTTTAGTTTTAATATACTCCGATGATGGACAAGGTGCTGCTTCGGGTGGTGCTGCAAGTGCTTGACAGTCCGGCGTAATTTTTTCACTTGTTTTTACAATCAATGTGCGGTAGTGAATTTTTTTAATCAACTTATCATTCAAGTCTAAATAATCATCAATATAAGCAAAATGCTTTCCGTCTTTTCCTTCAGTCATTGATAGATGAAAAGGGCCTTTCATTGCGGCACCAGCTGCATCAGGCTTTAAAGGCGACCATGGTGTAATTTTTTGCCATTCACCTGTATTAAACAGATCGAGTTTATCGGCAGGTAAGCCTTGTAAGATAATATTACCATCTTCATCAATCGTACCGCTGAAACTCCAAGGTCTTATTTGAAATCCATTTTTAAGATTTGTTTTAAAACCTCCATATTGTGCTGCTAAAACAGAAGGTGTCATTCCTGCAACAGGATTTGATGCTTGCCCTTGATAGACGTATAGAATCTCACCGGTTCCTGATATATTGCCCATTTTGGATATATCCATAGAAAAACTTTTTACACAGGCTAATGTTTGTAGATTGATATTTGTTTGATACATGTCTTTACCAAACTGTGTATTTGCTTCACCTGAAGTTTCTCCGGATCGTGCACTGATGATTTCTGCTTCATAATGACCTTGCCACATTTCCATTTTTTCTTCTTTGGATTTTTTCTCATTCTTCTTGGGTGCAGGAGTTGGTTTCTTCGTCGCTGTCTGTTTCGGAGTATTACTGTTTGCTTTTCCTCTTTTGGCAGGAGAACCTTCTTGTCCTTTTCCTGCATAGCCATTGTCCCATGCTTTGTCAAAATTTTGTTGTGCGGCTTCTGCATTTCCTTTTTTCTTTTCAATCTGTCCTTTTGTATAATAGTAGCCCCCACAAATTGGATTAGCAGTAATTGCTTTATCAATAGCAATTCCTGCTAAAGCATAATTGCCGGTAAAGAAAGCAGCGGTTGCCATATTACTCCAAGCATCTGCAATGCCGGGAGAAGATTTAGTAATATCTTCTAAGATTGGAATTGCATCGCCATATTTTTCCATATCAATCAAGAGCGAACAGAAATTATTTTGGTATAATATATTTTCCTTTTGCAATTGACATGCACGACCAAAAGCATAAAGTGCATCCATATAATATTTTTTAAAAAACAATTTTACGCCTTGAATATAATAGCCCTGTGCCTGATCGTTTTTTAGCGCTTTGGCACTGGCTGCAGCAAACTTGTCAATTTCCTGTTGCCCTTTTATTTTGCTTTTGGCATAATCTGTCCATTTGTTGATAATTTCTGAAACGGATTCTTTACTAATTTGTTTGTTGGCTGCCACAGTTCCTTCTTTTTGCCAGGTAGAAGAACCTTGTTTGTTTTTTAACATTTGAAAAGGAAGAATCAAAGTTCCTTCTGTCAATGAATAAGCACCACTTTGTTTGCCTTGTTCCATTTCTTTGAAAGAAATAGTGATATTGTCGCCGGAAATTTTATAAGTGCCATTGTCTGTAACAGTATTACCGGGCATCACCGCTTTTAGCGAAAAAGTTCCGTTTGTATTAAACGACATACTTATTACTGCATTGGATTTTGCCATTTGGCCATCGCCATCTTTTGTAAAAATGTATTTGCCTGATAAATTGGTTTGTGCACACAGTATTTGTGATATCAGTAAAGAAATGAAAAAAGAAATGAATGTTTTTCGCATAGTGTTAAGGTTTAAATATTTTGGTTTGATTGTGTAAATTGATTTTGCACCTAATTTAAACTGCCGTCAATTTCTATTACTGTATAAAACTAAAGCATATCTTCATAAGTTTTATCATTATTTTACATGATTTTTAAGGATCAATTTTTTTCTTAGATAGGAAGAACGGATTGCCAATGTAACATAAGTGACGAGATTGTGTTAAGATCTTCCCGATTTTTGCTCCATAATTTTATTAACTCTATTTTATGAGCTACACATTTTCAAAAACACTGGAAATTGCTTTTGATGAAGCAGTCGTAAAAGTGATAGATGAACTAAAGAAAGAAGGCTTTGGGGTACTTACAGAAATTGATATGAAAGAGACTTTGAAAAAGAAGTTGGATGTTGATTTTAGAAAGTATAAGATTTTAGGTGCTTGTAATCCGACATTTGCTTATGAAGCACTCAAAAGTGAAGGTGAAATTGGTACAATGCTTCCTTGCAATGTAATTGTTCAAGAAAACGAAAATGGAAAAGTAATGGTTAGTGCAGTGGATCCGGTTGCTTCTATGATGGCAGTCAACAATGCTTCTTTGGAAACATTAGCTACTAAAGTTCAAGCAAAGTTGAAAAACGTAATTGAACATTTATAAGATTTTTGATTGATAAAATAAGGAGAGGCTAACCTGAACAGATTAGCCTCTAAAAAATTTATGTGTTCAATTTTTACAAATTAGAATTATTCAAAATCTTCATAAAGCAAATATTTCTTTCTTTTTGCTTTATACTCACTCAATGCCGGCTCCCAGCTTTTTCTGATTTCAGCTACTGTTTTTCCATCTTTGATTTGCTGCATCAATAAATCATTTCCTGCAAGCCTGTTGAATGAATTCGTTTTCAAAAAGAAACTGTCTTTATTGGGCATTAGTTTATATGCATCTATTATCCATTGAACTTGAATTTCGTTATTGACCTCTTTTAAAACTTTATCTGTTGTGCCTCCAAAATTCCAGCCATAGCAAGTCTTTCCATATTGTTTGGAACTCTTTGCACCTTCGTTTGGTTTCGGTTTGAAGGAAAACATTTTCTTTGGCAAATCCGGATGGCCGATATATACAAAAGGTTTGTCAGTGCCTCTGCCTTCACTAAAACTTGTGCCTTCAAAAAGGCAAGTAGTAGGATAGAGGTAAACTGCCTGAATGTCTTTCAGATTTGGAGAAGGTCTTACCGGTAAAATATATTTGCTTTTATGTGTATAGTTTTCATTTTTAATGACCATAAAATGAAATGGAGTATCAGCGGAGGGTTTTGTTTGTAAATTATATGCATACGCTGCGTTGGCTTTTTCACTTAACCATTTTTCGCCCAATAGCATCATCGCATATTCGCCCATAGTTAATCCATAAACAATTGGAATAGGCTGTTTGCCAACACCACTTTTAAATTTTAAATCCAATACAGGGCCATCTACATAAAAGCCGTTTGGATTTGGTCGGTCTAACAACAGAAGCGGTTTATGAAATTCTAATGCCGATTCCAAAAACTCTTGCATAGAATTGATGTATGTATAAAAGCGACAACCTACATCCTGCAAATCAAAAATTAAAATATCGACATCTTTTAAATCTTCGGCTGTCGGATATTTCTTAGCACCATATAATGAAACAACTTTGATTCCTGTTTTCTCATCGACTGAGTTACCTACTTTTTCACCTGCGTCGGCAGTACCGCGAAAACCATGTTCGGGTCCGAAAATTACGTTTATCTGAATGCCCAGCTTGCGTAGCGTGTCGACGAGGTGTGTATTCCCTACCACCGAAGTTTGGTTGGCAAAAATGCCTACTCTTTTTCCTTTGATTAATGGGAGGTAAGTATCCAGCCTTTCAGCACCTGGTTTTATCAAAGATTTTGTGGATTGTGCCACAACAAAAAAACTTGTGCCGATAAAACTGAATAACAAAAGAGTTATTGCTTTTCTCATATCTATTTTAGTTTAGAAATTTTACAGAATATCAAATATCAGCAAATAAACATTAAGACATCAAATATTATTAATATGGTTGCTTTGCTGAAATAAAGTTACCTTGCAGCTCTTTTTAAAAATTAAATTTAAAATAATGGCACAGGTAAAAAGTGGTGATAAAGTAAAGGTTCATTATCACGGTAAGTTGGTAACAGGCGAAACTTTTGATAGCTCTGAAGGTAGAGATCCATTAGAGTTTGAAGTAGGTAGCGGAATGGTTATTAAAGGATTTGATGATGGTGTAACAGGAATGACTACCGGCGAAAAGAAAACGATTCATATCCCCGTAGATGAAGCTTATGGACCTCGTAGTGTAGAAATGATTTTTGATATTCCCAAAGAAAATTTTCCTCCTGATATGGAATTAGAAGCAGGAATGCCTTTGATGATGAATGATCAGCAAGGACATCAACTTCCGGTGAATGTAGTTGAGATTAAAGAAAATTCTGTAGTGCTGGATGCGAATCATCCTTTGGCAGGACAAGATCTTATTTTTGACCTTGAATTAGTGGAAATCGTTGGCGGTGGTTCAAAAATTATTCTACCTTAATTGGTCTTAAAAAAAATGGAAAAGGTTTGTAGTCAAATTGATTGCAGGCCTTTTGTTTTTTAATATTTTCGTGAGCTAAAAATTTTACTTTATGTTTTCAAATTATAAATTCACCGCAGCAGAGCGTTTTATGCGGTATGTGCAGATAGACACACAAAGTGATCCGCAATCTGATAAACATCCCACAACTGAAAAGCAAAAAGATTTAGGAAAAGTTTTGGCAGAAGAGTTACTGCAAATTGGATTAAAAGATGCTCATTTAGACGAGTGGGGATATGTGTATGCCACCATTCCAAGTAATGTAAGTAAAGAGGTACCGGTTATTTGCTTTTGTGCACACGTTGATACAGCACCGGATTGCAGCGGTACGGGCATAAAGCCAATTCTGCATAAAAATTATCAAGGGCAAGATATTGTTTTACCCGATGATACTACACAAGTTATTCGGATGAATGAATATCCTTATTTAAAAACGCAAATGGGTAATGATATCATCACTGCTTCCGGCACTACTTTATTGGGGAGTGATGATAAAGCAGGTGTGGCTGAGATAATGGACTTAGCTAATTACTTAATGAGCCATCCTGAAGTAAAGCATGGAACAATAAGAATACTTTTTACACCCGATGAAGAAGTAGGAAAAGGAGTGGATAAAGTTGATATGAAAAAATTAGGGGCCGATTTTGGTTACACATTAGACAGTGGAGATGCAGGTGCATTAGAAGATGAAACTTTTAGTGCAGATGCAGTGCGAGTAACGATAAACGGAGTGATTGCACATCCCGGATATGCAAAAGATAAATTGATCAATGCAATGAAAATTGCAGGCGATATTTTGGCCGCTTTACCCAAAGACAAACTTTCTCCTGAAACAACAAGTGGAAAAGAAGGCTTTGTACACCCGGTACGTGTAGAAGGTATTGCAGAAAAATGCACCATCGATTTTATCATTCGTGATTTTGAAACTTCCGGCCTTGCAAAAAAAGAAGATTTTTTAAGAACATTAATAGAAGAAGTAATGCGAGCAAATCCAAAGGCTTCTTTTGAATTTAAAGTATCAGAGCAATATCGGAACATGAAAGAAGTTCTGGATAAACATCCACAAATAATTGCTTATGCGAAAGAAGCCATTCAAAGAGCAGGCTTGGCTGTAAAGATGGAAAGTATCAGAGGTGGTACGGATGGTAGTCGTTTATCATTTATGGGTTTGCCTTGTCCTAACTTATTTGCCGGAGAGCAAGCAATACATTCTAAATTGGAACATATCAGCGTACAGGATATGAATAAAGCCGTAGAAACGATGGTTTATATTGCACAGGTTTGGTATGAGAAAAGTTAGTCGTAAATTGCGAGCAAACACTAAAACAAAAAACTATGGACTTTGAACAACTATTAGCAAATTATTGGTGGGTACTTGTAGTACTATTTATTTTCGTAAGCGGTTTGTTTTCGATCAATCAAGGGTACATTGGCGTCATTACTATGTTTGGCAAATATCGCCGAGTGTGTGGTCCGGGATTAAATTTTAAATTACCGATTCTGGAATCTGTTTATCGCAAAGTATCTATTCAAAATAGATCGGTAGAATTGGAATTTCAAGCAGTGACTGCCGATCAGGCCAATGTTTATTTTAAAAGTATGCTACTTTACTCAGTACAGAATTCTGATGAAGAAACAATTAAGTTAGTAGCTTTTAAATTCTATGCTGATAAAGATCTAATGCAGGCTTTAATCAGAACGATTGAAGGCAATATTCGCTCGTTTGTAGCCACCAAAAAGCAAGCTGAGATTTTGGGCTTACGCCGTGAGATAGTAGAATATGTAAAATCCGAAATTGATCATACTTTGGCAGGATGGGGTTATCACTTGCAAGACCTGCAAATCAATGATATCACTTTTGATAAAATGATTCTGGACTCTATGAGTAAAGTAGTGGCTAGTAATAACCTGAAAGCTGCTGCGGAAAATGAAGGTCAAGCATTGTTGATTACCAAAACAAAATCAGCTGAAGCAGAAGGTAATGCAATCAAAATATCTGCAGAAGCAGAAAAAGAAGCAGCAAGACTTCGTGGGCAGGGTGTAGCTTTATTCCGTCAAGAAGTAGCAAGAGGTATGACCGAAGCTGCAGAACAAATGAAGCAAGCTAATCTAGATACGAATGTTATTTTATTCAGTATGTGGACAGAAGCAATTAAAAATTTTGCCGAGTTTGGAAAAGGCAATGTTATTTTCTTAGATGGCAGCCCTGATGGTATGGAAGGTACAATGAAACAAATACAGGCATTAATGGTGAAGCAGGCCGGCACATCGGAATGATAAACGAATAAATGTTTTGATAAGCGGTATCTTTTTAAAATAATATTAGATACCGCTTTTCATTTTACTAAATTTTAAAAAAATAATACTTGTTAAAGAACTCTAAAACTTAGCGGAGATGAAAATTGTGGCATTATTTTTCACGTTTATGTAGCATTAACAATTATTGACAAATGTTGATAATAAGAAAGTGACCAAATAATATTCAACACCTATTTTTACACCTAAAGCAACAACACTATGATTGATCTTCTACAAATCGCAGACACCGCCAACCAGATTGCGAAACACGTATCTGCAGACAGAAATGGCGACGGACACATTAGTTTCGGTGAATTAATATTAGCCGGTGGATGGTTAATGATACCAATTGGCATCATGTTGATACTGGCTGTTTATTTCTTTGCTGAACGACTTCTTGCTATTAAAGCCGCTTCAAAAATTGATGATAATTTTATGAATATCATCAGAGATAATATTGTGAGTGGAAATGTATCTGCAGCACGCAGTTTTGCCAAGAATACAAATAATCCCGTAGCAAGAGTGGTGGATAAAGGTATTCAGCGTATTGGGAAACCTATTGATAGTATTGAAAAAAGTATGGACAATGTGGCCACACTTGAAATGTATAAATTGGAAAAAAACTTAGGCATCTTATCCATCGTAGCTAAAGCTGCACCGATTTTTGGATTCGTAGGTACGCTGGTAGGTATGATGCAGTTATTTTCCGGAATCAAAGACTCCGGTTTTGATTTAGGCGATCTCTCCGGAGGTATTTACACGAAATTGATTACTTCTATTACTGGGTTAATGATTGGTTTAGCAGCATTCTTTGCCTACAACTATCTCAATACTCAAATAGATAAAGTAGCCAACAAAATAGAAGCAGCATCAGCCGATTTTTTAGACATATTACAAGAACCTACACGCTAAAACTATCGATCTATGAAACTTAGAAAAAAACATAAGCAGGAGGCGGAGATTTTCACCGATACGTTGGTGGATATACTCTTCATCGGTATGATGTTCTTTATGATAGTATCTGCAACCAATACGCTGAAAATGGTTAAGATGAACAACCCAAGAGCATCTAATGACACAAAAACAAATCAGAAGAATATCTCTGTTTCTGTAGATAAAGATCAAAATTTTTACATCGGTACTACAAAAGTGGCTAATGCTAATTTTGATTCATTACTCCATTTAGAAATATTAAAGTATAAAAAATTAGTTGATACTCCTTCTGTAATTATAAATGCGGATACTGCAGCGTATTATGGCGAAGTATTTCGCATCATGCGCATTGCAAAACGTGATACTGCCAAAGTGGTAGCTGTAGTAAAATAAATATTGTTGATTTATTGGTAGAGGCTGTTTTAGAAATTCTTTAAAGAATATCTTTTAAACAGCCTCTTTTTTAATTTCACACCGAACCATTCGGTCTTTTCCTTGCATGTCCTTCTTTATGACACAAGTATAATTATACGTTTCAAAAAGTTTTTTAGTAACATCGCCAAGACTTTCATGAATTTCACAATAAATACTGCCTTCCGCCTTTAAATGTGATTGGCCAAAAAGTGCAATGGCTTTGTAGAATATCAACGGGTCATTGTCTTTTACAAATAGCGCAGTATGTGGTTCAAAATTCAACACGTTTGCGTTTATGGAGTTTTTATCTTGTTCAGGTACATAAGGCGGATTGCTGACGATAATATCGACTTTTGGTAATTTGTTCCAATCGTTTTGGTCTAAAAAATCTGCTTGAATAAAATTTATTGCAACATTCATCGTTTGTGCATTACGTTTGGCTACATTCAATGCATCGTTGCTGATATCGGTTGCCCAAACGGTTGCTTTGCGTATTCTTCTTTTTAAAGTAACCGGAATACAACCACTGCCTGTTCCAATATCCAATACGGTAAGCTCACTCACCGGAAAACGACAATTAGAAACAATCCATTCCACCAATTCATCTGTCTCAGGACGTGGTATCAACACATTATTGTCAACATAAAATTTGAATCCGCCAAACCATACTTCATTCAACACATATTGTATGGGCTCGTGTTGTCGCAATCGGTTAATGATTATTTCTAATTCACTAATTTTTTCTACAGGAAAAGCTTCGGTTTTTGATTTTGCGCTCTCGGTTTTTGATTTACCTGTAAAATATTCAATAACCATATCTGCAATAATAGCTACTTCATTTTCTTCATAAATATTTTGAAGTTGAGATTGTATGTCTTTTGAAACTTCCAGAATTGTCATGCGACAAACTTAAATCATTTATTTTTGAACTATATGTCTGCCGATTATTTTAAAACAATTGAAACGCCAGCTACAAGTGAATTTAAGGATAGGGGAAGTAAATTCTTAGCATTTTCATATCCGATAGACAGGGTAGAGGATTTTAAAAAACATTTACAGACTTTAAAGAAAGAGCATCCCAAAGCCAATCATCATTGTTTTGCTTACAGAATCGGAACAGAAGGCGATGTTTTCAGAGTGAGTGATGATGGTGAGCCTTCAGGCAGTGCAGGAAGACCAATATTGGGACAAATTGATAGTTTTCAAATTACGAATGTTTTGATTGTTGTGGTGCGTTATTTCGGTGGCACATTGCTTGGAGTGCCCGGGTTGATTCATGCTTATAAAACATCTGCTGCTTTATCAATACAATCATCTGTAATCATTCAAAAACCTGTTTTAATCAATTATCGGTTGCAATTTGATTATTTGTTGATGAATGATGTGATGCGGCTTGTAAAGCAACAGAATTGCGAAATAGGCAAACAGGAATTGCTATTGTTTTGCCTTATGGAAATAGGTATTCCTAAAAGTAATTTTGAATTGACTTTACAAAAACTAAAAGAAATAAGAGGATTGGAATTGGAAGCGATACAATGAGAAATTATAAAATTTATTTTTTAAACATTCCACTCACCACCAAATCTTTGCTACCGGCGGTGTATTTATAAAATCCTTCTCCACTTTTTGCGCCAAGTTTTCCGGCGGTTACCATATTGATCAGTAATGGACAAGGAGCGTATTTGGGGTTGCCGAAGCCATCGTGTAATACTCTTAAAATTGCGAGGCAAACATCAAGGCCTATAAAATCGGCTAATTGCAATGGTCCCATTGGATGTGCCATACCCAATTTCATCACCGTATCAATTTCTTCTACACCGGCCACACCTTCATATAAGCTGTAAATGGCTTCATTTATCATTGGCATCAAAATACGATTAGCAATAAACCCGGGATAATCATTGACCACGCAAGGTACTTTGCCTAATTGTTTGCTCAGTTCTACTATAGTGTTGGTTACTTCTTTGTCAGTAGCATAGCCATTTATTATTTCTACTAATTTCATTACCGGTACCGGATTCATAAAGTGCATACCGATTACTTTGGATGCTCTATTGGTTACAGCTGCTATTTTTGTGATAGAAATACTGGATGTATTGGTGGCCAATATTGCATCCTTCGGAGCATACTTATCCATTTCTTCAAAAATCTGCAATTTCAGTTCTGTGTTTTCAGTTGCGGCTTCCACTACCAGTGATGCATCTTTTACTCCGGCTATCATATTGGAGTTGATATTGATATTGGCAAGTGTTTCTTTCTTTTGTTCTTCAGTAATACTTCCCTTGGCTACTTGTCTGTCTAAATTTTTGCCAATAGTAGCAACTGCTCTTTCCAATTGCCCCAATGATATATCGACTATTGTAACTTTAAATCCTGCTTGTGCAAATACGTGGGCAATGCCGTTTCCCATTGTGCCTGCACCTACAACTGTAATCGGAGAAGAAGTATTCATGATAGATAAAAATATTAATAAGTTATAAGTGTTGTAATTAGATAATCGTTTTAATTTTTGTTTTTGAAATCGCCACGTTTCCACGAGTTGATAAACTCTGCCCATGCAGCCGGATTAAAAATATTCATGGGAGGCGTTTGTCCACGATAAACGGCCTGATTGGCAATCTTGTTCATTTGAACTTTAGTGGCTTCGCCAGCATCACCGCTTACTGAGCGCATCCATGCTCTACGGTTTGCCTCACTCATATTCTTTCTAGCTATTTCGTATTGATCATCATCTACTTTTATATTTACAAAATCACGGGCAAACTGTTCAGGTGTGGGCCGCGGTTTTATTATGGTTGCAGGTAAGTAAACGGTATCGGCTACCATCAGTTGTACTATGCTGTATTGATTACCCTCCAAATTTTTTGGAATCGTAATTTTTTTAGGTTTATACGAAACGTGTGTAAATTCTATTTCATCACCTTTTAATACTACAATAGAAAAAACGCCATAAGCATTGGACATAGTTCCACGGTTTTGGCCTTTTACTACAACAGAAACAGCGGGAATACCCACTAAGCTATCAGCAGTCATTACTACGCCATATAGTTGCACTACCGAATCACGCGATGTTTCAAATTGTGCTTTTGCAGATTGAGTTGAAATAAAAAATATTATGCCGGCAAAAAATAAAATTCTTTTCATCAGGTCAAAATTAACTACAAGTTGCTGATTTCGTAAAAGAAAATGCACAAGTTAGTAGTTAACTTTGCCTTTCTGCAACTTTTTAACAAATACTTGAATTATGACTAAAGAAAAAATATTGGAAGCATTGAGTAATGTGCAGGAGCCTGACTTGGGAAAAGATCTTGTGACCCTCAATATGGTCAAGGATATTGAAATAGATGGCAACAATGTTTCTTTTACTATTGTGCTTACTACACCGGCTTGTCCACTTAAAGATATGATGAAAACTGCCAGTGAAAATGCAATAAAATTGCTGGTAAATAAAAATGCTGTTATTACTGTAAACTTCACGGCCAATACTTCTACAAAGCGTACAGATCCGGGAACTGTTTTACCGAAAGTAAAAAATATAATCGCTGTAGTAAGTGGTAAAGGCGGTGTCGGGAAATCTACTGTTGCAGCAAATCTTGCATTAGCTTTAGGACAGGGCGGGGCAAAAGTTGGTTTGATGGATGCTGATATTTACGGGCCAAGCGTGCCCATCATGTTTGGAGTACGTGGAGAAAGACCGATGATGATAGATGTAGGTGCTGAGAAGGCGATGATTGCACCTTTGGAACGTTATGGAATAAAATTAATCAGTATTGGTTTATTGGTGGATGAAAAAAGTGCTGTTGTTTGGCGTGGCCCTATGGCAAGTAGTGCTATTCGTCAATTTATTACAGATGTATATTGGGATGAGTTGGATTATTTGGTAGTAGATATGCCTCCGGGCACTGGCGATATACATTTGACGTTGATGCAAACTGTTCCGGTAACAGGAGCCGTTATCGTTACTACACCACAAGATGTTGCTTTGGCCGATGCAAAAAAAGGAATCGCCATGTTTGGTCAAGCGCAACTTAATGTGCCCATCATTGGACTTGTTGAGAATATGAGTTATTTCATTCCTCCAACGGGAGGGACTGAATTGCCGGAAAATAAATATTATATTTTTGGGAAAGATGGTGGAAAAAGATTGGCTGATGAATATGATATACCTTTCTTAGGTCAAATACCAATTGTGCAAGGTATTCGTGAAGGTGGTGATATTGGTGTGCCGGTAATGATGGGGGATGATGAAATTACTAAGAAGGCATTCTTTGATTTTGCTAATACTGTCGTAAGAAGTGTGGCGATGCGCAACGCAAATATTAATGCAGAAAAAGTTGCTGTAACCGTTTAGCCTATTGATAAAAATGTTTTTTGTTGTCAGAAAATATTCTTGCTCCCCAAAATGGAATTTCAAAATACACTTGAGTTTGCCAAGCAATTAGACGTACAAGATACGTTACAGCAATTCAGAAGCCTGTTTTATATTCCCATTATGAATGGGAAAGAGGTTATTTATTTGAATGGAAACTCGTTGGGTTTACAACCGAAAGCCACTCAGGAATATGTATTAGATGAATTGGAAGACTGGGCTTCTTTTGCATCGGGTGGTCATGCACATGCTCGCAAACCATGGATGACTTACAATGAACTTTTTCCGAAACAACTTTCTAAATTAGTAGGCGCTCATGAAAATGAAGTAGTAGCGATGAACTCACTAACGGTAAATCTTCATTTGCTAATGGTTTCTTTTTATCGTCCAACAAAAGAACGCTATAAAATTATTTGCGAAGCAAAAGCATTTTCTTCTGATCAGTATGCGATGGAGTCACAGGTGAGGCATTATGGGTTTTCACCGGATGACACTATAATAGAAGTTGCGCCTCGTGATGGAGAACATACCATTCGCATAGAAGATATCATTGCTACAATACAAAAGCATGGAGATAGTATTGCCTTGGTATTATTTAGCGGCGTCAATTATTTCTCCGGTCAATTTTTTGATATAGCAACAATAACATATACCGCTCATTCAGTAGGCGCATTTGCCGGCTTTGATTTGGCGCACGCTGTGGGTAATGTGCCTCTTGCATTACACGATTGGGATGTTGATTTCGCGTGCTGGTGTTCATATAAATATTTGAATAGCGGCCCGGGTGGAGTAGGCGGTGCATTTATTCATGAACGACATGCAACGGTTTCTTCATTCAACCGCTTTGCCGGTTGGTGGGGAAATGACAAGGCAACAAGATTCCAATTACAGAAGGGTTTCAAAGCCATTCCTTCTGCTGATGGGTGGCAGCTAAGTAATGCACCTATATTGTCAATGGCTGCACACAAAGCCTCATTAGATATTTTTGACAAAGCAGGAATAGAAAACTTACATCAAAAAAGAAAATTATTAACGGCATACCTTGATTATCTTTTAAATAAAATTATTGACGAAAATGATGAGGAGGTATTTGAAATAATTACTCCCATAAATGAAAATGAAAGAGGTTGCCAATTATCTTTATTGATGCTGAAAGATGGGAAAAGGATTTATGATGCAATAACCAACCAAGGCGTAATGTCCGATTGGCGTGAACCAAATGTGATTCGAGTTGCACCTGTCCCTCTTTACAATACTTTTGAAGATGTATTTCGGTTTGGAAGTATTTTAAAGACAAGCATCATGAGTTAAGGATTACACATCTGGAATATGCTTATTGTCTACTATTTTAAAAAAATCATTTCTCTGATATTAAGTCGGTAATTTTGAAATTGAAATAAAATATTTCAAAATATGACACGCCATCAATTAGTAGAAGAAATCAAAAAGAAAAAATCTTATCTCTGCGTTGGGTTAGATACCGACATTACGAAGATTCCTAAACATTTATTAGTAGAAGAAGATCCGGTTTTTGCTTTTAACAAAGCAATCATTGATGCAACTAAAGACTTGTGCATAGCATATAAAATAAATACAGCATTTTATGAAGCAAATGGAGTAAAAGGTTGGGCATCTATGGAAAAAACGGTACGTTACATAGGCAATGAACACTTCAAAATAGCCGATGCAAAAAGAGGGGATATCGGCAATACATCCAATCAATATGCTAAAGCCTTTTTTGAAACTATGCCATTTGATGCAATAACCGTTGCGCCTTATATGGGTGAAGATAGTGTGTCTCCTTTTTTACAACACAAAGGGAAATGGGCAATTGTGTTAGGGCTTACTTCTAATAAAGGTGCCGATGATTTTGAATTATTGCATACGGATGGTGAATACTTTTATGAAAAAGTGATGGAGACAGTGAGTGGCTGGGGTACAACTGAGAATTTAATGTTTGTAGTGGGTGCTACACAAACGGTGAGTTTGGATAATGTACGCAAACAGTCACCTGATCATTTCTTTTTAGTACCGGGCGTTGGTGCGCAGGGTGGAAGTCTGGAAGAGGTATCTAAAAAAGCAATGACAAAAGATTGTGGAATAATCGTCAATTCAAGCCGTTCAATTATCTATGCTTCCGCTGATGAAGATTTTGCCGAAAAAGCACGCCAGGAAGCATTGTCCATTCAATGTGAGATGAAAAATTACTTACCTTAAGCCCGTTAATAACTTAATTAATTTTTATGAAGAAATCGTTTTTTGTTTTCGTATTGGCATTTCTATGCCTTTTTGTAAATGGCCAACAGGATAATAGCGTTACAAAAGCAAACTATCAGTTAGCTGCAAAGTATTCACCGGCACGTATCAATAAGATGGTGTTTTCTACAAGTGTAGAGCCACATTGGCTCAAAAACACAAATCGCTTTTGGTATTCATATAAAACAACTGAAGGAACAAATTGGTACATCGTTGATCCAAATAAAGCAGAGAAGAAAAAGTTATTTGATAATGATAAAATGGCCGCCATGATTACGAGTATTGTTGGCGACCCTTTTGATGGGCAACATTTATCTTTTGACAGTTTACAATTCATTGGTGATGAAACAAAAATTCGCTTTCAAGTAAAGAGTTCCATTGATGTAGTAATAAAAGATACTGCTGCAAAAAAGAAAGATGCTGCCCCCAAAAAAGAAAAGAAAACTTTTTATTTTGAATACAATATCAATTCCGGTAAGTTAGATACATTATCAGATTTTAAAAGACCGCTAAGGAAAAGTATGTGGGCCAATGTTGCACCGGATAGTTCAATCGTGATTTATGGGAAAAACTATAACCTATATTGGATGGATTTTGAAAATTATAAAAAAGCACAAATCAATGATAAGGATACAACCATTATTGAGCACGCAATCACTACCGATGGTGTTCAATTTTATTCATGGCATTTCCGTACACCGGGAGAAACAAATGTAGATGCTGAAAAAAATAAGAAAGACAGGAAGCCTGTATTTGCTGTTTGGTCACCTGATTCCAAAAGCTTTGCATTAAAACGTACGGATGAACGAAAGGTAAAAGATCTTTGGGTGATCAACAGTATTGCAGAGCCTCGCCCAACATTAGAAACGTATAAATATTGGATGCCGGGAGAAACGGATGCTCCTCGTGATGAAATCTATTTGTTTCGTATGGCAGATAAGAAACCGATATTGATAAAAACAAGTCGTTTCAAAGATCAAACACTAGATGTTTTTCGTAGTACACCTTTGAAAAAAAGCTTGGATGATGATTTTATGCCTTCGCTTTGGTTAGGTAATAATTCTTCATTCTTTTTGAGCCGTACGAGCCGCGATTTGAAACGTATTGACATTTGTAAAGTGAATGTAAGCTCAGATACAGCATTAGCAGTCATAGAAGAAAGATTGAATACATACATTGAAATCATTCCACCCGGATTGGTAAATGGTGGTAAAGAAATTATAGAATGGAGTGAGCGAGATGGATGGGGACATTTTTATTTATATGATGGCGATGGAAAATTAAAAAATCAAATCACTTCAGGGCCATACCATTGCTCAAGCATCATGGGTATTGATGAAAAGAAAAGAGTATTATATTTCTCTGCAAATGGGAGAGAAAATGTTGCAACTGATAAGAAAGGCGAGAAGCAGGAAAAAGAGGATCCATATTATTTGCATTTGTACAAAGTGAATTTTGACGGAAGCGGACTGCAATTACTAAATGCAGGCAACTACGATAACCAATTTCTGATGGATGATAATCAGCAGTACTTCGTCAATAATTTTTCTCGGGTAAATACTGTGCCAGAGTCTAATTTGATAAATAATGAAGGTAAAGTAGTGATGAAGTTAGAAACTTCCGATTTTAGTGCCTTGATGGAGTCGGGTTATAAATTTCCTGAAATATTTAAAGTGAAAGCAGATGATGGAATAACAGATTTATATGGTGTAATGTATAAACCATTTGATTTTGATGCTTCAAAAAAATACCCTGTTATTGAATATGTATATCCAGGGCCTCAAACAGAATCGGTAAATAAAGCATGGGGAAGAGGAATGGATCGGATAGATCGTTTGGCACAATTGGGTTTTATCGTGGTAACAGTTGGAAATAGAGGCGGTACTCCGGAGCGCAGCAAGTGGTATCACAATTATGGTTATGGCGATTTGAGAGATTATGGTTTAGCTGATAAAAAAACTGCCATAGAACAGTTAGCCAATCGCTATTCGTTTATGGATGTGAATCGTGTGGGCATTCATGGGCATAGTGGTGGAGGCTTTATGAGTACTGCTGCCATGTTGGTTTATCCCGATTTCTTTAAAGTGGCGGTGAGTAATGCAGGTAATCACGATAACAGTATATACAATCGTTGGTGGAGTGAAAAGCACAATGGGGTGAAAGAAGAAATTTCCGATAAAGGCGATACCACCTTTGTTTATTCAATAGAACGTAATCAGGATTTGGCAAAAAATTTAAAAGGACGTTTGTTGCTCATTCATGGAGAAATAGATAACAATGTATCACCTTCAAACAGTATTCGAGTAGCAAATGGTTTAATTAGAGCCAATAAAAGATTTGAAATGTTGTTATTACCTACACAACGTCATGCCTTTGGAGATATGATGGAGTATTGGTTTTGGAAAACGGCCGATCATTTTTCAAAATACTTATTGGGTGATAATACAGAAAGACCGGTTGACCTTTATGAAATGAATCGAGATACAGATATGAGCGGGCCGGGAAAAAAGAATTGAGCATTTTTTTGTCAATTTTGTATTTTAAAAAATTCAAGCTTATTGCGGATTCGGAAAGGCAAAGTCGTTTAGCTTATGCTCGTTTCTAAAGGTTAGAAATATCATCATATATGTAAATGCTGACAGCCTCAAAAACCACATTTCCTAAGCAGGCAATTCAGCCTTCAAATCATTACCTTTGCGACGATAATTTGTAAAATCAACAATCCGAAATCACAAAATCTAAAAACATTATGGCATCTCGTACTGACCTGTTTCAAAGTCCTGATTATTTTTTAGTAGATGAGCTTTTGACAGAAGAACATAAGCACATTCGTGAGGCAGTGAGAAGTTATGTGAAAAAAGAAATTTCTCCTGTTATTGAAGACTATGCACAACGAGCAGAATTTCCACAGCATATTGTAAAGCAACTTGGTGAATTAGGTTGTTTTGGCCCTACTATTCCGGAGCAATACGGCGGTGGTGGTTTAGATTATATTTCTTATGGGTTGATGATGCAGGAGTTGGAAAGAGGTGATAGCGGTGTTCGATCTACTGCATCGGTACAAGGCTCATTGGTGATGTTTCCTATTTATCAATATGGCAGTGAAGAGCAGCGTAAAAAATATTTACCTAAGTTGGCAAGTGGAGAATGGTTAGGATGTTTTGGTCTTACAGAACCAAATCACGGCAGCGACCCAAGCAGTATGATTACAAATATTAAGGATGCAGGTGACCATGTAATACTGAATGGCGCAAAAATGTGGATCAGCAATGCTCCTTTTTCTCAGGTTGCTGTTGTGTGGGCAAAGAATGAAGCCGACGAAATTCAAGGTATGGTAGTGGAAAGAGGAATGGAAGGGTTCAGCACTCCAACAACACATGGCAAATGGAGTTTGAGAGCATCGGCAACGGGTGAATTGGTTTTTGATAATGTAAAAGTGCCCAAAGAAAATATTTTCCCCAATGTAAAAGGTTTAAAAGGCCCTTTAGGTTGTTTGACAAAAGCACGCTATGGTATAGCATGGGGCGTAATAGGCGCAGCAATGGATTGCTATGATACCGCATTGCGCTATTCAAAAGAAAGAGAACAGTTTGGTAAGCCGATTGGTTCTTTTCAGTTGCAGCAAAAAAAATTGGCTGAGATGATTACTGAAATAACCAAAGCACAATTACTCAATTGGCGCTTAGGTGTATTGATGAATGAAGGACGTGCTACGCCACAACAAGTTTCAATGGCAAAACGTAATTCGTGTGAAATTGCAACAAATATTTGCCGCGATGCAAGGCAAATGTTAGGCGGAATGGGCATCACCGGCGAATATCCTGTGATGCGCCACATGATGAATTTAGAAAGTGTAATTACTTACGAAGGTACACACGATATTCATTTATTAATTACGGGAATGGACGTAACAGGGCTTAATGCTTTTAAATAAATCATCAGTTTAAATTCCATACAATGAAAATTTTCCTAATTGGTTTTATGGGAGCCGGTAAGACTTATTGGGGAAAGGCATTAAGCGAAAAACTAAAGGTTCCATTTTTTGATTTGGATGAGCAGATAGCCAATAATGCCGGTCAAACGATTCCGGAAATATTTGCTACAAAAGGGGAGGAGCAATTTCGTTTATTAGAAACAGATACTTTACACCTCATTGCCGAATGTCATGACCAATTTGTGCTGTCTTGTGGCGGAGGCACTCCTTGCTATTTTAATAATATAGATTATATGAATCAATCGGGTGTAACGGTATGGATCAATACAGCACATTTAGTTTTATTGGAGCGCTTGATGAATGAAAAAGAGAGTAGGCCATTAGTAAAAGATTTGAATGAAGAAGAGTTAAGCTCTTTTATTTTGAAAAAAATGGCTGACCGGAAAATTTATTATGAGCAAGCTAAAGTTGCAGTTAATGAAAGCCCAATGAATATAGAATCGCTAATTCAAAAAATATTTCATGCATAAACAGTTTATTACTATCGCTGCAAAGTTTGGCGCATTGGCTGTTGCCATAGGTGCATTTGGGGCTCATGGGTTGCAAAGTATGACGCAAGACGAAAAAATCTTGCACAGTTTTCAGACTGGAGTACAATATCAAATGTATCATGTATTGGCATTATTAGCTGTTGGTATTTTATTTGAAAAATTTCCGAGTAAAAAATTGATTTGGTCGGGCTATAGTTTTATCATTGGTATTTTACTTTTTTCTGGTTCAATATATGCAATCACATTTCTGAAAATAAATGGAAGCGACTTGGTGAAAATATTAGGACCAATTACACCTTTAGGCGGTCTCTTTTTTATTGTAGGATGGCTGTTCTTATTGCTTGGTGTTTTCAAGAAGAATTAAGGAAGGTTTAAATCTTTAATACTTTGGTTTGGGTGAACTTTCTTCTTGATTTATTAGTGTAATTTTTGCAGTCAAACTGATTATCTTTGCTACTATGTCCAATAAGACGAAAAAGAAGACAAAGAAAAGCCCTGAGAAAAAACCTGCAAAATCTGATGTAGCCCCTTTCAAAGCTGAAAAGGAGGAGCCTATAGATTTTAAAGCAATCGCAAAAGATGAACGTACTTGGAAAATTGTCGGTGTAGTTTTTCTTTTACTATCCCTTTTATTATTGATTTCTTTTTGCTCCTATCTTTTTACTTGGGAGCAGGATCAATCTGTAGCTAAACTTGGTTTTGCTGCATTGTTGGATAATAGTAAGCCTGTAGCAAATTTATTAGGACGATTTGGTGCTGTTGTATCGCATCTTTTTATTTATAATGGATTTGGCCTTGCTGCATTTCTTATTTGCACATTCTTTTTCGTTGTGGGTATTAATCTTTTGTTTCGGCAAAAAGTTTTTTCTATTGGAAGGAATTTAAAGTATGTAACTGTTGGGCTATTGGTATTGTCTATTGCTTTGTCTTTTGTTTTATCAGGAAGTAGTTTTCCCTTTGGTGGCGCAGTAGGTGATATGATTTGTAAGAAATTAACCGGGGCTTTAGGCGGGTTTGGAACTGGTGCTGTATTATTATTACTTGCAGTAGGATATTTTATCTGGCAATTCAATCCTTCGTTTGATTGGAAATCTAAAGTTCAAAAGGATGTATCAGCAGTTGAAATTGAACCGGAAGCTTCTGTTACTGCACAGGATGACGCACAAGATGAAACAGCGCCTTTAGTCGCAGTGCAGTCGATTAATGATTTATATGCACCTAAAGAGACAGATGCAAAACAAGGCAATACATTAAAAGCAGACGGACCTGTTATCATTAACTTTCCGGATGAAAAACCGCACCAGGAATTTGCAGTAATTGAAAAAGATGAACCGATAGAACAGGATAATGAAGAAGTACAAGTACCACAAAAATTGCAAAGTAAAGAGGAGATAATTGTGGCGATACCTCAGGTCGATTCAAAAATTGATTTAGAGATTAACACACCTGAAATCAAAGATGATGCAGATGCAGAAGAAAAAGAAGAAGAATTGCAGCAAACTACTTCGGCATTAAAGAAAAATGATGAACCTTTAGCGTTAGAGATTAAAGCGCCTGAAGTAAAAGTAGAGGATGAGTCTGTTATAGAAAATCTTCCGCCTTATGAGCCTACGCTTGATTTAAGAGATTATAAATATCCTACACTTGGCCTATTAGAAACACATGGCAGTGAAAAAATTATCCAAGATGCGAATGAATTGGAGAATAATAAAAATCAAATCATTTCTACCCTAAGAAACTATTCAATAGAAATTCAAAAAATCTATGCAACGGTTGGACCTACTGTTACTTTATACGAAATAGTGCCTGCTCCCGGTGTACGCATCTCAAAGATTAAAAATTTAGAAGATGATATTGCATTGAGTCTTGCTGCGTTAGGTATTCGTATAATAGCCCCGATACCCGGAAAAGGAACAATTGGTATAGAAGTGCCCAATGTGCGCAAGTCAATAGTAAGTATGAAAACACTATTGGCTTCCGAGAAGTTTCAAAATAATACTCATAGTTTGCCTATTGCTGTAGGTAAGAAAATAGACAACGAAAATTTTATCGTTGACTTGGCCAGTATGCCACACTTATTGATGGCCGGTGCTACAGGGCAAGGTAAATCTGTCGGTGTAAATGCAATACTTGTTTCATTGCTTTATAAAAAACATCCATCACAATTAAAGCTGGTGTTAATAGACCCCAAAAAAGTAGAGCTAAGTTTATACAGAGTTATTGAAAAACATTTTCTAGCCAAATTGCCCGGTGAGGATGAATCCATTATAACAGATACAAAAAAAGTAATCAATACATTAAATGCGCTTTGTATTGAAATGGATAATCGTTATGATTTACTGAAAGAGGCCGGAACGAGAAACATTAAAGAATACAATGAAAAATTTATCAAGCGAAAACTGAATCCACAAAAAGGACATCAGTATTTGCCATTCATCGTATTGGTAGTAGATGAGTTTGCAGATTTAATTATGACTGCAGGAAAAGAAATTGAAATGCCGATAGCACGTTTGGCACAATTAGCTCGTGCAGTAGGTATTCACTTGATAATTGCTACACAAAGACCTTCTGTAAATATTATTACCGGAACAATCAAAGCTAACTTTCCTTCGAGAATTGCGTTTAAGGTTTCGTCTAAAATTGACTCTCGAACTATTTTAGACACCGGTGGTGCAGAGCAATTAATTGGAAAAGGAGATATGTTGATCTCGCACAATGGTGAAGTAACCCGTTTGCAATGTGCTTTTGTAGATACGCCTGAAGTAGAAAAAATAGTTGAGTTCATTGGTGATCAGCGAGGTTATCCGCAAGCATTTTTGTTGCCGGAATATGTAGATGAAAAAGAACTGGAAGGAAAAGATTTTGATCTTTCAGATAGAGATTCATTATTTGAAGATGCCGCCCGATTGATTGTTCAGAATCAAATTGGCTCCACATCTCTTTTACAACGCCGTATGAAATTGGGCTATAATCGTGCAGGCCGTTTGATGGATCAGTTGGAGTCAGCCGGCATTGTGGGGCCCAATCAAGGAAGTAAAGCACGTGAAGTATTGATAAAAACAGAATTAGACTTGCAGCAGCATTTGGATATGCTTGGATAACGAATCGGAATTTATTTTTGTTAATAAAATCATTAGAATTAAGAGCGTCGCAACCGTTTGTGATAACTTATCATCATTTCTTTGTGTATTCTTTTATCTTTGCACTCTTTTTAGAGTCATAGAACCAAATAATTTGAAAATGAAAAAACTTCTATTAGGTATTGTACTATTCTCATCCACCGCTTCTTTCGCACAAGTAAAGAATGATCCTGCTGCAAAAGCGATATTAGATGGCGTAAGCGCCAAGTTTAAAACCTATTCCACAGTAGATGCATCTTTTACTTACAAAGTAGAAAATGGCTCCGGAAAAGCGTTGAGTAATAAAACGGGCACTGTTAAGTTGAAAGGAACAAAGTATAGAGTAAGTTTTAACGGCCAAGAAATTTTCAGCGATGGTAAAACGGTTTGGAATTATGATAAAGCTGCAAAAGAAGTGACTATTAGTAATGTAGAGACAAAAAACAGCACAATCACTCCGCAAAAATTATTTACCAATTTTTATGATAAAGACTTCTTATATGGGTTAAACGGTGAAAAGAAGATAGGCGGAAAAACAATACAGGAAATTGAAATGACACCTACAGATAAAAGTAAGCCTTTCTTTAAAGTATATGTACAAGTAGATAAAGTTGCTAAATCAATCTACAGCACAAAAGTATTAGAAAATGCAGGCAACAGATATACCTACACGATCAGTACCATGAAAACAAATAAGCCAATTCCTGATACAGAATTTACTTTTGATAAGAAAAAGTATCCGGGTGTAGAGGAAGTAGATTTAAGATAAGTAATTTGAACAATAAAATAGTGAAATTAAATGGATCCGTTTTGCGTGATCCATTTTTTTGTGGCTCAATTTTAATTTCGGTATGTATCGTTTCGTGTAATGAAAAAAGCCGCATCGGTTGGTAAACTTGATGCGGCTTTTGATAGGTGGAAGAGAAGATTATTTCTTAACTAATACTACTTCACCATCATATTTTTTGTCAACCACTGCTGCCAAAAATGGCTGCCAAGTAGAACTTGTTTTTTCGCCTAAAGAATAAGCATAATTAAAGAGGATTTTCTTTCCTTTCTTTACAATGCCTTTAATAGCAATCGTAAATTTTTTATCTGATGCTTCAGGT
Organism: Bacteroidota bacterium; assembly: GCA_018268055.1. Lineage (GTDB taxonomy): Bacteria > Bacteroidota > Bacteroidia > Chitinophagales > Chitinophagaceae > JJ008. The sequence goes on from JAFDXF010000094.1 coordinate 38,932, forward strand.
ATGAAAGCGATTACGTATTGCTTTGAGAAATCTACCTCTGTAGGTTTTCCATTTTTTCCCATTAATGCAGCTGCGCCGAAGATATTGTCAAATTCTTCTTGAGTTTCAATTTTCGGGCTTTTTAAATCACCTTGTTGAAAAGTGTTTTTTACAAAATAGTTTTTTACTTGAGTGTAAGGCACTTTCGCTGTGTTAGATTTTTTGGCTTTTTGGGCATTAGCAGAAGTGATAAACATGGCAGAAAGAAATGCGAAGGTCAAAATTGCTTTAGTCATAGTTTGTTTTTTGTTGATTAAAAATGTTCCTACTCTTTTGGCTTTTCGGTTACGCCTTTTTGGGTTTATTTAAATTATTAAAAAAAATATTGTTGCTTTCTTTAGTCTTGATGCTTTTATTTTAAGGATTACATATTTTAATTACGTTTATATGAATAAAAATACTGTTTGTAATTTTTATTTCCATCCCAAAGCCTTACACATATCATAGGTAAGTGTTTTGTAATATAAAATTCCATCTTGAATGTAATAAACTTTTATTTCTAATGGTATGCAGCCCCAGCCGCTCCATTCTGCTTTAAAGTTGTTACTGCTATTATCACCTACTAAAGTTTTTACTTTAAAAGAAGGATGATTTCTATTGTATTCTACTCTCACTATTTTATTGAAAATTCCGGAGTTTGGATTTATGGAGAAACTAAATAGGTATTGATTATTGTTTAAATTCTTTTTACGAAAATCTATTGCAATTTCATCATTTCCTAAAGAGCCGCCAGCCGGCTTGTTAAAATTAATATATCTTTCTACATCAAGCTTTTCTCCGCTTTTATAAAAAACAGTTGCAGAAACGATAAAGTCCATGGATTTACTAACGCCAATATTCAACGAAAAATTATTGCCGACATCTTTTGAATAGAGATCCTTGGGGTTGAAGCGGTCATCCAAACGGTAATAACAATACGCAATATTTTTTAGCTCATTTTGATCGGCAGTTAAGAATACCTTGATTTCAGATTTGCCGTCAGCAAATTGATTGATGTTGTGCACCAATCTTGCAGTTTTCGAAGTCGGGGTAGGAGCTATATTTACCGGATTGCCATAGATTGCTCTTACACCTTCAATATCTCCATCACTCAATTTTCCATTATTATTATATTTTGGATTACAATAATTCATCACAGAACTTTCATCACAGGTTGAAGTCCACCAATCACCAGTTGAAAATCTTTTCTTCCCACTTTGATCAGGTGCACCAAGATCGCAATTAGGGCAATCTGTTCTTCTTTGTTCATGCTCAAATCCTAATGCGTGACCAAATTCGTGTACTGCTATAACTCTGATATAATATTCATACCGATTCATTATTTGGCTACGTGTTCCATTTTGTAGCGGTTTCCATTTATAAAAATCAAAATTGAGTACCATGCCAACTTTTTGTCTTCCTAATTCATTTCCTAAGCCTATAGTATGCGGTACATCATCGTCAATTAATATTCTGATTCCATCTTTATTCTCAGATAAATTACACCAGATAAATTTTACAGCAGATTCTTTTTCCCAGCTATTTTTTATTGAAGTTTGAACCCATTGCCTTTGTTGCGCATTTTCTGCAGTGGGGTTTATCCAAGAAACTTTGATGTTATTTGAAGGCCATTTTGTGCCTTTGGATACAAAAGCATTGTAGTTCTCCTGTCCGAAAATTTTAAATGATATAAGTATGCATAAAAGAAATGCAATGAAAGGGTACTTTTTCATTATTGTAGTTTTTGTTTAAGGGCTGAAATTTCTAAGGAGGTGGCTAAATGATACGATTTGTAAATATAGTTATTATTAGGATGAATAATTACTATTAATGAGTGGCAAGTTAAAAGTTATAAAAATGTAAAATCGAATATGCCCATTTTTTTTTATTGGTAACTACTTACCTGTTACTACATTTCTTAATTGAGTTAATTGTATCAATAGGTTTTCCAGCAAATCAAGTTTTAGCATATTGGCCCCGTCACTTTTTGCATTTGCAGGGTCAGGATGTGTTTCAATAAAGATTCCGTCTGCGCCTACTGCTATGGCAGCTTTTGCTATAGTGCCAATCATTTTCGGATTTCCACCTGTTATGCCACTTGTTTGGTTGGGCTGTTGTAACGAGTGTGTTACATCCATCACCACTGGCGCATAGTGTTGCATTATAGGAAGATTACGATAGTCGACAACAAGATCTTGATAACCGAATGTTGTACCTCTTTCAGTTAAAAGTACTTTATCATTTCCTGCATTTTTAATTTTTGTTACTGCAAACTGCATCGCCTCACCACTTACAAATTGGCCTTTTTTTACATTGATGATCTTATCTGTTTTGGCAGCGGCGATTAATAAATCTGTTTGACGACAAAGGAATGCAGGAATTTGCAGTACATCTACATACGGGGCAGCAATGGCTGCTTCTTCAGCCGTATGTATATCTGTAACGATAGGAAGATTATATTTTATTTTTACTTTTTGAAGGATTTTAAGTGCAGCCTCATCACCAATACCTGTGAATGAAGTAGCACTGGTACGATTGGCCTTTCGATAGGATGCTTTAAAAATGTATGGTATTTTCAAGCATTTACAAATGGTATAAACTTTATCAGCAATACTCATTACCATTTCTTCCGACTCTACCACACAGGGCCCTGCCATTAGAAAAAACGATTGCTCATTATACTGTTGGTCTTTGAATAATTCCTTTAAAAATGTTTCCATAAGGCAAAGATATGGCCGGAACATTATGTATAGAATACAGGTTTTCCACGTTACTAATTTTAATTGCAGGGTTTCGTGTATCTTGCCATTTTATTTATCATCTATGCAAAAAGAAAAAATATTAGTTATCGGTGCTTCCGGACAAATAGGAGTAGAACTGACAATGGCACTTCGGAAAATTTATGGGAATGCCAATGTAATTGCTTCAGATTTGAGAGAGCAAAACCCACTGCTCGAAGGCACAGGGCCTTACGTGAGTATGGATGTTATGAACAAAGAAATGTTGCACGTACAAGTGCTTCGACAAAATATTACACAGATATATCTGCTGGCTGCTATTTTATCTGCCACAGGAGAAAAGAACCCCGGCCTTGCGTGGAACTTGAATATGACAGGGCTGTTAAATGTATTAGACATAGCCCGAGAGGAAAAACTTCATAAAGTTTATTGGCCATCCTCCATTGCTGTTTTTGGACCCACATCGCCAAAACAAAACTGCCCGCAACAAACAATCATAGAACCAACAACAGTCTATGGAATTAGTAAATATGCAGGAGAGTTTTGGTGTCATTATTTTAATCAGCGTTTCGGTGTAGATGTAAGAAGTATTCGCTATCCGGGTTTGATCTCTTATAAATCTCCTCCCGGCGGTGGTACAACAGATTATGCAGTAGAAATATTTCATGATGCTTTGGAAGAAATGAAATATGAATGTTTTCTGAAAGAAGACACTTATTTGCCAATGATGTATATGCCCGATGCGATTCGTGCCACAATAGAATTGATGGAGGCTCCTGCAGAAAAAATAAAAATTCGTACTTCATACAATGTTTCCGGTATGAGTTTTTCACCGAAAGAAATTGCACTTGAAATTAAAAAACATATACCTGAATTTTCAATTTCTTATAAGCCTGATTACCGTCAGGAAATAGCCAATAGTTGGCCACAAAGTATTGATGATACTACTGCTCGTAATGATTGGGGGTGGAAAGAAGAGTTCAACCTGGCAGCTATGACGCAGGATATGATTGAAAATTTGAAGAAGTAAATAACCCCTATATTTTATGATGAAATCATTATTGTGATAATGACTTTATTGGCATTAATGCACAATTGAAAATTTTTCAAATAATATAGTTTCAACTTCTGTAACATTCACCCCGGCAACCATTGCTCTGGGTGACCCTTTTTTACACCATTCTATCAGTTGATTTAATTGAGGATCATCGCCTGTAGCTATGATTAAAACAGTACCATCTTTTTGATTAGAAACATTTCCGGAGATGGAAAGTTCTTTCGCTTTTTGAACTGTACTTTGTCTATAAAAAACGCCTTGTACTTTGCCTGATACTACAATGGAAATAGTTTTTATCAATTTTTTAAAATTCAATCATTTTTACAATTTGTTCCAGATATATTTTATCTATTTCATCAAACTCATTATAACGATCACTGTCAACATCTAATACAGCCACTACTTCATTGATTTTAAAAATAGGAAGTACAATTTCTGACTTTGATAGACTGCTGCAAGCAATATGTCCGGGAAATTTTTCTACGTCAGGCACAATCAAGGTTTGACTTTCTGCCCAGCTTGCTCCACACACGCCACGCCCTTTTTTGATACGTGTGCAAGCTACCGGCCCTTGAAAAGGACCCAGCACCAGCTCAGTGTCTTTTACTAAATAGAAGCCGACCCAAAACCATCCAAACTGCTCTTTTAAAGCTGCTGTGATATTTGCAAGGTTGGCTATCAGGTCTGTTTCACCTTGCAATAAACCTTGAATTTGCGGAATCAATGATTTGTATTGGTCTTCTTTGGTGCCTATGATAATTTGTAAATCTTCTGCCATTGGACAAAGTTAATGGAACTAAAAGCTAACCAAAATCATTTTAGGTTTTCGGCTAGATTTTTTGTTTTAATTAATTGTTCTTGTAATTTTAGTGTCCCCATTAATTCAGTCAAACATCTTTTTAAACTTTAAAACTTTGTAAAATGGCTTCCAAAAAGAAAGCAGCAAAAAAGATAGTACGCAAAAGCGGAAAAGCTGCTAAAGCAAAAGTTACTCGTAAAAAGTCTGTTCCTAAGAAATCAGTTACCAAAAAAACGAAACCGGCTAAAGCAAAATCAAAACCAGTTGCTAAGAAAAAATCAAAAGTAATAAAACCAAAAACTGCAAAAAAGAAAGTAGTAAAAAAGAAAGCTGTAGCTAAAAAACGTGTAGCCAAAAAAGTGACAAAGGCTTTAAAAAAAGTTACTCCTAAAAAAGTAGTTACTAAAAAGAAAATGCCTGTTAAAAAAGCATCAGTTGCTAAGAAGCCATTTTTCTCTCCTGAATCTCCTGCTGTGGAGTCAAAACCTATTATTGTTGAGCAGCCGGTAGTAGTAGAAAGATATGAGGAAGTTTATGAAACACCTGAAGGAACTTTGGTGGTAGATACCATTGTAGTCCAAGATAACACTGAGTCTGCACAGAGCAAATCTCCTTTTTATGATGACGATCAACAGGGTAATTCCTGAATATTTTTTTCTCAATACTGTTTCAAAGTTGCTATTTGTTGAATGGTGACTTTGAAACAGTTTTTTATGGACAAAAACTAAATGTAAAATAGTTTTTGAAATTTAGATTGATGTCATCTTCTTTTTTAAAAATTCCATAGAGCGTACTTCCGCTACCGCTTAATGATGCATAAACAGCGCCACTTAATAAAAGCTGCTCTTTAAGCATTTTTAATTCCGGATGTTTCATAAATACAACAGCTTCAAAATCGTTGTTAATTTTGTTCATCCAATATTCAGGCGGAAGTTTAATGTTTTCTAATAATGACTCTTGGGGAATGGCAGGAGTAATCTTGCCAAACATTTCGGCTGTGCTTATATGAACGCCCGGATTGACAATTAAGATGCGATAACCTTTTAAATTTATTTCAATAGGAATCAAATGCTCGCCACGACCTGTTGTAATAGTGGGCTGGTTTAAAATAAAGAATGGACAATCACTACCTAATTGTAAAGCCAAATATTCTAACTCTGTTATGCTTAGATTGAGTTTAAAATAATCGTTCAAAAGTTTTAATGCAAAAGCGCCATCAGCACTACCGCCGCCTAAGCCTCCACCGGTTGGAATGGCTTTGTGTAAATGCATTTGTACGGGTTCTATCTCCTTATGTTTTTGAAGAAGTAATTGATATGCCTTAATGCATAAGTTATCCATTGCATTTCCGGGTACAGATAAACCTGAGGTTGAAAATGAAAAAGCCTTAGTCTCTTTTGTTTTTACAATTTCTAAAGCATCAAAAAGTGGTATTGGCAAGAATACAGACTCAATATCGTGATATCCATCTATGCGTTTGCGTAGAATGTTAAGTCCTAAGTTTATTTTGCAATTGGGAAAAGTAACCACAATTGGGAGAAATTAATTGGTAAAAATCTATTTTCCTTTATTTCGCTGATTGATTTCATCTCTTATGGCGATTGCTCTTATGTAATCTTCATTTTCCAAAACCTGCTCCAATAGATTATTTAACTCAGGCAAGCTCATTGTTTTCAAATCTTCATGGCCTGTTGGGCTATCGCTTTCAACAACTACTTCTTTTTTTTGTTTTTTCTTTTTACTTCCACCTTCATCTTCCATTAAAATGCCCGCGTTATCTAAAATATTTTCATAAGTATAAATTGGGCAGCCAAAGCGAACTGCTAAAGCTATTGCATCAGAAGTTCTGGAGTCAATTTCAATGGTGTCATTATCGTTACTGCAAACAAGTTTAGAATAGAATATGCCTTCCTGTAGATCGCAAATAATAATTTCGTGCAGATCTATGATGAAAGCATTCATGAAATTCTTCATTAGGTCGTGTGTAAGAGGTCTGCTAGGTTGCATTTTTTCTAAAGCAACAGCTATAGCTTGAGCTTCAAAGCCTCCAATCACAATCGGTAAACGTCTTAATCCATTTACTTCGCCAAGAACCACCGCATAAGAATGTGTTTGTGTAATGCTGTGGGAGAGTGCTACTATTTCTAATTCTATCTTCTTCATACCAGCCACGAATTTAAGTCATTCGTTCCAATATGAATTATTTTTTAGCCTTGTATTGACTCAAATCAAACCATGATTCCGTATCACCCGGTTCAATTTTGTAAGCCATAATATAAGTATGCTCATTTGTATCCGATATAGATTTGAAGCCTAATGCTATTTGATAGCCTACTACAATTGGGTGAATGCCCAGGAAATTGTAATCCTGAACTGAATTAAAGTACTGATTGGGGCTGAGCAAGCAGGCTACCTCAAAAGCATCTTCATCTTTGGTGGTCATATCACCTTTGTATTCGGCACAGCTGTTATTTAATATAGCAATGCGGTTTTTTGTCGGCATAAGATTGAGTTCTGTTGATTCATTTCTTGCCGAAAGTTTTTCAACAGTATAAGTATGATTGCGAATATCTAAATCGGTAAATGTGCTGTCCAAAAAATTTGCAATCATACTGTTTTCAAAAACCTGTCCTTCTCTATAGCCGGGTGTAAAAATGCGGATTCTGATTTTGTTTAGCCCAAATATTACAATTACTGAATCATTATCAACAGGGTCATCTGAAGTCATTTTGTATTTTATAATACCAATAAAGTTTTTCTCCGGGTCAGGTTTGGGCTCGGGTAAAACATAATCCGTTATGACTTGCGATGGATGTGTTTTCCCTTTACTTTTCCCTTTTGATTTTGTACTTGATTTTATAGAAATACCGGTTGAGTCATAGTTTACGTTCTTGTTTTTCCCTTTTGATTTTTGTATAACCGGTTTGGCAACATTTGTTGAATCATAGTTCTCAATTGCTTTTGATTTATCTTTTCTTTTTTGGGCATTAGTAATCGTTGTGCCGGTTAGTAGTAACAAAAGAAGTAGCAGAGTGGGTTTCATAAAATTTATTGTAGCTCTAAATTGGCAATAAAAAACCACAAACAAAAATGTTTGTGGTTGAAAGAAAGTTGAAATAAGTATTTATGCTACTCCTTTAAGTTTTTTTACCGATTCAATCAACTTAGGCACTACTTCAAAAGCATCGCCTACTATTCCATAATCAGCTGCTTTGAAGAATGGAGCTTCAGGGTCTTTATTAATAACTACAATGACCTTACTTCTGTTTACACCTGCCAGATGTTGTATAGCACCTGAGATGCCAATAGCAATGTATAGATTTGGAGCAATAGCAAGTCCGGTTTGCCCTACGTGTTCGCTATGCGGACGCCAATCTGCATCCGATACAGGTCGGCTACATGCAGTAGCAGCGTGTAATAACTTAGCTAAATCTTCAACCATTCCCCAATTTTCCGGGCCTTTTAATCCACGTCCTGCACTTACTACCACTTCAGCTTCTGAAAGTGGTACATCGCCGCTGGCTTTCGTTACATTAGTTACTTTTACTTTAGAGGCTTCTACACCTGCATTGAATAATACTACTTCTGCAGTTCCTTCTTTAGGCGTAATTTTATAAGCATTAGGATTTAGTGAAATAATTTTAATATCTGTATTCACTGAAATATTGGCAAACGCTTTTCCGGAGAATACACTTTTTTTAACTGTAAATCCGTTGGATGTATCCGGTAACGCAACAGCACCGGCAACAAGGCCTGCTTTTAAACGTGCAGAGAGGCGAGGAGCTAAAGCCTTAGCATTTGCATTGTTTGAAAAAATGATCACATTGGCGTTTGCCGTCTCTATTGCTTTTGCAATTGCTTTTGTGAATGATTGAGCATCAAATTGATTCAATGTTTCATCAGTTGCATGGTATATTTTTTGGATACCATACTTGCCTAATGCAGTAAGATCATCATTAACAGAACCTAATACTACAGCTGATGCGCCAGTGCTCAATTGCGCTGCTACGTCAGCACCGTAAGTAAGTGCTTCTAATGAAGATTTTTTAATATGGCCTTCGGCAGTATCTATAAAAACAAGAACAGACATATATTAAGTTTAAATTTTTAAAAATATTAGTTTGATTAAATAGCTTTTGCTTCTTCATGCAACAATCTAACCAGTTCGTCCACATTGTCTGCATCTACTAATTTTACACCTGCTTTTGCCGGGGGCAATCCAAAACCGGAGATAGCAGTAAGTGCTTCAACTGCAATAGGCTCTACTACTTTGAGTGGTTTCGATCTTGCAGCCATAATGCCACGCATATTCGGAATTCTTGCTTCAGCCATTCCTGCCTGACAGCTAACAACTAAAGGCAGTGATACTTCGCAAGTTTCTTCTCCGCCTTCTATTTCACGAGTGATGGTAGCAGTGCTGTTTGCAATATTAAATTTTGTAGCAAGGGAAATATAGGGAAGGTCTAATAATTCAGCAACCATTCCGCCTATTGAAGATCCATTGTAATCAATCGTTTCTTTTCCCGTAAATACTAAATCATAACCACCTTGTTTTGCTACTTCCGCTATTTGTGAAGCAATATAAAAACTATCATGACTATCAGCATTTACTCTGATGGCCTCATCGCCACCTAAAGCAAGTGCTTTACGGATGATGGGGTCAGCATCGGGAGTGCCCACTGTTACTAAATGAATAATGGTAGCAGCATCGGCCTCCTTTAGTTCAATTGCTCGAACCAAGGCATACCATTCGTCGTAAGGATTTACAATCCATTGAACGCCGTTTGTGTCAAATTTCGTGTTATTGTCAGTGAAGGCTATTTTTGCCGTCGTATCGGGAGTTTTACTGACGCAGACAAGTATTTTCATGTACTAAAAATATTAAGAGATAAAAAATGGTTGTTTATGCAACTATGCAAAGATAGGGGGAGAAATTTGATTATTGATAAAATATTACTCAGAAAATTTTTAATGTGAATAGAATAGATAAAATAAAAGAATTACTGGTTCAAAATCCGACTGACAGTTTTTTACAGCACGCATTAGCTTTAGAGTATATTAAATTGGGCGATGATGAAAGCGCTAAGGTTTTATTTATTGAAGTTTTAAATAGAGAGCCGAACTATGTAGGCAGTTATTATCATTTGGCAAAACTATATGAACGTAATGAGGACTTTGAGCAAGCTGTTTTATGGTATGAAAAAGGAATGGAAGAGGCAAAGAAGGTAGGAGATAATCATGCTTTTGGCGAACTTAGGGCAGCTTATGAAGAATTAACAATGTAACATGAATGTAGCAACGCAATTTATTGAGTTTGTCAAAAAAAATCATCTTTTTTCAAAGAATGATAAGCTATTGTTGGCAGTAAGTGGTGGTGTAGATTCTGTGGTACTAACTCATTTATGTAAACATGCAGGTTTTGATTTTGCAATAGCACATTGCAATTTTCAGCTTCGTGGTGATGAGAGTGATAGAGATGAGCAGTTTGTAAAAGAATTGGCAAAGCAATTGAATGTTCCTTTCTATTCAAAAGCATTTGATACAAAAAAAATTGCAGCAGAATCAAAGAAAGGCATTGAAGAAGCCGCCAGAGATTTAAGATATGAATGGTTTGAAATGTTATTGAAAGAACATTCTCTTACCAATATAGTAACGGCGCACCATGCTGATGATAATATTGAAACGATTGTCATGCGTTTTTTTAGAGGCACGGGCATTAAAGGATTAAAAGGAATACCGGTTAGAAATGAAAATATTGTACGACCACTTTTGTTTGCTAGGAAACAGGAATTACTGACTTATGCAAATGAAAATAAACTTTCGTTTATAGTAGATAGTACAAATGCAGAGGATACATTTACCCGAAACTATTTTCGGAATAAACTAATCCCTTCATTGAAAGAAGTTTATCCTTCAGTGGAACAAAACTTGCAACATAATATTGAGCGATTGAATGATGCCGCAATTTTATATGAGCAAGCCATTATGAAGCATAAAAATAATTTATTGGAAAAAAGAGGTGAGGAACTTCAAATATCTGTTTTGAAACTGAAGAAGACTATTCCGCTATCTACTATCGTTTTTGAAATCATTTCCGACTTTGGTTTTTCTGCTTCGCAAACAGATGAAGTGATTGCACTTTTAGATAGTGATACAGGAAAGTATGTTTGTTCTTCTTCGCATCGCATACTGAAGAATAGAAATTGGCTTATTATTTCAAAGATTTCTGAAAATGAATTTCCGATTATTGTTATTGAAAATGATGAAACACAAGTGAGTTTTGGTCATGGTAGTTTAAAGTTGGGTACTTCAAAACCGCAACTAATTAATGATCATTCAATTGCTTGTTTGGATTTCAAAACAATTTCATTCCCTTTATTGCTTCGTAAATGGAAAGAAGGCGATTACTTTTATCCATTGGGAATGAAAAAGAAAAAGAAAATTGCCCGCTTTTTAATTGATAATAAACTTTCTAAAATTGAGAAAGAAAGAATATGGGTTTTAGAAAGCCGTAAAAAAATTATTTGGATTATCAATCATCGTATTGATGATCGTTTTAAAATAAAAGATTCATCGCAACAGATGTTGAAGATTCAGTTTCTACCTTCCTAATAGGCTGGGGTTTTTTAATTGCTCTAATATATAATCAAAGAGGCCCGGTTGTAATGCGGCAATCAGTATAATGGTAAATACTAGGCCAAACAATGAGCCCCAAAGATGTGCATCGTGATTGATATTGTCGCCACCGCGTCGTGACATCGTTATACAATAAACGATATAGAGCACTGCATAAATAAAAGCAGAGATTCCAATAGCTCCATATAGATAAATTTTCCCCCAGGGATTAAAAATAATTGCAGCAAACACAACTGCCGAAACGGCGCCTGATGCACCAAGGCAGTGGTAGTGGTAATTATCCTTTTGTTTCAGGTAGGTAGGAATATCTGAAACGATAAGTCCCAAAAAATATAATGCCAAATAAGCTATCGCACCACCGAGTCCTGCTTTTGTAAAAATAATTTCTACATTTTGCCCGAAAAAAAACAGTGTAAACATATTGAAAAATAGGTGCATGAAATCTGCATGAATAAAGCCACTTGTGATAAAACGATAATATTGATTATAACGTTTTACTCCATAAGGCCACATAATCGTTTTGGAGAGCACTTCTTGGCTATTAAATGCCATGAACGACAAGATTAGATTTACAGCAATTAAGCCTGCTGTTATAGGGTAGTTGGAAATATTGTTCATTTATACTTTTTAATTCTCAGATGTGATGATATTTTTCATTACGTAAGATAGTACAAGCTCTGTAAATCTGTTCTGCTAAAATAAGTCGTACTAATTGATGCGGAAATACAAGATGCGAAAGACTCCATTTGAAATTTGCTCTGTTTAAAACTGCTTCATCTAATCCAAAAGCGCCACCAATAACAAAAACAAGATTTTTGCAGCTTTCGTTTCCTCTTTTTTGTATAAAATCAGCAAGTCCAACGGAGGAAAGCTGTTTGCCTTTTTCGTCTAAAGCCACTAAATAATCGTCTTTGCGAAGCCAGTCGAGTATGGTTTCGCCTTCTTTCTTTTTCAAATCCATTTCACTCATCATGCCAGCATTTTTGGGAAGAGGGAGTATGGTCCATTCCACTTTGTAGTATTTAGATATACGGCGGGTAAAATCTTCCACGCCTTCTTTTACATAAGGCTCATTATTTTTCCCTATAGCCCAAAATGATAAATTCATAGCCCGAAAATATAGAATGTGATGAAGAAAATAGTTGAGTGCAATTAATTTATAACTGATTTTGTCCTGTATCCAATTTGCATAGAATTATTGCATAATAATAACTGAATTACTGTATATTTGCAACCCAATTTAAATGTTGGGAAGGTTTCAGGTTTGGCACCTTCTAAAAAAATCAAACCAAAGTTTAAGGCCCCGTAGCTCAACTGAATAGAGCATTTGACTACGGATCAAAAGGTTTCAGGTTTGAATCCTGACGGGGTCACCAAAACAGTAAAGGGCTTCAGCGAATGAAGCCCTTTTTTATTTTCACTTAATGTAACTAAAGAGTTTTCAACACTAAAACTTTACATTAAATTCTATTTACATAAGAGTTGCTTACTTTGATTATTATTCTTTCCCCGCTGAATTGAGTTATATTAAAATCAGCAGGGTTAAAACTGGTAACCAAGTTTATATTAAAATCACCATCCTCGTCAGGGCCAGATGCTACCGGAATATATTTTACTTCTACAGGTAGAACAATATCATTGATACTTAATTGCCCTTTTGCTATAAAAGGCTCAACTGAGGTAAGAGAAGACTGGATCTGGTTCCTATCTATAGTAATACTTAACTGCAATGGTAAACTCTTTGTATTCAAAGCTGCATTTTGAATCTCTGAAGAATCAACGATTGAAATAGGTAGTTTCATTATAAGTTTTAGTTTGTTCCCGTCATTTGGAAATAGTATTACAGCATCTTTTATTAATTTTTCAGGGTTTGTGTTATTGTCAACAGTTATTAAATTCACATTAGCTCCTTGATAAATATCAAAGTAAGATTGGGACATCACTTTGATAGTACTGCCTAAGCAAGCAAAAAGTAGTATGGGTATGATTTTAATTTGTATCATAATATTTTAATTTTTCGCTCTATAAAGCTAAATCATAAAATAAGCCATAGTAAAATTTATAGTTGAATAGACAATTCCAATCGCTACAATTATCATTTTTAATACCGCCGGCTTTCATACACGAAAGGCCTCGCATTACTGCGAAGCCTTAAACCAAAACCACACCAAAACCGTCTTTATTTATTTACAGGGTAGTTGAATTTTTTGAATATAGATTTTACTTGTGCTTCTACTTCTTTAGTATTCACTTTACTTGAATTTATTTCACCTTGTGCCCAACCTTGCCAAATTAATTTATTCGTTTTGGCATCCACCATATTTAAAGTGAGTTGTCCTTCGTGAAATGGTACATTGTAAGACCTCGTTCCAATGAGTGTTGATGGATACCATACGCTATAGATTCGTCTTCCCCAATAAAAATATTGCGTATGAGGATAACTATACACAGGATCAGTTTCGTGTCTGTTGCCACGTTGTACTGCAACACCATAGTTCAATAATACATCAGGGTTGTTGTCCACCTCCACCCATCCTCTTTTGGTTAATTCTTCACTTGCTGCGTTTTTGATATTATTGTCCACAATATCATTATCAGCCCGATCGGCTTTTTTCTTGTTTTGAGGTTCTGCCCAAGCAAATGTTTTATAGTTTGCAAAGTTTACTCCTTTTGCTACTTCTGTATGGCTCGTTATATTGCAACTTATTGTTATGGTACTGACAAAGAGTGCCGCAACTATCAATATTTTAAAATTGTTTTTCATTGTAATTTCTTTTTTGGTAAGTGCCTTTGTTATGTTGTAAAGCTATAATAGCTTTTACCCTATTCATTTGCATTATCGGTATAAAGGCAAAGAGTGTAGCTCAACCAATAAATCAAATGGCTGAAAAAGGGTAAACGATAGAAAATTATAGAAAACAGAAAGGTGTAAGAAACAAGCTTAGGCTTCCACTACTTTTTTTCTTCCATATTTTTTTGCTGAGAATTGATACTCACATTTAATTCAAAACCAATTAACAGAACCAAAGAATTGATAAATATCAATGCCATCATGATAATGATTGTGCTGATAGAGCCATAAAACTGATTGTAATGTCCAAACCTTCCAACCCACCAAGAGAAGCCAAGAGTGGTTAAAAGCATCAGAATCGTAGCAACAATGGAGCCGGGATTGAACAACGGCCATCTTTTATCTACCGCAGGTGCATAACGATAGATATAAGTGATGCATGCAAAGAATAATAAAATAATGACTATCCAACGGGTATTCGTAATAATTGTTTTTACCGATTTACTTTCTATACCAAAAAAGTCTAACACAGTTCCTCTTGCTACTAATAAAAGTACCGAAGCAAGTACAAGTATGTAAATTATAAATGTAATTTTTAATGCAACCCCTCGTTTTTGTAAACCGGTTCTTTTTTTAAAGCCAAGATAGCCTTTATCAAAAGAGCGTTGAATACCCATCAAAGCATTGGACGAAAAAAACATGGATAAAACAAAACCTAAAGAGAGTAAGCCGGTACGAGGTTTATTGATAAAGTCCTGTAAGAAGTGAATCAGGTTTGCATGATCTTTTTCGCCGGGAATTACATCGCGGATTAATTCATATAACCCTTGTTGAAATGATTTGGACACCGGAAGAAAAGGTAATAACGTGAATAAAAAAATGATTGCCGGAGGAATCGCCATTACCAAGTTGAAAGCAATAGCAGAGGCTCGTTCTGTCATACCAACAGTTTTAATTTGTCGGAAAAAAAATACGACAACATCAAAAAGAGATACACCTTTAAATCCGGGTAGTGAGTTATTCTTGCTCTTGTGAATAATGAATTTACCCGGTTGTGATGTTGCTATTTTATTTCCTATTTTCTGGAACAGCGACATTTTTTTCTTGATTTGCTTTTTTGGTAGAATCCATTCTTCTCGTTAATTCCTGCTGGTATAAGTGTGCATATTTTAAATGGTCATTATAATTAGTAGTGAAAATACTACTACCATCAAAATTGCTGCTTGCTACGAAATATAGATATTCTGTCTTTGGGGCGTTCAATACTGCGTCAATTGTTTCGGGCTGTGGTGTACATATAGGTCCCGGAGGTAAGCCTCTATTGAGGTAAGTGTTATAGGGCGATATAGTTTTTAAATGAACGCTCAATATTCTTTTAAGACTAAAATCTCTCATTGCGTACTTAATGGTGGGATCGGCTTGTAGTGGCATACCCACTCTTATTCTATTGAGATAGGTACTGGCAATATTTCCTTTATCAGATTTTTTAAGTGTTTCTTCATCTACGATGGATGCAAGTGTAATCACTTGAATAGGAGTGAGGTGTAAACTGTCTGCTTTTATTTTTCTTTCTTGTGTCCAAAATGTTTGATAGGTATTGTAAAATTGCTGATAAACTTTTTCAGGAGTCGAATTCCATTTTAACGAATAAGTATAAGGCATTACAATAGCCATTACGGTATTGGTATCTACTCCATATTTTTTCAATGAATCAGTATTATGCAAGAAGTTGATCATTTGAAGTGAGTCGAATTCGAAATCATATTTTTTACCAAATTTACCGGCAAAGAGTTCCGGCGTTCTTTCTTTATTAATGGTTAATTTTACTTCTGCTTGATTTCCGCTACGCAGTATTCGGATGAGTGAATAATTGCTCATGCCGTCCGAAATTTTATATCGGCCTGCTTTAGGTTTTGTAAAACGCAAAATTTTACAAGCCAAATCAAATCCTTTACCGTTAATGAAATTTTGATTGATTAGATTTGATTTAACAGTCGCAAGGTCATCACCGGTGTGTACATAGAAAAATACATCTTGTTTGTTAGAAACAGAAGGCTTCAAAAGCATAAAGCCGAAGTATGCTGCAACTGTTATAATAATTACGAGAATAAAAAGGATAAGTTTTTTGATCATAAGTATTACAAATTAAAACAAAAAACCCGGATAAACCGGGCTTTTCTTGATTAACGGGTGTTAAGTTTATGCAATGGTAATATCATTGTCTAAGTAAACATCTTGAATAGCGTTAAGAATATCAACACCTTCGTTCATTGGGCGTTGAAATGCTTTACGTCCACTGATCAATCCCATACCACCGGCTCTTTTATTGATAACAGCAGTAGTTACTGCTTCAGCTTTATCACTTGCGCCGGATGAAGCGCCGCCACTGTTGATTAATCCTGCACGCCCCATGTAACAATTTGCGACCTGATATCTACAAAGGTCAATAGGATGGTCTGTTGCCAATTTTTCATACATCAACTTGTCTATTTTACCGTAAGCAGATTCTTTGGTATTCAAAGCGAGATAGCCGCCATTATTCTCCGGAAGCTTTTGTTTGATGATATCTGCTTCTATAGTTACGCCAAGATGATTTGCTTGACCTGTTAGGTCTGCAGAAACGTGGTAATCTTTATCTTTTTTAAATGCAGGATTACGAAGGTAGCACCAAAGAATAGTAGCCATTCCCAATTCGTGTGCCATCTCAAATGCTTTAGATACTTCTTGTATTTGTCTGGTTGATTCTTCACTGCCGAAGTAAATAGTAGCTCCTACTGCTGCGGCTCCTAATTCCCAACTTGCTTTCACAGAAGTAAACATTATCTGATCAAACTTATTTGGGTAGGTTAAAAATTCATTGTGATTTATTTTTACAATGAATGGAATTTTATGTGCATATTTTCTAGCCATAAAGCCAAAGCTTCCGTACGTAGTAGCCACTGCATTGCAACCACCTTCGATGGCCAATTTGATAATATTTTCCGGATCAAAATAAATTGGATTTTTTGCAAAGGATGCTCCGGCACTGTGTTCTACACCTTGGTCAACAGGCAGAATAGATAAATAACCGGTATTGGCCAAACGACCTTTACCGTACATCGCCTGAAGATTGCGCAATACTTGAGGGTTACGGTCACTTGCCTGAAAAATTCTATCTACAAAATCAGGACCCGGAAGGTGCAACGATTCTTTAGCAATTGTTTTAGACTGATGATTGAGCAAAAACTCGGCCTTATCACCTAATAATTCTACAGTTGTTTTATTTGCCATGTGCGTTTTTTTTGTGGTGCAAAGATAGGGAAGGAGCAAGAGTTATAGAATGAAACTAATGGTTATTAATCGGTCAACTTTTTAATATGACAACGCCTTGTTTCTTATTTTGCTGAAATAAGCAGGAGCTTGCATTATTCTGCTGCCATACCAACTAAATAGCTCGCCGTCTGCTAATATTATTTTGACTTCAGGTAAAAGTTTTTGAAATGCTTCAAGATGTTTTTCTTTAAACGGATAAGGTTCGGATGAGAGGATAATTAATTCACATTTGTTCATTTTTATTTCTTCAATGTTGATTTCAGGATATCTTTTTTTGTCTAAAAAAATATTTTCAAATCCGGCAGCTTGCATCATAGTGTTGATGAAAGTATCGCTGCCTGCTACCATAAATGGGTTTTGCCATATAAGGTATGCTGTTTTAATTTTACGATTATCTGTATTTAGATTATTGAAGTTTTGTTGAATATTAGTTACGATTTCTTTTGCTTTAATTTTTGTACTTGTTAATGTTCCGATTTTTAAAATCATATCATTATTATCTTCCAAAGAAATGATATCGCTAATCCAAACAGGGTAGTGCTGCATTAAAATTTCAATATCGCTTTTTAGATTTTCTTCTTTGTTTGCAATAATGAGGTCAGGCTTTAGTGAGTGAATGGCGTCAATATTTATATTTTTTGTGCCGCCTACTTTTGTTTTAGCATTGAACCATTTGTCGGGATGAATACAAAATTTAGTAATGCCTACTACTTCATCAGATAAGCCTAAATCGTGGAGTAGCTCAGTTTGCGAGGGGACTAAAGAAATGATTCTTTTAGGAATGTAATCGAGTGCGATTGTTCGTCCTGTTTGATCTATAAATGAGGGCATTGCACAAAAGTATTCTTTGCGACTAAAGTACAATAGTTGAATATGGTTTCAATAATTATTAATGTAAAAAAATCACCGCGCCACCTGCTAAACGGAGTTCAGCAGGTGGGGTTCCGGACGCAAATTTTTTCAATGGATTTGGACACGGTGATAACCGATTAAATCGGGCTTCAAGGAATTGGATTGTCTCTCAATGAGGACATTTGGATTTTCTTGGTTTTTCAAGGAACTGGAACTGGTTTTTCAGTTGGATTTGGTACTTGGTCTTTTTCTGGATTATTGGATAAATTCAAAACAAAAGTAATGGCTGTTACAATATTGTGAAAGAGCAAAACAACTTGTTTTTATATCAATTTTTCCTATTCTTTTTCGAGTATAACTGACCAATAACTAATCGCCTTATTACGAAAAATGCCTCTCGTATTTTTACGAAAGGCATCAAAAATGGTTAAAGAATACGGTATTTAGTTGCCTAATGATTGAATGACATCGTATTTGGTAACTATATGAAAGTTCCCAGCTTCGTCTTTTGCCAATACTGCGCCGTTTTCTTTATTAATTAAATGACTGAGTTTTTCAACCGGGCTATCAAAGGATACAACAGGGAAAGAATGTTCTAATACATCCTCCACTTTTGCATTTTTGATTTCAGGATTATTAAATATTTTTTGAAAGAGCCCTCCTTCGCTGATAGAACCGGTTAAGTTTGCTCCGATCATTACGGGAATTTGCTCAATATCATATTTTTTCATCAGTTCTACAGCTTCTGCTACTGTTTGCTCAGGGGCGACAGTTATTAATCGTTTATTACCTCTTGCACTTACAACATCACGGAAAGATTTTACATCTAAGAAACCTCTTTCCATCATCCATTGATCGTTGTAAACTTTTCCTACATACCTACTACCGTGATCGTGTAGAATGCAAACTACGAAGTCATCTTTTTTGAGCGTGCTTTTCAATTGCATCAATCCTTGTAGGCAACTTCCAGCACTGTATCCACAGAACAAGCCTTCTTCTTTTGCCAGTCTGCGAGCCATTACTGCACCGTCTTTATCGGTTACTTGTTCAAAGTAGTCGATCACAGACATATCATAGTTTTTCGGAACAAAGTCTTCGCCAAAACCTTCACTAATATATGGATGCACCTCGTTCATGTCTATTTCTCCCGTACGAAAGTATTTTGTGAGCAAAGAGCCATAAACGTCTATTGCCCAAATTTTTATGTTTGGATTTTTTTCTTTCAAATATTGTGCTGTGCCGGTAATTGTGCCTCCCGTTCCTGCGGTGCAAACAAGATGGGTAATCTTTCCATCTGTCTGATTCCAGATTTCTGGGCCGGTGGTTTCGTAATGTGCCAAGCGATTAGCGAGGTTGTCGTACTGATTCATGTGGTATGAGTCGGGCACTTCCTTTGCCAGTCTTGCAGCCACACTATAATAACTTTTTGGATCATCTGGCATCACATTAGTTGGGCAAACAATTACTTCAGCGCCTACAGCTTTCAAAATATCTGCTTTTTCTTTGGATTGCTTATCAGTAGTAACGAAAATACATTTATAACCTTTCACCACAGCTGCTAATGCCAAGCCCATTCCGGTATTTCCACTCGTTCCTTCTATGATAGTTCCTCCGGGTTTTAGTTTGCCTTCCTGTTCGGCTACTTCCACCATTTTCAGCGCCATTCGGTCTTTGATAGAGTTTCCGGGATTGAAGTAATCTACCTTAGCGGTAACTGTACAAGGAAAATCTTTAGTGATTTTATTCAACTTTATCAGTGGTGTATTTCCTATTGTTTCAAGAATGTTGTTTTTAATATCCATGGCAAGCAATTATAGGTTGCAAAGTTAAGCTTTTTGAAGTGTGGGAGCAGGGCGTATTAGGGATATAAGTTTTAAGCAGATAAAATGTTATTAAAACATCTTCTGAACACCATAAGCTATTTTTGCTTCGTGTTCCAAGAGCCATTGCTTGCGCCATAATCCACCGCCATAACCTACTAACTTTCCCGAAGCGCCAATCACTCTGTGACAAGGAACAATGATGACAATATTGTTTTTGCCATTTGCATTGGCAACAGCACGAGTTGCTTTACTATCGCCGATACGCCGTGCAAGTTCTAAATAGCTGATTGTTTTCCCAAAAGCAATATTTTGCAATTCGTTCCATACTTCTTGCTGAAAAGCTGTGCCTTGCTGATGGAGTGGTAAATTAAAAAACTGAAGTTGCCCATTGAAATATTGTATCAATTGCTCAAGGCACTGTATGAGCATAGGTGGCATATTCCTTTTACGAGCAGGTATCTTTTGAGTTGTGTCATGAAAAGCTATTTCACTGATAAAATGCTCTGTTCCGGTTATTTTGAGTAGGCCTACCGGCGATTGATAATATGTAGTGAACTGCTCGGCCAATACTGTTCGCTCTTTTTACGTATTGAAGCGATAAAGTAAAGTTAGGAATAAAAGGAGTAGCGAGTAGAGTTTAAAGTAGTAGAAGATAGTTGAGGATAGATTAAAATAAGTTGAAATTAGTTGAAGATAGTTTAGAAACACAAAACTGTTTAACAACTTATAGGTTACCTATTTAAAACAAAAAAGCAAAATAATACTTTCTTACTCATCAATCAATTTTGCCAATTGATTTAATTCATATTGTTTGTAAGTTTCTTTTTCACTCTTAAAGCATTTAGCAAACTCTTCTAATAAGTATTGAATAACTTGTCTGTTTTGTAACGGTTTGAAATATGAAGGAACCGGCGGCACTGAAATGCGTTTGAAGTAATCGTCAACATCTTGATGCGTAAAAATTTGTCCGCTTGTAGGATCTATAAAAAATTCTATTTTATGAAAAGGGTTGTGTAAATTTTCTGGTGATAGACCGGGCTTGAAATAACCGAGTATAAATTGTTTGGGAATACGCAAAACCTTTACCGGTACATCCAGCATTTCACAAAGAATCAAATAAATGATTCCGTTGCTTATCTGATTTCCTTTCTTAGACTCAAAAGTTTTATTGATTAAAAACTCATTCGGTTCTTGATAATTTACTTCATTTCCTTTCAGTCCGTAATAACTGTATAGAATACTGGTGATGATATTCACTTGTTCTAACGGTGTGAGGTAATTATTCAGTTCCAACCAGATATTCCGACGCACTTTCTCAATCTCTGAAAGTGTAGTGGTCGTGGCTAATTCGGGAAATTGAAATTTACTTACTAACAAAGAGCCCAATAATAAATCACAATGCCCCGATCGTGACCATTGCTTAAAATCTTCAGTCAAATCATTGAAGTGAAGCCGATGAATGAGTTGCTCTATGCGATTTTGTGTTGCTTCATTTGGAATGGTTTCCCAAAGATGTTCCAAATTGGGGATGATATTCTTGCCATAGTCGACAATCTTATTAGACACGGCGCCAAACACATCTTCATCCGGATCGTCAATTAAAGTGAAGAGGGCGGTTATCTCTTTGGTTGTTTCCATGGTAGCATTTCGCCTGCAATATCTATTTTGCATCGGAAACTTATTCATTAAACTTTTCCACAGTTGGGGATTGAGAAATAAATGTGTATGGATTGTTTATTTGTTTAAGTTTGGATTATGAAAAAATATATTTTTCTTTTTGTCAACCTTCTATTTACTTTCATTCTTTCGGCACAACATACTGAAATGTTTAAAGTAAGTAAAGACAGTACACAATTTGATTTAACGATTGCAGGAGCATCACATCTTGCTACGTTGCCATTGAAATGTATTGGTCAAGAGTTTCCGAATAAAACGAGCCATACTTCCAATAGCGACAGCGATCACGTATTACTTCCGCATCAGTTACATCCTGCTTTTTATGGTTGCTTTGACTGGCATTCATGTGTACATGGTCATTGGATGCTGGTGGCATTGCTGAAAAAATTTCCTAATATGCCTGAATCAAAACAAATTCGTACAGCAATCAATAATAATATTACTCCAGAAAAAATATTGCAAGAAGTAAAATATTTCGACATGCCATTGACTTCTTCTTGGGAACGTACTTATGGATGGGCGTGGTTATTGAAATTGGATGAAGAGTTGGCTAATTGGGATGATGCAGATGGTAAAATGTGGCACAACGCATTACAACCTTTGACCGAAAAAATTATCAGTTCTTGGTTAAAATATTTGCCAAAACAAACTTATCCTAACAGAACAGGTGTGCATCCGAATACTGCATTCGGCTTAGTGTTTGCATTGGATTATGCACGGTCGCAAAAGAATAAAGTATTTGAAGATGCTATTGTAGAATCTGCAAGGCGTTTGTATTATAATGATAAAAATGCACCTGCACTTTGGGAACCCGATGGAACAGATTTTCTTTCACCCAGCTTGGAAGAAAGCGATTTGATGCGAAGAGTATTACCTGCAAAAGAATTTTTAAAATGGTTTAACCAATTTTATACCAATATCTCTTTGACACATTTGACTAAATTGCCGGTTGTATCCGACAGGACAGATTTGCAAATAGTGCACTTGGATGGTTTAAATTTCAGTCGCAGTTGGTGTATGAGAGGTATTGCATCATCATTGCCTCAAAAAGATTCAAGGAGAAAAATGCTCATCAATTCTGCTATTCAACATTTGGCTACAGCATTGCCGCATATTGCAAGTGGCGAATATGGCGGCGAGCATTGGTTGGCCAGTTTTGCTGTATATGCTTTGGTAAATGAAAATTAATTTTTTTGTACAACAACCATCCAATCCCATGGCAAGGGTTCATTTAGATTTTTAGGTGGTGCATTAAACTCTGTTGACCAATCGTATTCAATTTTCTGAATTATTTCAGTAGAAAATCCGGCTTCTTTAAACAGTAAAGGAAGTTCTGCTCCCAAATAATGCTTATGCGGTACATTGTCTATCTCTACATTGCCTTGGCGAATGTTATTCCATTTGCGTAAAGCCTCTTTTGCATTCGTTGTTTTTGGAAATAATGCTTTATCTATTTGGTAACGATGTTGTATTACGTTGGTCAATAGATAAGATTCAAGAGAAGGAATGGTCAATACAATTTTTCCGCCTTTCTTTACGCAGGCAGAAAGTGATTGAAAAAATGTATCTCTATCTTTTGCATCTGGCGTGAGAATAGCATTGATACAAATGGCAAAATCGCATTTTGGCACATTGATTTTTTTTCCGCTCAAATCTGCACGCAAGTAAGTTACATTTTTGAATGAAGTATGTATTTCTTTTGCTATTTCAAGATTTTTGGCAGAGATATCAACTGCAATTACTTTTTTAAAAGCAGGTGCTAAAACAGGAATCCATTTGCCAATGGCGCAACCAATATCCATTACTGTTTTTTGTTTGGATGCATTTTTTTTGATGATGGCACGTATCAATGCTTTTTTATCGTTGTGCAAAACGTCAAAGATTTCATCGGCATATTTTGGTGCCATATTTTCCCAGTAAGATCTTTTCATCTCTAATATTGGTTTTCTATTTCTTCTTTGCTGCTTTTTTCTTTGGAGCTGCTTTTTTCGTTACAGTTTTCTTTGCTACAGCTTTTTTAGGAGCGGCTTTTGCAGCAGTTTTTTGTTTTTTGATAAATGCACCGGGAATTTGTGCTTCAATAAATTGTTTTACTTGCTCTAATGTAAAGGCAGCAGCCTCCTCAGGTGTGTAGCGTGTATCATCTTTTTTCTTAGGTAAATAGATTTTCTTTTTACCAAATTTGATGATGGGTGCCCAGCGATCATTTTCCACCGTTATATTTTCTTCAGGCCATCGATGAATGTATCTGTTGGATTCTTTTGCTACTTTAGCTTCTATCAATTCATTCATCTCTGCTTGTGATAGCTTGTCAAAGTTGTAGCGTCTTGGTACATTGATAAACATTCCATCCCATTTGATGAAAGGGCCAAAACGTCCTGTTCCTTTTGTAATGGGTTTGCTATCATAAGTGCCAACAGGCATATCGGCTTTTTGTTTTGCCTTGATTGTTTCAATTGCTTTTTCTAAAGTTACAGTTCCCAAATCAGTTCCTTTTGGAAGGGAAACAAAATCGTCGCCCCATTTTACGTAAGGGCCAAACCTTCCTACGTTTACCGAAACATCTTTGTCTTCATATTGTCCCATAGTGCCTTGCGCACCAAACAAAGCCATTGCTTCATCAAAAGAAATGGTTTCAATACTTAATCCTGTTGGTATTTTTGCAAAACGGGGTTTCTCTTCTTCATTGTTGGATTCACCGATTTGTATCATCGGGCCATATCTCCCCATTCGGGCAACAACCGTTTTTCCACTTTCAGGGTCTTTGCCCAATTCTCTTTCGCCGGTTGCACGTTCTGCTACTTCTATTGTTTTCTCTACATCTTTTTTAAATGGATTGTAAAAATCTTTGATCATGTTATTCCACTTCATCTTTCCTTCTGCCACTTGGTCAAACTCTTCTTCAATACGGGCAGTGAAACCATAATCCATGATATCATCAAAATATTTGCTCAAAAAATCAGTAACAACAAGACCAAGATCGGAAGGGAATAGTTTACCTTTTTCTGCGCCGGTTACTTCGCTGGCATTTTCTTTTTTCAATTTGTCGTCTTTGAGTACAAACACATTGTAATTACGAAGTGTTCCTTGTTTTTCTCTTTTTTCTACATAACCACGTTTCAGAATAGTAGAAATAGTAGGAGCATAAGTAGATGGGCGACCGATTCCGAGTTCTTCTAATTTTTTTACCAATGATGCTTCTGTATATCTTGATGGAGGACGGTTGAATTTTTCAGTTGCTTTTAATTCTTTCAGTGGAAGTTGTTGTCCGGCACTAAGCGGTGGCAACATTCCTTCATTTTGATTTTCTTCCAGTTCATCATCATCTTTATCTTCTAAATAAACTTTTAAGAAACCATCAAACTTTAATACTTCACCGGTTGCGGTCAGTTCTTCTTGATTGGTAGAGATTTCAATCTTTGCTGTTGTCTTTTCCAATTCTGCATCTGCCATTTGGCAAGCCATTGTTCTTTTCCAAATCAGTTCATACAGTTTTTGCCATTCTGCTTCCTTGATATGCGTAGAATTCATGTAGGTAGGACGAATCGCTTCGTGTGCTTCCTGAGCACTTTCATTTTTATTTTTGTATTTGCGAAATTGATGATACTCTTCGCCATACATACTCTTCACTGTATTAGTAATATCACCCAATGCAGTATTACTCAGGTTCACACTGTCGGTACGCATATATGTAATGTATCCATTCTCATATAGGCGTTGTGCAATCTGCATCGTACGAGAAACGCCATAGCCCAATTTACGAGACGCTTCCTGTTGCAATGTAGAAGTAGTGAAGGGTGGAGCAGGAGAGCGTTTGCCCGGTCTTACCTGCACATCATTTACTTTGTAAGTTGCGCCAACACAACTTTTTAAAAAGTCTTCTGCATTTTCAGCGCTGTTTTGTTTTTTGCCTTCTGCAGAAAAAACAACCTGCTTATCATTCAGATCTTTTGCGGTAAACAAGCCTTCAATCTTGTAAGAGCTAACGGCAGTAAATGCGTTAATTTCTCTTTCCCGTTCTGCAATTAAGCGAACCGCTACGCTTTGTACACGACCTGCACTTAAATTATTTCTTACACTTATTTTTCTCCATAATACAGGACTTAGTTCAAATCCCACAATTCTATCCAACACACGACGAGCTTGTTGTGCCATTACCAAATTCATGTCAACGCGGCGTGGCGATTCTACAGCTCCTTGAATTGCCGGTTTGGTAATTTCATTAAAAACAATACGTTTTGTATTCTTCGGATCAAGCCCTAACACTTCGCACAGGTGCCAACTGATGGCCTCGCCTTCGCGATCCTCATCCGTAGCAAGCCAAACTTCAGCAGTTTTAGAAAGCTTTTTCAGTTCATTGACTACTTTTTCTTTATCGGGGGATATAATATATGTAGGTTCAAAGTTTTTGTCAATATCAATGCCCATATCCGCCTTTGCAAGGTCGCGAATATGACCGAAACAGCTCTTCACTTGAAAATCCTTACCAAGGATTTTTTCAATCGTTTTAGCTTTCGCAGGGCTCTCAACTATCAATAAATTTTTTGCCATATTGAGTTAAAATCTAAAATCAAAAAAACCGCACTTTGCGGCCGCAAGTTAGGACAAGGATAGTAAATTTTTTTTTAAAACAAATTTTGACAGTGATTTTTTATAGAAATGTGGTTTGTTTTCGAAAGAATTTATAGTTGTAGCGGAAATACGAAGAGAGGAAAAACCTTGTTTATTGGTCTATCTGTTTTTTTCTAAAATGCAATGTTGTTTAAGTTCACTGCAAAATTGTCGGAGACAGGAATTGTCTTTTCCCCGATAATCACGTTTTTATTATTGTATTTTTTTATCTTACTCTTATTGACTATATATGCTCGATGTGTCTGTACAAAATATTTAGACGAAAGTTCTTCCATAATTTTTTTTATTGTTGAACGGCTTTTATAAGTTTTTTCATCTGTATGAAATAATATATAATTCCCATCCGATTCTATAAAATTTATTTGGTTTATTGGGAGCTCTAATTTAAAGTCTTCATCTTTTACTGTGATTTTGGGAATATGTTTAGTTACAGATTGACGAATTGTAACTTCGATGGATGCAATAAGATCAATATTTTTAAATGGTTTTGTGAGATAGGAAGAAGGAGCGGTAATAACTGCCGTGCCGATAATTTCAGGGTTCTCATAAGCTGTAAGATAAATGAAAGGGATTGAAAATTTATCTTTGATTTGTTGACCGATTGAAATTCCGTTTTGTTCTTTTTCGCCCAGATTAATGTCTAAAATAGCAAGTGTTATTGCTGCTTTTTTCAAATGCCCAAATGCTTCTATTGCATTTTTGGCTTCCAGTACAGTATAGCCATTTTCTAAAAGCACTTTTTTCGTAAGCCGTCTGTTTAAAAAATCATCATCAACTAACAAGATTGTTTTTTCGTGCATGATGTGGAATTATTTTTAATTATATATTAATTGTGGTTTAGTCATCAATTAAATGACACCATCAGTTCAAAGCCATTTTGGCTATTGGTGTGAACAGTCCCGTCTAATTGATCAATCAGCCCATTGATAAGTTCCTGACCTAATCCTTTTTCATTCTTTTTATTAAAGTCAAAACCTTCACCGTTGTCCGAATAGAGCAGCATTGATTGGCCGGATACTCTGTCTTTTTTAAGTTCAATATTGATAATACCGATATTCCGATTCTTGAAAGCATGTTTCATACTGTTGCTTACCAGCTCAGTAATCATCAATCCTAATGGCAAGGCTTTTTCTAATGAAACAGATGTTAGCTCGCAAACGACATTCAAACTAATTTTCTTTTTGTGATCATCGTAGGACTCTTTTACTAATTCTGAAAGATCGGTAATATATTTTTTTAAATCTACCTCATCGACATTGTCCGAAACATTCAGTTTTTTATGAAGTAAAGCCATGGAGTGAATACGATTTTGATTGCCGCGAATCAATTCATCAATATTGTTGAAGTCAACGCTTTCTTTTTGAATTTCTAATATGCTAATAACGTGCTGCAAATTATTTTTTACACGGTGTTGTAGTTCGGACAAGAGTACCTGTTTTTGCTCTAATGTTTTTGATAAATCTAGGACTTGTTTGTTAATGATTCTGTTTTGCCTGTTAATTTGCCTGTTTTTTCGGAATAGTATTACAGAGCCTAAGCTGATTATTGCGAGTGTGATTCCAATAAAAAGAATCATCTGTTCTTTGCTTTTAATTATAGATCCATTTTTTTCATTTTGATATTGTTCGCTAATTTGACTAATCTTTATTACCTCCATTCTGCTTTGTTCAGTTAAATAAGCATCATGATATTTTTGGTAGAAATATAAAGCTGAATCAGTATTCCCAATAGCTTCAAAAAGCGCACTTCTTCCTTTATATATTTCTGGGAATATAAAAGCATCTGTTCCTTTTAGTATTAATAATGCAGAGTCATTATATCGAAATGCTTCAGTAGTTTGCTTTACATTTAATAGGATAGATGCCACACGGTAAAATTGAATAGCTGCTGAAGAGAAGTCTTCTATTTCTATAAATATTTTGGCAGCCAATAATTTGAAATTGACCGCTTCTTTATAATTGGTTGCTGACATTAGCCCACCCAAAAGTAAATATGCATCTCTTATGTCTCTTTTATTCTGATACTTTTGAGCATAATCTAACCCCCGGTATGCAAAATACAAGGCTGAATCTGTTTTCTGAATACAATTAAAATAAGAGGACATACGAATACAATAAGTGCTGTATAAGTTGTCTAACTTGTAGTTTTTGTATATGTCGTATGCTTTGTCTAAATACTCCCTACAATTATTGTATGCTCTGCCATTTTCATACATAATGGCAATTGTCCAACAACAATGATATACCTTTTCAGGATATTTGTATTCTTCTGCTTCATCTAATGCTTGTAACGATATTTGAAGTGCATTGTGGTGGTTGCCTTTCAAAGAAAACAGAAATGCTTTCTGAAGCATTAAATCAATTTTGAAGCCTTTGTATTCTTTTGAATTATATTTTGAAGTCAATAAGTCAAGTAGTTCATTTACTTCCTTTTCAGTTTGGTCATAATTGCTGAAATATTTATCCAGTAAACTATCAATTTGATTTATTTTATTTTGTATAAATAAATCTTGACTCAAGGTAGTCTTGGCCTGGAAAAATAAAATAAATATAAATATATATTTTGATAGCTTCATTATAGCTTCAATATTATAGTATTTGAGCCAAGTGGGAAAATATGAATATTTCTACTCTATTATCTAATAAAAAGTTCGGACATTGTATCCGAACCATTTATTAAATTAATTCACACAATTATTTTATTTTGATTTAGACCAGACTTTTTTCCCTGTTGCATTATATAAGCCAATACTGCCATCATTTTCCAACACTAATTTTGCCGGTTTGTTTTTAGAGTCTTTGAAATTGGCATTTGTCTTTGCGTCTGTCTTTGATGACCATTTAATTTTGTTGTTACCATCCAAAACTACAAGGCTCCCATCATTTTGTAGAACGAGTTTCGCATTGTTAAACCCATATACGCCAGTACCCCATACGAAAGCACCCTGCTTTGCATTGTCAAATTTATAGGCACAAAGGTGTCCGTCATCCTGCATTTTCAAAATAAATTTTCCGTTTTCTGATGTTAATTGTTTTCCTGTTGCTAATGCCTCTGCTGCATTCAATGTATTATTTGAAACAGTGGCAACCTTGGATTCAATTACTGCACTCTTAGTCTCTATTACTGCAACACGGTCTATTTGAATAAATACTGCTTTGTTATCAAGTTGCACCTTTGCAAGGTCTTTAACATCGGATGTAAATTCAACAGGACGTGATTCATCGCTATAGCTGTAATACACTGCAACCTTCCATCCTGATGGAATCTTTATAGAACTAAGTGTTTTATTGCCGATGGTTCCACTTAGATCAAATCCACCTTCGCCATAACTATGGCTTTTGCCGGCGAAATTTTTGTCTTTGTAAACAATAACCTGTGCTGATAGATTGCTCAATAAAATAAAGAGTGTTCCGAGAATTAAAAATGATTTTTTCATTTAATTATATTTTGTGATTTGAAAATATTTCGTTAATTGGTTTTAATTGTAGGGGTTGCAAGTGGTAAAACCCTGGTCGCTTAAAAGCGTATTTGCATACCATTTAATAGTACCGTCGTTTTCTAATTTCCAAGCTCTAGCTTTTTGGCCTTGGGGAATTCTATATGGTTTTGTTTTATCTATTACCGGTACTTCTTTTTTAAAGCAATCGGGTTGAAGTGTAGATCCTTTAATCTCTAAAAATCCTTCCTTACATTCTTTATTCCAGATTTCTGTTCTGCTTGTTACAAATTTTTCTCCGTTTTCTTTTGTTCCAATGGTGATTTTTTCAATAATAAATCTTTTTTCAGGTGTTATTCTACATTGGTATTGACCATTGTCTGAAGTAAGTGTTTGGCCTATTTCAAGACGTTCATAACCAGGTGTAGTTAATAATGCAGCAGGCGTTCTGTAATGCAATTCCTTTTTACTAAACTCTTGTACCCCAACAGGGCACAGTTTAACCTTATAATATCCATCATAAATAAGATTAAGCGTTCCATCGTTTTCTAATTTTATTTGCCCAAAATGAATTTCCATTCCCGTTCTAGCCGAAATTGCATTGGATGCTAAAGGCGCATCATAAAAACATTCTTGAAAACGAGAGGCACTACCTACTTTCTTATCATTTCCCATTATCATTCCTTCTTTACATTCTCTATTCCAAATTTCTGTTTTGCCTGTTACCATTTGTTTCCCATTAACATTGCCAAGGGTTATTCGCTCAATAACAAACCTATTTTGTTCTTGCATACGTCCTCTACCAATATCAATTTTTTGCTTTATTACTCGACATTGGTATTGATTGTTTTCTGATGTAAGTGTTTGACCAATTCCAATACTTTCGTTAACATTCAAAATAGGCTTACCTTTTATAAAAACTTCAGGTAGATCTGTTATAGGCGCATTTGTAGGGGCATTTGTAGGTGGTTTGTTAGTGGCCGTATTTCCTGGAGGTTGTGGTGTGTTTGTATTCGCAGGTGCTGATTTAGCTGCTGATGTTGCCCAAATTTCCTGGCTTTGTTTATTTACAAGCCTTAATCGGCCATCATCCGTCAACTCCAGTTTTACACTATTGCTAAGTATGACTGCGGCATTAGCATCTTGCCCGGATGTTGCGCAATAGGTTTGTCCTTTATTATTATCCATGCAAACATTTCCATCCGTATTATAGGAGAACAAACTAACTTTTGGGTTACTACCCCCATTTACTAATGGAAATCGATACACTTCCTTGTATGGACAGTTACCGCTGTTTAATGTTTCTTCTATGACAAAGTTGCCATCAGTGCTTACTCTAAATTGATAACGACCATTTGCCGAAACTAATTTTTCTTTTTCTAATAATCGGTTTCCGAGTTGCATTGATGTCTGATATTTTTTAACTGCATCTTTAGCATCGCAGTTTGCAGCTACAGTTGTCGGTGTAGTTGTTATATTCGTATTTACAAGTCCATTCGTAGGCAGATTGGCAGTTTCTCTTGTTACGTATGGTTTTTTTGTAGCTTTGCTTGGACACGGTGGATATACATCTGATATATTAATAATATCCATGTGGCTTACACTATCACGGTTTCCCATCAAACTTTCTACATCTTTACCTCCTTTTTTAGCATTGATTGTATTTACTTTATTATTCACAGCAAAGGCTGTTGAAAAATAGTGCATACAAGAACCATAATCATAGGAACCAAGATTAGATGCCTTGTCTGTTTGTTTATAAAACTGATCTTGATAACTACTTTGAATGTTGCGAAAGTTAATGGTCACAAAATTATCACGGTCTTCACGGGCCTGTGTATGATAAAATCCTAAAGAGTGCATTATCTCATGACATACGGTGCCAAATTTTAAATTTGGATTATTTGATATAGATATTTCTTGGCGGCCACCTACCATACCAAGTGCGGCCCAATTGCCATCAGTAAGAATAAATTCTACATAGTTTTTTTCGTTTGTGCGAGGTACTAAACAAATATTTGTTTTTTTGTTTAATTCATCTATCCCTTTTTGAATTAAATCTCTTTTAGGATGGGTAGCGAGCAGTACATAAGGAACAGTTGAATTTGGCCATCTGCTGGAACCTTTGTCATCTGTAAATTGACCGTTATTCAAATTAGCAATATTCCCTAAGTTCATATCTGCATCGTAAAATATTTGTCCACTATTTGTTATCTGAACCGGAATATCTTGTACTCCCTTTGAAAATGGTAAACTAACTTTTATATTTTTATTAGATGTTTGTCCTACAAAGCCTTCGCTGGGCGGTACAGCAGGCTGCTCGCCTTTATAATTATTATCCCATACTTTTTTATTTGTTGCAGAATATAAACTAAGCGTTCCATTATCTTCTAAAACGGCACGAACAGGCTTCATGTCAGCAGCACCATATTTGGAGTCATAATATGCTTGAGTCATAGAATACCAAACGGCTTTGTTGTTTTTATCATATACAACAAGATTACCATCGGCCTGCAGCGTTAAATAACTACCACTACCCTTGTACTCCATACTGCACCAAACAAATCCATTGTCACTTAATTTTTTGATGCAAAGATTACCGTCATTTTGCATCGCCAAATAATAAGTATTGTTTTTTGAAATTAATCGTTGCCCTTCAGTGAGCTTAGCTCCGCTGGCAAGCGTGTTGGAGCCAGATTGGGCCAAGGCTGTGTTGTTGAGGATACTCAAGCAACAAATTAGGATTGCTGATAAAAATAATTTTACTTTCATTATTATGAATTCTTTTTTAAATGCCTACTCTGATATAGCATTTTCGGCTTCCTGCTTTTACGAAAACAAATAACTTGAATAACTAATTAAGGCAGAAGTTTTCGTGATAGAATGTCAATTTCAGGGATAGAAATTGTAAAAAGAAAATTAAGGCTTGGCAAAAAGTAAATGTGTTGTTTACAAAATTTCAAAAAACATTATCAAATTCACTTTCATTATTATATAAATTGTCAAAAATTCTAAATATTTTTTACCGCGCCACTTTTCTTTTTGGTTATAGCAGAAAGAAGTTCGATTTTTGCTCAGATATTTAATCGTTTAAGTTTTATTAATTCTTACGACATATCAATTAAAAGAAGAATTAAAATTGCACCAATATGGAAATTGTAATTATCGGAACGGGCAATGTTGCTTCTGTTTTAGGAAGAAAGTTTAAAGATGCAGGGCACAAAATACTTCAGGTAGTAGGTCGTGATTCTATGGCGGCAAGCGAACTGGCATATAATTGGGACACTGTCTCTACCAATTATTTTAGTCAGATAAACAAAAATGCTGATGTCTATATTATCGCAGTATCAGATAATGCAATCGCATCAGTAATCAGTGAGTTGAAATTGCCCGGAAAAGTTGTGGCACATACTGCAGCATCTGTACCCAAAGAAATTTTAAAAGATGTTTCCAATCATTTTGGCGTTTTTTATCCATTGCAAAGTTTGCGAAAAGAAATGATGAGCCTTCCTGATATACCGATTTTTGTAGATGGAAATGATGCTAAAGCAAAAAATACATTGGACAGTTTGGCTCACTCTATTGCTAATGAAAAAGTGGCTATTGCCGGCGATGATGCACGATTGAAATTGCATGTTGCTGCAGTAGTGGTGAGCAATTTTACGAATCACTTGTACAAACTTGCCGAAGATTATTGCAAAAGAGAAGGACTTGATTTCAAACAACTATTGCCGCTTATTGCAGAAACTGCATTACGCTTAAAAGAAGTATCACCTGCCGAGGCGCAAACCGGTCCGGCAATAAGACACGACGAAGAAACGATTCACAGGCATATCGAACTATTGAAAAACTTTCCGCAATTAAAAAAAATTTATGAATTGATGACGGGGAGCATTCAAGCAGGAAGTTGAGTTGAGTTTGGTTGAAAGTGTTTGAGTATGATTTTAGAGTTCAGCTGCACTATTCACAATGGGCAATTATTCATTCAATAATGCTCAATGGTTATTGGTTCTATCCGACGGGTACAAAAAGAACATTACTTTTCCCAATGCAGTAAATAATCGTCTTGTATTTACCTTTAATTTTGCGACCTATATTATAAAAGAAGCAAAGACAATGTACACTGTTAAATTTAATTTTGAAGAAAAGGGTAAAGAGCCAGTCGTATTAGAAAATGTAGAACCGGGTACCAGTTTATTGGAGTTGGCATTGATGAACGATATTGAACTTCATCACAATTGCGGAGGTGTTTGTGCTTGCACTACTTGTCATCTATATGTCGAGAAAGGAATGGAATCGCTGGAAGAAATAACGGATCGGGAAGAAGATTTTATTGATAGAGCTGTAAATCCCAAACTTAATTCACGCTTGGGTTGTCAATCCTTATTGTTGGATGGCGATGGTGTAATTGAAGTAACTTTACCCGACCAAACACAATTTTTGGGAGAATAACATAATACAAATCAGAATCAATTTTTATGAGTCAGTTTGAGCCGCCTATACATTGGAACGACTATGAAGACATAGCGTTAAAACTATACGAACGTTTTGGCGATGATTTTACAGAAAGTAAAATTTACAGAATTCGTTTCACCGAATTATTGGAATGGGTTTTGCAAATTCCGGGATTTGAAGGCACAAGAGAACAAAGCAATGAAGGCCATTTAGAAATGATTCAAAGTACATGGGTGTATGAATGGAGAGATAACCAAAAATAACACTTTAAAATTATAGCTACATTTTACTATGAACGTCCTTGAAGTATTCCAAAAAATCACCACTTTTATTTTTGATGTGGATGGTGTGCTCACTGATGGCACTGTGTTGGTTTTGGAAAATGGCCTTCAGGCACGCAGGATGAATGTAAAAGATGGCGTGGCTTTGCAAATGGCTCTTAAAAAAGGGTATAACGTTCTTGTAGTTTCGGGCGGCAACTCTCCACAGGTAGTCGATCGGTTGAATAAGCTTGGTGTGAAAAATGTATTTATGTCGGTAAATGATAAAAAAACATTTATCGCAGATTATTTGAAGAATAATAATATCAGCAAAGAGCAGACTTTATATATGGCTGATGATTTACCGGACATAGCCGCAATGGAAATGGTAGGATTGCCCTGTTGCCCGGCAGATGCTGTAAGCGATATTAAAGAAGTTGTCAAATATATCTCGCCATTCAAAGGTGGTGATACTTGTGTAAGAGATGTAATTGAAAAAGTATTGCGACACAATGATCATTGGAAATATGAACAAGGGGTGACTTCTCGTTAACGCAACTCCGGCCTTAATTTCAGCCTTAACCTTAATCTCAATCTCAACCTTATTCTCAACCTTAACCTCAATCTTATTCTTAACCTTAATCTCAATCTCAACCTCAATCTTCCAAACCCTCTCACATTCACTTACATATTTGTATCTTTCCGAAAATTATTTCAATGAAATTGATTGTGGCATTTCTGAAATTAGTGCGTTTGCCCAATCTTGTTTTCATCGCACTGGCGCAAATACTTTTTCAATATTGTATTTATAGCCCATTGTATAAGGGACAAATACCGCAAAGCGATACATATCATTTTATTTTTTTGGTTTTAGCCTCTGTTTTTATAGCAGCAGCAGGTTATATCCTCAATGATTATTTTGATATTAATATTGATGAAGTGAATAAGCCAAAGAAAATGGTAGTAGATAAAATTATCAGTAGGCGTTGGGCTATTGTATGGCATTTAGCACTTAGCTCACTTGGAGTAATTTGTTCTTTTTTGGCTTTCCCGTTTTTGCAAAAGTGGTATTTGATAGTTGCAAACTTATTCTGCATTGCGTTGCTTTGGTTCTATTCTACCAATTTTAAAAAACAACTGCTCGTTGGCAATATTGTTATATCGGTATTAACCGGTTGGACTATACTTGTTGTGTTTTTTTCCAAAGTAAATTTCATAGATGCTTTTGGTGGAGGCAATATAGTACATGATAAATTGTTCAAATTAGCAATTCAATATACTGCGTTTGCTTTTATTATCTCGTTGGTACGTGAAGCAATAAAAGATTTGGAAGATATGCATGGCGATGCTGCTTATCAATGCAAAACAATGCCCATTGTTTGGGGCGTGAATGTTACGAAAGTATATATTGCTGTTTGGTTGACAGTTTTACTGGCATTACTTTTTTCGGTGGTTGTATATGTATTGCAGTTTCAATGGTGGTTTGCAATTATTTATGTGCTGGCAGCAGTTATCGTGCCCTTGATTTTAGTTTTTTCACATTTGAAATCAAGTAGAACGCAGCAGGATTATCATCGTTTAAGCAATATCGTAAAATTGAGTATGTTCACAGGCGTTTTATCTATGATTTTCTTTTATTTTTATTTATGAATAAAATAATTTTAGCATCTCAATCACCACGAAGAAAGCAGTTATTGGAATGGGCAGAAGTTCCTTTTGATGTTGTCGTTTCTGATAGTGATGAAATGTTTCCACCCACACTCACGCAGGAAGATATTGCCATACATATTGCACGCAATAAAGCAATAGCGGTTCAAAATAAAACTAAAACCGATCAGGTCATATTAGCTGCTGATACCATAGTTGTTTTGAACGATAACATAATTGGTAAGCCTGTTCATCGTGAAGAAGCTATTGCCATTTTGATGGCATTGACAGGAGAAAAACATAAAGTCATTACCGGAGTTGTTTTATTAAAAGGCGATGAAGAAATTTCTTTTGCCGACATTACAGAAGTAGAGTTTAATATGCTCTCCGGAGGTCAAATAGAATATTATGTGGACAAATACAAGCCTTATGATAAAGCAGGTGCGTATGCCATTCAGGAGTGGATTGGTGTTGTAGGTATTAAATCAATCAACGGTGATTTTTATAATGTGATGGGCTTGCCGGTAAATAGGGTAGTGACTGCGTTAAATGAATTTGAAGTTTAAATAGTAATTTTAGATTATAACTCGCTGTATGACCGAACGTCTGCTTCAATATATTTGGCAATTTCAATATTTTGATAAAGGAGCATTGTGTACTAAAAGTGACGAGCCGTTGCAATTAATTTTTCAAGGAACATATAATACCAATCAAGGACCTGATTTTTTGAATGCGAAAATCAAAATTGGTAAAACTATTTGGGCTGGAAGTATTGAACTGCACATAAAAAGTTCTGATTGGAAGAAACATAAACATCAAACAGATAAAAATTATAACAATGTTATACTGCATGTGGTATGGGAAGATGATTCAAAAGACAATATCTTACCGGTGCTTGAATTAAAAGGAAGAGTGTCAAAAATACTTTTGCAACGATATGAAGCAATGATGAGCCAATCTACTTTTATTCCGTGTGAGAATATGATTGACTCTGTAAAAAGTATAACATGGACAAGTTGGAAAGACAGATTGCTTGCTGAAAGACTATTGAGAAAATCAAAAACAGCTATAGCGTATGCCCAAGAAAACCATTATCATTGGGAAGAAATATTTTGGTGGTTTTTAGCTCGAAATTTTGGATTGAAAGTAAACAGTGAAGCATTCGAAGCAATGGCACGTTCTTTATCTCTAAATATTTTGGCGAAGCATAAGTCTCAGATAAATCAGTTAGAAGCTTTACTATTTGGCCAGGCCGGTTTATTGGAAGAAGAATTTGTGGATGACTATCCAAAGCTTTTGCAGAAAGAGTATTTGTTCCTGAAAGAAAAGTATGGCTTGAAGCCAACACATCAACGTTTATACTTCTTGAGAATGCGACCGGGAAATTTCCCTACAATTCGTTTAGCGCAGTTGGCTTCTTTAATTCATCAATCATCACATCTCTTTTCTAAAATAATAGAAGCGGAAAATGTAAATGAGGTAAAAACGATGTTTGATGTTGCCGCAAACGATTACTGGCATTATCATTATAAATTTGACAACCCTTCAAAGTATAAAGTAAAAGATTTGGGCGAAACCATGATTGAGAATATGATTATAAATACAATCAGCCCATTACTTTTTGCTTATGGCACTTATCATAAAGAAGAAAAATATAAGAGTAAGGCTTTGAAATGGCTCGAAGGTGTAAAAGGAGAAAGCAATCACATTACAAAAAAATTTGTTGCACTTGGAATTAAAAATAGAAATGCTTACGACAGTCAAGCATTCATTGAATTAAAAAACGAATACTGCACGCAAAAGCGATGTCTGGAATGTGCAATAGGAAATGCTATATTAAAGCAACAATAAATTATAGTAAGATTTAATTAAGCCCAAGCGCCCCAGTCAATTTTCACCTCAATGTCAGGATGAATACTTTTAATCACAGGGCATGTTTCGCCGGTGTTTTTTAAAATTGCTTTTGTTTTAGCATCAATGTTTTTTAAGGCTTCCGGAATGTGGAAAGTGAGTTCAATGCCGCCTATACGTCGGGGATCGCTCTTCATATTTTTCAGCACATCAATTTTAACGTCATTCAAATCCATATCCATTGTGCGGGCTTTGATGCCCATTACGGTAATCATACAAGCTGCAAGACTGGTAGCCATCAAATCGGTAGGTGAGAAGCGTTCGCCTTTACCATTATTATCAATTGGAGCGTCTGTTTCGAAAGAAGAACCACTTTTCAAGTGTGTGCAGGTGGTGCGTAAAGCGCCGGTGTATAAAACTGATGAAGTCATTTTAAATAATTTGCCCTAAATTTACGTTAGATATTTATTGAATACATAAGTTGTTAATTTAATATCTGAAATCGGAAATAAAAGAATCAGTTTTGTTGGATAATAAAATGATACCCGTGAAGAAAATAAGTATAGCGTTGTTTTTGCTTTCAATAACTTTTGCAGTAAGTGCTCAAAATACCGAACTGCCAAAAAAGAATGAAAAGAAGGAAGCAAAGCGGCAAAAAATAAACAACCTGATTCGTCAGGCTGAAGAAGGAAATCTGGTATATCATAAACAAACCATTTTTGGAGGACAATTGCGAACCAATGGTTACGGCGGTTTTGTAGAAATAGGAAGAATGAAAACTGTGCGTAAAACAAGTATTTACCGCTTGGATATTACAGAGATAATGGGACAAAAAGAACAAAAAATTCCCAATGGGGCGATCGTATTTGGAACTCCATATAAATATGGTAAAGTGAATAACTTTTATCAGGTAGCACTTGGATTTGGTCAGCAATATATTTTAGGGCAGAAAGGAAATAAAAACGGTGTTGCTGTATCAGCAGTTTATTCCGGTGGGCTTTCAATAGGTTTATTACGTCCCTATTATTTGGAAGTACAAAACCCGGGCGGTGGCGAAAGTAAATTGATTAAATATTCGCAAGACACAGCATTGTTTATGGGAAGTGGTATCATTGGCGGAGGTGGTTTTAGTAAAGGTTGGAGTGAGATGAGTGTGAAACCAGGAGCTTTTGCACGTGCTGCCTTGCGTTTTGATTATGGTCGTTTTAATGAAATGGTATCAGGACTTGAAATAGGCGTTGGAGTTGATTATTATGCTTCCAAAATAAAAATAATGGCAAAGCAAAACGATAAAGCATTGTTCTTTCAGGGTTACTTGGCATTGTTGTTTGGGCGAAGGAAATAAGAACTGTACTTTTGCCTCATGAGTGATATTCCTAAAATTCCTGTTGCCGATAATACAAGAGTGAAAAAACCTGATTGGCTCAGAGTAAAACTGCCAATAGGTGAAGATTACAGACATGTACGCAACCTTGTTGATAATTACAAACTACATACAATATGTGAGAGTGGAAACTGTCCGAATATGGGCGAATGTTGGGGTGCCGGCACTGCCACATTTATGATATTGGGAAATATATGCACACGAAGCTGCGGATTCTGTGCTGTAGCAACCGGTAAACCACTTCCGGTAGATTGGGATGAACCACAACGGGTAGCAGAAGCCATTCACCTGATGAAAGTAAAACATGCTGTTATCACTTCAGTAGATAGAGATGAACTGAAAGACGGTGGCTCAATAATATGGTATAATACGATCAAAGCAGTAAGAGAATTAAATCCTGAAACAACCTTAGAAACATTAATCCCTGATTTTAAAGGAGAGAATGAGAATATTCAACGAATTATAGATGCTGCTCCCGAAGTGGTAAGCCACAATGTTGAAACTGTTGAAAGGTTAAGTCGCTTAGTTCGTATTCAAGCAAAATATTGGAGAAGTATGGAAGTGTTACGCTATTTAAAAGATAACGGAATGCGTACCAAAAGCGGTATTATGCTCGGGCTGGGTGAAACAAAGGAAGAGGTAATTCAAACATTAACCGACTTACGAGATAATGGAATTGATGTAGTAACGCTTGGTCAATATTTGCAACCTACTCCAAAACATTTGCCGGTAAAAAGATTTGTGCATCCCGATGAGTTTGCTGAGTATAGAGAGGTAGGACACAAACTCGGAATTGAATATGTAGAAAGCGGCCCATTAGTGCGTTCTTCTTATCGTAGTGAACGACATTTGGGAAAGAAAAAAGTTTGATTTAATGACACAATCAATTTTTAATGAGTTTTAGAAAAGCAATCTGTTTATTGGTTACAGTTTTTTCGGCAATCACTGTATCTGCACAATTAAAATGGAAGAATGTTGACTCCTTGTATCAGCCATTGCCTTTATCTGTTCATATTTATTTTACGGATGATAAACCTGATACAGCTGCTTTCAAAGCTTATTACCTGATTGCAGATTTAAAAGATAAGTCGCTTGCTTTTACCGTTGATACTACTTTGAACAGAAGGCTTACGCCACAACAATTTTCTGAACGAAATAAAAAAGCAATTGCAGTAGTTAATTGCACCTTCTTTTCATTTGCTACAAACAGAAACTTGAATGTAGTGGTGCGTAACAATAAATTAGTTTCGTTTGCACCCTCCACTGTTGAGAATAAAGGGAAAGACACATTAACCTATCGGCATTATTTCTCCAGTGCTTTTGGAATTGATAAAAAAAGAAATGCAGAAATTGCTTGGTTGTATGCTGATTCGTCTATGCGAGTGCCTTTGGCTACTCAATGTTGTCCTATTGTAATAAAAGATTCTACGGCAAGACCGGGTAAAAAATATTTATTGAAAGATGAATATGTACACACAATGCGATTAGACGGCAAGCTGGGATTTTTTAAAAAATGGAAAATGCAAACTGCGGTAGGAGGTGGACCGGTTTTAGTTCAAAATGGAGAAATTGTTATCACCAATAATGAAGAATTAAAATTTTCGGGAAAGGCGATTAATGATAAACATCCACGCACAGCAATGGGTTATACCAATGATGATAAGTTGATTATATTGGTTGTCGAAGGCAGGAATAAATCTGCCGCAGGCGCTACACTTACACAGGAAGCTCAGATATTGAAAGACCTTGGTTGTGTAGAAGCACTCAACTTGGATGGCGGTGGCAGTAGTTGTATGGTAGTGAATGGAAAAGAAACAATAAAAGTTTCTGATGCTACCGGGCAAAGGCCTGTTCCCGCAGTGTTTATGATAATGAAAAAATAATATTCAAAATTATAACACCAATGCGCTTGCTCCTAAAATAGCTGCATCGGCTTCCCGCAATTGGCTGAATTTAATAGCTACTTTATTTTTAAATACCTGAATCAAATTAGCTTCCATCGCTTGTTTTGTTGGATTTAAAATCAAATCGCCGGCATTGGCCAATCCTCCAAATAATATAATTGCTTCCGACTTGTCCGCCCCTGAGTTATTTAAAAAATAGACGATTACTATGAAGGAGCATTCAAAAAAAAGATCGACAACCTCTTTTATTTTTTACGAATTGTTTAATAAGTAGTAATAGCTTTTTTACGAAAAAAATATGGCCTTCAAAAACATCTTCAACAAAAATTTGGAAATCTGTTTTAAAAATTTTTATATTTACTAAGACATTCAAAATTTATTTTTTTGAATGTAAACTTAAACCGCCAAACTGCTATGCTGAAAACCGGCATACAATCTATCTTAACAAAAGTCATCAATAATACTACCGCCTTCGACTACTTTCTAAAAG
>JAFDXF010000009.1 GCA_018268055.1 Bacteroidota bacterium
GTTTGTTGGAGGTTTACACAACACTAAACCCATCTATCTGTGAACCGCTAAGTACGCGACCCGTACGCTTAGTGGTGTGAGAGGTGCACTCCGTCAGTCTCTGGCGGAGCCGCCTACTCGATTGGGCGTATGTGCATTTATTCTGCTTCCCATTTTCCATTTTCTTTTGCAATGTCAATTAGCTGTTGTCCGTGTTCTGTCATTAAACCTTGTTCTATCATTTTAACCGCTCGCTCCTTGTTACGTTTTCCCCATTTACTTTTTGGGTTTCTGGGTGTAAATTTTAGAAAACAGCTTTCTTTATCTCTACTGTTTGCTTTACTGTCCACCCAACCATAACAAAGTGCATTTTCAATTGCATCGTGCCAATGAACGCTTGGTATTTTACTTGTTTTGTGATATACAATAAGCCAAACTGATTTTTCTGTTTGGCAGTTTACGTCTAACCACTTTCTCCATTCTGCTAGCGAAGATGCGTAAAGTGTTGGTATTCCTTCTTTAAGCTCCACTTGTTATTTTATATATTTCTATGTAATGAGGATTTGTCATAATGCCCAAAATATTTCCGAAAGGGTCAAGAAATGAAGCTGTAATAAATCCATTTCCTCTGTCTGTCTTTTCTTGATAAATAGTTGCCCCCAACGAAATAAGTTTGTCAATGATTTTTTGCAAATCGTCCACGTGCCAATAAATTGTCGCACCTGCTGGTTTGTCTGTAATATGGTTTGGCGCAAATTTGCTGTCTATTATTCCTAACTCTTGTTGATAATCACCAAGGCGAAATTCGGCATAACCTGCCACACTAAAATAGGGTTCCATTTCTAAAAATTCAGCATACCATCTTACGGCTTTTGAGTGGTCGGTTGCGTAAAAATTTATTGTCGAAACTCCTCTTAATACTTTTTTATTTTCCATTGAAGTTAAATGTTCTGTTATCTGTATGCGGTCTTTTTGCATTACGCCCAACGTTTACGGCTTTGTGCAGGTGTGGGATTAGTATTCCGTCAAGCCCGGAACAAATGCCGATTGCCGAACTCAAAATAATGAAAAGTACTAATGCTGAAAAATGAACGTCAAGCCCGGAACCGCAGCCGATAAGCGAACAAAAAGCCGAGGCTAACAACCAAAAGCCCCACTTGCACAAAACCCATGTTGCCTGTAGTTTTGTCAATTAGCAAATTGATTATTTTTTTGTTCTTGCGCTGTCCATATCATGTAAATCCCATAAAAAGTCGTAACAATTCCTATCCCAATTCCTACAATAATACTAATATCGGTGCTTGAATTTTTTTTGGTAGCTGTGAATAACAAACCTGCCAAGCCAACAATTGTTGCAAATGAGGCTGTATAGAAGTCTAATTTTCTTTGAAAAATTGAAGACATTGGGAAAAAATGTAAGCCAACGATGGTGGCTATAGCTGGGATAATGAATTCATGGAGATTGAATTGCTTTAATAATAATACACAAACTGCTATTGTTAGCCCTTCTAAGCCGAAAACTAATCCAAACTTCGTTAAAATTTTTCGCCTAATTGTCTTATCTGATTCTTGGGTTTGTGGGAATCTTTTTGAAATTAAAAATAAATGTATCGCATAAACAATAAACACTATAGCAATTAAATCAGTAAACGCAAACAATATCCACATAAAATTGCCGCTTAAGTTTGATGCAGCAGTACCAAACCAAAAAAGTGTAAAAAGAGCCATAAGAATCAAACCAAAGCCCATTGATTTTATCATGTCTCTTGAAACAATACTTCCCATTTTTATGCTGTTAATTCGTGTCGATTAAAAATTACA
The DNA here is from genome assembly GCA_018268055.1 of Bacteroidota bacterium. Taxonomy (GTDB): domain Bacteria; phylum Bacteroidota; class Bacteroidia; order Chitinophagales; family Chitinophagaceae; genus JJ008. The sequence goes on from JAFDXF010000009.1 coordinate 1,801, forward strand.
GGCAACGGTTCGGGTATTGCCGCAGTGGGGGATTTTCAGCACCAAAGTTCAATAGATGTACTACCGTTTGTTTAAGCACAAAAGTTTCATAGAAGCACTTTACCCCCCATTGCGGCAATACCTTGTTAGCGGCTGTATTTTTATCAAAGTTCAATTGTCCGTTCTATGTTTATTTGTTCTAAAAATGTTTCATCGTGCGACACAACAATGATTGTCCCTTGGTATTCATTTATTGCTGCTGTCAGTATTTCAACATTCTGTATGTCTAAATTATTTGTTGGCTCGTCAAAAATAATAATATCTGGTGACTTACTGTTAATCGTCAAGCAACAAAGTAACAAACGCATTCTTTCGCCACCACTCAAAGCACTACAAGATTTGTCCCAATCATTTTTTGTAAACAAAAAGCGGTTGAGCCGGATTTTGATTTCGTGTTCTTGTAATGCAGAAACATTGAATTGTTCGGCTTGTTCGTAAACTTTTAGTTTGTTGTCAAGCAAAGAATAGTCTTGGTTAATGTAAACTGCTTTGTTGTCTGCTCGGTAAATTGTTCCTGCTTGCGGTTTAATGTCGCCCAAGATGAGTTTTATCAAAGTAGTTTTTCCCGAACCATTTGTACCTTTCAATGCGATTCGTTCGCCACTTGTAATTTGAAAGTTCAGATTGTCTTTCCAAAGCGGTTGTTTGTGGTAAGCATAATTGATATTTGTTGCCGTAAACAAAACTTTTCCTTTGTGTAATGCTGAATTGTCAAAACCAAACTTCATTTTGTCAATGTCAGGCAACGAAGAACGAAGTTCTTGTAAGTCTTGCGAAATGCCCCTGATTTTTTCTGCGTGAACACTTTTCATTTTTGATGTGCTGTTTTCTGCATTGTTTCGCAAAGTGTTCAACATTATTCGGGCAACGCCCGCTTTTTCTTGTTTGCCTCTTCCACGACTGTCTAATTTTTGCTGTCGTTCCAATGTTTCCCGTTCTTTTTCTTTGGCTTTTCGCAGTTCTTTTTCTTTGCTTTGAATGTCTTGACTTAAAGCGTTGTTTTCAATTTGTTTTTGCTCTTTGTAAAAGTCGTAATTACCGCCATAAACTTTAACTCCGTGTTTACTTAATTCGCAAATTGTGTCCAACAAGTTTAGTAATTTTCTGTCGTGGCTTACAACAATCAATGTGCTTTTTGTGGACTTAATGAAGCTATACAAAAGTTGTCTGCCCGAAACGTCTAAATGATTGCTTGGCTCGTCCAACAAAACCAATTCGGGTTGATGAATGGAAATTCCCGCCAAAAAAACTTTTGTTTTTTGTCCTCCGCTTAACGTTTCCATTTTTTGCGATAAGTCTAAGCCGTCCAATTGCCAAAAGTTCAGTGCCTCTTTGCAACGGTCTTCTATTGTCCAATCGTCATTCAGCAAATTGAAATTTTCCTCGCTTGTGTTTCCGTTCAAGATGTCTTTCAAAGCGTTCAATTTGCCTTCAATTCGCAACGCTTGTGCTATTGTCAAATGATTGAATTGTCCGAAAATTTGCGGAACATAATACGGCTCTGCGTCAATGTTTATTTGTCCGCTTGAAGGTTGAAGTTCGCTTGCAATAATTTTGAGCAAGGTAGATTTCCCTACTCCGTTGTTGCCTATTAAAGCTGTCTTTTCGTGATTGTTTACTGTCAGATTGATGTCGCTAAACAGTAAATCTTTGCTTGGGTGTGTATATGAAATGTTTTGTAAAATCAACATAATTTCTTTCGTTAAAGATGAAACAATACAGCAACCGCTTTGCGGTTGTTGTTCTGATATGTCTGAAAGTAATTATTTTTTACATTCTGTCTTTACTTAATTTTTTGTGTCTGCAAATATATGAACTTTCTGTTTAGCACGGTCGGTTGTAATATAGCCGCTAACGGCAGTCTGTGAAAAAAATAATTCAAAAGCATTTACAAATATAAATTAATTTCAATAGTTTTAATGAGCAAAACAGCAATTAAAAATGCCACAAATACAAGGTGTCAACCGCGAGCA